>JACZSM010000016.1 GCA_022574185.1 Pseudomonadota bacterium
CCGGCTCGCTGGACGAGCCCTACCTGCGCGGCCTGCTCGACCGCGGCTTCAACCGCCTCAGCATCGGGGTGCAGAGCTTCCACGACGACGAGCTGCGCGCGCTGGACCGGCTCCATTCGGCGGAGGACGCGAGGGCGGCGGTTCGGGCGGCGCGGGCGGCCGGCTTCGCCAACCTGAACCTGGACCTAATCTTCGGGCTGTCGGAGCAGCCGATGGATCGCTGGCAGGCGACCGTGGAGGAGGCGCTGGCGCTGGCGCCGGAGCACCTGTCGCTCTACGCGCTCACGGTGGAGGAGGGGACGCCCCTGGCCCGCGACGTGGCGCGCGGTCGCACAGCGCCACCCGACCCCGACGCGCAGGCCGATCAGTACGAGTGGACGCAGGAGCGGCTGGCGCGCGCCGGCTACGAGCACTACGAGATCTCGAACTGGGCGCTGCCGGGCTATCGCTGCGAGCACAACCTGACCTACTGGGCGTGCCGCGAGTACCTGGGGCTGGGGGCCGGCGCCCACTCCTACCTGGGCGGCGTGCGCTTCGCCGGCGCGGCCCTGCCGTCGCAGTACCTCTCGCTGGTGGAGGAGTCGTGGAAGGAGACCCACCCGGACGCGTCCGCCGCGGTCGACGGCAAGACGTCGATGCGCCAGGTCATCATGGGCGAGACGATCACGCCTGAGCTGGCGATGGCCGACACGCTAATCCTGGGCCTGCGCCTCATCGAAGGGGTGAGCCTGGCCGGCTTCCGGGAGCGCTTCGGGACGGAGGCGCTGGACGCCTTCGGCGAGAGGCTGCGGGAGCCGCTGGAGGTGGGCCTGCTCGAGATCGTCGAAGGGCAGCTACGCCTGACGGAGTGGGGCCGCCTGCTGGGGAACGAGGTCTTCGCTCGGCTGCTGCCGGAGTAGGCGGTGCTGGCTTCGCCGGCGCGGGGGAGCTACGCTACTCCACCGTGTCTGAGGGCGCTTCCGCCTCCGCTGCCACGGCAGCGCGGCTGGGCAGGCGGAACGAGGAGAGCCTCGCCGTCAGCCCGAAGGGCAGCCGGCCGTCCAGGTAGAAGAACCAACTGGCCGTCGTGATGTAGAACAGCCAGACCAGCACCTGCTCGATGCTCGGCTCCGGGCTCCAGCCAAGGAGCCCCTTCAGGAAGGCGGCGAACTGCCCGTGCCCGATGATCGGGTTCGCTTCCACATCCCAGACCGGCGAGTAGAGGGTGCTGAAGGCCCCCGCCTCCTGCAGCTCGTGCACGCCCTTGCCGAAGAGGCCGGCGGCGACGATGATGATCAGGCCGCCCGTGACCTGGAAGAAGAGACGGAGGTTGATCCGCTGGCTGCCTAGGTAGATGCCGTAGCCCAACACGATCGCCACCGCCAGCCCGGCGAAGGCGCCAACGGCGGTGCTTCCCGCGCCGGAGTCGAAGACGACGGCCATAAGGAACAGCGCCGTCTCCAGCCCCTCGCGCACCACGCCCACGAAGGCGATGGCCGCCAGGCCCAGCACAGCGCCCGTCGCCAGCGCGCGGTCCACGCGCTCTCGGAGGTCGGCGCCGATGGTGCGCGCCTGACGCCGCATCCAGAAGACCATCCAGGTCAGGACGGCGACAGCGACCAGCGCGATGATGCCCTCAGTGAACTCTTCCGCTCTGCCTTCCAGCTCGCCGACGGCCAGATAGACCCCGGCGCCCGCGCCGATCGCCACGACGACGCCGGCCAGGGCGCCCGCCGCTACCCAGCGGAACTGGTCGGCCCGGCCAAGCTGGCGCAGGTAGGCCATCACGATGGCGACGATGAGGGCTGCTTCCAGCCCCTCGCGTAGGGTGATGAGAAAAGCGGCGCCCATGTCACGACTCCCTTCTCAGTTGTAATGTTTCACAGCGACGTGTCTACTGAGCGCTGAGATTAGTATGTACTAATGAAACTCTTTTGTCAAGGCTAACTTCGCCTAGATTCCGGCATTTGGGCCGTTCGGCCCGTCCACTTGGACCGGCGTGCGCTACTATGGAGCCGTCCGGCAGGAATGGAGGCGATGGCGCAGCTAACGAGAAGGATCGAGCGCTTTCTGCGGGCGCAGCGGGTGGCCAGGCTGGCGACCGTCGACGCCCGCGGCCGGCCTCACGTCGTGCCCATCGTCTTCGTCTACAGTGGCGGCCGCATCTACACCCCGATCGACCTAAAGCCGAAGTCCGTGTCGCCCCGGCGGCTCCAACGCGTCCGTAACATCCTGGCCAATCCGCAGGTGCAGGTGCTGATCGACCAGTACGAAGAGGACTGGCGCCTGCTGGGCTACGTCCAACTGCGCGGCCGCGCCGAGCTCATCGAGCGCGGTGACGAGCATCGACGCGCCCTCCGCCTGCTGGAGCGCAAGTATCTTCAGTACGCCGGCCTGCCGCTGCAGGGGCGGCCTGTCATCAAGATCGCCGTGGAGCGGGTGGTCACCTGGGGTGCGTTAGAGGGGCGAAAGCAAGGGCGCTAGGCAGCGCCGTTAGGGAGCGCTACGCGGCGCTGCTCTTGGGCTTTCCTACCTCGGTGGCGGCGGCGGCGGCGGCGGTCAGCAGGGCGCCGGACGCGTCACCGTTCTCAGGGAAGCAGGCGAGACCGACCTGCGCCTCCGTTGAGGCCAGCGCTTTGGTGAGCCGGTTTCGCACGGTTGCGGCTGCGCGACTTCCCGTATTGGGCAGCAGGATGGCCAGGCCTCCGTCCCGCAGCAGCGCGATCATGTCAGACTGGCGCAGGTGCTGGCTAATGCGATCGCTGGACTCGCCGCCTGTCGTGAACAGCTCTGCGTCCTGGTTGAGCCCCGACGGCTTCACTACGAGCACAGAGAAGTGGAGGCCGTAGCGCTGTGAGCGCTCGATCTCTTCCTGGAGCCGAAGGCGAATGTACCAATCGGTGTAGAGGCCGTTATCATCTCGGATGGAGAGGCGCTGGGCCCGCGCGTGCCAGAAGCCCTGCTCGGCCGCCTGCACCAAGCCCACGCGTTCGTTGGTGACCTGACGCGCCACGAGACTGATGGCGAAGAAGAGCACAATCGACATAACGATACCCGCCGCCGCGTTGAGGATGATGGCGAGCGCGAGGTTGGACTCGGCCGAGGTGAGGATAGCGACAACGGCGGTGATGCCCGGCGCGCCGATCAGGATCGCGCGCAGCACGCGGTTCCGCAACAGGGGGGCAATAGCTGAGACCGTCTCGTTTCGCTTCACGTAAGGCCCTTTTCGAGTTTCTACTATAGATCAGCATCGACAGATAGAGCGCGACTCTTAATGGGTGATTCAACTGAATCATAGGGACGGCGGCTCGTCCGGACGGTCGGTATGCTACAATCCGTGACACCCGTACGCTGGAAGGAAGGCTAAGGTATGGACGCTTACACCTGTATCCTGACCAAGCGCGACAGCCGCGCCTATACAGACCAGGCTATCCCGGAGGCGACGCTTGAGCGCGTGCTGCGGGCGGGCCGGATGGCGGGGAGCGCCAAGAACACCCAGCCGTGGAGCTTCATCGTGCTGCGAGACGCGGCCGGTAAGGCGGAGCTGGCGGCGTGTGGCCAGTTCGCCCAGCACTTGCCCGCGGCGCCCGTGCTCGTCGCCGTCGTGCTGGCCCCCAACGGCGGCGATTTTGACGCCGGCCGCGCTGCTCAGAACATGATGCTAGTCGCCTGGGAGGAGGGGATCACATCCTGTCCGGTGGCGATGCACGACCGGGAGTGCGCCTCTCGTGCGCTTGGCGTGCCGGAAGGGCATCGCGTCGCCATGGTCCTCGCCTTCGGGTACCCGGAATCGGAGGAGTCGCTCCACCGGGGGATCCCGCGCACTCCGCTGGCGGAGCTGGTCCACCATGAGCGGTGGTAGCGCGGCGGGAAGCGGGGCGCATCAAGCGCCGAAGCGAATCGAACGCGTCTTTCAGTGCCGTAGCTCTCAGGGTATGTCCTGATACGGGATGAGTGTACCCCTCCGATATTAATCGATAGACGTAGGGGAACTCGGAGTGCTCATAGGAGTGTGCGGATGTTTCGGAGAATTCTGGTGCCTATCGATGGGACGACAGGATCGGAGCGAGCAATACCCTATGCGATTGGGCTGGCGCAAGCGATGGAAGCTGAGGTGGTCGTTTGCCACGTGATGACGGCGCCTGTCGCGACAAAGGCAGCCGCCGAGGAACGCGAGTCCGCCCAGTACGTGAGCCGTATTGCGGAGACCTTTCGTGTTGCGGGTGTGGCGGTTAAGACGCTGGTACGGCGCGGCGAGCCGGCCCTGGAGATCAACACCGCGGCTGTCGATTGGAACGTAGACGCCATCGTCATGGCGACGCGCAGCCGTCAGCGGCTGCAGAAGCTCATGTTGGGCAGTGTCGCCGATGTTGTGGTGAGCGCGTCCCGATTGCCCGTGCTGCTCGTCTCTTCGCGTGGCAAGCTAAAGAAGCCGTCCGTCCGCGCAGCATAAACCGCGTTGATAAAGCCAGCAGCGCGTCCACGCCCTGAAGGTAGATGCGCAGGGGCTTGGGAGCCGGGCCATCCGCCTGGCGCGCTAGGGGCGAGCTGCATGGTGGCTGTAGGGGGTAGAATCTGCCCGTGATAGGTCTGCTGTTTACGGGCGGCATGGCGCCGGCGGTGCAGGCTAGAGTCTCGGTAGGAGGTTCCTTCCTTGACATCTGCGTCCTGCGCCAGAGATTCTAACCGACAGGCTGCTGCTGAGATAAGAGGGGTGGGCAGCGTCCGGCCCCGCTTCCATCGACTGCCCACCCAAAACCCCGTAGGGAGGATAATGTACCTCCACCACCCCTAGGGGCATATTCGATTCTAAGGGCTTCCGTCTGCGATGCAACCCCTAAAATGACTATTGTTGACCCTTCCCGTCGCGTGTATGCGTAGTGTCCCATAGAGAATGGCCGGCCTGTTGACGTTTTAGGGTGGACAGGCTTTCAGACTTCCGATGGGCTCGCGCCGCCGTTGTGGAATTGCGCGTCGTACGCTGCCCGTTTCTCTGCGCTCCCCAGCACCTCGTACGCCGCGTTGAGTAGCGAGCGGGTGTCGCCGTCTGCAGAGTATGCCTTACTCCAATACCCCCGCTTGATGTCGCTGAACGCAGCATTCCTTGCGACGCCAAGGAGTTGGTAGTAGTCCATGCGGCGCAGTCCCTGATGGCGTCCTCGACTAAGTGATTCCACCTCACCGTGAAAACGCGGGTTATCCTGTTTCGTTTCATTGCAAGGCCACGGCCACGGGGCGAGCCGTCCAGGCACATCAGAGGCTCAGTCCTAGCGACAGGCTGCGGCTGCGGTAGGGTGGTGCATGGGGCCAGCGAGCAGGCAAACACTGGCCCGTGCCAGGGACTGGTGGCCCGTAGCGATTTTGGACTTGGTGTCTAGCTCCGCCAGGCGGCCGTCTGAGACTAGGAGCGTCAGGCGGCGGCGCGCTGCTTCTCCAACTGCTCCTCCAGCAGCATCTCGACAAACACACGGGTGATCTCCGGATCGAACTGGATGCCGGAGCCAGCGACCAGTTCTCTCAGTACGCGGTCGTGCGGCATCGCTTTCCGATAGGGCCGGTCGAGACACATGGCCGAATAGGCGTCCGCGCAGGCGATGATACGGCCGAGGAGCGGGATCTCCTCTCCCTTGAGGCGGCGGGGGTAGCCGGTGCCGTCGTACCGTTCGTGGTGGCAGGAGACGGCCTGGATGACGTCTTTGAGCTGGGGCACCTCGCGAATGAGCACCTCCCCAATCTTCACATGGCGCTGCATCACCTCGTACTCCTGCTCGGTCAGCGGGGCGGGCTTTTTCAGGATATCGTCGGGAATTGCCAGCTTGCCGATGTCATGCAGGAGGCCGGCGATGCGCAGCGCGCGCTTGGACTGGTCCGAGAGGTTCATGCGCTCCGCGAGCTTGACACCGTACTCGGCGACGATGTCGCAGTGGTCCTTGGTGTAACGATCTTTCGCATCCACGGCCGAAACGAGGCTCTCCAGCACGCCGAAGGTGGTGTCCTCCCGTGTGGTGATGATCGAGCCCTTTGCGCCTTTCAGCCGCTTCTTCGCTTCGTACATGGCGGCGTCCGCAGTAGCGACGAGCTGTGACGGCGAGTTGGTGTCTTGGGGATAGGTGGCGACACCGAGCGACATGCGGATCGGAACAGCAGTGTCCGACTCGGTGCGGAACTCCGCTTTGCCCAGCCGGTCGGTGATCTGGCGGGCCAGTTTCGTCGCCGCCCTCTTGCTCGTGCCCGGCAGGATGATCAGGAACTCGTCGCCACCGTAGCGGCTGACCATTCCGGCCGGCTCCGCCGCCTTGCGACAGACATCGGCCACAAGCCTGAGCACCTCGTCGCCCATCACGTGCCCGTACGTGTCGTTGAACAGCTTGAAGCCGTCGATGTCCCCCAGCAGGAGGGACATCGGCTTGTCCTCCGCCGTCGCGCTTTCGATGGTGGTCTCAAGCGCCTGGAGGGCGCCCCGGTGGTTGATCAGCCCGGTGAGGGCGTCGGTGGTCGCGTGCTGCCGCTCTACCTGAACGGCCCGCTCCAGGCGGCCTGTGTACTCCTGCAGCCGCAGATGGGACGCCATCAGGTCGCGGTGCGCCCGCACCTCATCGATGGCCGCAGTGGCCTTTGCCGCCAGCGTCTTGAGCACCCGTATTTGGTTCTTGGGTAGCTCTTGGGTCGCCGGGTAGACGGCGGCGACGGAGCCGATGATTTCGGCCGACTGGCTGAGTGTCTCGACGCTGCTGGTGATGGCTGCGAGCTGCTGCTCCAGCCGCTGCTTCAGTCCGACTCCCACAAAGCGCTCCAACATGATCGTGAGGGCAGACATGGCCGAATTGACGAACTCGAGCAGCGGCGGCACGGCGCTCGGCGGCCAGGCCCCCCGCAGGATCAGCAGCTCGGTCCAGCTATCGGCGGTGGGCACCAGCCAGGCTACATAGTCGCGGGGTTGCTTGTTTTCCGCCCGCGTCATGAAGCGCACTTCGTCCCCCGCGAGGTTAAAGGCAAGCGGTATCCGCAGTTGCACCAGGCGCTGCTGCAGGTACCTCAGCGCTGGGTCCGGGTAGCGCGCGGGGTCGTCGCCGACGCCGCAGCCGGCGAAGCGGCCTTGGTCGCCGTAGAAGACGAGCGCGGCGACCGCGCCGGTCTGGTTGCGCACGAGCTCCATGGCCCGCACCAGCGAATCAGCCGCGGGTGAGGTTCTGGCAGCGCCCAGCGCTAGCTTTCCGAGTTCTGAGAGCGCGTTTGTGGTCACACGGTTCCTCCCGTCTAGTATCGGTCGAGGGCTGCCGATCCTTGGTGGAGCGGGCGCCCGGCGATCTTTCCTCCGGTCCCCTATTCGCGAAGACCTGTAGAGCCGGCCCGGCGTGCCGAACATTCCGTTAGGAGGCGAAAAGGCATGGAAACGGACAGCATGGCCGAGGCGGCAACTCCGGACGAAGAGAACGACCCCTGGTTCTACGTTCCGCCCGTTCCGGTGACCATTGAGGATACGGGCATTCCTGAGCCATTTCTGAGGGAACTGGTGCTCAAGACGCTCTGGGCGCATGACATGCCCACGCTAGGCGCCATATCGGACGTAATCGGCCTGCACGCACGCGTAATCGATGAGCTCGTCAACGGCCTCAACCGCGAGGGGATGTGCGATGTCGATTCCGGCTCGGCCCAGTCGGGCATTCAGTTTCGCTATCGGCTTACCGAGAAAGGCAAGGCAGCGGCGCACGAGGCGCTGGGACGGAGCCGCTACGTCGGCGTCGCGCCGGTGCCGGTGAGCGCCTACAACATCATGGTCGAAGAGCAGATCAAGCGCTTCAAGCGCCCGCCGCTGGCGGAGATACAGAGAGCGCTTGAGCACCTGGTGCTGCCAGAGCGGCTGGTGGAGATCCTGGGCCAGGCCTTCTTCTCACGACGGGCACTCATGATCTACGGGCCGTCCGGCAACGGGAAGACGGACATCGTGACGTCGATCGCCGGCACCATGGCCGGTACCGTGATCATCCCCTACGCGCTCTACGGCCACGGCCAGCTCATTCGGGTGTTCGACCCCGACATCCACAAGTCGCAGGTGGACAACGAAGATAAGTCCGAGGGCGTATGGGCGGACAAGGCCCTCCGGCACGACCGGCGCTGGCTGCCGGTGAGCCGCCCTCAGGTGATCGTCGGTGGCGATATGGGCGGGGAGGCGCTGGAGATGACCTACGACGCCACCCAGGGGGTGCACAACGCGCCGCTCTCCATCGTCGCGCAGGGCGGTGTGCTCGTCATCGATGACCTGGGCCGGCAGCGGGTTTCGCCTAAGGAGATCCTGAACCGCTGGGTGATCATGATGGAGCAGGGCTACGATTCGTTCGCCCTCGGCTCCAGCGAGATCGTGCGCCTGCCGCTGGACGTGACGCTGGTCTTCTCAACGAACCTGACCGTCCAGGACCTGATGGACGAGGCGTATCTCCGTCGCATCGCCTACAAGGTTGCGATCCCGAACCCGGAGCGCGACCAACTGGCGGAGATTGCCCGCCGCTTCTGCGCGTACAAGGGCATCGAGTGGTCTGAGGAGGCGGTGCAGTATCTGGTGGACAAGCTGCTTCCCGTTTACGGGATAAATGACAACACCGCACGGCTTGGTGAGCGGCTTGGACTCCTGCTTCGCAAGAGTCGCGGACGGGTGATGGATCACATTGATCCACTTCTAAATCTGTTTTCGCCTGACTATCAGTGGCATCCGGACTATCCTACCGCGCAGCTACCGGAGCTATTCCAGCACATGCGCAACGTTAAGATTCTCGATGCACTGGAATCGGTACTCGGCCCAGAGATCTCAGTATCGCCAATCTACCACTTCAACATGAAGCTAGGATTCGAGGACAATGCGCAAGCAGCAGACGTGCAGAAGTTATTGCCAGGTCGACGTTGGCTGTACGAGTTTAACGTCGGGCATACCAAGTGGCACGCCGATGCCCCGTATGGATTTCGAGATGCTTACGACAGCGATGTCATAGTTGCGTGGACGCCCTTAAGTCGGGCGACTCTTGAGACCAGTTGTTTGCAAGTCTGCCCCGGGTCGCACCGGTCCGATGCCGGGCGAGAGCGTTTTCCCGAGGAATGCCCGGAGTTTGCAGTCTCCCTGGAGACCGTGCCAGGGGACGTCATCTTCATGGACCATCGGCTGCTTCACGCTGCAACGATAAATAAGGCCAGGCAGGAAGTACGGTACAGCTGCAACGTTCGATATGCCCCGACCGGACAGCCGACAGGCCGGCCCTTTCTTCCCGGTTTCGTGGCCCGCAGCCGGTCAAAACCCGAGAGCGAACTCCGCGACGCCGATTTGTGGCGCGAGATGTGGGCCGCCGCATTCGACAATCTGGTCCGTTGTGAACTTCCTCTTCCAGCTGCGACGAGCGTCTCCCTGCAAGATGCTCGAGCCGTAACGAAACGCTGGAATGCGCTAATATTAAACGATAGAGACTGGCTGACCCTGAAGGACAGGCCGTCGCGATCGCTTCTGATTCGATTGCTGCGGCCGTTGCGCGCAATGATAAGACGTTGGCGCGCAGCGATTCTCTTGTTGCGGTAGCCGGTCAGCATTATCCTCTATCAGGCACACGGACCGCGGATCTTGACTTTGAGTCGGAACTTTCTCCTGCGGGCTGAACTCTCAGACCTGCGACTGCAGGTAATTCTCGACTCCTAGCTTGTCAACCAGTTCAAGCTGAGTTTCCAGAAAGTCCACGTGTTCTTCCTCGGATGTGAGAATCTGATCGAACAATTCCCGACTGACGTAGTCCTTGTGGTTTTCACTGTAGGCAATGGCCGCTTTCAAGTCTGGGATCGCGTCGAGTTCGAGGTCGAGATCACATTGCAAAATCTCAGGCACGTCTTCGCCGATTCGTAGCTTGCCGATGTCTTGCAGGTTGGGCAGCCCTTCGAGAAACAGGACGCGTTCGATGATCGAATCGGCGTGCTTCATTTCATCGATCGATTCCTCGTGCTCGTGATCGCCGAGCTTGGCAAAGCCCCAGTCCCTTAGCATCCGTGAATGCAGGAAATACTGATTGATCGCGGTCAGCTCGTTTTTTAGCACGCGGTTGAGGTGCTCGATGACGGTGGCGTCGCCTTTCATAGGGGGCTCCAATAAGCGTGCGCAAAGTGTTGTTGAGCGATCATGATAGCGGCGTTACGGCTGGATTCAAGCAGATTTTCCGTAACGAAAATCATTCGCGATTGCACAGCCCCGCGACGCGGGGCCCGTATCTAATCGTGGAAGGTTGCGCTCAGGCTGCGGACGGACAATAAATTTCCGGCTCGATCCGCCTCGCTTGCTGGCGATTCTCTCTGAGGATCTCCGCTGCATGTTCCTTGCAGGCGCCGCAATTGCTGGCCACACCCAGTTCGGCCTGTAGCTGCCACATATTACGCACACCAGCATCAGCCGCCTGGCGGATTTGCTTGTCAGTAATGGCGTTACAGATACAGACGTACATGATTTCAACAACTTAGAAGCTTGAGGGTCATTTAACTGCAAATGCGAATGATTGTCAATAGCGTTAACCGGAATACGGGATAAGAGTCACGGACACCGGGCGGCCAGCTTATCTGCGGTACCATTCTGTCGCGCGCCGAGGCGCGATGAGGGGTGCGAATGAAAGATCTGTGCTTGGTCGCGGGCGTGGTTCCCCGCGTCCATGGCTGAAAAACTGGACTGCGTAGTGGTCGGTGCCGGTGTTGTCGGACTCGCGATTGCAAGGGCGCTGACGTTGGCCGGCAGGGACGTCATCGTCCTCGAGGCCGAAGCCCGCATCGGCATGCACTCAAGCAGCCGCAACTCCGAGGTCATCCACGCCGGCATTTACTATCCAGAGCACTCGCTCAAGGCGCGGTTGTGTGTGCGCGGCAGGCAGTTGCTTTACGACTATTGCACCGAACGTAATGTGGATCATCAACGTATCGGTAAATTGATAGTCGCCACGCGCGAAGATGAGCTGGATAAGCTGCGCAAGATACAACAGCAGGGACTAAAGAACGGTGTCGACGATTTGCGCATGATGAACGCCGACGAAATTGGCGAAATTGAACCCAACGTCGAGTGCGTCTCTGCATTGTATTCGCCGTCAACCGGCATCGTTGATTCGCACGCATTGATGCTGGCGTTACAAACCGACGTCGAGGCGCATGGCAATGAGGTCGTCTTGAATAGCGAAGTGACGAATCTGAATACCGCAGGGCAAGGCCTTCGATTCGAATGCGGGGATGCGGCGTTTGTTTGCAAGACGCTGGTTAATTCGGCGGGGCTTGGGGCGCAGGCGCTTGCCTTAAGTGGAGATCGCCCGCGTGGCGGGCTCCTACAGAATGCGGGAGGATCGATTCCTGTAGGAGCCCACTCCCGTCAGGCGGGATCGAGACACGCGGGCGATTTTCCTGGGCTCCTGCAGCATTATTTTGCCAAAGGGCATTACTTCGCTTACCAGGGCAAGTCGCCGTTCAAACATCTGATTTATCCGCTGCCAATCGATGGTGGACTTGGCATTCATGCTACGAATGATCTGGCGGGCGATTCGGGCCAGACGTAATCTGGATTGATGAAGTCGATTACGACTTCGATGAGAGTCGCAAGCCAGAATTCGTAGCAGCGATCAAGAGTTACTTTCCCGGACTCGACGAGAGCAAGCTATCGCCTGACTACACGGGTGTGCGACCGAAGCTGCACGGACCTGGAAAACCTGCTGCAGACTTTGTCATTCAGGGTGAGGTGGATCACGGTGTGCGCGGCCTAGTTAACTTAATCGGTATCGAGTCGCCCGGGTTGACATCTTGTCTTGCGATTGGGGAATACGTTAGCGATCTGATATAGGAACCGGGCTCCTACAACAGATCGGTCCGGCACAGGGTAGACATAATCTCCGTCGCACTTTCGAGACAGGTTTTTTCCTCTGAGATTAGTGCTACGGTCACCCTCGAATACTGAAACAGGGCAAACCAATCGAAAGGTTGGGACGCAAAGCCACCGGTCTACGGGATTAAACCTACGACAGCGGGGTCGCCAGTTAAAAACTGCTTCCGGCATGTTCATGCCTGTGCTTTGACGATCTAATTTCATCCTCGATAAGGGTTGCCCGCTTGAATACAAGCAGGAGCGCAACCCATGCATGGAACGCGGGGAATCAGGCACATCCGCCATGCGGCAATAATCGCCGCGACGGCGATCGCGATGAGCGGTTGCCTGGAGGGCGGTAGTTTTTCCCAGGATTATGAAGAGGTCGTTATCAGCAATAGTTTGTCTGGCAGCGTTGGCGATGGGCCTGTTGTTGGAGCAGTGGTTAAGATCCGACGCAGCGACGGTGAAATGGTCACGCAGGTTGCCAGTGACGCAAATGGAAACTATGGCGTTTCCATTCGCACCAAGGCCAAGAATTATCCGCTGACGATCGAGGCACTCGGCGGCGTCGACCTCGTGACAAACAACGCGCCGGATTTTGACCTGGCTGGAGCAGTAGTCGAGTTCGATGACATTACGATCGCCAACGTAAATCCTTTCACAACCATTGCCGTCGAAATTGCACGCGAATTGCCTGGCGGGCTCAGCCCGAAAAACATTTTGGCGGCTGAGTCCTATGTAACTGCCGCGTTGAGCAGTGGTTTGTCGACCCTCATCGATACAGGACCCTTGAGCACCCGCATCGATGCGACGAACATTGCCGAGATGGTCAAGTCATCCGAATCGCTGGCCGAAATCATCCGGCGTACGCGTGACTTGCAGCTAACGAATGGCCGACACACGTCAGGCAACCAGGTACTGCGTGCGCTTGCGTCCGACCTTACCGATACGATCATTGACGGCGTTGGTAGTACGCGCACTGAGCCAAGGACCTCCGCGATCGCGACGGTCGTTGCAGTGGCGGTGTTCCTCGAGTCAATGCAGGATGAGTTGCACGTCAACGGGCAGGACGCGATGGCGGCGATGGATGCAGCGATCATGCGAGTGTCAGCGTCGTCTCCCAGTCGCATGACGGGTGACATCAACGTCACCGGCGAAATGATCTATGCCGTGCGCATTGGCCTCATCGCTTGCCTGGCGGTCGAGAACAATTCCAGGATTGCGGACTTGCTGCTGGCATTTGGTGGCGTTCAACCGGGCATGGATTCGGTATTGATTCGGACACTGTTGCCAGCCGACTATCGTCAGACTCTGGCAGCCGTACTGGACATGATTGCCAGTGCTGACGATGCGATCATCGCAACGATCAACACGGCGGTACGCGCAGGGCTCGATGATCCGACTTTCAACCAGGCGCCGACAATCTTCGGCAGTCCTGCGACGTCAATCATCGCCGGGTCGAATTACTCGTTCACGCCGTCGGCGGCAGACCCGGAAGGGGACTTGCTGACTTTCAGTATCGTTAACCGACCCGGCTGGGCAAGCTTCAGTACCGCAACCGGGCGCCTGAGCGGCACACCCACAGTCGGCAACGCAGGGTCGTATAACAACATCGTCATCAGCGTGTCCGATGGCGAATTTTCTGCAAGCCTGGCAACTTTTGCCATCAACGTCGTCCACAACAATTCAGCACCGACGATCTCGGGTAGTCCACCAGTACAGGTCAACGCGAATGAGCTTTACACGTTTACGCCGACCGCGAGCGATCCTGACGGCGACGCGCTGATGTTCTCCGTAGCCAACCTACCGGGTTGGGCGAACTTCAATACGGCCAGCGGAGGCATCTCGGGTACGCCTGGCGACGCCGATGTCGGTATCGCCAGCAACATCAGGATTACGGTGACCGATGGCAGTTCCAGCGTGACACTAGGGCCGTTTTCGATCACGGTCACTTCGATCAGCCTGGGCTCTGCGACGCTCAGTTGGACGCCGCCGATCGAAAACGAAGATGGCACGGCGATAATTGATCTGGCAGGTTACCGGATCTACTGGGGCACGACGCCGGGCAGTTATCCCAACTCTGTCAGCATTAATAACCCCGGCGTCGTGATGTTCGTCGTCGACAACCTCGTGCCCGGATCCTACGAGTTTGCCATTACGGCGTTCAATACCGCAGGCGTTGAGAGCGTGTATTCGAATACGGCAACCAAGATCGTGCTGTAGGAGCCCGCCATGCGGGCGATATCCACGGTGCTATTCATGTCGGCTGGATATCGCCCGGTCCGATTGTTAGCTCTTCACCAAAGGGTTGGCCCAATATTCTATTAGTACGGCGGGCTCCTACAGCGGGTTACAGCCGGTACGTCAGCCCCAGGTACGCGGTTCGCGGCAATCCCGGCCTGATGCCGGCCGGTCGCCGCGCCGCAATGTAGGATTCGTCCAGCAGGTTGTCGAATTTGACATACGTCGAGAGCCTGGGCGTGAATTGCCAGGCGGCGATCAGGTTCCAGACCACGTGCGCGTCGACCGATTCCGCGGCAACATAGGCGCCTTGGCCGGTCATCGTGCGCAGCTTGCCGATGTAGCTGGCCGCCAGGTTCAGGCGCCACTTCCCGGTCACAAGACCAGCCGACACACGCAGCTGGTGCTCCGGGATGTAGGGCAGCTCATCGCCGGCCGCAACGCTTCCCCAGGGATCGAATTCACTGTCAAACGCGCTGCCGAATTCGGCTTTGGTCGTCCACGTGTAGTCGAGGCGCAGCGGCACATCGATGCGGCCGACGGTCCAGTCGTAACTCGAACTGAACTCGAGTCCGCTGACCGTGACTTCACCGCCGTCAAACTGATCACCGATGTTTGCGCCGCCCCCGGTTGATTCGGTCACGGTGCCGACGAGGTTGTCGTAGTCGTTGATGAAATAGATCGACTCGACACTCCAGTTGCCGTTGTCGTAACGTGCGCCAGCCTCGATATTCAGGCTGCTTTCTTCGTCGGCCGTACTGCCCGGCGCCGGCGGGTTGAAGCCCTTGTGCACGCCTGCCAGGAGGCGCCATGCAGGATTGAGTCGATACAGTACGCCCAAGCCCGGGATCACAGCCGAGACCGAATTTTCACCGACGCGCGTGGGGCCCAGGGCGCGTGATGGATCAGCCGTCGAGTAATCGAGGCGCCGCAAATCGATATCTTCAACGCGCAGCCCCGGTGTCAGGATCCACTTGCCGGTTCGAATTTCGGTTTCGACAAAAAACGCACGCACGTTCGCACGCGATACACGATTCGTTGTCGAACCCGGCGCGCCCGCTGTCGTCAGCACGAGTGCGCCGTCTTCCATGCGGTAGGCATTCTCGTGCTGAAAACGATCTTCTGCATCTTTGTGAATTCTAAAACCCGCGGTCAGCGCAATGTCGTTATCACCAAAACCGAAGTCCCATTCAAGTTGTGCCTGTATGCCTTGCGAATCATAGCTGCGATTGTTGGCGCGCTTGGTGATCGCATCATCGGGGCTCGTGTTGCCTTTGAGGTAGCCGAGCGCAATGTCATGCGTTGCCGTGTCATGCAGCACGTCGCTGATGCTGATGCCATTGACCGACTGCAACTTGTACCAGTTGCGTTTGAAGTCATTACGGTACGCTGTGATCTTGCCACGCCATTTATTACCCGGGTCGATAACATAGCTGAGCTGATACTGCGAGTGTTCGCTGTCGAAAACGTCGCCCGCGGATGCCGCGTAACGCCGGTTCGTATCGACTGCATAATCGTCTTCGGTCAGGCCGAGATAGGTCTCGTCTGATGTTTGCTGAGTATAGCCAGTCTTGAATCGCAAACTCTGATACACAGCTTCGCCAGGATCACTGTCGATTTGCAGCTTCGCTATGTAGTCTTCAAGCACGAAGCCCGTGTTGCCGCCAACGGGGCCGTCGATGTGTTTGAACCCGTCGCTTGCGCTTTGCACGGTCTCCAGCAACCACGAAACTCGCTCGCCGCGGCTGCCGAAATTCAGGTGTGCATCGTTAGTATTGTACTCACCAACGCGCAGATCGATCCTGCCGCCCGCGACTTTCGGAATCGGTGTCGAAATCATGTTGATTGCGCCACCCGTCGTTCGTGGGCCAATGATCACAGCGGCAGGACCTTTGAGTACCTCGAGTGCATGCATACGCCGCGGCGTCGGAAAATAATAGGCCGAGGGGGCGGAGTAGGGGGCCGGCGCGATCAGCACGCCGTCTTCGAGCAATGCGATGCGCGCGCTGCGATCGAGGCCTGAACCACGAATACCGATGTTCGGCCGTAGCCCGAAACCCTCTTCTTCCTGAACGTACACACCGGGTACGCTGCGCAACATACGCAGAATGTCGGTCTCGATAAATACGTCGAGTTCTTCGCTATCAATGACGTGGGCAGAGCCTGGCACGTCGGCCACATCGCTCGCGTGGCCGATGATCGTTACCGTATCAATCAGTTCGGCGGCTTGTCGCGGGTCGGCATCCTGCGCCGCTGCTGCCGCGCAAACAGCAATCAGAGCCGCGCAAAGGCTGGCGCGACCGGCAGAATTGAAGTGGTTTTGCATGGCGCTGAATAGCTTGCCCATCATTTGGCGAAATGTTAATGCAAATGAGAATGATTCGCAACTGCAATAACCCACCTGTAGGAGCCCGATCCCGCTTGACGGGAGCGGGCTCCTACAGACAGACCGACACAGCTCACACAAGTCAGTGTGACCTAAAGCCTCCACAGTGCTCGTCCAACGTGGCACCATTACGCCTGTGTCGCGGGCTCAGGCCCGCTCTTTCAGCCGAGTTCATGAGCGAAAAAAGCCGCAAACTGTTGATTGTTGAAGACGACCCCGGGCTGCTTAGTCAGCTCAAGTGGTGTTTCGAGGGCTATGACGTTTTCACAGCCGAGGATCGCGGCTCCGCGATTACCGCACTGCGTCGTTACGAGCCGACGGTCGTGTTGCAGGACCTTGGCCTGCCGCCCAAGCCACAGGGTGTCGAAGAAGGTCTGCTGACGCTGGGCGAGATACTCAAGCTCGCGCCGCACACCAAGGTCATCGTCGTTACCGGTAACGGTGATCAGGAGAACGCGCTCACCGCTATCGGGCAGGGCGCTTACGATTTCTACGAGAAACCCGTCGATACCGACACGCTTAAACTGCTCGTCGATCGCGCATTCCATATGTCCGAACTCGAAACCGAAAATCGCCGCCTGCAGTTTCAGGTCGACGAATCGCCACTCGATGGCATCGTTGCGGCGAGTGAGGGCATGCTCGCCGTGTGTCGCATGATCGAGAAAATAGCGCCGACAGACGTTACGACATTGTTACTGGGTGAAAGCGGTACGGGTAAAGAGTTGATCGCGCGGGCATTGCACCGACTGAGCCCGCGCAGCGAACAGAATTTCATTGCGATCAATTGTGCTGCCATCCCCGAAAATCTGCTCGAATCGGAATTATTCGGTCATGAGAAAGGCGCGTTTACGGGCGCGCACAAACAAACGCTCGGCAAAATTGAGATCGCCAGCGGCGGCACGCTGTTCCTCGATGAAATATGCGACATGCCGCTTTCGTTGCAGGCCAAAATGCTCAGGTTCCTGCAGGAACGCGTCATAGAACGTGTCGGTGGCCGCGAGGAAATCAAGGTCGACGTGCGTATCGTCTGTGCCACTAACCAGAATCCCGAAGAACTGATCAAACACGGTGCATTTCGCGAAGATCTCTACTATCGCGTCAGCGAAATCACGATCAATATCCCGCCATTGCGTGACCGCGAGGAAGGCCGGCTCATTCTGGCCCGCACTTTGTTACAGAAATATTGCAAACAGCAGAGCCGGGCATTGAACGGTTTTACCGATGATGCCGTGCGCGCGATAGAATCCTTCGCCTGGCCTGGCAATGTTCGTGAACTCGAGAACAAGATTAAAAGTGCCGTCATCATGGCGGACGGCAAAATGGTAACGGCAAGTGATCTCGGTATCGTGCCCGGTGATGGAGAAGGTGCATCACTCAATCTTCGTGAAGTCCGCCAGCATGCCGAATCCAAGGCCATTCGAAGCGCATTAAGCAAGAGTTTCGGCAACATCTCCAAAGCCGCCGAGATGCTGGGCGTCACCCGGCCAACGCTGTATGACCTGATGAGCAAGTATGATCTGTCAGCTGAGCGCTATTCGAAGAAGGCCGCGCAAGCCGGGTGATTGCAGGCTAACGCGTCTTGAACTGATCGGGGTTCAGTTCGTGGCGTGCCAGCAACTTGTAAAAGTCAGTACGATTGCGTTTCGCGAGTCTCGCGGCCTGGCTGACATTGCCCACCGTAATTTGCAGAATCTGTGACAGGTAATTGCGCGTGAATTCATCACGGGCATCACTGAAAGACGCGAGTTTGCCGGCATGTTCACCCAATGATTGCAGTACGAGTTCACCGCTGATAACGGGTGAGCGCGACAATGCGACGTTCTGCCTGACAACGTTGTAGAGCTGGCGAATATTGCCGGGCCACTCGGCGGTCACGAGCATCTCGACTGCCTCGGGCGCATACACTTTGCGTTCCTGGCCCGCTTCTCCGGCGATCGTCTGCAGGAAATTGGCGACCAGCAGCGGAATGTCCTCGCGGCGCTCGTCAAGTGTGGGAAGCTTGATGTTGACAACATTCAAGCGATAAAACAGATCTTCGCGAAAACTGCCGTCGTGCAACAGCTGCTGCAAGTTCCGATGCGTTGCCGAGATGACACGAACGTCCACCGATAACGCCTCAGTGCTACCGACAGGCCGCACCTGGGCTTCCTGTAATACGCGCAGTAATTTGACCTGCAGGTGCATCGGCATGTCACCGATCTCATCGAGCAATAGTGTGCCACCGTCCGCGGATTGAAATAGTCCCTTGTGCGTGCGGATCGCCCCCGTGAATGCACCTTTCTCGTGGCCGAAAAGTTCGGATTCGAGCAGGTTCTCGGCCATCGCGCCGCAATTGATTGCAACGAATGGCTTGTTGTGGCGCGGGCTGGCGTTGTGGATGGCTCTTGCAACGAGCTCTTTGCCCGTGCCGCTTTGTCCGGTGATCAACACCCGCGCGTCGGTCGCGGCCACCATCTTCGCCTGCTGCAGGAGTTCTTTCATGCCCCGGTTGCGCGTGATGATTTCGGCGGCCCAACCTTCTTCCACGTCAATCGACCCGGATACGCGCAATGCTTTGGCGACCGTCACCATGAGTTCGTCTTTGTCGATCGGCTTGGTCAGGAAGCCGAACGCGCCGCTTTGCGTCGCCAGCACTGCATCGGGGATCGTGCCATGCGCTGTGATGATGACGACTCTCAAGCCCGGTGAGCGCGTCTGTAATTCCTTGAGTAGCCCGATGCCGTCCATCTTGTCCATGCGCAAGTCGGTGATGACAAGGTCCGGGCTGAATCGATTCAGCGTCGCGAGCGCCTTGTGGGCACTTTCGACCGCCTCGATGTCGTAACCCTCGGCACGCAACCGTATGCTCAGCAGGCGCAGGAGACCCGGATCGTCATCGACGAGCAGGATTTTGCCCTTGGATTCACGTTTACCGGAGCGCATGGCGGACACCTACTTGTCCTGCTCGCGTATCGAGCGCTCGATCGAGGTTATCGCTTCGAGCTTGCCCTCGGCAGCTTCGAGTTCGAGGCGCAGGCGACGGTTTTCAGCCTCGACGATCGACAGGCGCTGACTCATTGCCGTTTGCCGGGTGCGGGCAGCCTGAGAGTTCGAAGCGCGTAGCCGGCGAGCCTCCGCACTGAGCACGATAAGTTCTTCGACGGACTTCAGGTGAATCGTCGCGAGCGATATTTCCGCCGGTGTCATGAGTTCGGTCTGCGTCAACAATTCACGCAACATGTTCTGGGCACGCTCGGGATCTGCCTCAGAGTGGCCTGGCGTTGCGAGCACCAATGCGAAGCGCAGATTGGTTTGCGGCCTCGGCGTTAACGTCGATCCTGATTCAGCGTCGGCATATATTTCGGCCTGCGTTGCGGGATCACCTGCGGAGAGTTCGTACAATTCATCCAGGTACTGCTCGGCAGTCGGTGCGCCGAGTATAATTGTGTCTCCCGATGCTGCAGGCGATTTACGAAACCTGGACATCCAGTCCTGGGTTTGCGCACAGCCACCCAGCAATGCAACGATGCAAACCGCCACCGCGATTTGGCTAGCGCGTGTTGTTGTTCTTCTATGTTTATGCATTCGCCGCCATCTTCTGCTGAGCCACCGCGCGTTTCTGCGGAATGTCGATCCTGAAATGCGCGCCTGAAAATTCTTCCGAGTCGACCAGTTGCACTGATCCCGCATGCGCCTGTATACATTCGAGTACCACCGACAGGCCGATGCCTGTGCCGGCGACCTGGCCACCCTGCTCACGACGCCCCTGGAAAAATGCCTCAAAAATTCGCGATACTTCGTCGGCAGGTATTCCTGGCCCCGTGTCGCCAAACTCGAGCACGAAACTCGTTGGTGTGAGACTGGCACGTATGGTGATAAATCCCCCTTTTGGAGTGAACTTGATCGCATTCGACATCAGATTGTCAAGCACAGTGCGAATCTTGTCGCGATCCGCGTTCACAATAATGTCCTCGACTTCGAGCTTCAATTGAATGTCCGCAGCCTGCAGCGTCAGTCGCTGCGCCTTGGCGACCGATATTGCAAGGCCGCGGAGCGGAAAGTCAGTCAGCGTGAGTACTTCTGTCTTGGTTTGCCAGGCAGAAAAACTCAGCAAATTCTCGATCATCTGCTGCAACTTGAGCCCATTCATACGCAATATGTTCGCCACCTCGCGCTGTGGCTGATCGAGGTCGCCTACCGTACCGTCGAGCAATAATTCCGTGCCTTCACGGATGTTTGCCAGCGGCGTCTTCAGCTCGTGCGACATATGCCTGAGGAACTTGTTTTTTTCCTGCGCGAGTTCGAGGAGACGCACGCGCAGCCATTCGAGTTGCCGGCCAAGGCGTTCCAGATCTTTCGGTCCTTTCACTTCAATGGGTCGTGAAAAACCACTCTTGCCCAATTGATTGATGGCAGCGTCGAGTTGCCGAATGGGTTTGGCAACCAGCAAGGTAAAAAACAAAACGAGGATGATCGTTCCTGGCACGAGCGCTGCGACCTGCCAGGCCGAAACGCGCTGTGCATGGCGCGTACTCTCCTGCAGGTTGCGAAGTTCGCTGTCAACGTATGCCGTGAGGATTGCAGTCAGTTCGGTTACGCTTTGACGCAATGGTATGAACTCGGCGATTGCTGCTTGCGCTTCGTCGACGCTCAGATTCGCTTTCTCCATCGTTACGACAATGCGCGTGGCGGCCGCGCCGATCGATAGGCTTAGTGGCGTCGCGCCCGCTAAATCAGTGAGTGAGCCCATTTCGCTTAGCCGGGCCACGAGCGTTTCAAGGTCCTGGCGCAGCAATTGCAGGCTGTCGGTATTGCGCAGCACCTCGTATTGCCGGACAACGCGCTCCAGTGAGCCGAGTTGCTCCGTCAGCAGGCGATTGTTGTCGGCCGTGGCGACACCGGTGAACACCAGTCGCTCACTTTGCTCTGCGAGCCGGTCGAGGTTGAAGAGTGCCCAGACCACGGCGACCAGCAGCGGCAAACCGACCAGGCCAAATCCTACGAGAATCAGTCCGTTAAGCGATCTGGGTCGGTGGAATTTCATGGTCGCAGTGTAGCATCGGCGGAGTACTAGTCAGCCCAGTAAGCGCTTGGGTCCTGGGCTGCGATCTTGCGTTCCCATGCGAGACTCGTGCGCACGATGGTGTCGAGGTCGTCGAATTGCGGCGTCCAGCCGAGCACCTGATGAATTTTGTCGACAACCGCGACGAGTTCGGGTGGGTCGCCGGCGCGTCGGGGCTCTTCTGAGATGTTGAGCGGTTTGCCGTTGGCACGTTCAACGGCCGCCAGGACTTCGCGAACGCTGTAGCCGTGACCGTAGCCACAATTGAGCGTTGCCGGCTTGCCGCCATCGCGCAGATACGTCAGCGCATCGAGATGGGCCGTCGCGAGGTCTTCGACGTGAATATAGTCACGCAGTCCCGTACCGTCGGGCGTCGGAAAATCGGTGCCGAAAATTGCAACACTGGAACGACTGCCCACGGCTGCCTCGCAGGCGACTTTGACCAGTAATGTCGCTTTGGGCGTCGACTGGCCGATCGTGCCGCTCGGTTCACAACCGGCGACGTTAAAGTAGCGCAGTGACACGTAACCGGGACCGCCCGCAAGGGCCAGGTCGCGCAGCATCCACTCGGTCATGAGTTTGGAAGTGCCATACGGATTGATGGGGCTGGTCGGCGTCGTTTCAGATGCATGACCGCCAGGCGGGATGCCATACACGGCGGCAGTGGATGAGAACACGATATATTTGACGCCATGTTCTGTTGCGCGTTCGAGCAAGGTGCGGCTGTTGGCCGTGTTGTTGCCGTAGTACTTGAGTGGATTGGCAACGGACTCGGGCACGATGGTGTGCGCCGCAAAATGCATGACCGTGTCAATACTGTGATCGGAGAACAGGCGATCGAGCAGGGCGGCATCGCCTGTATCGCCGATAATGAAGTCGCCGGCCGTGACGGCCGCCTCGAATCCGGTCGACAGATTATCGAGCGTGATCACGTTCTCGCCGGTGCTGCCGAGTTGGCGCACGACGTGACTGCCGATATAACCGGCGCCGCCGGTCACGAGAATTTTCTTGTCGGCCATATTTTTTTGCTCATTTATTGTACAGAGGTCAGAAATGTGAACCTTACGCTCGTCTGCGAGACAAAGTTTATCAATACTGGCAATCTGAATTCGGACTTGTTTCGCACTATGTTATGTCACGATGCAGCACCGCATGATCGTATACCCCACTAATCGGCCTGTCTTACTGCCACGAGCCCGCGTTGCGCTCCTGGCCATTGCCATGCTCGCTCTCGCCGCCTGCAGCAGCGGGGGCAGTAGTGGCGGTGGCAATACAGCGCCAACAGCGAATGCGGGCACCGACCGGACCGTGGCTGAGCTGACCAATGTCAGTCTCAATGGCTCTGGCTTCGACGCTAACGGAGATACGCTGACGTATTCGTGGACACAGATCGCGGGCACTGCGGTGACGATCAATAACAACACGATGGCGCAGGCGAATTTCGACGCGTTCGACGTGCCTGCCGGCGCTCCCGAGACCTTGTCTTTTGAGCTGGTCGTCAGTGACGGCACCGCCAATGCGACCGATGTCGTCGACATTACGATTGAAGAACCTGCCGCCATGGTCGCAGTATCGGGCACGGTCGGTTACGAGTTCGTGCCGCCCAAGCCGAACTGCTGGGGACTGGATTTTGACGTCACGGTGGTCAGACCGATTCGTGGCGCAACCGTGCAGTTGCTCGACGCAGGAGGAGTCGTCATTGGCACGACCGTGTCGGATGATAACGGTGGCTATGCGTTCGCCGATGTCGATGCCAATACGATGGTGCGGCTGCGCGTCCGGGCAGAACTCAAGAAGACAACGGGCCAATCGCGGTGGGACGTTGATGTTCGCGACAACGTCGATACCAGCGGCAATCCGCCGGATCTCGATGCTCGACCACTGTATGTGCTTGATGAGGCCACTTTTGATACGGGTTCGTTGAGTGTCGTTACGCATGACCTGACGGCCGCAACAGGCTGGGATATCGATGGAAATAGCAATAGCTACATTTCAGCGCGATCGGCTGCGCCGTTCGCGATTCTCGACAGCATCTACACGGTCATTAAATTCGTCGAGTCAGCCGATCCTGACGCGTTTTTCGCACCGTTAGACGCATTCTGGAGCATCGACAACACGGCCACAGTCAACGGCGATATTGATCTTGGTGAATTAGGCACATCGTTTTACCGTGGCGACATCGATTCGCTGTTCCTGGTCGGCGATGCGACAGATGACACCGATGAATTCGACGATCACGTCATCGTGCACGAGTGGGGCCATTATTTCGAAGATAATTTCTCGCGTTCCGATTCGTTCGGTGGAGCGCATGGGGTTGGTGACCGCCTCGATGCGCGGCTGGCGTTCGGTGAGGGCTGGGCGACTGCGCTCTCGGGCATGGCCCTTGGCGACCTGTATTGCGATACCGGCGTGCCCGGAACCAGCGGTGGCTTCGGTATCGGTACGGAGTCAGGGTCATACGATGCGCGCGGCTGGTACGATGAGATTTCGGTTTTACGTTTTATCTACGACATGTGGGACGACAATGATGATGACGGCGCTGGTTCGGATACGGTTTCAATCGGCTTTGCGCCGATCTACGATGTCATGACAGGCCCGCAAGCAACGACAGCGGCATTTACAACGATTTTCTCCTTCGCGACGGAGTTGCGGGCAATATTGAACTCCGGTGACCAGGCGGGCCTCGATGCGCAGCTTGCACGCGAGGACATGACCGCTGCGGGGCTCGATATCTGGGGTACGAATGAGGCGAATCTGGCTGATGGTGCGCCTGATGTGGAGCCGATTTATACGGACATCACGGCCGATGGCACGGTGTTGAATATTTGTTCAAACAGCCGGTTCGACAGTGAGCGCGACGGCAACAAGCTGTCCGAGTATCGATATCTGCGCGTTAATATAAGCAGTCCGTCGCGGTATCGAATTGTTGTTGACACGATTGACCCGCCGTCGATTCCGCCACTTGACTATGACTGCACCAGGGCGCCAGATACGGATCCAAATATTCACCAACACAGCGATCCGGATGTTACGATCTTTGGCAATGGTGTTCGGGCGTTACCATTTTGGGAGGGACTGAGCTGCGAGCCGAACAGAGAAGAGGCGACGACAAACTTTTTGAATCCGGGCACTTACGTCCTGGACATCACTGAATTTCGATTCGCGGATCCTGACTCACCCGTTGACTTTCCGCAACCAGATGAGACTGAAATCTGTTTTAACATCACAATGCAAGCGACGAACTAGGCTATGAAACACGGAGAGCAAGAATGAAAAGACAGACTCAAATTTCACTCATTGTTTCATTTTTCCTGGGACTTGTTGCGTGCAGTGACGATGCTGTGACACAGCCGGCCGACAACGACGACACCAAGATCACAACGACTGCGCCGGAGGTGACATTCAAGCCCGGACCTTCTGGCAAGCACACAGTCAAACCGCGGGGTCCGGTGCAGATCAGTTATCGGATCATCGGCCAGCCGATCATCGGCCAACCGCTTGCCATTGAATTGCAATTCACCTCGGCGCTCGGCGTGCAACCCTTCAACGTCAGTTACCGCGTCAATGATGCGACGGCACTGCAACTCCCGGAGTCGCAATCGTCAACAGTCTCGATTTCGCCGAGTGCGGGTAAAGAACAGTCATTCGCCTCGCAGCAGGTCACGGTCATACCGCTTCGCGAGGGGCGTCTGTATTTAAACGTATCGGCACATGTCGAGACCGAGAACGGTTCGCTCTCAAGTGTTACGGCGATTCCTATCCAGGTTGGCGCCGCGACGCGTGCGGTGTCCGAAAATGGTGTGGTGATGACCGACGAGAACGGCGAGCTGATTCGATCGATGCCTGCCAAAGAATATTAATAATATCGCCCGCATGGCGGGCTCCAACAGCGGGCTTCAACAGCGGGCGGGCTCCAACAGGGCGGGCTCCAACAGGGCGATTTTACCATAACGTGTTGATCATAATCGGGAAAATTTTCCCAAAATAACTTTCAAAATCGGCTTCACATCACAGACGCCGAACGCGTTCTGACCCTACAGTAGCAATCTGCAATCGCTCTCAACGGATTGAACGGGTCGGCCGATGCACAAGGAGCTGCGCGACACAATCAAACAGACGACCGCGTCGTCTGCAAACGACAAACCCGACTTCGTCGCATTGCTCGAACTGGTCGACCAGCATTATGACAAAATGGAGGCGACTATCACGCAGTCGCTGACCACGATCACGCCGCTGGAAGCCATCTTTGACAGCGTTACCGACGCGCTGTTTACCGTCAGTGAAAACGGCTTTATCTGCAGCTGCAATAAAATTTGTTCGCATTACTTCGGGTTGACGCGCGATCAACTTATCGGCTCGAAACTCGAGCGCATCCTGCCTGCCGCCAAAGGCCAGACGCTGGCCAGGTTCATCAAACCCTTTATTTCCAATCTTGATGACACGCAGGTCACAGTCGCAGGCGGCGAGGTCGACGCAGTTCGCGCGAACGGTGAGACTTTTGTGGCCGAAGTCCACGCGAGTGAGCTCGAGGCAGGCGCGGGCAAGATCTATGTCATCAGTCTGCGTGACGTGACGGACCGCAAGCAAGTGGAAAACGCACTCAAGGAAAACGAGGAGCGTTATCGCGCTCTTGTCGAATATGCGCCCGAAGCGATAGTTGTGTTCGATGTCGATGAAAATCGACTCGTTGATGTCAATGAAAAGGCCTGTACCCTGTTCAATCTGTCACGCGCACGCTTGTTGCTGATTGGCCCCGAGCAGATCAGCCCTGATATGCAGCCCGACGGACAGCCGTCTTTCGGTGTGCGGCGCGGATATATCGACAGAGCGCTCGCCGGCGAGCACCCGACTTTCGAATGGTTGCACGTGGATTCGATGGGTCAGGAGATTCCATGTGAGGTCCGCTTCAGTCGCTTGCCATCCGGCGATCGCCGCCGAATTCGCGCGACCATCACCGATATCGGCGAACGCAAGCGCACCGAGACGATTAATCTCGCGCAGAATAAGATTCTCGAGATGATCGCAACGAGCATACCTTTTGATCGTACGTTGCGTGCCATCTGCCGCTGCGTCGAGATGATCGACGATAGTTTTCGCGCCGCGGTCATGCAACTCAATGCCACGAATAAAATGCTCAACGTCGCGCAAGCGCCGAGCTTGCCCGATGCATTCAAACTGTGCCTCGACTTTGTTGACGTTGCCGCCGACAGCATTACCTGCGGTGCGGCCGTACATCGCAATGACGATAGCTTCGCGCTGAACATTGATAAGGACCCGGCGTGGAAGTCGCATCGGCGCGAAGCCGACAGACTTGGAATCGCCGCTGCCTGGTCGTTTCTCATTCATGGCGCGGCCGGGAAAATCATTGGCACACTCGATGTCTACATTAACGAGGCGCGAGGCCCAACCACCGAGGAACTCGACAGCTTAGGCAGCATGGCGAGGCTGGCCGGTATCGCGATCAAGCGGGAACTCGATGAGAATCAGTTGCGCACCTCCGAGAGGCGCTATCGTGGTTTGTTTCAAAACGTCGTTGACGGTGTCTATATCGCCTCGCGTGAAGGCGAGTGGATCACCGCTAACCCGGCACTTGTTGAGATGCTTGGCTACGATAGTGTCGAAGATCTGAAGGCCGCCGGTCGGACAACGTTGCTGTACGTCAACCCCATTGACCGCGAGCGCGTATTCGCGCGACTGGAGGCACAGGGGCTGGTCAAAAATTTCGAGTACCGGCTACGCCGCAAGGACGGCCGCGAGATCGTTGTACTGGAAAACTCACATGCGGTTTTCGATGATGATGGCAACGTGGTCGCTCACGAGGGCACGATCACCGACATTACGGAGCGCAAGCACGCCGAGACGCGCATCTTCGAGGAAAAGGAACGTGCGCAGGTTACCCTGCAATCCATTGGTGACGGCGTGATAACGACTGACGCCGACGGCCGTGTCGATTACATAAATCCCGTCGCACAGGACCTGACTGGCTGGGACATGCGCAGTGCATGCGGCAAACCGGTCAGCGAAATGATGACGATCGTCAACGCGAAAACACGAGCCGCCATCGACAACCCGGTGATGCGATGCCTCAGGGAAGGACGCGTCATCACGCTCGATGAGAATTCGGTTCTCATCACGGCAGACGACGGCGAGATCCCTATTCAGGATTCGGTCGCACCGATTCGGGACCGCATCGGCAATATTGTCGGTTCAGTCATGGTATTCCATGACGTCAGCAGAGAAACGCGCCTGTTTCGACAACTCAGTTACCAGGCGGCGCACGATTCGTTGACAGGTCTGATCAATCGCCAGGAGTTCGAGAATCGATTGGTGAATTCGCTTGAGAAATTGCGCGGCAATGCCGAAGAGACTCACGCGTTGCTGTATCTCGACCTTGATCAATTCAAAGTAATCAATGACACCTTCGGCCATAGCGCGGGAGATGCTTTGCTTAAACAGCTCGCGGACGTCGTGCACGCAAAGATTCGTTCGACCGACCTGCTCGCACGGCTGGGCGGCGACGAATTCGGCATTCTGCTCGAGCGTTGCGATGAGAGAACGGCGATCGAGGTGGCTGAGGCAATCCGCAGCGCGATCGAGGCTTATCGTTTCGAGTGGAAAGATTCGTTTGCAGCGATTCGTTGTTCACTCGGTGTCGTCATGATTACCGGCGAGAGTGAAGATGTTGCAACACTCATGAGCTCGGCTGACGTTGCCTGTTATTCGGCCAAAGACATGGGCCGTAATCAGGTTCACTTGTACCGGGGCAGCGATGCTGCGCAGCGCCATGAAGAGATGAAGTGGGTCTCGCGCATCAGTAGCGCGGTTGAGGAAGATCGACTAGAGCTGTTCTTTCAGCCAATTATCGGCATTGGCAAGACCGCTGGGCAATCGCGGGGCCATTACGAAATATTGTTACGCATGCGTGACGAGAAAGGCGAACTTGTCAACCCCGATCGATTTATTCCGGCGGCTGAACGATATAATCTCATGTCGACGCTCGATCGCTGGGTGATTCGCGAAGCCCTGTCGACGCTCGCTGACCGCAATACAGACGGTGATGCCCGATACACGATAGCAATCAATTTGTCGGGCACATCACTGAGTGAAGACCGATTCCTCGAAGATGTTATCAATGAGCTCAAGAAGCAGAAATTGCCGCGCGGCGCGATCTGCTTTGAGATCACAGAAACCGCAGCGATTTCAAATCTATCGCGCGTCGTGCATTTCATGAAGTCCCTGAAGCAGCTGGGCTGCAAGTTCTCGCTTGACGACTTCGGCACCGGGCTGTCGTCGTTTACGTATCTCAAGAACCTGCCCGTCGACTATCTCAAGATCGACGGGCATTTCATTCGCAATGTCGCCGAGGACAAGGTCGATGAGAGCATGGTCAAGGCGATCAGTGAGGTTGGTCATGCGATGGGCATCGAGACGATTGCCGAGCGCGTCGAGACCAAAGAGGTACTCGAGAAGCTCGGTGAACTGGGCATCGAGTATGCGCAGGGCTACTACATCGCCCGGCCGGCGTCCGTACAAGCCTTTGCACCCTGGGGCGACATGCAATTTGCAGATCGTAGCGCCTGATGATGGTACGGCCGCTGATACGTTACACTGAGCGGCAAAGAATTCTAACTCCTTAGATGCATGCCAGACGGCTCCAACCACAGTACGAACAACTCTGAAAGCCCTTTGCTGTGCAGCGGCGATCCGTCTCCATTCGTCGTTCTCAATCCGCTGGCGGAAGTGCCGATCCTGCTCGTCTGCGACCATGCAAGTTGCCGTATTCCGGCAGCCCTTGGTGACCTTGGGCTCGATCCATTCGCGCGACGCTGTCATTTGGCGATCGACATTGGTGCCGCTGCGCTGACCGAACATATTGCCGGCAGTCTCGGTGTGACCGCCGTTCTGGCCCAGTATTCGCGGCTCGTTGTCGATTGCAATCGAGAGTTGCTCGACCCCGGCGCCTTTCTCGAGTTTGCTGATGGCATTGTCGTGGCCGGCAATCGCAATCTCAAGCGCAGCGCCAAAGATGCCCGGGCAGAGGCGATTTACTGGCCGTATCATCACGCCATCGACGCGCAAATAGAGCGTCTGCAGGCGGTTGGGCCGCCGCCCGCGTTCATATCAGTGCACAGTTTTACGCCGGTCCTGAACGGCGAATCACGTCCATGGCAGATAGGCGTACTTTGGGATGCGGACCGACGACTGTCCGACATCTTCATCGAGGAATTTCGCGCGGCCGGTTATGTGACCGGCGACAACGAGCCGTATTCGGGCAAGGCGCCACAGGATTTCACCATTGACCAGCATGCCGAGGCGATTGGTTTGCCGCATGTCGGAGTTGAGATTCGCCAGGACCTGATCGATGATGTCGAGGGCGTCGACGAGATCGCAACCATCATGCACAGGATCATCGAGTCGATACCGGAGCGAATTGGGCTGCGCGAGGCACGAATTTCAGCGTAGACGGGCGTAAGAAAAATCGGCCACCTGGGGACAGTGCGATGCAAAAGCCTGAGCCGAAATTTACGATTGGCGTAGAAGAAGAATACTTGCTCGTCGATCGTGAAACGCGCGGTCTCGTTATCGATCCGCCGGAAAGCCTGATGCGAGAGTGCGAGAAACGCTGCGGCAGCCAGGTGACGTCGGAGCTATTGCGCTCGCAAATCGAAGTAGGCACCAAAGTGTGCAAAAACGTGCAGGAGGCACGCGACGATCTCGCGCGACTGCGAAAAATCATCATCGATGTCGCCAATAACCACGGCATGGCGCCGATCGCGTGTTCGACGCATCCATTCAGCAGTTGGGTGGATCAGAAGCAGACGCAGAAACTTCGCTACCAGGAGCTGACACATGAGATGCAGGCAGCCGCCAGGCGGTTGCTGATCTGTGGCATGCATGTACACGTCGGTATCGACGACGACGAATTGCGCATCGACCTGATGAATCAGATGTCATATTTCCTGCCGCATCTGCTGGCTTTGTCGTGCTCGTCGCCATTCTGGGATGGGCGCGACACCGGACTCAAGAGCTATCGACTTACGGTATTTGATGCTTTGCCACGCACCGGTATTCCCGAACGATTTGTGAGTTATTCCGAGTACCAGCGGCATGTGCAGATTCTCGTGGATGCCGGCCTGATTGAAGACTCCACTCGAATCTGGTGGGATCTGCGGCCGAGCGGCAGGTATCCGACGCTCGAGACGCGCGTCATGGATGTTTGTACGCGCATCGATGATGCGATTGCACTTACGGCAATGCTCGTCTGCTTACTGCGCATGCTGTATCGCCTCAGACGGGCCAATCAACGCTGGCGACTTTATACACCCATGTTGATTCGCGAGAATCGCTGGCGTGCAATGCGCTACAGTTTCGACGAAGGCCTTATCGACCTCGCCAAGGGTGTCGTCGTACCTTTCGACGTGCTGCTGGAAGAGATGCTCGACCTGATCGCCGAAGACGCAGAAGCGCTAGGTTGCACCAGGGAAGTTTCGTCTGTGCGCGATATTTTGACGCGTGGCACGAGCGCGCACCGGCAATTGCGGCGCTTTGAGCGCGAGCGGGCGGCCGGGGCCAGCGACGAAGATGCGCTGATTGCGGTTGTCGATTCGCTAATCGAAGGCACGAGAGCAGGATTGTAGGAACCCACCACGAGGGCTCCTACAGGTAAGGCCGTTATCGCCCGCATGTCTCGATCCCGCTTGACGGGAGCGGGCTCCTACAGTTACGAATCGCCCGTATGACGGGCTCCAACAGCGAGATCAGGGCAGCGGGATAAACACAATATCGGCGCTGGAAGGATCAACCGCATCGAGCGCAATGACGTCGACGATGTCGCCGAGCGCAGAATCGAATCGCACGGGGCCCGTTATGATGGTTTGTTCGCCCGCCGGCGTCAGATACATGTCAAAGCTGCCAGGTTGAAGATTGATAGACACTGGGGCGCTGCCAACTGTCAAGGCCGCGATAATGGGCAACTTATCGGTGATTTCCGTGTTGGCCAGAACGACATATACGTTAATCGAGGCGTGGTTCGTCGCCGTATGCAGGAAGCTGAATTTCACGCGTGTCTCAACCGAGCGGCGATCAGGAATGGCCAAGACAGCGCTAAGTGCATCGGTTTCGCCGACGACGTAATATTGGTAGTGTGCCCCGGGGAATAACGTTCCTTCATCCTCGAACAGAATTACGCCGGTATCGCCCGCAGTTGTATAGGTGATCAGGTTAGCTCCTGGCGCAACCGCAATATCTCCTGTCACGTCACCGAACGCATGATTTGATACGAGCAGAGTCGTGACTGCCTCGTCGCCGTATATGTCGGCTGTTGCGAGTGCCATCGACGTGTGGAAAAAACGCAGCGTCGACACAACTCCGGCTTCAAAAATCACCTGGCTCGAACCTGATGTACTGAATAAACGTACGGACATTGAACCTAACTCATTCGCATCGGCATCAAACATGCTAATCGTAAACGCGGATTGCTCGGCCAGCGTTACGACTTCGGATGTAAACAGGATAGTCGCCGGATCCCCGGCCACCGTATAAATAAGGACGTAGTCACCCGCGGGATAGTCGGCCGCTGGCAGCACGTCGCCGAATAACAGCGTGCCGATCTCCTGTCCTGATGCAGGGGCAACTCCGGGCGCTGCAAAGTAGACGTCAATACTGCCGAGTTCGGCGCTCGTGTGTCCAAAACGAGCCTCGAACACGGTTTCAGTGCCGGACCAGACGCGCACATCGACCTCCCAGATCGTAATCGTGGGATCAGCCAGTTCACCGCCAATGATGAACGTGAATTCCTTGTCTTTGACAACGTCAAGAAACTGACTGGCGATTCGCTGACGCTCGGTGTCTCCCGCAAACAAAACCTCGAAGTTAAAGATGTATTCCAGGTCGTCGTATTGTTGAGCGCTTGTTGAGCTCTTAAATTCCACCGCGCTGATCAAGCGCTCTTCGATCATGAAAGTGATCCCGGGCGCTGTTTTGATCGCGTTGATCGCACGTACCGTGCCCTTGCCGGTTGCAACCGGAAAGGCAGTATCCCCCGTGCAACTGGCCAGGGCGACCCAGACAAGGACGCCCATAAGAAAGAGAAGTCGTCGCATTCGAAAAATCCGATAATCCATTACTGATGCGACCGGCTGGCCGCGCTTTGAGTTTCGCAAATTGCCTGTCCGCTAGCTATTCGCCTCGTAGCCGTAGATCGACTTGACCTCGAGATATTCCTCAAGGCCGTGGGTGCCCCATTCCCTGCCGTTGCCCGATTGCTTGTAACCGCCAAATGGCGCCATCGATTCGTGATATGCGCCATTGATATGGACCATGCCGGATCGCAGCCGTGCAGCTATGCGTCGTGCCCGGTCGAGGTCTGATGACGACACTGCATTAGACAGTCCGTAAGTCGTGTCGTTTGCAATACGCACGGCGTCATCTTCGTCTTCGTAGGGGATGATCGATAAAACGGGACCGAAAATTTCTTCCCTGGCGATCGTCATTTCATTGCTGACGTCAGCAAAGACCGTCGGCCGCACAAAGTAGCCCTTATCGAGTCCCTCGGGCCGGCCCGTGCCGCCGGCCGCGAGCGTAGCACCCTCGTCGATGCCTGTTTGAATCAGTTTCTGTACCTTGTCCCATTGCAGTTGCGAAACCAGCGGGCCGGCATCGACGCCCTCATCACGTGGATTACCGGTGGTAATTGCGTCCGCGACCGATGCCGCAATTTTGGCGGCTTCGTCCATGCGGTCCCTGGGAACCAGCATACGCGATGGTGAATCGCAGGATTGCCCGGTATTTTCAAAACAAAATGTTGTGCCGGCTGTGACGGCTTTCTCGAAGTCGGCATCGTCGAGCAGGATGTTCGCGGACTTGCCGCCAAGCTCCTGGGTGACACGTTTAATGGTCGGTGCCGCGTTCTGAGCAACTAAAATTCCGGCACGCGCCGAGCCCGTGAACGACACCATGTCGATATCCGGGTGCTGACTCAATGCCGTGCCGACGCCAGGTCCGTCACCGTTGATGAGGTTGAAGACACCGGCTGGTACGCCTGCATCATGCAGAATTTCGGCAAAGATAATGCCATCGAATGGTGCGATTTCACTGGGTTTCAACACCATCGTGCATCCTGCCGCCAGCGCCGGTGCAACCTTGCACACGATCTGGTTCATAGGCCAGTTCCAGGGCGTAATCAGCCCACAGACGCCAATCGGTTCCTTGACGATCAAGGTCGTGCGGCTTTTTTCAGAAAACTGGTAGTCTTTTAAGGTCCTGAGCGCCGCCTTCATATGCTGCGAGCCGCTGGGTGCCTGTGCGGTCTTCGCGAACTCCCAGGGCGCGCCCATCTCATCCATGATCACTTCGGCAATCTCGTCCTGGCGTTTGGCGTACTCGTCGATGATCGATTGCATCAAGTCCATGCGTTCTTCGCGAGTGGTGACGCCAAAGCTTTCACCAGCGCGCCTGGCTGCCACCACGGCCAGATCGACGTCGGCGGCCGATCCAAGGCTGATGCGTCCGTATACTTCCTCAGTCGCGGGATTGATAACGTCCAGGGTGTTGGGCGTCACGGGATCAACCCATTTGCCGTCAATGTAAAACTGTAAATTTTCACGCATGATCGGTCCTCCTCGACGCGCCGCGCATCATAGCCTAAATTGTGCCCTGTAGCGCTGGCCAATGGCAGAGCATTCGATGCCAGCGGCATTTGTGAAACAAGCAAGTCAGGATAATTTTAATCACATTAAGCTTTGAAATCATTGAATAATCAGTAAAAAATAATTCCTGTACTCGTTGCACACAGGGCCAGTGCCACAGCATCAGTCGCTATGATCCCATTGCTCGCGGCGGCCGACTACAACTCCGGCGCCGTATTGGCTAGGCTCGGCAACAAATAACAATAAAGCCTGGGGACTCTTCATGCTGCCGATGAGTGATGTCATTCATCTGGCCATAACCGGCATCGCTCAGGGATGTGCGTATGGCCTGATCGCACTCGGTTTTGTCCTGATTTATAAAGCGACCGAAGTCGTCAATTTCGCTCACGGTGAATTCATGATGCTCGGTGCTTTCGCCGTGCTCACATTCTCCGAAGTGCTGGGATGGGGATTCTGGCCCGCATTCGGGCTTGGCTGCCTGTCCATCGGCGCCGTCGGTTACCTCGTCGACGCGCAGATCATGCGCCGCATCATCGGCCAGTCGCAGGCGAGTGTTTTCATTCTTACGGTCGCGTTCGGCTTTATCTTCCGCTCGCTGGCCGGCATGATTTTTGGCTGGAATACGCAGAGTCTCGATACGCCATTCGACGGCCGCATCGCATTGGGCGGCGGTATCGAAATCGGCACGGATCGGCTCGCGATCGTTGGCGCCACTGTAGTGCTGGTCGGGGCCCTGTATTTATTCTTCGCCCGCACGCGAGTCGGCATTGCGATGCAGGCGGCATCGCAGAATCAGCTCGCTGCCTTCTACATGGGCATTCCCGTCAAGCGACTCATCTCGTTCACATGGGCGATCGGTGCGATGATCGCCGCCGCCGCCGGCGCCCTGCTTGCGCCTGTCACACAAGTCGATACGACGATCGGCTTCCTCGGCATCAAGGCGCTCAGTGGTGCCATCATCGGTGGTTTCGGCTCGATACCGGGGGCACTGCTGGGGTGTCTGCTGATCGGTTTGATCGAACCGTTCGCCGACTACTACGTGCCGTCGATAAAAGGCGTCTCCGCCTATGTCGTGATGCTGCTGGTTCTGTTTATCCGTCCCGAAGGGCTGATCTCGCAGACCTATCAGAAGAAAGCCTGATGCAGTATTTATTCAAGACCCGCTATGAGGACGACGTTCGATTTCTTGCAAAGTCGGGCGAGAAGATCAGGGTGGGCCTGGTGGTCTTGTTTATGCTCGCCGCGCCATTAATGCTGCAGGATTACTACCTGGCCGAACTCGGCCTGTTGCTTGTCTACGCGATCGCCGGAATCGGGCTCATGATCCTGACCGGGTTCACGGGCCAGGTGAGTTTCGGTCATGCGGCGTTTCTTGGTATCGGCGCGTACTCACATTCAATCCTGATGGCGCGCGCAGTGCCGTTCAGCCTGTCGATTTTAATTACGATTCTGATCGCTGGTCTGGTTGGCATGATCATCGGTCGCTCAGCGTCGAAGATGCACGGGTTCTATCTCGCTATCGCAACGCTTGCCTTTGCGATATTGATTGAGACCGTATTCGGTGAGTGGAAAAGCCTGACAGGTGGCCACGCCGGACTGGCGGTACCGGCGCTCAAGGTGTTCGGCGTAACACTCGCCAAGGTCTGGCAACAATACTATGTCGATCTGGTGATGGCCGGCATCGTCATCTGGGGCGCGTCCAATCTGTTCCGCGCGCCAACGGGCCGCGCGTTTATTGCCGTACGCGATTCCGAATTGTCGGCGCGCAGCCTGGGCGTCAATGTCGAATGGGTCAAAATTCAGGCATTCGGAGTGAGCGCCGCAATCACGGCGCTGGCTGGTGCATTGCTCGCACACCAGCTTACCTTTCTCGCGCCCGACGTATTCGGTGTGCTCGAGTCGCTGAAGTTGCTGCTTATGATCGTCGTGGGCGGGCTTGGCAGTATTCTCGGTGCGGTATTCGGCGCGATTTTTGTATCGGTGTTGCCAGTGGCGATTAGCTTCCTCAAGGATGTGCTGCCGCCATCGATCGGTCAAAAGGCTGGTCTCGAGCCGCTATTATTTGGCACGATCATCGTGTTGTTCATTGTCTTTGAACCGCTTGGTATCTACGGCCGCTGGCTCAAATTACGCTTCTTCTTTGAGACCTTTCCCTACTACCGCAAAGCGTCGTTCGTGCGCCAAAAGAGCTACCTCAAAACGGAGCGCATGCGATGAGCACGCCGCAGATGCTTTCAGTCAGAAACCTGTCCATCGAGTTTGGAGGGGTGCACGCCGTTGACGACGTATCGTTCGATGTGCAACCGGGCGAGGTTTTCGCAATAATCGGACCGAACGGTGCTGGCAAGAGCACGATCTTCAATCTCATCAGCCGTTTCTACGAGCCGACGGCAGGGTCGATTTTCTACGGCGAGCACGACTTGCTTGAGTTGCCGGCGCATCGCATCGTGCGCATGGGAATCGGTAGAACATTTCAGAACATAGAATTGTTTGAACAGGCAACGGTATTGCAGAACCTGCTCGTCGGCCGCCATCGCCATATGCGTTCGAATCCATTCAGGGAATTCCTGTTCTTGCCAGGCGTGAAGAAAGATGAGCTCGTGCATCGCCGCAAGGTCGAAGATGTCATTGATCTGCTCGAGATCGCGCGGTATCGGGACCAGCGAATTTCCGATCTGCCCTATGGTGCCCGCAAGAATGTCGAGCTTGCCCGCGCACTCTGTGCCGAACCGACTCTGCTACTGCTCGACGAACCGGCATCAGGTCTGAATACCGAAGAGACCGACGACGTGTCGTTTTGGCTCGAGGACATCAAGCACGATCTCGGCGTCACGATCGTCATGGTGGAGCACGACATGAATCTCGTCGCGCGAGTCGCCGATCGGGTGCTGGCGATCAACAACGGCAAGGTGATCGCGATCGGTACGCCAGATGAAATTCGCGACAACGTCGAGGTGCAACATGCCTACCTTGGAGCGGCAGCGTGACGATACCGCTGCTCGAATTGCGTAACATCGAGACTTACTATGGCCCGATCATGGCCATTCGCGGCGTCAGCCTGCATGTTGACGAAGGCGAGATCGTCACGGTACTCGGCGCGAATGGAGCGGGCAAGACAACCTTACTCAAAACGGCTTCGGGGGCACTCGACAGCCGTAAAGGACAGGTCTTGTTTGGTGGCGTCGAAATACAGTGTCGCGACCCGGACTGGGTGGCCCGGCTCGGTATTGCACATGTCCCGGAGGGCAGGGAGGTATTCCCGTTCCTCAGTGTTGCAGAAAATCTCGCGATGGGTGCATACAACCGCAGTGACAGGGACGCCGTGGCTGCCGATGTCGATACCGTGTACGACTATTTTCCAGGGCTAAGGGGTCTTAAAACGCGGATGGCGGGTTACCTGTCCGGTGGTGAGCAACAAATGCTCGCAATCGGCCGTGGCTTCATGGCGAGACCGAAGTTGTTGTTGCTCGATGAGCCGTCACTCGGCTTGTCACCGACGCTCGTCGACGAGATCTTCGCCATCATTGCCCGACTCAATCGTGAGCAGGGACTGACGATCCTTCTCGTTGAGCAGAATGCGAATGCGGCGTTGCGCGTGTCGGCACGCGGCTACGTGATGGAAGTCGGCGGCATGGTCATGGACGGGCCCAGCGATGAGCTGCTCGAGAGCGCAGACATCAAGGAGTTTTACCTCGGCAAGAAGGATGCAGGCATTCGCGGACGCAGGCGCTGGAAGAAACGGAAAACCTGGCGATGAGGACTGCTGACGTAACGATCGATGGCTGCGACACACTGCCACGCCTGTTCTTGAAAAAATCGGCGCAGCGAGGCGACAAGATCGCGATGCGTGAAAAGGACTTCGGCATCTGGCAAAGCTATACCTGGAACGACTATCGGGCCTACGCCCTGGATATCGCACACGGTTTGCTCGCGTCAGGACTCGAGCGAGGTGACGTCGTGTCGATCCTCAGCGAAGATTGTAAAGAGTGGTTGTTTACCGATGTCGGTGCCGCACTGGCAGGCGGGGTCGTCAATGGTATTTACCCGACCTATCGATATGCTCAGGTGCAACACACGCTGTTGGATTCACGATGCCGGTTTCTGTTCGTTGAAGATGAGGAGCAACTCGACAAGTTCCTCGAGATTGAAGCCGAGCTACCGGCAATCGAGAGGGTCTATGTATTCGATTCCAGGGGCTTACGCGACTTCAAACACGACAAAGTGCAGGCAATAGAGCAGCTGACCGAAATTGGCCGCGAATTCGGCCGCAACCACTTAAGATTGATTGAACAGATCGTTGACCGTGGCAACGCGGACGATCTTGCGATCCTGATTTATACATCGGGCACTACGGGCCCGCCGAAAGGCGCGATGTTATCGCAACGCTACATATTGTTTCAGATGCAAATTGCGCCCGACTACGTGCGCCAGGGTGACACGGACGAAATTTTAACGTACCTGCCGCTCAGTCATGTTGCGGAACGAATTTTTTCAGGCTGGTTGCCTATTGCTCATGGAGCGACGATCAACTTCGCCGAGAGCCCCGAGACGATCGCGCAGGACATCCAGGAGTTGTCGCCGACTTACGTGTTCGGCGTGCCGCGCGTCTGGGAAAAATTTTACTCACGCGTGATCACTGCGATGTCCGAAGCTACCTGGTTGGGCCGAAAAGCGTATGAGCTGGCGCTCGCCGCAGGCATGCGGCGCGCTGAAAAACTCATTGCGAACAAGCCGCTGTCGATGCTCGACCGGCTATTATTTCAGGTCGCCGACCTGTTCGTGTTTCGCAATATCAAAAAGTTGCTCGGACTCAATCGGGCGCGCGCGATGGCGTCGGGTGCTGCGCCTATTTCGGGGTCACTGCTGAAGTGGTACCTGGCACTGGGCTTGTCGATCGATGAGCTTTACGGCCAGACCGAGACCGGTATCGTGACGTCGACGCGTGCCGGCGTGTTTCGTCATGGCACGGTCGGCCCGGCATTTCGCGGTGTCGACATCAAGATTGCCGACGATGGCGAAATAATGATTCGCTCGATTGGTCAATTCGACGGTTACCTGAATCTGCCGGAAAAAACGGCCGAAACGATTGTCGACGGCTGGGTGCATAGCGGGGATGTCGGGCATCTTGACGATGAGGGCAATCTGACGATCACCGACCGCCTCAAGGACATCATTATTACGGCCGGCGGCAAGAACATCACACCGTCGTTGATCGAAAACGACCTTAAATTCTCGCCGTTTATAGCCGATGCTGTGGTAATCGGTGACCGGCGCAAGTATCTCACCTGTCTGGTCATGATCGATCAGGAAAATGTCGAACACTACGCACAGACTCACGCGGTGCCGTTTACCGACTACCGATCTTTGTGCGCGCGGCCGGAGATCGTCGGCCTGATCCATGGCGAGGTTGAACGAGTCAATGACGCATTTTCACAAGTGGAGCAGATTAAGAAATTCAGGCTGATCGATGTGTTACTGACGGCCGAAGACGATGAGCTGACGCCAACGATGAAACTCAAACGCAGTTTCGTCAGCGAAAAGTATGCTGATCTTATCGCCAGCATGTACTAGAGTTCGCACGCGCAGATGGGGAATGGTTTTATGAAGATAGTCATTATGTTTGCGGCGTTACTGCTGTCCGGTTGCGGTGGCGGTGACGACAGCTCGACGAGCGACCTGCCTCGAGGCATCACCGACAACACGATTACGCTGGGTTCGCATACCGATTTGTCGGGGCAGCTCGCGATATGGGGTGTGCCGACAACGAATGGCATGCGCATGCGCTTCGGCCAGGCAAATGACGCGGGTGGCATTCATGGTCGAATGATCAAACTGGTCGTCGAAGACAGTCAGTACCAGGTACCTGTGGCGGTCAAGGCCACCAACAAACTGCTCAACGTTGACAAGATCTTTTTCATGATCGGCGCCATGGGTACGCCCATGAACAATGCCGTGATGCCGCGCATGTTCGAAGCTGGCGTGCCGAATCTTTTTCCGGTGTCAGCCGCTGTGTCAATGTACGAGCCCTTGCACCCGATGAAATTCAGCTACTTTGTCAGTTATCGCGACCAGGCACGCGGTGCGATCGTCTATATGACGAAAAAGCACGATATCCACACAGTCTGCCTGCAGACGCTCGCAACGGACTATGGCGCCGAAATCGGCATCGGATTCGAGCAGGCAGTCGAAGAATTGGGGCTTGAGGTCGCCTACCGCGGGAGCCACAAGCCGACCGAGACGGATTTTATCGGCACCGTCACGGCCATCAAGAATTCGGGTTGCGAGATGCTGGTGCTTGGCCCGTTTATCAAGGATTCCATCGCGATCTACACGACGGCGAGAAACGCCGGTTGGGATGCACCGATTGTCGGCAATATGGTGCCGTATCTTCCTGCAGTTGCGCAGGCACCTGACGGACGCATGAACGGTTTCTATACCGCAGCATCTTTTTACCTCCCGGATTACGAGTTTGAGGCTCAGCGCGATTCCTGGGTTGGCCGCTGGTATCAGGATTACCGGCAGGCCTTCGGCGAAGAACCGGCGCCGCAGGCACAGATCGGCTATGTCATCGCGGATCTGGCCGTGCGGGCGCTCGAAGCCGCAGGCCCCGACATCACTATCGAGAAAGTGCTTGCGGCATTGGAGAATATTGATCGCTACGAGGACCCTTTCGGCGGCCCGTCGTTGTCGTTCAGCCCGACCAAGCACCAGGGCGGCGACTTCCTGAATCTTTACCAGGTCGTCGACGGCAAGTGGGAGGTCGTGGAGGCGAATCTACCGTTCTGAACGTACGTGCTCGCTCCCGTCAAGCGGGATCCAGACTTGCGGGCGATTGGCACGATGTTCATACGGCGGCCCCGACACGGTAGCTCCTCGAGCTTAATGTCGCTTCGACGTCCTGCGTCGCAGCGCTGCTCCGCTCGGATTCCGCTTTATTTGTAGGAGCCCGCTCCCGTCAAGCGGGATCGAGACATGCGGGCGATCACTCCAGTGCTATTCCTGTCGGTCGACATCGCCCGCATGGCGGGCTCCTACAGGTCAAGCGGGCTCCTGCAGCTTATGCGTGCGGGGTGAGGACTTTTTGCCGGTATTCGACGGGCGGCATGTCGTACCAGGACTTGAACGCTGTCGTGAACGAGCTGATGTTGGAATAACCCAGCAGCATCGCAACTTCAAGCGCTTGCAGACGCTCGTCACTGAGATAATTGACGGCGAGCACGGCGCGGACCTCGTGCAGCACTTTTTGATAGCTCGTCTGTTCGGCCCTGAGCCGACGTTGCAATGTCCGGCGACTGAGCTTCAGGGCCCGGCACGCCGAATCGGCGTTGGATTCGCCAGTGGCAAGCAGTTCGGCGAGCATGCGTTTCAATTGCGCGGCAATGCTGTCCTGCACATACAGAGACCTGAGATATTTTTCTGCTTGTTCTATGAGTTGGCCGTACATGGCCTGAGGATGCTACCAGAATTGCCGCGACAGTTTATTTAAATCAGGCTGTGCAGTAGCAATTAAGTAAACTGTCCCGAATTACTAAAGGGGCCTCCATGAATTCACGCGTGAGCTACGAACTCGTCGAAACCGTCGGCGTTATCACGATTGATAACCCGCCCGTCAATGCATTGTCGCAGGCCGTGAGGGCCGGAATTCTCGATGCTATTCGCGCCTCGCGGGCCGATGACTCGAAGGCGGTATTGATATGCTGTGCAGGCCGTACGTTTAGTGCGGGTGCGGACATCAGCGAATTCGGCAAGCCGCCTCAGGAGCCGTTCCTGCCCGACCTGCTCAACGAAATCGAAGCCTCGGATAAGCTCGTCGTGGCTGCATTGCACGGTACGGCATTGGGTGGCGGCTTCGAAACGGCTTTGGCTTGCCATTATCGAATTGCACTCGATAGCGCCAGCATAGGCCTGCCCGAAGTCAAACTCGGCCTGTTTCCTGGTGCCGGCGGTACGCAACGTATTCCGCGGCTCGCCGGGGTCGCAGCGGCTGTGGACCTGATGGCAAGCGGCAAACCCATTACAGCGGCGCGAGCTGCCGAGCTCGGCCTGGTTGACAAGGTCGTGTCGGGCGAATTGCGCGAGGCCGCATTGGCCTACACAAATGAATTGCTGGCTGCCGGTGCTCCGGTTCGCCGGGTAAGTGAATTAGACGTCGATCCCGTCGACAGCAGTCTTTTCGACGAGCTCCGAACGACTCTCGCCAGGCGGGCGCGGGGACAGATTGCGCCGTTGAAAATGCTCGAGTCCGTGCAGGCGGCCTTGACCTTGCCTTTCGCCGAAGGCCTGGCGCAAGAGCGCGAACTGTTTTTAGAGCTGATGCGGGGGTCGCAGTCGAACGCGCTGCGGCATGTATTTTTTGCCGAGCGTACAGCGGCGAAAATTCGAGGCTTGCCGCGAGAGACACCGCGCCGCGAGATCAAACAGGTCGGCATCATTGGCGGCGGCACGATGGGCGGCGGCATCGCGATGACTTTTGCCAATGCGGATTTTCCGGTAGTGATGCTGGAGATCAACGATGCGGCGCTGGCTCGCGGTTTGTCGATCGTCGATCGCAATTACGATGGCAGTGTCAAGCGTGGCAAACTTTCTGCGTCACAGGCCACGGCCTGCCGGGAATTGATTTCCGGTACGACGGACTATGCTGCGCTGGCCCAATGCGACCTGGTCATAGAGGCCGTTTTTGAAGACCCGAAGCTGAAGCAGGACATCTTCGCGCGGCTCGACAAGTGCTGTAAAGATGGCGCCATTCTTGCGACCAATACGTCTTACCAGGATGTCGACGAGATTGCGGCAGCGACCGATCGTCCCGAGGATGTGATCGGACTGCATTTCTTCAGTCCGGCTCATATCATGAAATTGCTCGAGGTTGTGCGTGGTGAGAAGACGGCAGACGACGTGCTCGCGACCTGCATGGCGCTCGGCAAAAAGATTCGCAAAATTCCGGTGATGTCAGGCGTTTGTTACGGCTTTATCGGTAACCGCATGTTGCAGCCTTATTTTCGCGAGGGTCAGCTGTGTCTGATTGAAGGCAGTACACCCGAGCGTGTCGATGCTGCGATGCAGGAATGGGGCATGGCGATGGGACCCATCAGTGTCGGCGATCTTGCGGGCCTCGACGTGGGTTACAAGGCGCGCGAAGCGCTGGCGATTGATGAACGCGGCGATCCGAAAAGCTTTCGTGTGTCGGATGCACTGGTCGAGATGGGCCGACTCGGTCAAAAAAGCGGCGCAGGATTCTATACATATGATGCCGAGACGCGCGTGAAGTCGTCGGATCCTGTTGTACTTGAAGTGATCGTTCAGGCGGCCAAAGCCCTCGATGTTGAACGACGCGAGATCGACGCGGACGAAATCGTCGACCGTCTCATTTACTCACTCGTCAATGAGGGCCTCAGGGTCGTGGAGGAGGGCATTGCGCAACGACCCAGTGACATAGACGTCGTCTATGTTTACGGCTATGGGTTTCCGGCATGGCGAGGCGGACCCATGCACTACGCCGACGCGGTGGGTCTCGACAAAGTGCTCGCACGCGTAACGGAGTTTCGTGATCGATTCGGCGCCGCCAACTGGACGCCGGCGCCGTTGCTGCAGAAGCTCGCTGCTGAGGGCTCGACGATCGAAGCGTGGGCGGCCGCGGCCGCGAACGGATGATGCGCTAGCCTGACCTGACCTGGTGGTCGAACCACGCAGGGATTTGATGTTTCTCCGCCTAAAGAATTCCTTGAATCTGCCGATAAGCAGATTGGTAAGCTATTGATTTTATTGAGTTCAAAGAGTGAAGAAGCGAATCACCGTTCGTTCAATTCTGCTGATATTGCTGACTTTGCCGCAGCTGGCGATGGCGTTGGATGCGCAGGGCTCGGCCGCAGCGCCGTTTCGCAACTACTCGGTTCTTGACGGACTCACGCAGTCCGAGGTTTACGACATTGAGCAGGACCGGGCAGGTTACCTGTGGTTTACAACGGCGCGCGGTCTGAATCGTTATGACGGCAAGGACTTCGATCAATACACCATAGCCGATGGCCTGCCGACCAACTCGTTGACGGCGCTACACGTTGACTCGAATAACACACTCTGGGTTGGTGACGTCAAGGGTGGAATTACCGTTATCCAGGGTGCCCGCATCGTGCACGATATCAAGCCGATGGGTGACCAGGACCAAGTGATCACGGCTATCGAGTCGGTCGGAGAACGGATTTTCGTCGTCGTAGAGGGCGCGGACATTCTCGAAATCAAGGCTCAGGACGAAGGATTCCGCTTCGATGCGATTGCCGGTAGCGCAAGCATCGGCGCGACCAATCTCGTTGTTTCGACTAGTGCCGTGTGGGTTGCATCCACCACGGGTCTGTACCGGTTGGTGACAGATAGCGAGCCGCGACTCGTATTGCTTGCAGAGTCAATCAGGCACGTGAGTATCGATGCATTGGGAACGCTATGGGTGGTTGACGCCGATGGACAGGTCGGCACCTGGCGCAACGGCGAGTTCGCCCCATATGTAAAGATCGAGACTGACGAGGAAATCATCGACATCGTGCCAGGCCACAATGGACGTATCTGGGTTACGACGATGAGCGAACTCTTCAGTTTCAGAGGCGATGGACAGACATCGGGAGCCAGCAACGAACCCGTGCGCCGCTACTCTGGCCTGGACGAAATCACCTCGCTATTCGTCGATCGTGAGAACTCGTTGTGGCTCTCCAGCAAATCGCACCTGATCCGTTTCCTTGGTGATCGATTTCGTCACTATCGATTGCAGACGACCCCCGATTCCGAAACTGTGTGGTCCATCGCCGAGGATCATCATGGCCGCATGTGGTTTGGCACGCAGACGAAACTGCTATTGCGTCAGGCTGATGGGTCGCTGCTGGTCATTGGCGCCGACTACGGAATACCGGCCGGTGCCGTTCGCGACATCGTCGCCGATGGTGCGGGTGCACACGGCATGCAGGTTTTCGATCTGACGCGAT
>JACZSM010000069.1 GCA_022574185.1 Pseudomonadota bacterium
CCCTTGTTCGGCCGGGAAACGGCCCTGGATGACAAGACAACCATCGCAGTCGTAGTGATAGTCCAGCTTACGATTGTCGTAATTTTCCCTGGCGACCTCGGTATCCTGCAGACGCTTGGCACGGCGGTACTTGGAGACGAGCTTTTCGACATGATAGGCCGTGCCGTGCCTGGCGATCATGAGCAGAAAGTCTTCATTGGACGCATCCGCGATGCGCGTCATGGCCCGTACCTTGGAGTAACTGAGTGCACCGCTGGCAAAGCGTGCATCCATCTTCGCCAGCTTGCCCAGCGCATGCGCCACACGCACCCGGGCCGTATTCATGTCGATACCGCACTTGAAGTTGAGCCAGTGAGCGCAGGTATGAAAGCCCAGCCATTCCCAGCCCTGGTGTGCATCGAACTCGCGAATCAGCGTCAACAAGCGGTGCTCGGCGGCATAGAGGTAACGGCACAGTTCGGCTGATTTCGGCACCCAGGCGTTCGCTCTTTTCACGACCCGGTGATGTCGTTGGACCGATGCTTGCGAGTGCCGTGGCCATGGGTTCCTCCAGCTTTTTCAACGACCTGTAGTTATGTACAGTATACATTAACTCCATGTTTTTTCACGGAAAACAGTCAATTTCGGGTCGTTATTGCAGGGGCCCGCCGACGGTCAGGATGACCTAATGTCGTGGAGCACAGGGATGTGCGAGAGCCACGAAAGGGCGATTCCCCCGATGCGTCCCCGGTCGCAGGTGCTAATCGCCGTTGCGTTTGGTCCAAAAATCGGCGTTCTTGATGCCCAGCGCCTCGGGATCGAAGCTGTACTCTGTCACACCGGCTTTGCGCTGTGCCTCGTAGTCTTTGAGCGCCTTGATCGCGGGCCGGCTCATGAAGAACAGGATCAGGATGGCGACGATATTGAGCCACGCCATGAGGCCGACGCCGATGTCACCGAGTCCCCAGGCAAGATCGGCCGTCCGAATCGTGCCGTAGAAAACCGATGCCATTAATACGAACTTGAGAATTGTCAGCTCGCCCGGAAATCGAAACGTACGCCGAATGTAGGCAACATTGGTTTCGGCGATGTAGTAGTAAGCTAGCAGTGTTGTAAACGCGAAAAAGAATAGCGCGATTGCGACGAATATTTTGCCGAATCCGCCCATTACACTCTCGAGTGCAAGCTGCGTAAATGCCGGGCTGTTCGCCTGAATGTCCGATGCGAGCATGCCTCCACTCACGGCCGCTTCAACTCCGGTGACGTAGTACTGATTGGTAATCAGGATCATGAAGGCCGTGGCAGAACAAACAAACAAGGTATCGATGTAAACTGAAAACGCCTGCACCAGGCCTTGTTGTGCGGGGTGTTGTACTTCGCAAGCGGCCGCTGCATGCGGGCCGGTGCCCTGACCGGCTTCGTTCGAGTACACACCGCGTTTAACGCCCCAGCCAATGGCGGCGCCAACGCCTGCCATCGGAGTAAATGCGTCCGTGATGATCATCGAGAGGATACCCGGAAGGTCTGCAATGTGTATCCCAACGATAACGATCGCCATGACGATGTAGCCCAGTGCCATCACCGGCACCACGACTTGCGTGACATGTGCGATGCGTTTTACGCCACCGAAGATAATGATGCCGAGTATCGTGACGACAGTGGCGGCAGCAATGAGTTTGGTATAGCTGATCGTGCCAAAAAATGTGTCAACTGTGTTGTGACCGCCAAATGCGAGTTCTGCAGCATTGCCGATGCTATTCGACTGCACTCCGGGCAGTAGTACGCCAACCGCGATAATCGTCGTGATCGCGAAAATCCACGCGTACCATTTCTGGCCCATCGCTTTTTCAATGTAGTAGGCTGGTCCGCCGCGAAATTGGCCTTCATCTTCCTCTTTGTATATCTGGCCAAGCGTCGATTCGATGTAAGCGGTTGATGCGCCGAGAAATGCCACAACCCACATCCAGAAAACGGCGCCGGGGCCGCCAAATCCGATTGCTGCAGCGACACCTGCGATATTGCCGGTACCCACGCGCCCGGAAAGCGACACAGCCAATGCCTGAAAAGAGGAAATACCACGTTTCGATTCTTTGCCTGAGAATAGCAGGTGAATCATTTCGCGAAACAGGCGCACCTGGACGAAACGGGTCTGTACCGAGAAGAACAGACCGGTGCCAAGGCACAGGAAGATCAGTGCCTGACTCCACACAATGTCATTCAATGTATTAACCATTTCCTGCATGCAGGCTCCTCTTATTATTCTCGGCGTGGGCCACTCGGATAGTAACTGAATATTATGACCGGGGGTCCACGCATATGGGGATTCACAAGACTGTAGATTGACAGGTGCGTACAGTGAACGCGTGTTCAGGCTTTGCGTTTGACTAATACAATATTGGGTATTTGCTCGAGTCGAGTGATCGCTGAACTCAAACTTGGCAAATCCCGAATTTCAATACTGATATCCATGACTGTTTGCAGTGTTTTCTTGTCGGTGTGCGTCGTCAATTCGGTAATGCTGGCTTTCTCGTCCGCGAGTACCGTAGTGATGTCGCGCAGCAGTCCGGTGCGATCAAATGCGCGCAGAGTGAGATCGACAGGGTAGGTTGCCGATTCGGAGTGACCCCAGCTGACCTCGACAATGCGTTCGGGGTGCCGTTGGTTCAAATCGAGAAAATTGCGGCAGTCCTGTCGGTGAATACTCACGCCACGGCCCTGCGTGACGTAACCGACAACAGCTTCGGGCGGCACAGGTCGGCAGCAGCGTGCAAAGTTTGACATCAAGTCACCGATACCGCTGATGGCAACGGCGCTGCTCGTCTTTTCGCGGCGTGGTCGCCGGCGTCTTTTGTGTAGTTTGTCCGGGAGTTCGGTGCCGCGCAGGTGTTGCAACGCTGTCGCAATTGATGCCGAGGTCAAGTCTCCCGCGCCCAACATCACATACAACGCATCCGTATTTTTCTGTTTTAATTGTCTGGCGATATCATCTGTTGCTACGTTGCGGACGTTGAGCCTCGTCAACTCCCGCTCGAGGATTTCCCGCCCTTGATGATGGTGTTGATCACGATCTTGCTGGCGAAACCAGTTGCGAACTTTCGCGCGAGAACGAGCACCTGCGAGGAAGCCGAGTTTCGGACTCAACCAGTCGCGGCTCGGACGGGATTGGCTGCCCGTAATAATTTCAATCTGGTCGCCGTTGCGGATTTCATAGGTCAGCGGCACGATTCGCCCATTGACCTTGGCACCGCGGCAACGGTGACCAACCTGGGTGTGCACGTGATAGGCAAAATCCAGCGGTGTCGCTTTGGCCGGCAATTCGACAACGTCTCCCTTGGGGCTGACGGCATAGATGCGATCCTCGAACACGTCATCGCGAATCTGTGCAAGCAGGTCCTCGCCAACCGCTGCGGGATCGAGCAATTGGCGCAAAAATCGAATCTTATGATCGAAAGCCGCTGTAGACGCGCCGCCTTCCTTGTATCGCCAATGCGCGGCGACTCCAAGTTCGGCCTGTCGGTGCATGTCGTGAGAGCGTATCTGCACTTCAACTGTCTTGCCCTTTGGACCGACTACGGCCGTATGCAATGATTGGTAGTCGTTGTCTTTGGGGTTGGCAATATAATCGTCAAATTCGCCGGGCAGGTATGACCAGAGATTGTGCACACTCCCAAGTGCTGCGTAGCAGTCTTTGACGTCGTCGACGAGGATGCGAACGGCGCGAATATCATAAAGTGTATCGAGGCCGCGGTCCGTACGCTGCATTTTCCGCCAGATGCTGTAAATGTGTTTCGGTCGCCCTGTAATTTTGGCGCGTATTCCCTGCTGGTCGAGTTCGGCCTGCAATAGAGATATGACGTCCTCGATATATGCCTCCCTCTCGACGCGTTTTTCCTTCAGGGATTTGGCGATACTTTTGTATGTTTCCGGATCGAGGTAGCGAAGAGACAGATCTTCAAGTTCCCATTTAAGTTGCCCTACGCCAAGACGGTTCGCGAGCGCCGCGTAAATCTCCCGGGTTTCGATCGCAAGGGCTTTTTGTTCCTGTCGTGGCGACTTCTTGGCGCGCCGGAGCCGATACAGTTGTTCGGCGACACGAATGAGTACGAGCCGGGCATCGGCAACAATCGCGAGCAGCATCTTGCGCAACGCCTCGGATTGCTCAACGGCGAGAGCCTCACCCGGTTGCCAATCGGCGGGCAAAGTGAATCGACCGAGTTGGACTAAATCAATAATAATTTGAGAAAGATCATTTAACCCACTGTTATTTAATAATTTAATGTCTAAGGCACGATCTCGTACCAGTGGGTAGATGCGGACTGCTGCGATCAATTTGGGCGACAATCCCAACAGGTCGACAATCGCGGCAATCTCACGTCCTTCGCTGATTGCCGCGGTTGTGCTCGCATCTTTCGGCAAGGTGTCGAGAAACTGCTGTGTCACAGCGACAACGTCTGCCTGATCGACGCTGTCCGTGGGTTTTTCCTGATTCGAAACCGACATTTCGCGCTACTTCAATGCATAGTCCGGACTGTCAATAACCGTTATCATACGCGCAGATTTTGGCCTGGGCCGTCCCAGTTTTGTTTAGGCAAAGCAATAAATCATGTCAGGACACAGTAAATGGGCGAACATTCAACACCGCAAGGGCGCTCAGGATAAAAAACGCGGCAAGCTGTTTACAAAGCTGATTCGCGAAATCACGGTAGCTGCGCGCATGGGCGGCGGGGAAATCGCTGCCAATCCGCGCCTGCGACTCGCGGTCGACAAAGCCAAAACACAAAGCATGCCCAAGGACAATATCGAGCGTGCGATCAAGCGCGGTTCAGGTGATCTCGAAGGTATTGAATACCAGGAGATACGGTACGAGGGCTATGGGCCGGGCGGCACCGCTGTGATCATCGATTGTCTGACCGATAATCGTAACCGGACCGTGGCCGATGTTCGGCATGCTTTTTCCAAGTTTGGTGGCAATCTCGGTGCCGACGGTTCCGTGAATTACCTCTTCAATAATGTGGGGCAACTGCTGTTTGCGGCTGACAGTGATGAAGACAAGATCATGGATGCGGCGATCGAGGCCGGTGCCGAGGACGTCATAGTTGATGCCGATAAGACAATTGAAGTCCTGACCGACCCGGGCGAGTTTGAGGACGTCAGAGACAAAATGCTCGAACTGGGCTTCGAGCCGGAATCTGCACAGCTGACCATGCGGGCATCGACGAGTTCGCAGCTCGACAGCAAAGAGGCAGCGTCGATGATCAAAATGCTTGAAATGCTCGAAGATATTGACGATGTGCAGCAGGTCTATAGCAATGCTGATATATCTGACGAAATACTGAAGCAACTCTGAGGCGGCCATTAACCGATGACTGTGACCGACAAGCAACGCATACTTGGCATCGATCCCGGTTCCCGAATAACGGGGTTTGGCGTGCTCGACTTTGATGGCGATCGGCCAACCTATGTCGCGAGTGGTACGGTCAGGAGCCTTGACGGGTCGTTCGCCGAGCGCCTCAAGAAAATTTTTGTTGCTGTTGGCGAAATCGTGCAACAGTATCAACCCGATATTGTGGCGATTGAGACGGTCTTTATGGCGCGTAATGCGGGCAGCGCGTTAAAACTCGGCCATGCCAGATCGGCTGCGCTGTGTGCGACGTTCGCATTTGATGTCGACGTATTCGAGTATGCGCCGCGCGAAATCAAGCAGGCCGTCGTCGGCACCGGAGCGGCCAGCAAGGCGCAGGTCCAGCATATGGTCGTCGCACTTTTGCGTCTTGATGGGGTACCGTCGTCTGATGCGGCCGATGCTCTGGCCACCGCACTATGCCACGGCCACCAACATGCTCTGAAATTACGGCTGGACAATAGTCTGGCCATTGCGAGCTTGCGATGATCGGTTCTCTACGCGGCCGATTGGAATCGAAACAGGTGCCGCGAATCGTCGTTGAATGCCAGGGAGTGGGCTACGAAATAGAAACGCCGATGTCGACATTTCTTGAATTGCCGACGATTGGCGCAGAATTGTTTCTGTATACGCATATGCTGGTTCGCGAGGACGCGCAAATTCTTTACGGCTTCATGACGGACGTCGAACGCAGCCTGTTTCGTACGCTGCTGCGCATATCAGGCGTTGGCGCTAAAATGGGGCTGGCCATTCTCTCGACGATGAGCGTCGCTGATTTCCAACGCTGCATCAAGGTTGAGGATGCGGCAATGCTCGTCAAGATTCCCGGCGTTGGTAAAAAAACGGCTGAGCGCCTGATCATCGAAATGCGCGACAAAATCGACGCCACGCAGGCGTTAGCGGATTCGACGAAAATTTCACTACAGGCCAACCCGAAGAGCGAGGCTGTCGATGCCCTGATCGCGCTAGGCTACAAGGCTCACGAGGTAAACAGGTTGATTGGCAATTTGGACGTTGATGACAGGTCGGCTGAGGACATCATTCGACTCGCGCTTCGGCAAGCGGGGCAATAGGCGATGACCGCCATCGAGCATGAGCGACTAAGCAGTGCCGAGCCGCGTGCCGAGGACCGGGCGTTTGACCGGTCCATTCGGCCAGGGACCTTGTCTGAATTCATCGGGCAAGCTGACGTCAAGCAGCAAATGTCGATATTCATCGAGGCGGCGTGCAAGCGCGGTGAAGCGCTCGATCACGTCCTCATTTTTGGCCCGCCGGGACTTGGAAAAACGACGCTCGCACATATTATCGCCAAAGAGATGGGTGTCAATCTGCGCCAGACGTCGGGACCGGTACTCGAGCGGCCGGGTGATCTGGCAGCAATTCTCACCAATCTGGAAGCGAATGACGTGCTATTCGTTGATGAGATTCACCGCTTGAGCGCCATCGTTGAAGAAATCCTGTACCCGGCATTGGAGGACTTCCAGCTCGATATCATGATCGGCGAAGGGCCGGCGGCACGATCGATCAAGCTGGACTTGCCGCCATTCACGCTTGTTGGTGCGACGACACGAGCAGGATTGCTGACGTCACCGTTACGGGATCGTTTTGGCATCGTACAACGCCTGGACTTCTACTCAAGCGAAGATCTGCAGGCCATCGTGCGGCGGACTTCAGGCATTCTCGATCTGCCGGTAGACGACGAGGGAACGATCGAGATAGCGACGCGCGCGCGCGGCACGCCGCGCATTGCGAATCGCCTGTTGCGCCGGGCTCGTGATTTCGCCGAGGTGCGCGCTGACGGCGTTGTGACGGGCAAGGTGGCGATTAGCGCGATGGACATGTTGCAGGTCGATCCAAACGGTTTCGACGCCATGGATCGTCGCCTGTTGCGGACCATTATCGAGAAATTCGACGGCGGTCCAGTCGGCATCGACAGCCTCGCTGCTGCGGTCGGCGAGGAGCGTGGCACCATTGAGGACGTCATCGAGCCTTACCTGATTCAGCAAGGTTTCATGATGCGCACCGCGCGCGGCAGGGTAGCAAACAAGAATGCCTACCGGCACCTTGGCTTGACGCCGCCGGCCGCAGAATTGTCGGCGGGCTTGCCGTTGTCCTACGATGAATAATCCAGGCTAGGTAGCAAATGGAGGAAAGAAAATTATGACACCTGACATGTCCGTCGTCGCCCTGATGCTGCATGCCAGCCTGCCGGTACAACTCGTAATTATCCTGTTGGTCGGCGCGTCTGTCATGTCGTGGAGCATTATTTTCACTAAACGTCGCCTGATTCGGCGCACGAAAGATGCGTCGGACAAATTTGAGGCGAGTTTCTGGTCTGGCGGCGATCTGAATTCATTGTATCGCAGTGCGACGAGCAAACGCGGCGGCACAATCGGCATGGCCAGCATGTTTGAGGCGGGTTTCCGTGAATTCAATCGTGCCATGAAGGAGGGCGATACGAACCCGGACAAGCTGATCGACGAGTGTCGTCGGGCAATGCGCGTGGCACAGATGCGTGAGGTCGACCGCCTGGAGCAAGACCTGGCAACGCTTGCGACAATTGGCTCAACCAGTCCGTATGTTGGTTTGTTGGGTACCGTCTGGGGCATCATGAATGCGTTCATGGGACTCGGCAATGTGCAAACAGCAACGCTCGCCACCGTTGCACCGCCGATTGCCGAGGCGCTGGTAGCGACCGCCATGGGCCTGTTTGCCGCGATACCGGCCGTCATCGCCTACAACCGCTACGCTGACAAGGTCGTGCGCCTCGAATATCGTTACGACGCCTTTGGCGAGGAATTCTCGAGCATCCTGCAGCGGCATGCGCAGAATCCGACAGGAGACTGACATGCGGACACCACTGCAAAAGCGCAAACTCATGAGCGAGATCAACGTCGTGCCCTATATCGACGTGATGCTCGTGTTGCTCGTCATTTTCATGGTCACAGCCCCGATGCTGACCCAGGGCATCAAGGTGGAATTGCCGAAAGCAGGCGCTGAACCCATTCCGGACGTGCCCGACCACCCGCCGCTCATACTAAGCGTCGACGCTGAAGGCAATTTATACGTCAATGTCGGTGATGACGAAGATCAACCTGCGTCGGCCAAAGACGTGGTGGCGAGAGTCGGCGCAGTACTTCGTAACCGGCCCAATACGCCGATACTCGTAAAAGCGGATCGCTCGGTCCCGTACGGCAACGTTGTCGGTGCGATGGTGTTATTGCAACAAGGTGGCGCTACAGAGGTCGGATTCATCACAGATCCTTTGGATACTTATCCAGTACCCGAATAAAGTTGCGCCAAGTGCTTCAACAAAATGAATACCTGGTTCCCGTTACACTCGCGGTATTACTGCACATCGTGATGTTCGGATCGCTTTTTGTCGTGCTCGATTTCGGCGAGCGAACCACGCTGGCCATGCCGCTCGCAATCAAAGGCACGCTGGTTACCGATAATGCCGTCGTTATTCCACCAACAGTCAAAGAGGTGCCATTCGAGCAGTCTATAAGTGAGCAACAGCGAATTGACGCCGAGGAACTGAAACGACAGCAGGACGCGAAAATTGAGCGGCAACGGCTCAGCCGTATTGCGGAGCAAGAAGCTGAGCGCAAACGTCGCGCCGAGGCGGTAGAACGCAAGCGGCAAGCTGATGAGGAAGCGCTAAAGGAGCGCCGCCGGCTGGATGCCGAGCGCAAACGCGAAGAGGAGATCGAGCGACAGCGGTTGGAGAACCTGCGCCTCCGACGCGAAGCTGAGTCCACGGCCAGACAGGTCGAAATCGATGCGGAGTCCAATCGCTTCGCCGCAGTGGACGCCGGTGAGTTGGCTGCTTATCAGTTTGCTATTCAGCAAAAAGTAGTGCGTCACTGGATCAAGCCAGCGAGCTCACAGCCCGAACTGAAGTGTGAGGTGCGCGTGCAGCAATTGCCCGGTGGTGCCGTCGTCAGCGTATCGATCCTGACATGCAATGGTGATGCGGCTGTGCGGCGTTCTATCATAGCTGCAATCGAGAAGGCATCGCCATTGCCGATACCCTCCAATCCAAATCTTTTCGATCGCAACTTGCGGTTTACTTTCAGACCTGAACAATAGGCCCTGATATTTCCATCGACGAGGCAACTGTGCACAGATTCGCCATTTCAGTATTTTTTCTTCTACTCGTATCGATGCCGCTCGGTTCTGCACGAGCCGAGCTCGATATTGAAATCACGCAAGGCGCCGGACACAGGACGCCGGTCGCCGTGGTACCGTTTGGCTGGGTGGGTAATGCATCAGACGTGCCGCTCGACATTGCCGAGGTGATCAGCAACGACTTGACGCGCAGTGGCCGATTCGCGCCGATTGCCATCCGCGATATGCTGCAAAAACCGACCGAAGGCGTCAAAGTCGACTTTGACGACTGGTCCATCCTTGGCGTGGAGGCAGTCATTATCGGTCGAGTGACACAGACTGGGGCCAATGCCTACAAGGTGCAATTCCAGTTGTTCGACGTGTTTGGACGAGATCAGCTCGTTGGCTACAGCATGCCGGCAAGTCGGGGTACTATGCGCCGTATTGCGCACCGTGCCGCAGACATGATTTACGAGAAGCTGACCGGCATCAAAGGCGTGTTTGACACCAAGGTGGCCTATGTGACGGCGCAATTGCGTGCTGGCAAGCAATATTATTCACTCGTCGTGTCAGATCAGGATGGGGAAAATGAACACACGATCATGGAGAGCACGGACCCGATCATGTCCCCGGCCTGGTCGCCGGACAGCCGTCGTCTGGCCTATGTATCATTCGAAGGCAACAAGTCGTCGGTTTTTGTACAAACGCTAAGAACCGGAAACCGCAGCCAGGTGTCGAACAAGGCCGGCATCAATGGGGCTCCGTCGTTTTCGCCGGATGGTCGCAAACTGGTTGTGACACTGGGCGGAATTGACGGCAATCTTGATATCTATGTGCTTGACATCAATTCCCGGCAAACCAGGCGCCTGACAACACATCGAGCGATCGACACTGAAGGTAGCTGGTCGCCGGACGGGCGATATATCTACTTTACGTCGGATCGCAGTGGCGGTCCGCAAATATACCGAGTGTCCACAAATGGTGGCAGCGTAGAGCGCATTACCTACGAAGGGAGTTATAATGCGCGACCGCGCTTATCGCCGGACGGATTGAAGCTTGCAATGGTGCACAACGATCGTGGCAACTATCGCATTGCGGTTATGGATATGGAACGCGATGATCTGTTGATACTGTCCACAGGTCGTCAGGATGAGTCACCGAGTTTTGCGCCGAACAGCGACACGCTGATCTACGCGACGCGCCAGGGACGTGACGGGGTGCTTGAGACCGTTTCGGCTGATGGCCTGATTCGGCAACGGATGGCCTCAGGCCAGGGCGATGTTCGGGAGCCGGTATGGTCACCGTATCAACGATTTTAAAGTAATAATATAGATTAAGTAGTATATTTAAACCATTGTTTTTTATAAATAAGTACCTAAATAAACACATCTTTCAAGGACATTGACATGCCTCAGTACAAATTATTTATCGTCAGCCTGTTGGCCGTTTTTCTGACCAGCTGTGCGACCCCATCGATACCTGATCCCGACCCGACCGACGACACTCCGACCAATGGTACCGACACGGATGCCAATGACGACGGCGGTCTTGGCGCGGGCGAGCCCGTGCCCTACGATCCGTATGCGGGTGAGCTCACTAACATCATTTACTTCGAATTCGACTCGTCTGAGCTGCGTCCTGCCGATACGGATGTCGTCGCGCGACACGCTGTGCAGCTTGCTGGCAATTCAATTTTACGCGTGCGTCTGGAGGGACATGCCGATGAGCGCGGTTCACGCGAATACAATATCGGCCTTGGCGAGCGACGTTCACAGACCGTACGCCGTATGCTGCTGATTCAGGGTGCGTCAATCTCGCAGATATCGACGGTCAGTTTCGGTGAAGAGCGCCCGGCTGCGATGGGCAGTAGTGAAGCGGATTACGCTCAGAATCGACGCGTTGAGATCTTGTACACGGACTGATTTCCAGCACTTTACAGATCGAATGAGTAGAAAGTCGCTATTGGCGGGGCTGGCGTTGTTTGCATTGAGTGGCTGCGAGCTGCTGCCCACTGCCGCCGAAGATCCTGTATTGATCAAACTGAACGAACTCGAGCGTCGGCTGCAGAGTATCGAACGTATTGTCCAGAACCAAAGCCTGGTGCAGATGACACAACAGGTCGAATCCCTGCAGCGACGCACTGACCAGTTGCAAGGTCGTGCCGAAACCCTTGAGCACGATGCTGCGGACACGGCAGGAAGACAGCGGCAGCTTTATAATGACCTTGACGCACGTATCGCAAGTCTGGAAAGCAACGTCCGGGTTGGCAGCGTACCGTCTGTGCTCGACGACGGCTCACTAGCGGCCGGTCAGTCGCAACTGTCCAGCGGTTCGGACCGTTACAACTACCAGGTGGCGTTCGAATTGCTCAAGGACGAACGCTATGATCGGTCTGCGGCAGCGTTTCGCCAGTTCCTGGCGGCTTTTCCTGACAGCGAACTTGCTGGCAACGCGCAATACTGGCTGGCCGAGTCGTATTACGCGGCGGACGAATTCGAGCGAGCGCTGCAGGATTTCGAACTTGTCATCAGCGACTACCCGCGGTCCCGCAAGGTGCCCGACGCGTTGCTCAAGATGGGCTACTGTAATTACAGCCTCAAACGTTGGCATGCGGCCCGCGTGACACTGAGCCAGGTACAGTCGAATTACCCTGAAACGACCGCTGCAAGACTCGCTGGACAGTATCTGGAGCGCATGGATTCCGAGGGCGTCTGACCAATAATCCACTTGTCATTTAGCAGCGGTTCGGTATTATGCCGCCGGCATTTACGTGGCGAACCGCCACGTATTGTTTCCGCGGGGCGTTAGCTCAGAGGTAGAGCATTCGGCTTTTAACCGACTGGTCGTAGGTTCGATCCCTACACGCCCCACCATATTTTTCAAAGACTTGGGTGAGAATCGCGAATTGCCGAAAATGCTCGAGTCTCACCTGAGTCTCACCTGAAAAGGAAATCGCATTTCTCACCTATGACGGATGATTTCCCTTCGGTAATGGGTAGGGCCAGGGGTGCAGGGCGATCGTGGCTTGGCGGTCTGAGGTGGCATGGCTCACAGCCGTGATAACTCAGACCCGACCGTATAGACATTTTCAGAATTTCCCTCGCCTTAATGGCGGCTCTCGCCCGGAAGCGGCCGTTGGAGTGCTAGACTTCTGAAGGGCCGCTGATGACCCAAAGCCGACATACACCGTAAATGGCATGATGTAAGACAATGCTGACTGATTAACACTAGATTAGTCGGCATGCAGAGAAGCAAGTGTTAAAGAAATCGATTCAGGACTACTTTTTTTTCGGCAC
>JACZSM010000070.1 GCA_022574185.1 Pseudomonadota bacterium
GAATGTCAGCTCGAGCCCGTAGGCCTGGGCGATAAACATCGCCGCCGCACATTCATACAGTGCTGTGCCGTCCATATTCACGGTGGCGCCCAGTGGCAGCACGAAACTCGATACCTTGTTCGAAACGCCCACGTTTTCTTCAACGCTTTTGATCGTCACGGGCAGTGTTGCCGACGATGACGCGGTCGAAAACGCCGTCAGCATCGCCTTGGCAACGCCGCGCATGGTCTTGTACGGTCTGACGCGCCCGACGACGCGCAACAGGATAGGTAAGGTCACGAACGCATGAATGGCGAGCGCGGCCAGCACCGACAGGGCAAACACCGCAAGCGGGCCCGTTGCCTTGTAACCGGCATTTGCGATCACGGCTGCGACGAGCCCGAATACGCCGATCGGTGCGAACTTCATGATCCATTCGGTCATGCGCATCATGACGTGAAACAGGCCGTCCCAGAATTTGAACAACGGCTCGGCATATTCTTTCTTGATCTGAGTCATGAAGTAGCCGAACAGGATGGAGAAGAAAATAATGCCGAGCATCTGGCCTTCAACGGCGGCCGCAACGATATTGGGCGGCACCATGCGCAGGAATATATTCGCCACATCACCCACGCCCTTGCCCGCCACCGATGCCTCGAGATCAGCCGTCGACGCCTTGAGCGCAAGCAGCTCTTTCGCCGGCTCGCCGTCCACGTAGCCCGGCCCCACGGCGTTGATGATGACGAGACCCACGAGGATCGCCGCCAGCGTGGACGTCGCATAGAACAGCAAGGTCTTGCCGCCCAGTGCGCCGAGATTGCCGCCCGAACCGATGCCGGCAACACCGACGATGATCGACGACGTGATCAGCGGCACGATGATCATTCTCAATCCATTAAGGAAGAGCGTACCGACATACTCAAAGATCGAGATGTACGAAATGCTGAACAGCGTTGGATCCAGACCCGTCGACGCACGCGACTCGAAGACCAGTCCGCCGATGATCCCGGCAGCGATAATTGCGATCAGGATCTGCCAGTGCAGCTCGAGCTTTCGCATAGCTCCCCCTTGCCGGCGCTGCGTTACTCAAACGCCGTTATGGATTTATTATGCGTCGAGCTTACTGCAACAGGTCCGACGCGGCCAGTAAGTCCTGGTTAATGATGATATCGGCCTGATTGTAAAGCGATTGCACAAACGCCGTGTAGTCGCCGCCGCCGCTCTGCTGGGCGAGATTTCGCTTGCCGGCATCGCGTTCGGCCTGCGGAATCGTCTGCGGCCTGCCCGGCAATACGGCTTCGAGGCTGAATACTGTGACTCCGCCATCGGCATTCGCGACCTGCCCGGTCACGGGTGCATTCTGCGCCGGCTTGCTGGCCATGAAAACCTGAAACGACACGGCCTGATCAAGGTCGGCGTCCTGACGGCCTATGAGTTGTGGCGCGGACACTTTGGCACCGGCTGCGGCGGCGGCCGGCGCAAACAATTCGCCCGCATCGAGCGCCTGCATGAGTTGCTCTACCCGATCGAACACGATGCTCCTGGCCTGCTGCGTGCTGATTGCCTCAACAATCTGCTCGCGAACATCTTCGAGCGGCTGACGCGCCGCCGCATGATGCTGCGTGACCTTAAAGACTGCCGAACGATTGGCGTCGAGTTCGATGACTTCCGACACTTCACCATCCGTGATTACGCGCGCGTCGAACACGGCATCGATCGCAGCCTGGTTGCTGCCGAATGGCTCGCCCCCGCTACGCGAAAATTCGCTCACCGTTTGCACCTCGAGACCGACCGCGGCTGAAATCGCCTGCATATCGGCATAATCGAACAAGGCATCGGATAGCTGCCGCTCGAGCTCTCGAAATGCATCTTCGGTCTCGCCTTCACGCAGCTCGGTCAGCAATTCACCGCGAACCTGCTCGAGCGGCAACGGCCCCTGCTCGAGAATCTCATCGAGACGCACGATGTGGAAGCCGAAGTCGCTCTTGATGGGCCCGTCAATTTCGCCTTCAGCGAGCGCGAAAATCGCACCGCCCAGTTCACCGGGCAATTGCGTCAGCGTCAGTGTACCCAGGTCGCCGCCCGCCGCCGCCGTACCGCCATCCTTCGAATATTCCTTTGCCAGCGCCGCGAATGATTCGCCGGCCTGAGCGCGTGCCAGCAGCTCGCTGGCTGTCGCGGCGGCCGCATCTTCATCATCATCGAACAGAATCAGAATGTGGCTCGCGCGGCGCTGCTCGTCCTGCAGGTAACGGTTCTGCGTGTCCAGGTAATAGTCCTGCAATGTCTGCTCGGAAACCTCGATCGTCGCCGCCATCGCATCGCGTCGCACCTCGATGAACTCGACGTCGACAGTCTCGGGCGTCAGAAACATCGTGTCATTGTTGTCGTAGAACGTCGCAACCATTGCGTCGGTCACCTCGATCTCTGCCACCGCACTATCCATGTCGAACGTTGCCAATGAGACGAGCCGCTGCTCCGCGATCAGGTTCAGGTAGCGACGATATTCGGCTGGCGTGATCACGGCCGTCGCGCCGATGGCACGTCGCAGTTGATCCTCGCGCATGGTCCGCCGCTGAGATTCCTCGAATTGCGATGCATCCAGACCATTTTGTGCCAGCACCGCGTAGTACGTTTCCTTATCGAACACGCCATCAAGCTGGAAATCCGGCACGCTCTGAATCTTGTCGGTCACCAGATTGTCGCTGATCTGATGACCGGATTCGATCAGGTATAACTCCACCAGGCGCTCGCGGATCAGTGAATCGAGGATGCGCTGACGAATCTGCACCTGGAATTCGCTGGGCAATTGCGCCCAGCTCGGATTCTGTTCGAGCTGTTGCCGGTAGATATTTTCGAGTTGATTGGTGCCGATATCGCTGCCATCAACCCTGGCGGCGTACGATGATGAACCACCGCTGCCGGGGTTGAAACCGACGAACATGAACGGAATGCCGATCAGCAGTAAAACTGCGATGGCGCGGCCACCGGTAAATTTCTCGCGTATCTTTTGCAGCATGGGGATTCTGTGGGTCTGGTGTGGGCGACGGATTCTACTTTAAATTACAGATAAAAAAAGCCAGGGCCCCTGACGGGACCCTGGACTTTTTATTTGGCGGAGTGGACGGGACTCGAACCCGCGACCACCGGCGTGACAGGCCGGTATTCTAACCAGCTGAACTACCACTCCGAACCTTGGTGGGTGCTGAGGGGATCGAACCCCCGACCCTCGCCTTGTAAGGGCGATGCTCTCCCAGCTGAGCTAAGCACCCGGAATATTGCAGGAGCGGTCCCACACACCCTAAAACGCCCGACCCCGGGTCGAGCGGCGCGCTAGTTTACAGCCTCCTTCAAGCCTTTACCAGCCTTGAAACCGGGGACATTACTCGCCTTGATTTGAATCGCTTCACCGGTTCTGGGATTACGTCCCATGCGTGCCGCGCGTGCTTTAACAGAGAAGGTGCCGAAGCCGACCAGTGACACAGATCCACCTTCTGACAACGTCTTCGTAACCGCTTCAATCACCCCATCCACCGCTTTGGTTGCATCAGCACGCGACAAGCCTGCTGAACCCGCAACAGCTTCTACCAGTTCTCCCTTATTCATGCTTTCACCCCTGAAGATTGATATTGGTCAAAATGCGGTTGCCCGCATACCCGTGACGCCCGGCGCAATAGCGTCGAACGTTTGCATCAATCCAGCGAGCTCGCTTAAGAGCTGCAATCCGCTGAATCACCGTTGGCAGCTCCGTGCGCCCGCCAATGGCTGCGATGCTTATACCAAGTGGCAAAAACATCGTCAACTTTCCTTTAACCACGCGGGTTTCAGCGTTTAGTGAGGTCGGACGATATCCTCGGATTTTTGTTCTTTTTTAGCCGCTTTCGATGCCGCTTTAGCGCCGCCCTTGGACGGCTTCGGCATCGGCATGCGTTGCAGTGCATGTTCGAGCACCTGTTCGATCCATTTCACTGGAATAATCTCCAGTTTGTCCTTGATGTTCTTCGGTATTTCCACCAGGTCCTTCTCGTTTTCCTGCGGTATCAATACCGTGCTGAGGCCGCCCCTGTGGGCCGCCAACAGCTTCTCTTTGAGGCCACCAATCGGCAGTATTTCACCCCGCAACGTGATCTCGCCCGTCATGGCCACATCGCTCCTCACCGGGATGTCGGTTAATACCGACACCAGTGCAGTGCACATGCCCACTCCCGCACTCGGACCGTCCTTGGGAGTAGCGCCTTCGGGCACGTGAATGTGCACGTCATACTTCTCGTGGAAGTCCTCTTCGATGCCGAGACCGATGGCACGGCTGCGCACGACGGTCATCGCGGCCTGGATCGATTCGGTCATGACATCGCCCAGCTGGCCCGTAAAGTTATGCTTGCCCTTGCCCGGTACGATGGCCGTTTCAATGGTCAGCAGCTCACCGCCGGCCTCGGTCCAGGCCAGACCGGTTACCTGCCCGACCTGATCGTTACCCTCGACCTTGCCGTAACGGAAGCGGCGCACGCCGAGGTATTTTTGCATGCCTTTCGGCATAATAGTGACGCGTGTGTCACGCGGCTTCAGTAACAACATCTTGACGACCTTGCGGCATATCTTCGAGATCTCGCGCTCAAGATTACGCACGCCCGCTTCACGCGTGTAATGCTGAATAATGTCGGTCACAGCACTCGCGGTAATGCGCAACTCGTTTTCTTTGAGACCGTTCTCCTTCAACTGCTTGGGCACCAGGTAGCGCATCGCGATATTGAGTTTCTCGTCCTCGGTGTAGCCAGGGATACGGATGACTTCCATGCGATCCAGCAGCGGCGGCGGGATGTTGAGAGTGTTCGCCGTACAGACGAACATGACATCTGACAGATCGAAGTCGACCTCGAGGTAATGATCCTGGAACGTTGAGTTCTGCTCCGGGTCGAGAACCTCCAGCAACGCCGACGAGGGATCGCCACGAAAATCCATCGCCATCTTATCGACTTCATCCAACAGGAATAGCGGGTTACGGACGCCGGTCTTGCCCAGGTTCTGAATGATCTTGCCCGGCATCGAACCGATGTAGGTGCGTCGATGGCCACGGATCTCGGCCTCGTCGCGCACTCCCCCCAAGGACATGCGCACGAACTTGCGATTGGTTGCACGCGCGATGCTTTTTCCGAGTGAGGTCTTACCGACACCGGGCGGGCCTACGAGGCACAGGATCGGCCCTTTGAGGCGCTTCACACGTAACTGCACGGCCAGGTACTCGAGAATGCGTTCCTTGACCTTCTCCAGCCCGTAATGATCTTCCTCGAGGATCTCCTCAGCGCGAGCCAGGTCGCGCAGAACCTTGCTGCGCTTCTTCCACGGTGCCTTCAAGAGCCAGTCAATGTAATTGCGAACCACGGTTGCCTCGGCCGACATCGGTGACATCAGCTTCAGTTTGTTCAGCTCGGACACAGCCTTGTCCTTGGCCTCCTTGGACATGCCGGCTTTCTCGATCCGGTTCTCGAGATCGGCCATCTCATTGGGTACATCGTCCATCTCGCCGAGTTCTTTCTGAATCGCTTTCATTTGCTCGTTCAGGTAATACTCGCGCTGACTTTTCTCCATCTGCTGTTTGACGCGGCCGCGGATACGCTTCTCGATCTGTAATAAGTCGATCTCGTCCTCGATGATGCCGAAGATTTGTTCGAGCCTTGATTTGACGTCCTGCACCTCGAGAATGCGTTGCTTCTCGGACAGTTTCAGTGCCATGTGCGCCGCAACCGTGTCCGCGAGACGCCCGGGCTCGTCGATGCCCGCCAATGACGTCAGAATTTCCGGTGGCACTTTCTTGTTGAGTTTTACGTATTGCTCGAACTGGACAATGATCGAGCGCACCAGAACGTCGATCTCGCGCTCGTCATATCGATCTTCCTCTTTGAGCACGGTAATTTCGGCCGAGAAATGATCGCTGACATTGAGACGATCGATCCGTGCTCGCTCAGAGCCTTCAACAAGAACCTTGACGGTGCCGTCGGGCAGTTTCAGCAGCTGTAAAATCGTCGCCAGTGTGCCGACCTCATAGAGATCAGCGGGCTGCGGGTCATCGAGGTTTGGTTGCCGTTGCGCTACGAGCAGAATATGCTTGCCTATCGACATCGCACGATCGAGCGCGACGATCGACTTATCACGGCCCACGAACAGTGGAATCACCATGTGCGGATAGACAACGACATCGCGCAGCGGCAAGACCGGAATATCGGATAAATCATCCTCTATTTCAACGTCTTCGATCAGATCTTCTTCAGACACCTGGACTAACCTCTTATGCTCATTCTGTCAGCGGACATGCGTCCGAATGACGAGTATTCAAGCAGGGTATCGGCCATGGGCGACAAACCTGTGCCCAGGCACCGGTTCATGCGCTCGATCGATACTACGGCACTGCTGCGTAACGCCCCTGACCCAAGCCTCAGGGCGTAGCCTGGAAGTCTCTACAACCTGTCGGAACCCGTAGACCGTGGCGGTTGCTGCTCAATATTCTCGGTCGGCGTCTCGTCGGACTCGTAAATCACATACGGTTTCGTCTCACCCGTGACCACAGCCTCATCGACAACGACCTTTTTGGCATTCGTTGCCGAGGGCAGGTCATACATAGTGTCGAGCAACACATTCTCTAAAATCGTGCGCAGACCGCGCGCGCCGGTTTTGCGTGCCATGGCGCGTTTCGCCACGGCAGCGAGAGCATCGTCGCTAAACACGAGTTCGACGCCTTCCATATCGAACAACTTGCGATACTGCTTGGTCAGCGCATTCTTCGGCTCGACCAGAATCTCGACGAGCGCCTCCTCGTCGAGCTCTTCGAGCGTCGCGATAACCGGCAGCCGTCCGACAAACTCGGGAATGAGTCCGTAACGAATCAGGTCTTCGGGCTCGACCTCTTTGAGCAGTTCACCGATGCTCTGTTCATTCTCGCTGGTCTTGATGTCAGCAACGAAGCCGATGCCGCTCTTCGACGAACGATTGAGAATAATCTTGTCGAGGCCCGCAAACGCGCCGCCGCAAATGAACAGAATATTGCTGGTATCGACCTGCAGAAACTCCTGTTGCGGATGCTTGCGGCCACCCTGCGGCGGTACCGAGGCAATCGTGCCTTCAATCAACTTGAGAAGCGCCTGCTGTACGCCCTCGCCCGACACATCACGCGTGATCGACGGATTGTCCGATTTGCGCGAGATTTTGTCGATCTCGTCGATGTAAACGATGCCTGTCTGCGCCTTTTCGACATCGTAATCGCACTTCTGCAAGAGTTTTTGAATGATGTTTTCAACATCTTCGCCGACGTAACCGGCTTCAGTCAGCGTCGTTGCGTCCGCGATCGTAAACGGCACGTTGAGCAGCCTCGCGAGTGTCTCTGCAAGCAACGTCTTGCCACACCCGGTCGGACCGATCAGCAGGATATTGCTTTTCGAAAGCTCGACATCATCCTTGGAGCGCTCGTCGAGGCGATCATTGAGGCGCTTATAGTGATTGTAAACAGCGACTGCGAGGACTTTCTTGGCCTTCACCTGGCCGATGACATACTCGTCAAGAATCGCATTGATTTCCTGCGGCTTGGGCAGCTTGTCGCGACCCGCGTCACCACTGTCCTCGAGCTCCTCGCGAATGATGTCATTACAGAGCTCGACGCATTCATCACAGATGAAGACGGATGGACCAGCAATCAGCTTGCGTACTTCGTGCTGGCTTTTGCCGCAAAAAGAACAATAGAGGAGTTTGCCGTCCTCGTTCTTACCGCGGGAATCATCACTCATTCTGGGACAATGCCTCTGTGACAGAAAAAATAGCCGGTTACAGCTATGATTGTATATACCATGGAGCTTTTCGGGGTGCAAAGTACCACGTCCCATTAGGGACGATAGAACCCCTTAAACAGTTGATATTTAAGACATCAGTCCTTCTTGTCGTCACTCATATCCTTGCGTGAAGCCAGCACCGTGTCGATTAGCCCGTACTCGAGCGCCTTGGTTGCGCTCATGAAGTTATCACGCTCGAGGTCCTGCTCGACCTGCTCAAACGACCGACCCGTGTGTTTCGCCATGATCTGGTTGAGGCGTTTCTTGAGATCCAGCACCTCATTGGCGTGAATGCTGATGTCGGTCGCCTGGCCCTGATATCCGGCGCTGGGCTGGTGCACCATGATGCGCGAATGCGGCAATACAAAACGCTTGCCATGGGCGCCACCGGTGAGCAATAGCGCGCCCATGCTGGCCGCCTGCCCAATGCAAATCGTACTGACGTCGCAGTTGATGAATTGCATGGTGTCGTATACCGACAGACCGGCTGTCACCGAGCCGCCGGGTGAGTTGATATAGAGGTGGATGTCCTTGTCGGCATTTTCGGACTCGAGGTACAGCAGCTGCGCCACGATGAGATTGGCTTGCTGGTCCTCTATGGGTCCGACGATGAATATCAAGCGGTCCTTCAAGAGCCGCGAATAGATGTCGTAGGCCCGTTCGCCCCTCGCCGTCTGCTCGACGACCATCGGTACAAGATTTAATGACTCTCCGCTCATTAGCATTCCTGCTCTGTGCTGGCTAAAACCAATCGCTATTTTGTCACGATTGGCGCCATTCAGGAATCCATATATTCCCGGAACGACACTTTCCTGGATGTGGTCTTGCCGTTTTCCACTAACCAGTCGATTGCCTGCTGCTCAAGCACCATCGGCTCGACTTGCGCCACGATCTGCGGATTCGACATATAGATATTAATCATATCCTCTGAGTTCTCATAGCTCGCACACATCTCCGCGACCCGCGCCCGCACTTTTTCGGTGTCAACTGTCAGGCCCTGGTCAGCCACCAGCTGCCGGATCAGCAGACCCAGGCGCACGCGTTTCTCAGCCATCTCCGCGAAGGATTCCACGGGCGGCGCCTGCTCATGGTCCTCGATACCGAGGCGTTGCATGGCCTCGTGTTGCATCGTGTGCATTTCCTGTTGTTTGAGGGTCTGCGGGATCTCGAACGGGTTGCCATCAATCAAACTATTGAGCACCTGCTCGCGCACATCGGTTTTGATCTTTGCGGTCGCCTCGCGGTGCATGTTTTCCGTGACGTCCTTCTTGAATTGCTCAATGCCACCCTCTTTGACCTCGAACTGTTCGGCCAGGCTGTCATCCGCAGGCGGCAATATTTCTTTCTCCACGCCGTGCACTGTGACCGTAAAATCAGCCTTCTTGCCCTGCAAGTCCTCAACGTTGTAGTCCTTCGGAAACTTGACCTTGAAGGCCTTTTCGGCGCCGGCCTGGATGCCATACAAAGCCTTTTCAAAGTCCGGCAGCATCTGACCCTGTCCAAGGATGACCGGAACTTCCGTGCCCTTGCCACCCGTAATAGGTTCGCCTTTGAGTTCGCCATTGAAGTCGACCGTAACCCGATCGCCTTCTTTGCTCTTGCGATCGACGGCTTCCCACGTCGCCTTTTGCTTGCGCAGTTTAAGAATCATGTCGTCGAGGTCTTTGCCAGCGATGGATACGTCGGGCTGCACGACTTTAATTTTGTCGAGATCCTTTAGCGCAATCTCGGGCATGATTTCGAATGTTGCTATGTACGCAAAGCTGTTGTCGTCGCCCGTTACCTGCGTCTCGATCTTCGGCCCGCCTGCCGGGTTCAGGTTTTCCTGCAAGACGGCATCGCTGTAGCTCTTTTGCACGAGGTCCGAGAGCACTTCCTCGCGAATTTTCTTTCCAAAGCGTTGCTTGACGACCTTGGCCGGCACTTTGCCCGGCCGAAAGCCTTTGATCTTGGCCGTACGCCCGACCGACTTGAGGCGCGAATCCACCTCCTGTTGTATCCGTTCGGCAGGCAATTCGACGCGCATGCGCCGCTCAAGTGTGCCGATCGACTCGACCGTAACGATCATGTTGTCGCTTCCCCGATAACATCACGCGGCGTCCCTGAAAAGCCGCCCGCGAAAAAACCATTTAATAAAATCAAACTGTTAGTAGCATTGGAGTGTGGTGCGAAAGGAGAGACTCGAACTCTCAAGGGTTACCCCACTGGCACCTAAAGCCAGCGCGTCTGCCAATTCCGCCACTTTCGCATGCCAGCCGGTAATTATAACGGAAAGAATTCGCTTGTTGGAACCCTGTTGGATCCCGCTTGACGGGAGCGGGCTCCTACAATTGTCTATTTGACCGCCAGAATTTTTCGCATCAACTCCGGGTCGTCCGGCAACAGCCCCGAGGCCGGCAGGCGCGTGACGAGCTCGCGCCACGGCGGCCACATCGCGAATGCCTTGCCGAACAACGGCAACGACTCGTCCACCTGGCCCGCACCGGCCAGCGTTGCCGCATGCCAGAAAATCATTTCGTGGCTGTCCGGCAGCAGCGCTTCGGCGGCGCCATAGGCTTTGACCGCCGCCTCGATCGCACCGACGGTCATGTGCTCGTCGCCCTCGTTCATCAGGTTGTAGGCGCGATTCATCATCAGCAAGCGCCGCAGTTCGACCAGTGGTTCGGCATCATCCTCGACACGCAGGTCGAATACGCGACCGCCCCACGCAGGCAGCGATCGGTCATTGCTGACAACGAGTAATGCCGCCGACTGGCTGCCGCGAATATCGCCACCCTCGCCTTGCGCCGCTTCTAGGGCCCGCATCAGCCGCTCGGCCAGATCTCCGTCCGATGACTTGTACGCGGCTGCCATCGCATCACAAACCGTGGCCTTCCACATCAGATTGGCCTGCACCGTGAAATTGTCACCCGCGATTTCGCAGTGTTCGTCTATAGACATGTCGCCCGTGTGATTGGCGACGACACCGTTCGCGTCGACCATACCGACCTGGCGTACATTAGCGTGCTCGTCGATGGTCAATAGCGCACGAAGTGCTTGAGATGCGTCCTTGCCCGCGCGCATGAGCTGCAACCCGAGCGGACCGTAACTCGGATCGACGAATGACTGCGTCGCGACTGCGCCCACTCCGGGCGCAGCCCAGAGAACCAGCGAGCCAACCGAGAACCAGTGTGATTGCACAGCGACGCCCAGTTCGCCTGTCTGCGCATCGCGCGCGACGATGGAATAGGTATTCACCGGGCGCAGTAGCGGACTCTCGGCGGCGATTACTTGCCCACAAAAAAGCAACGCCGATGCCATAATAGTGATCTGAATAGACATGCTTTTCCCCCGGGGATTGGAACAATGAGAATAACTATACTCCGAAGCCTGTTCACGATTGCCGCATTGACTTTGATTTCGCCTGCAGCGGTGGCGGACGACAACACTGAGCGACTGATCGCTGCAATGCTGGGTGACACACCCGTTATCGAAGATCTTCACGAGCTGACCGACACCATCGGTGGACGTCTGACCGGCTCGGCGGCAAATCGTGACGCCGTGGCCTGGGCCGTCGAAAAATTTCGCCAGGCAGGAATCAGCGTGGCGACCGAGGACTTCGAGATGCCCTTCCAGTGGCAGGAGAAGGTCGTTTACGCGAGCGTCTCGGGCGAATCTGATTTTGGTGTCGGCGTCGTCGCAAAACCATTTTCTACTTCAGCTAACGCTCTCAAGGCACCGTTGCTGGACGCAGGCAGCGGCAGCGAAGAGGATTTCACCAGACTTGGCGATGCGGCCGACGGCGCATGGCTACTGGTCGAGACGCCGATCCTCGACGATGCTGTCGGACTCGACGGCCTGTTCGCCGAATACAACGACGCCGCCGCGATCGAGCCGCGCGCATTCGCGGCCGGTGTTGCCGGCGTCGTCTACATGTCGTCGCGGCCCAGGAATCTCCTGTTTCGCCACAATGCGGCTTTGGGAAGCAAGAATGAACATCCATTACTGGTCATGGAGCGCGAAGATGCAAAACGCGTCATGCGTTTGCTTCGCGCGGGTCGCAATCTGTCTCTGACCGCCACGATCGAGGTCGAGGATGGATATGCATACACCGCAACAAATGTGATCGGTGAAATTCGCGGCGAATCGCGACCGGATGAAATCGTATTGTTCGGCGCGCACCTCGACTCGTTCGATCTTGGCACTGGCGCATTGGACAATGGCGCCAATGTCGTCATGCTCATCGATATCGCCCGACAAATCACGCGCCTCGGTCTGCGGCCTGAACGCACGATCCGATTCGTGCTGTGGAACGGCGAAGAGCAAGGTCTCATCGGTTCATGGAAGTACACGGAGCAGCACGAAGCCGAACTCGATAATCACATTGTTGCAGCATCATTCGATATCGGCAGCGGCCGTACGACCGGATTCTTTACAGGGGGCCGCCCCGAGCTCGTGCCAATGGTCGGCGATTATCTGACAGCCGTTGCAGGCTTGGGCCCGTTTCAACAGATCGACGTCCCACTCGTCGGCACGGACAACTTTGATTTCATGATCGAGGGTGTGCCAAATCTGATCGCAAATCAGTCCGATGCCAACTACGCGTCCAACTATCACGCCGAATCGGACACGTTCGATAAAGTGGATCAGCAGCAACTAAGACTGAACTCGGTCATTGCGGCCGCAGTCCTATGGGGATTCGCCAACGACACGGCACGACTGCCACGGCAATCGCATGAAGAAATTAAGGCGTTGATTGGCAGCACAGATCTGGAACGGAAAAT
>JACZSM010000002.1 GCA_022574185.1 Pseudomonadota bacterium
TCCAGGCCTGTTGAGCATGGAGTATGTGCTCAATATGCGCAATGGCTTCGCACATGGCACGATGACAGGCGCGTTGCCTGAGGTTGTTGCGGGCCTGAAAAAATACAATCTCTATTTGCCGATTAACCTGCGACGTGCGCTTGCCATTGAACCGGCCAACATCGAGGCGCACTATGGTGATCCCGGTTACGCATTTCTCGCGCCGGTCAAAACCCTGCTGGATCAGGGTGTCAATGTCGTCGGCGAGGCGGAGATCGTGCTGCCGAATCCGAGTACGTATTTCGGTCTGCTGGATATCTACGTCAATCGCGAAATCGGCGACGACGGACAGGTGCCGGACGTCGCTGGCAGCGGCACTGTGTACGGTCCGGATGAGTCGATTGATCGAGTTATTGCACTAAAGCTGTTTACGCTCAAGTCCGCCGAATTCCTCTATGCGGATTCCAGGGTCGGGAGTCTCGAGCCCGGTAAGTATGCGGACTTCATCGTCGTTGAAAACGACTATCTTTCGGGCCCGGACGCGGAGATCAAGAACAACAAAGTGATCATGACTGTGCAGGCCGGCGAGATAGTCTATCAGGATGATGAGTACCAGCCCGAAGTGCGGGAGTCCCGGTACAGCGCGAGCATTCGGTAGCACCAATGTTACACATTGCGCGCGCCGGTCTCGTGTTCGTCCTTGCAACGCTGCTCGTTGCAGCGGCGCTGTCGAGTGAAGCGCGTGGCGGAAATGCTGACCCGGTCGTCATCGAATTCGGTGATAAGGTGGTAACGCGCGCGGAAGTCGACGACCGCTTTCAAATTGCGGTCCGGCTACTGGCGCACCGCCAGGGAATCTTGCTGACCAACCAGGAGCCTGCCGTGATCGCGGCATTACGTGACCAGTATCTGGACAAGTACGCAAGCGAAATGGTTCTTTTACAAGAAGCAGAGCGCTGGCAGCTGGAAGTTTCGAGTGCACGGGTCGACGAGGCACTCGACGAGATTTTTGCCAGTGAAGAAAACGAAAACGGGTTCCTCGACGATACGCTGCTACAGGACCGCGGTCACGCACTGCTGCGCGGCATTGTGCGTGATGAGCAAACGATCGAGCTACTGACCGAAGTCATGCTGAAGGAAATTCACATACCGCCCGGTGATGTCATCACGATGCATCATGATGTGAAGGACCGTCTTGCGACGGCTGAAGAAATTTGTGTGCGGCATATTCAGGCGGATTCGGTCGACGCTGCAAGTGAAATTCGTGCAGAGCTCGAACAGGGCGCGGATTTCGCCGAACTCGCCGTTCTGCGTAGTACCGACGCGGCATCAGCCCGTAAAGGCGGTGACCTCGGCTGCTTCGAGCGCAGTCATTCGGCATCGCGATTGGAATTCGAAACAGCGGCATTCGCAGCCGAAGAAGGCCAACTCGTGGGGCCGATCGCGTCTGACATCGGTCATCATGTGTTCGTCGTCTACGAGCACAAAATGCCGCGCGCGCCGACGCTCAACGAGGCGTATGCGCGGATCGAGCGCGAACTGGCGCTCGAGCAGCTGCCAGGGCGCTTACAAGCGCTTGTTTCTGACAGCGGCATCAGCGTTCACGCGGAGACTTTCAGCGTTTCCACGGACTAATGGAGTTGCTATGAGTAATCGAGTCAGACTATTGCGTGCTGCCGTTGTCGTTTTTCTGGCATCGTCTGGATTAATAACTTTGGCCATCAGCCAGGAATCCTTTCCGGACGCGCCTGGTCGGGACACATTAATCCTTGCCTGCACGCAGTGCCACTCACTTGGCAAGATGGCTGTTGCCAAGCTGACCGCGGAAGATTGGCAGTTCATCGTCTATGACATGATCAGTCGCGGTGCGCCCGTGCATCAGGAAGACATTGCGGATCTGACGAAGTATCTGCAGGATAATTTTGCGATTGATAACCGATAGCCGCGAGGGCGAAGAGCATGCGCAGTCTGATCAACGAACTCATCAGTGGAAGAATCTCCCGACGCAGTTTTCTTGCGGGCATGGCCAGCGCGAGTTTTGGAGCGACGGCGGCAAAGTCGGCATTGGCCGCGGTTGAGCCGTTGGTTCCAGGGTCGTCGCTGCCTGAGGGTTTCGCCCGATCCGTGACGGGAACTGGCGCCGACCTGCTGGTCGAGCAGATGATTGAAGCCGGCGCTGAATATCTGTTCGTTTCCAATGGGTCGGGCGTCGGACCGATCTGTGACTCGCTCGTCGATCATCCCGGATTACAACTCATTCAGGCGACACAAGAGGGGCAAGTCGTGTCGATCGCCGACGGCTATGCCAAGGCGTCAGGCAAGACCGGCTTCGGCATGTTCAGCCGCGTTGGACTGCCGCACGCAAGCTCCAATATGTACAACGCGATGAAGGATCGCACACCGCTGGTGCTGTTTAGTGATCATGCGGACACGGATCGCGAGGGCACTGACAGTCACGAAGATGTTGATTATTGGGAAAGCGCCGTCGCCCCGTACACAAAGTGGCGCTGGACGGCGCGGCAACCCGAGCGCATCGCAGAATGGACACGCAAGGCCTACAAGATTTCCAGTGTGCTGCCTGGCGGACCCACGCATGTTCGTATTCCCCGCAACGTGCTGTATACGCCCAATGTCACGGCCGACATCTATTCGAGACAGGCGCTACACATTTCGATGGACCTGCAGCCCGACCCCCAGGAAATTGAGCGAGCGGCACGCTATATGCTCGAGGCAGAATCACCGCTGCTGTACGTCGGTCCTGAGGTGACGCAGACAAACGCGCGCGCGGCCTTAGTTGAACTGGCTGAATTGCTCGCCATACCGGTCACCCAGCATCGCAGCTTCTACTGTGATTTTCCAAACATGCACCCGCTTTACCTGGGCGAGCTTCGCGCGGTGCGCAGCTACCTGAGTGTGTATCCGAAACCAATAGATTGCTTCATTAACTTCGGCGCACGTTTCCCGGTTCGCGACAAGAGTTTTGTAACTGGTATGCCGGTCATCCATGCCAGCGTCGATCCCATGTCAATAGGTCGGAACACGGCTCTGGCGAGCGCACTGCTCGGAAGACTGGATCTGATCGCACAGGCGCTTGTCGAAGCTGTGCGCAGCATGACGACACCACGGCATTTGAAAGCGCGTACCCGCGAGCGCATGGCGAAATGCGCGGCGCACACGGCAGCCGTGCAGAAAGCGCGCGACGAAGCTGGCCGTAACAGCAAGGGTTCGCCGGTCCCGTGGCCGCGACTCATGCACGAACTCATACAACAAATGCAGAAGGATGCGATCGTTGTCGAGGAACTCGGTACCCAGCACAAGACCTTGAGCTTTTTTCCATTCGCCGATGGCCAGATGACCAAGATCGGTCGCACGGAAGGGCGCGCGCTTGGCTGGGGCGTCGGCGCGTCGGCCGGCGTCAAACTCGCGCAGCCCAATCGCCAGGTAGTGTCACTGCAAGGCGACGGCGGTTTCCTGTTTGGTCAGACTGATTCGTTATGGACCATGTCTCGTTACGATATCCCGGTTATGGTGGTCGTCGCGAATAATCGATGCTATGAGGAAACGCGCTGGCAGATGATCGGCCGCGGTGGGCGAGCCAGCCGGGCACGCCGTGACTACATTTGCAATCTCGGCGATCCGGACGTCGATTTTACAAAACTGGCGGCGGCTTACAACATTCCGGGCGCCGTGGTCGAGAATACCGATCAGCTTGCGCCGGCCATCAAACGCGGCTTACGCACACTCGAGGATGGACGTCCATTCATGCTCGACGTGCGCACGCGGACGTTTGGCGCGGGCGCCGATATTGACTGGTATCCTGACTACTCCGTCGCCGAACAACGAACGCGTCGCGTCTGATTAGAATTGGTTGACTGGCTAGTGAGCGACACAGAAAAAACTCAATTGACGAAGCTCGCGCTCTCGATTGCGATGGGCGACTACGACCGTACTCGACCGATATTCGACGGACGGGTGCAAATTGATGGCGTGGATCCGATATGCATGCTGTTATCGCCAGAAGAGATGTTCTTTCGGGCGTTTCGGGCTCAGGAATTCGATGTGTCCGAGTTGTCGTTTTCGAGTTATTGCGTAACTGTTGCGAGCGGCGACCCGCATTACGTCGCTATTCCGGCGTTTCTGTCGCGCGCGTTTCGCCACACGTCGATTTACATTCGCCTGGATCGCAACATCGATAAACCCCAAGACCTGATCGGCAAAAGAATCGGCATCGCGGAGTATCAGCAGACTGCGAATGTCTGGGTGCGCGGTATTCTCGAACAGGATTATGGCGTAAAGCCGGCTGATATTACCTGGGTGCAAGGTGGCATGGATACACCGGGCCGGCCGGAAAAAATCAGACTCAGTCTGCCAGACGATATTCGCATCGAATCCGCGCCGGAGGGCGTCACGTTGAATGATATGCTCGCGTCCGGCGACATAGATGGTTTCATCGGCCCGCGCTGGCCGCGTTGTTTCGACCAGGGTCACCCGCAGGTCGGCAGGTTGTTTAAAGATTCAATTGCCGTCGCAACCGAGCATTTCGGTCGCACAGGCCTGTTTCCGATCATGCACCTCGTCGGCGTGCGTCGCTCGCTTGCGGAATCTCATCCGTGGTTGCCGGGCGCGATTTTGAAAGCGTTTACGGCAGCCCGGGACATTGCGGTCGCCGCACTCAACGATACTTCGGCGACCAAAGTGACGATGCCATTTGTCGAGGACAGTCTTTACGCCGTCAAAAAACTCATGGGCGAGAATTACTGGCCGTACGGTGTCGCTGACAATGCAGTCACGCTGGATGCGTTTTGTGAGATGCATTATCAGCAAGGACTGTCAGCGCGGCGGCTCACCGTTGATGAGTTATTCCATCCGGCGACCTACGAGGCCTACAGTCTCTAGCGAAATGATGACAGGAGCCGCCCGACGTGGGTGAAGCCCTGGCTATCCTGTCGATGACGATGTTCGCAATGACGAATATTGCAATCGTTCGCGGCTATGACGGCAAAAGTCGCAGCAGCGGTGCGTTTCTGTCGATTGTCATCACGTTCCTGATGTCGACAGTGATCTGGATGATCATGGTCTTGCGCAACGGGTGGCCAGACGTCAATGCTACAGTCGTTGCCTGGTTTGCGCTGGGTGGATTCCTGACGATTTTTGTCGGCCGGGTCTTCCTGTATGCATCGATTCAGCACCTGGGCGCTGTCAAAGCCTCGGCGGTTAAACGACTGAATCCGTTTTTCTCTGTGCTGTTGGGCGTGCTGATACTGGGCGAAACGATCAGCTTACCGATGCTGGCTGGCATGCTACTGATCGTCTTGAGCTTTGCTGTGCTCGTGCGGCAGGCTGTGTTCTTTACCGGCAGGGAAAGTCTGCGCGTCGGGAAGCAGAGCGCGTTCGATCGCTTTTTGAATCTTGGTTACCTGTACGGGCCGGTCTCGGCGCTTGCCTATGCGGCGGGTTACGTAGCACGCAAGCAAGGCATGATGGTGCTTGCGGATTCGGCGCTTGGCACGATGATTGGCGCTTTAACCGGCATCATTTTCTTCGTCATAACGTCGGGCTTCATTAACAGCTATCGGGACGACTTGCGAAAAACCTTTACCGTATTCAACAAATGGTTCCTGATGGCCGGGTGCTTGAGCACGTTCGGTCAGATCGCCTATTTCACCGCTCTGAACTACATTGGCATCTCGAAAATAGCGCTGATCACTTCTATGGAAGTATTTGTGACGATGATCCTGTCTACCCTCGTTTTTCTCAGCAAAGAGAAACTGACTGTCGATGTGATCGTTGCGGCGGGCCTCGGATTCCTGGGCACGGCGTTCGTGATCTTGTATTAGGGCCATTCGAGTGTGAGTATCTCAGCCCACTCCGAGGGCAACATGGATAACACGATATCGGTGCTCAGCGTGAGTGCCAACCCACCAACGAGCGAAATCGCGATGCCTAAGAGGACTTGAACGGTAATGACTTCGTGGTCGCGATTGATGAACCAGCTGAATATCACGCGGAACATAACCGACAATCTTTGAATTGGTACTACAATAGTGACCGGCGCAACGGCAAGTGCCATGTAACGCAGCATCTGTGACACGAATACGAAAACGCCTGACACCGCAAACCAGTTGCGCGCTGTTCGATCTAGATCGCGCATGAATGCGATGCCGCCTGCGAGTGCTACGACAACAGTGATAACGATTGCGGCCGCGGTATACGAAACGAGACCTGCCGCGAGACTTTCGACCAGACCGCGATCCGGGCCGAGGCCCTTGACTATAAAAAGCGGACTGGACCCGTAGCCGACGGCGCAGACGCCGCCCCAGAAAATTCCTTCGCCAAGCTGCGGATGAAAGAGATTGTTTTCATTGTGTTTTCTTCTGCTTTGCCCCCGCACGGCCACGAGTGGGCCAGTCATGATGAGTACGAAGCCGATCAGGCGCAGTGGTGTCATCACTTCGTCGAGAAAGATTAGCGCGAGTGCGAGTGCGATCGGTACGCTGAGCATGTGCATCGGGCTCGACAATGTGGAACCGAGTGCACGCGTTGCCCGGTAGTTGCCGTAACGCCCGATGACGAAATGTACAATGCCCGCGAGCGCCAGCCAGGCCCAGGATGGCAGTGAAAAACGGACGAGCGAGTCAAGGCCGCCAACAAAGATATTTGCAAGCAGGAATAATGGCACGCCCAGCGGCACAGTAATCGCCATTGCCTGCAGAACGCCACCGGTCAGGACACCGCGGCGCAGCGCCGCGCTGTTCAGGCCAAACGTTGCGGCCGAGGCCAGCGCGAGGAGTGCGCCTAACACTCGTCAGGGCGTATCGCCACGCAACAAAGACGTCACGTAGTCGACCGTCAATTCGATGCCGGGCTGGTACTCCGGGGCATCCTCGATTTGTTCGAGATCATTCAACCCGCAATGTTTGAAAATACGGTTGATTGATGAAATCAGGCGCGCGGGTCGATCGGGGTCTGCATTGAAGTGTTGATGTATCGTGTTCGGTGGCACGTAGATAACGTCGCCGGCCTCCCAATCGAAGCGCTGCACCTTGTCCTGCGGCTTCCAGTGAAAGGCGTCGGTAATTTCGACGTCACAGTCCTGGTGCAGATCGTAACCATGGCCTTCGAGCACGTACAGGCACTCTTCAGCGAGGTGACGGTGTTTTCCCGAGCGGCTACCCGGCGGAATGATTTGCATGTAGGCGTCGACGGTTTCCATTCGCGTATTCATCTGTTCGTTGATCAGGTGCTTGAGGATGCCTTGCCGCGACATTTCCCAGGGCATCTCCGCGGGTGTAATGATCTTCTTGCGCTTGGCATCCCGACCGGGCGCAGTTTCGGCGTCATCGAGCATGTTCTGGTAGAGGGCATCGTTGTCGGTGCCATCGAGCCAGGCAGACGTTTCTCCCCAGGCCACGGTCAGTAACCCTTGTCCGGGTGATTGAAGTCGTCCTCTTCCTCGCGCGCTGAAAAATCCTCGCCACCGGGTGCTGGCGTTGTCGGGCGCGGAATAAGCTGCTTCTGAAACAGCATGTTCATGAACATGAACATCGGCTTGGTCTTGATGACCAGCGCTCGGGCAGGCTCGGTATCGCTGGCGTTGAAATGCTGATGCACACAGTTGTTAGGCACGATCGCAATGTCGCCCGCCTTCCAGTCGTAACGCACGCCGTCGTGAATTTCGTAGCCCTTGCCATCAAGAATGTAGAACGCCGCTTCGTTGACGTGGCCGTGTTTCTGCGATCGACCGCCAGGGCCATATTCTTCGAGGTGCAGGTGAAACGTCTGCGTAATGCCATCTTTCGGCTCCACATAATGGCGACTGTATGTCTGCGGGCCGTCAACAAATTTCAGGTCCTTCGCTTTACGCACGCGCGGCATCGATCGCAGGCGTTCGAGCTCTTCAATGAGGTTGTAGGCACCCTGAATGGTTCTGACGAATATGCGGTCTTTCTGGCTGTGATAGTGGCCGACAGGCTCGAGCTCGGATGCTGTTTTTACAGGGTCTGTCATGGGTTGAGTGCTGTTTTGCTGCGGCCATTCGGAAGCCGACAAGGATAACAAATATGCGATTTAATATCGCAGCCAGAAATTTCGGCAAACAAGACAATTGATTACACGGGACATCGTTTAAATCGTAGTTGTTGTTGTAATCACCGTAACCCCTGCTGCATACTTTTCCGCAGGCTTTCTCAGACCGAGAGCATGCGATGCAAAGAAGAAAAATGAACAGCGAAAACGTGTCACGTACTCGATTGATTGTCTCGGTCATGTGGCTGCTTGTCGTCGGCGTTGTGGTCGCCTGTCAGCCAGCTCAAAACGACGGTCCGCCGAAAGAAGGAGTCGCCGCTTTCTACGACGGCCGTATTATCCGATGGATCATCCCGTACAGTCCCGGTGGTGGCTATGATGAATACGGGCGTATGATCGCGCCGTATCTCGAGAAATACACGGGTGCCCGCGTCGATATTCTGAACCTTCCCGGCGCAGGTGGCATGCGTGGCGTCAACGAGTTGTTTCACTCGCCGAAAGATGGCCTGACGATCGGCATGATAAACGGCAGCGCGCTCGTGACCAATGAGCTGGCCGGGATGCGTGGTGCCGATTACAAGATTGCCGAGTTCGAATACCTGGGACGCATTGTCGCCGATGCTCGTGTATTCGTCATTGCGTTGGCGAGTGGTTACGACTCGTTCGAAGATATATGGAAGCTTGGCCAGGCTGTGAAAATTGGTGCGACGGGTCTGGGCGGCAGTACCTATGTCGATGCCGTGATCGCCAACGCGGCGCTGAAGATGGATCTCAAAATCATTCATGGCTTCGATAGTTCGTCTGTTATCCGGCAGGCAATGCTCAGGGGCGATATCGTCGGTACCTGGGGCTCCTGGGGCAGTGCCATCGATGCCGTGGATCAGGGCAGGGACAAGATCGTTTTGCAAAGCGGCAATCAGAGAGGTCCCGGTCTAGCCGACGTGCCGACGGCTTTTGAATTGGCGGACAAACTCGACGATCCTGAGCGCGCGATCGCGATCCTGACGGCTTGGGAGTCGTTGCACGCGGTCGGCCGACCCGTTGCGGCACCACCCGGAACCGATGCCGTTAAAGTGCAATTCCTGAGTACAGCACTGGATAACGCGCTGCATGATCCGGAGCTACTTGATACGGCAAAAAAATTCGGCAGGCCGATCGACCACGTGTCGTCCGCAGAGATGCGCCAGATCGTCAACGACGCGATGGTCCTGCCCGACGATATTCGCGAGCTGTTCGTGCGCGCCATACGGGGCGAGCTCTAGCACATGGGCATCATCGAGGGACTGATCAGCGGTTTTCTGCAGGCGATCAGCTTCGCCGTGTTTCCGTACCTTCTGGTCGGTGCGACCTTCGGGCTCATTATCGGTGTCATACCGGGCCTCAGCGGCCATTTCGCGATGGCCATGCTGATACCGTTTCTGTATACGATGGAGCCCGCCGCCGGGATCGCGTTCTTGCTCGGTGCGCACTCGACCGTAGCCCAGGGAGGCGGACTGACGGCGATATTCTTCAGTACGCCGGGCACGGGCCAGAACGCAGCGACACTGCTCGACGGTCCGCCGATGCGGATGAAAGGTCAGGGCGCGTTGGCTGCCGGGGCCGCGCTGACCTCCTGTTTCCTCGGCGCGACTTTCGGTGCGGTTGCCCTTGCACTGTTATTACCCATCCTGCAGATAGTCGTGCTGTTCTTCGGTCCGTCGGAAATCTTCGTGCTGGCGTTTCTGGCGCTGACGTTTGTGGCCGTGCTCGGTAAAGAGGACATCACGCGCAGCATGATCGCGGCATTGCTCGGCTTGTTGCTCGCCATGGTCGGCGTCGACAACGTCACGAATCAGGAACGCTTTACATTCGGCCTCCTGGAGCTTCGCGATGGACTCGGGCTCGTTCCCGTCATTCTCGGCTTGTTTGCTGTCGCCGAGATGTTCGACCTGTGGGTATCAGGACGTTCCCTGACGGGATCGCAAAGCAAGCCGCTCTCGGCGAGGGAGACGCAACGTCAGGTGTTCGAGGGAATGATGGAAGCGTTCAGGCACTGGTGGTTGATTGTGCGTTGCAGTGCGATCGGTACCGCCATGGGCCTGATACCCGGGCTCGGCAGTGCACCGGCAGCGTTTATTGCTTACGGTCACGCTAAACAGTCGTCCAAGAGCAAAGATACATTCGGCAAGGGCAATATTGAAGGCGTGATCGGTTCAGAAGCGGCCAATGACGCCGTGGAAGGCGGCGCGCTGGCGTCGACGGTCGCGTTCGGCGTGCCCGGCAGCTCGTCGATGGCCATCCTGCTCGGCGCATTGTTTGTCCTCGGTCTGGAAACCGGGCCAAGTTTGTTGACCTATCATGTCGATGTCGTTTTCGTCATGATTTTTACGATCATCATCGGCAACTTTATCGGCATGCTCGGCGGCATGTTTCTCGTCAATCCGCTCAGCAGGGCCACGGGGGTGCGCAGCTCCGTGCTCGTGCCTGTGCTGATCGTCGTCGTGTTCACGGGTGCGTTCGCTGTGCAAAGTGCGTGGTTCGATATGTTCATCGCACTATTATTTGGCATTATCGGCTATCTGATGAAGGTGCTCGATTATTCGCGTGCCGCGATGCTCATCGGCTTCGTACTTGGTTTTGCTGTGGAGAAAAACCTGTATTTGGCGACACAGCTGGATGGACCGTATTTCATCTTCAGGCCCATTCCGCTGACGCTGGCAATCATCACGATTGTGTTCCTGGCCTATAACATCTGGGGCATCGTCAGACATCGTCGGGAGGCAGACGACCATGTCGGATGATCCGCAGGTCTCGGGTAACCAGGACGAGGCAGCGCAGAAAAGTGTGGTACTCGAGCTCATGTTCATTTCGTTCGTGGGATTGGTCGTCGTCGGCGCGTTCATTGCGGCGCTCAACTACGATTTTGTGTCGGCGCGGGCACCACTGGTCATTATCGTACCGTTGTTGATCCTGGTTGCTGTGCAGTTCAACAAGACGCTCAGGCAGGCGGAGCATCATATCGTGCTACAGCAGCTATCGCACGCGCTCAAGGGTCGCGACAGCAAGTTCAACACCGTGCTCCGCTTTATCGCGTTCATGACTTTTCTGCTGCTGCTGATCTATGTCGCGGGTCACTACGTCGGCATCTCGGTCTTCATGTTCGTGTTGATGCACTGGGTTTCGCGCGAGCGGCCGAGACTTGCGTTACTTGTCTCGGTCGGCGTAACCGTGCTGCTTTACTTCCTGTTCGAGCACGGCTTCAACATTGAGCTTTATCGCGGCTACATCCCTAAGCTGTTGGGCCGCTACGGGCTATTCTGAGCAGGAAACGGAGACGGGCGGCATTATCACAGAGCAATCGGTTGGGCCTCTCAGGACTGTGCCGGCCTTAATGACGTAGCGAATGTCGCGGCTGTTGCGTATGTCGGTTGTAGGATCTGAGCCAAGCAATACGATATCGGCCTGTTTGCCTTGTTCAATGGTGCCGATCAACTCGTTCTTGTAGGTCATTTCAGCCGGCCACCGGGTTGCTCCCAGCAGTATTCGGTACGGCGCGATTCCGGCGTCCGCCAGCATCTTCATCTCCCTGTGCAAATTGATACCAACCAGCTTGTCTTCACCTGAATCTGTCGCTACCAGGATCTTGCCGCCTGCCTCACTAAAAAGTATTAAAAATTCCTCTACTTTTCTCAGACTTTCTTTATAAATTTCGATTTGATCGACATTCATTTCATCAGCCCGAGCCCACCAGGCGCGTACGCCTTCTTTGTCATGTTCAGGCATATCACTGAATAGCCCACCGAATTCCATGGATTGAAAATCTACAGCGGCTTCACCATTCATCGATTCAGCAAAATAGCCATGACGGCCCATCATCGTGGGATTGATGTAGACACCGTTATCTACCAATGACCGAATAAGTTCCGGCGCTTTGTTGAGGGCCATCAAATGATCGTGTTGTGGAGATCCGAATTTCTCACCGGGATCGCTGGAGGCAATGGACGAAGTAATTGGCCACATGTGCTCAATGAACTTCATCCCTGCCGCAATAGATTCATTGGCGTCCCGCGAATGTCCAACGACCGGCAGTCCCCTGGCGTTTGCCTCTTCCATGACTATTGTGCGTAATTCGGCGGACAGGCTGGATTCCACCTTGACGCCATCCACACCCAGTGTCACGAGACTGTCGAGATAAGTGGCGACCTCGCCACGACTACTCAGCTTGACTCCCAGGGGGTGCGTACCGTCCAGGCTTTGTATGCGACGGCCCGTCATAAACAATGTCGGGCCATCAGGCACGGCGGAAGAGTTCATGAAATCTTTGTAGGCCTTGATCCATTCGTTCGGATCCTGACCGGACTCGGCACAATGGTCTCCACAAGGTCCGGTATCAAACAATGTTGTGATGCCGTAATAGCTGCTGGCGCGTTTCCAGATGCTGGCATCGGGTAACCAGGGTCTGAAATGCACATGCGCGTCGAAGAATCCCGGCAAAATGAAATTTGAATCGGCTTGTATAGTGTTCAACGACGATGGGATAGCTTCAATTGAGTCCGCCAGAATGATCCTGTCTATTTTTCCACCGCGAATGACCAGCGCTTTGAGCGGTTTGGGATCAGCGTGGTCGGCGACCATATCGAGCAGTACGCCGCCCAATATCACGAGATCCGCCTCAGAGACAGTCTGGGTTGGATTCTCTGTCGAACAAGCCGGCAGCAATGCAAATAGAAACAGCGTGAACAAAACTGACGTTGTGCGTCGTAATAGAGTCATAGGTTGGCTGTAACTCTTAGCGCGGTGGAGCGGGTAACTCTCTTTCCAGGAAGTCACCCATAAAACCGACCATTTGCGGGTGAAAGTAACGAATGTGGTGCGAGTGTCCCAGTCGCGGGTAGATCATCAACTGGCTATTCTTCGCCCGTTTGTGCACGAGTTCGGTTCCTGCTCTCGCCCAGTTGGTTTCAGTGTCGATAAGCAGAATGGGAATATCCAACGATGCAGTAGCGTGTTCCATTCGTTCGTCGGCCTCGTAAGCCGAAATCAAAATCATAGCCTTGATGCGATCATCTCCTTCTGCTGCCAGTAACGCGGACCTTGTCCCCCTTGCTTCACCTACAATCGCAATCCTGTCGGAATCAATTCCCTCCAGTGATGCAAGAAAATCGATTGCTCCCTCGGTATCCAATTCGAATGGGCTCGCTAACAGATTCTCTCGTACTTCAAGTACTTCCTCTGAGTCAAATAATTTTCCTTGCATGCTTTGCCCGCGACCGCGGAGCTCGATACTCAATACGACGAATCCCCTGCGGGAAAACTCTTCTTCGAAACGATACATCGAGTACCTATTTGAGCGTGCACCCGAAACCTGTATGACGCCGGGTACGAGTCTGCCATCTTTCCCCAAGCGGTCTGGATAACGTAGATTTCCATGAATTGTCCAACCATCCTTGGTAGTGAAAGAGACCGCTCGAATACGGCCCAGGTCCCTGACTTGCTCGCCCAGCCAGGCGACTAGATTATCCAATTCTACGTCCGGTTGAGTCCCGCGCCTAACCAGGTTGAAACCGCGGCCTGCCGAGTAGGGCGCAAACATATGGCTATCCGGGTTCTTGGCATTGGCATAAATCTCTGCCATTTCCAGAAATACGGCTTTGTCGAGAATGCTCGCGCCCACATAAAGGGGAATGTCGACGGAGCCGAGATAGTTCTTTGACTCGTCGCTTAAGCCCTCGCCACCCAGCAGCACCAACGCACGCGTCGGAATCGATTCAGTTTCCCGCATGCTGCGAACGGCCGGTTCGGCACTGAATTGCGACGCTAAAATGCCGATTCTGAGACGATCCACGCCCGGGTAGTCGGCCATGAACTGCATGGCCCCTTTGACGTCGAGGTACATCTGTTCCTGCATTTTCGTCGAAAAATCGTGCCGCTCGTCCGGGATGGGCTGATGCTCGCCCATGCTTTTTTCACGACCGCGCCAATCGATAGCGAGTGTGGCGATTCCAGCCTCGATTGGCAGTCTGTGCGCAAGTTCAGCATCGTTGTCACCGACATCGAGACGTTCATGTTCCTTCTCATGCAGCAGTACCATGCCCGGATACTCATTATTTCTGTCGGCGCCGACAGGCAGCCTCAGCGTCGCACTGATGGTCCATCCGTCATCTGTTACGAAATCGATTTCTTTGGAAATGAAATGATGGTCTGCACGAATTGTATTGGCGGTGCTACATAGAATTAGGATGGACAACAAAATTGATTTTTTGTGTGTAAGCATTATCCCACCTGTATTGTCTGGCGACCCCGTGTGTGCGACTGACACCATAATCCTGGAATGCTCAACGATCAATTACTCGCGATACGAATCGATTTTTTCCGGCATACGTTTTTTGAACTAAACTTAAGCATTGGGAAAAGCGAGATTTACCGATTTCCTGCCATTAATTAAGGATCGATAGCTACGTTGGACTACCGAGGGTCAATTCCCATGAGACGTTATAGTATTTTTCTGTCAGCGCTATTTTTGACCGGTGCGGTGGCGGCAGAAGGACCTGTGTTTCATTTGGGCAAGACGCCGACAGACGCCGAAATTCAGGCCATCGATACGCTCGCGGATCAGGATGGAAAAATATTGCCAAAGGGACGCGGCACCGCTGCAGAGGGAGGCGGAATTTTCGCCCGGCGTTGCGTCGTTTGCCACGGTCTGAACGGCGAGGGGACGGACACGCCGGCCGGTGTAGCCCCTATGCTGATTGCAGAGGATAAACAAGGCACTGAGGGAATTCGTCATTTGCATTTTGCAACGACGTTATTCAGTTTTATCTATCGAGCCATGCCGATGAATGAGGAAAAATCCCTCAGTGAGGATCAGGCGTATGCGCTTGCCGCCTTTTTGCTCTACAGAAACGGCGTCATTCAGGAAGATGAAGAAATGAATGCCAAAAGTTTGCCAGAGGTCATCATGCCCAACCGGGACGCATGGAGTCCCCCTCCGGAAACTTCTGGATAATCTTGCGTCAGAGGAAACGACTATGACTGACAAAAATTTAGGTTCACGCAGACGGTTTTTAAAGGGCGGTGCAGCCCTGGGATTGACAACAGCTGTGGTTCCGGCCGTGCGCTCACAGGAATCCAGTGATGGGCTGAGCCGAAGTGCCTATGGGGTGCGGTCTCGCTATGTAACATCAAAGCGGATCGGCGACGGCGGCAATAATTCCGATTTTGAGAGCGAATACAATACTTTGAGCCCAATTCAGAATCAGGTCGGAATCATTACGCCGTCCGCACTGCATTTCAACAGTTCCCATGGTGCTTCCCCGCCTGATATCGATCCGCATGAACATGAATTGATGATCCACGGCCTGGTCGACCGTCCTCTTAAATTTACGATGGCAGAACTGCAGCGACTGCCGTTCATATCCCGGATTCACTTCATCGAGTGCTCTGCGAATTATCCGCTTCCCAAAGATGTCACCGTGCAGCATACGCATGGCAAGACATCCTGCAGCGAATGGACGGGCGTACCGCTGTCGCTCATTCTCAATGAAGCCGGAGTAAGAAGTGGTGCCAAATGGATTGTCGCGGAGGGAGCTGACCGCGACTCGCACAGCAAGAGCATTCCCCTGCAACGTGCGCTGGATTCCTGTTTCGTGGCTTACGGTCAGAATGGTGGGCCATTACGGCCACACCAGGGATATCCTCTTCGCCTGATGGTTCCGGGTGCCGGTGGATTCAGCCATGTCAAATGGTTACGGCGAATTAAAGTAGTGGATAAACCGTACCTCACGCCATCCGAACGGTTCAACGAACTGCACGGCCCCAAGTCGGTTATTACTTTTCCTTCTGGCGGACAGCAGTTGCTTGAACGCGGTTATTACACGATATCGGGTCTGGCCTGGTCCGGCGCTGGTCGCATTCAATCGGTGGAGGTTTCCACCGATGGCGGCAGGAAGTGGCAGCCTGCAAGTATTAATGGTCCCGTTTTACCTGTGGCACATACCCGCTTCAGTCTTGCCTGGAACTGGAATGGCAAAGAGACCACGATAATGTCACGTTGCACGGATGATGTGGGACAAGTCCAACCCACCGCCATTGAATTCGCCCGTTCCAGGGGCGTGAGTGTCGACAAAGTCCTATCCCGTGAGGTCAGGCGTCAAGGTCATTGGAACCTGGTCTTTCCATGGAAAATAGCAAGTGATGGGCAGGTTCAGCATCATTACTGGGTGTAATCAGGAGATCGTGATGCGACCAATACGCCGCATGACCGGAATTATTCTTCCCTTGTTATTGGTTTTGTCGCCGGCACTACTGGCACAACAGATCCGGGTCGGGACCATCAGTTCTTCTATCAATAACTGGCCATTATGGGTGGCTGAGGCGAAAGGAATGTTTGCCGATGAAGGACTGGATGTCCGGGTTACGGTAACGGGAGAGTCTGGACATCAACTTGATATGGTTGATGACGAACAACTCGATATTTTCCATCAGGCGGCAGATCATTTTGTGCGCGAGATTGAGCACGGCAAAAACTATGTGGTGCTGCATACGATCACCCGGGCTGCCAATGCGCTGATCGTCCGGCCGGAATATAAAACCTATGAAGACCTGCGGGGGAAGACCATCGCGCTGGACAATCTGCAGACAGGTTACTGGTTGCTGTATCGAAAAGTACTGCAGAAATACGGTCTTCAGCCGGGTGATTACCACCTCTCGCCAGATTCTGGTGGTCCGGCCATGAGGATAATGAAAGTACGGGAAAACCGGGCGCAGTTTACGTATATGAATGCACCGGCAAGCATCAAGGCCGAACTTGATGGCTTCCCGATACTCACCAATTTATCAGAGCATTACCCCGAGTTCCCTGCCTCATCGATTGGCGCACGTCGCAACTGGGCGGAATCAAACCGGGACACGGTCATTGCTTATCTGCGTGCCTACATCCGTGCATCGGAGTGGCTACTGGACCCGGCCAATCGTGATGATGCGATCGAGATTGCGGCGGGCATTGGCCATGACCGTGACGCATTGCCGGGAAGTTATGACACTTTTATAGAGAACGGGCTTGTCCGATACGGAACCCTGAGTAGGACAGGTTTTACCCAGGTCGGGGAATTGCTGGTTGAGGGCGGGGTAATAGATTCGTTCGGCGATATGGAAAAATATGCCGACCCGGGTTATCAGCAGGCGGCACGGGAGCAAATGCTCGAATCAAGATAATGTTGAGTAGTGCCCTGGAACAACCTGGCTCAGTCGGCTGCCGCTTGCTTGGCCAATTCAGATTCCCACTCCTCTATGATCTGCGGTAAATCGGGCTCCAGTTGATCTTTGAATCGCAGACCGAGGTCTGAGATCAAATGCGGTGCGTTGATTGCCAGGTAACGCGCTGAACCTTTGCCCGGATTGAGATGCTGGTGGTACCAGAAAATAGGTGGGACGAAGATGGTGCCTTCGTTCCAGTCGACCCGCATACGGTCCTCGTAACGACCTTCGGGCCAGGTGAGCGAATAGCCGTTACCCGAAAGTAGCAGGATAAACGCATCACTGCTGTGCCGGTGTGCTTTCTTGTATGTACCCGATGGCATTTCGGAGACATGCAGATCGATCATCGTATTTCCAGACATCCACCAGTGCATGTTGGTTGTGTCTTTGCCCCTATGGTCGTACTCATCCAGTTCGAACTCGAGGGCGTCCGGCACGACGTTGGTAGTCGTATGGTTCACGCGCGGATGTTCGCTGACCGTCGCGTAGTTTTCGTCTGCGTCATAACGATCACGAAATTCAAATGGGTTGTCGAATACGAACTCCAAATTATGTGTTGCATTGAGAATAAAGGGAAAGCTCGTTACCACGACTAAGCGCACTGGCTCATCGCTCGTGTTGAAAATCTGGTAGGAGACGTTCAGTGGTATCGAGAACAGCGTGCGGTACTGGAAGTCGATTCGCTGCGGACGCCGACCTTCCTGCTGAATTGAAATGTAACCTGGCCCGCCGAAAAAATACATGCCGGCTTCGAACATGTGGCGTCGCATTTTAGTCTTGCCGTGGGGAGGAATTTCCAGAATCCAGCCATCTGTTATCTGGTAGTCCGCCATTTTTATGTACAGGCCGTCCACGCCCATATCTTCCCAGTAGCTCAGCGGCTCTGTGCGGGCATCCTGAATCATCAGGCCTTCGAAAGTCGGCATACGGTTTTTGTTTGCGGCAAACCATTCGTCATACGCAGTGTCATGCGGTCGATTTCGCCACATCGTCGGTCCAACCTGTTCCCGATTGGAGCCGCGCAGGTGCTCCCGAGCAGCCTCTTCGGCGATGTCCTGAGCAAAGATATCGCCTGCCAGCCACAGCGCACAGATGGCAGCCATGCTCAGTGTGCCTTTGAGTATCACTTTTGCTGCATAATGCATATAGAGGTTCGACACGAGAAATTATCTGTCTGTATAAAGGCTGTCAATGAAGCCACTTTCATCCAACTCGCGAACTATGGTGTCGTCATAGAAGAATTCCGGCGTGTATTTCCGCATCTCAACACCGTCATAGAGCCGCATGATCATCTTGATGCCTTCATACGGTGGGTAAGGTTTCTCCTCCATCTTTAACAGCTCGGTATAAAAAAGGGCTCGCGCCTCGGCGTTATCCATACCGTACCACTTGATCATTGTTCGTTCCGCTTTCGCCCGGTCCTGTTTCATTATCGCGATTGCTTCGATTCCGGTCTTGACAAAAGCGCGAGCCGCCTCGAAGTTATTTTTATACCATTCGCGATCTACTACCCACCCGGAGCCAGCGGTTGGGAATTTGTAATCCGCCAGATCTATAGAAGGATAAAAATCGTTCATGATGGCCATGGTTCCATGTAATTCAGGACCCATCATCGCATCGATATGCCCGTTCATCAGGGCGTCGACACCCAGTCCGCCACTCATTAGCGCCACATCGTTTTGAGTCCAACCCATATGCTCGATGAACTGCAGCCACTGATTATGGCTCACGGCTCCGAACCCGGAATAACCCAGGCGTTTGCCTTTGAGCTGTTCCGCGGACGTAATTCCAGGACCGGTCATGATGCGCCAGCGCGACACGGTGTGCGTGGAACCCAGTATTAACGGACCAGGTGCCCGACCGGCTCTTGTTGATATTCCAACGATCGTGGGACCCGTTCCGCTAATTGCTATTGTGTATGGATCATCACCGTCTGGATCGTAAATGTTTTCTGGTGCGACCTCGATGCCGCTGCGGTTGATGGTTCTGACGGAACCGGGAGAGAACTTTGGCGTAACCTTGATGCCATTCTTTTCATAAAGCCCTTCATCATAGGCAAGAACAAATGGAAACTTGTTAGCAGACACGTCACCCATGCGCAAAATCAGTACTTCATCCGTTATCAGTTGTTGTGCATTTACAGGAGCAAATAGCACTGACAACATGATCGATGCAAGCCCGACAATTTTTGCCATTTGGCCATAATCGCTCACATTCGAACGATGACCTCTCGTTTCAACTAGGCACATAATTTGATTCTCTCCTTTATTTGAAAAATCGGGGTACGGCCTAAAAAAATATTGTCCGGTAAGTTCGCAATTTTACCCTTATCAGGTAGCTTAAAGCTTGCCATTGATTTCAGTCTTAACTAATTTTGGTGTACTATGCCGGTACACTAGATCCGGGAACTCAATATGTTATTCACGAACAGGTACAAAGCACGTAGGATTCGAGCCCTGATTTCTGGCTCGGTCATTTGTTATCTGCTGGCGGCGATGCCGCCTGCATTTGCTCAGGAGCCGGTCGCATGGGGTGTGGAACTGGAGTTCCACACGTTCTCCATCGTTGCCATCGATCCGCTCACCGGTGAGTCTGGTGTGGCGGTAACAACACGTCGGCCATGTGTCGGCAACGCCGTAACCTGGGTCCGCCACGGTGTAGGCGCGGTCGCGACTCAAGGCAGAACTCGCCTGGAATACGGTAATGATCTCCTCGATTTGCTTGAGCATGGAATGGCACCGCAGGATGCCATGGAACGGGTAGTTGCAGCAGACGAAGGGAGGGAGCACCGTCAGGTTGGCGTCATAGACATGCAAGGCCGGACCGCACAATGGACAGGCTCCGAGCAATATGGCGCTGAGGCCCAGGGAGACTGGGTGGCCATGCGAACTGGTAAGAACTATGCGGTCCAGGGCAATTCCCTCGTGGGCACACACCTGGTCGATGCGGTTGCAGACGCTTTCGAGAGTAGCGAAGGGACACAGCGCCACCTGGCGGATCGACTGATTGAGGCCATCAGTGCAGGCCAAGTACTTGGCGGAGACGGACGCCATGGTGAGACGCAGTCGGCCGCAGTGCTGGTTGCCGATCCTCGCCCGGGCATGTCCCGCCGTCCGGACAAAGTAGGCGTGGACATCAACGTCTGCGAACATCCGCAGCCAGTGGTCGAGATGCGGCGCATCTATGACACGATTTCCGAGACCCTTGGATTCAGGGTACTTCGTCAGTTCGAGGGCAATGATGTCGTGCAGCTCAAGGTGATCCTCCACGCCCTTGGTTACTTAAAGACGGAGTCATCCGAGCTTGCGTTCGACGACCCGGTGATCAGTGTCTATGATGAGGCGGCGATCGAAGCTGTGGATAAATTCCGCTCGGATCAGAAATGGGGAACCGCCGTCTCTGGTTATGTCGATGCCCGAACGATCGACCGGCTCTGGATCAGTCTTAAGGAAATAGGGCAGGCAGACAAGGTACGCGGGCAGTTGCTGGAGATCGCTCGCGTTGATCGTTAACGGGAATGATCGTTGCCGATGAGTTCTTCCAAACAGGCGTGCAATTAAGCTGTCTTAATCAAATGCAGCAATACGATCCAATGTTCGAATCTGACCCCGAGTGGTGGGAGGCGCTCGATGTTGACGAGCGCATCAACGTGGTGGTGGAGTACCACGACGAGGCGGGTACAGAACTTCCAGACGAATACACCCATGCTTTGCTGCATGTCGTTGTTGAGAATCAGGTCGCACTGGGAGAGGAAACGCCGGTCGCAGCAGTGCTCTGCAGGCTAGTCGATGAGAATCTCGATCGTCACGATGCGGTTCATGCAATCGCCAGCATCCTGGTCAATCATTTGTTCGAGTTGATGCATGGCGACGATGCTACGTTGGATAACGACGATTATTACGCAGAACTCGAAGAACTCACGGCAGAAAAATGGTCGCGTGGCGAGCGTACCGAAGGCTAAGTCGACCAACCCGGATGATGTTCAAGCAACGATGTTTCAAGAGGTAGCAGGCATGACTAAGGACGAGAAAATTCAGGAAGCCTTCCTTATTGATCTGGAAACAACGGAGCTTGATCGCTACGGCAGCAAAATTGAGGCCGTACTGGCCAAAAAGTAGACACATGAATACCGACGATCTCATATACCAGTTCCGCGTGATTCTTGAGCGTACCCAGCCGATGGTGTGGCGCCGAATTCTCGTGCCGGGAACATACAGCTTTTGGGACCTTCACGTTGCCATTCAGGATGCGATGGGCTGGCTGGATTGCCACCTGCACTTGTTTCAGCTGAAAAACCCGGCGACTAGCGAGCTGGATCAGATCGGCATTCCGTCTGACGACTCCTTTGATGTCGCGGAACCCTGTCTGGCCGGCTGGGAAGTCGCGATCGCGGATTACTTCGAAGGACCGGGAGATCGAGCAGACTACGAGTATGACTTCGGCGACGGATGGCGACACGAAGTCCTCCTGGAGGAAATCTCAGACGGATTATCTGCCGCCCAGCATCCGATCTGCGTAGATGGCGCGAGGGCGTGTCCACCCGAGGACTGCGGCGGAATACATGGCTACAAAGAGCTACTGGCAATACTCGGCGATCCTGGTCACGAAGAGTATTCGGACATGCAGCAGTGGGTTGGCACCAGCTATGACCCGGCTGTATTTGATCCTGCAATTGTTCGATTTGATGATCCCAGGCAGCGCTGGCGGCAAGCATTTGAAGGCCGTGTCTCGTCAGACGTGACCCATTGAACCTGGTTCACGCGTAGTAAGCAAAATCCGATCGAATAGACAGCGTCAGATTGCATTCAGTTCGACTGATTGCTGTCATCAGAACCAGTCATTCGAAAGACGCAAAATGCCACTTCGCGACCGTTTGCTGAATTTACTTCAATCAACCATTGAGCGTCTGCTATTGCTGATAGCTGCCCGGCGACGTTTCCGCGGACATGCTTATCCGGTTGAGTTCGGGACCCACTATAGGTAGTGTTTGCGTATGGCACTGCCAGATCCGATCAAGCTTGCTCAGGTGCTCAACCCGCCGCAGTCGCTCATCGAATTCAGCGCTCGTTTTCGCACTGAGACCGATTGTGAGGAATTTCTTTTCCGGGTTCGATATCCGGCGGGATTTGTCTGTCCGAGATGTGCCGTGGAGCGTGGCTGGTCATTAGACGGCAAGCGTTTGCTTGAGTGTAGCAACGGTCACAAAGTCAGCCTCACCGCCGGAACCGTGCTGCACGGTTCGCGCCAGGGCTTACTCACCTGGTTTTATGCGGTGCTGTTCATCGCCACACTCACGCCTGGCATTTCTGCCTTACCGTTTCAGCGTCAGTTGGGGTTAAAGCGCTATGAGACCGCCTTTCAAATGCTACACAAAGTACGCGCTAGCCTGGTGGCCCCAGGACGGGAGTTATTGCACCGGGAGGTCGAGGTTGACGAGACGTTTATTGGCGGCAAAGATCCTGACCGGGACGGCCGTGGCGGTGATAAGGTCTTGGTGGTGGGCGGTATCGAGGTCAGACCCTTCAGCAAACCCAAGACGGGCAAGCGGCGCGAACGGGCAGGCCGACTGCGGCTGCGTGTCGTTGCCGACGCCTCGGCGAACTCTCTGTCCGGATTTGTTGAACAAGAAATCGAACCGGGCGCCATCGTGCACACTGACGGATGGGACGGCTACAGACGACTGAAACGTTCCGGCTATGTCCACCAACGAACCGTTCAGGGCAAGGGCCGTAAGGTCATACACATTCTGCCGCACATTCATCGAGTGTTTTCCAATTTGAAGGCGTGGTTGCAAGGAACTCATCACGGGCGTATTGAGCCAAAGTATCTACAAGCCTATCTGGATGAATACACCTTCCGCTTCAATCGCCGTTTTTGGCCTGGGCCGGCGTTCTTGCGTGCGCTCACATTGATGGTTCGCACTCAACACAAGATATAGTGGGTCCCGAACTCAACCGGATAAGCATGTCCGCGGAAACGTCTGGGGTCCGTTTGCCACCATTGGCGAGTCATGCAGATTACTCTTTTGGGTCGTGGGTCCCGATACGAATCAGTGCATCGGCGGCGACCGCGGCGTGCGGCGTAACGATGAGCGGATTTACATCCAGTTCGATCAGTGCATCGCTGTTGGTCTCCGCGTAACGCGCGATCGCTTCGATTGCGTCGAGCACTGCGTCGAGATCTCCCGCAGGTCCGCCCCGATAGCCATGGATCAGCGCACCTGCTTGCAGCGATGCCACCGCCACTTTGATCTCCTTGCGCGACACAGGCAGCAGCAAAGACACCGTGTCATCGAGCAACTCGACCAGCGCACCGCCAGTCCCAACCAACAGCGTCAGACCGAATGTATCGTCACGACTCACACCGACGATGAGTTCGGCGACAGCCGGTCCAATCATCTGCTCCACCAGGAACCGGTCGAAGTCAGTGGCCAATCGATCAGTCGCCTTTTGCACGGCTTCCGCGTCGTGCAGACCAACCGCAACGGCCCCCGCTTCACTCTTGTGCGCGAGTTGTGCCGACAAGGCCTTGAGTACGACCGGATACCCAAGTGAATTAGCACAGGTGACGGTTTCGTCCTGACTACAGACTTTGCCATCGGGTATGGATACGCCAGCGCCGGCTAGCGCCTGTTTGCTGTCCCATTCATCGAGCATCGTTGCATCGCCAGGTGCGCGTGTAGGTTCCGCGACTGGCAGTATATTGACAACGTTGCGCTGCACCGCACCGATTCTGGCGGCGGCATGAATTGCGAATAGACAGTCCTCGATCCCCTGCATCGGTGTGATTCCCGCCGTCTTAAGTCGATCTCGAACTTTTTCCGGCATCGTTTCCGGAAGCGAAGACACGATGACGGCTCGTTGGTTCGTCTTCGCAACGGCTGCTAGCAACGCGCGCTCGGCTATCTGCCATTTTTCGTCGTCATTGTCATCGCCGGGCGGATAGTCGAGGACCAGCAATGTGCAGGCGAACTCGTTGCTCAGCACCTCGGCATAGCACGCGCTGAGCTTGTCGTAATCGCCCCAGACATAGAGGTGATAATCGAGCGGGTTCGACACATCGACATTGGAGCCGAGCAGCGCCTGCAGTTTGACGATCGAACTGTCCCTGAATCCCGGTGTTGGCAACCCAAGCATCTCGGCATTGTCGGCGACGATTGCGGCCTCGCCGCCCGAGCAACTCATAGAGCCGATAGTGTTATCCGGCAACGCGCCAACGACCGAAAGAAATTTGAGCGTTTCAAGAAATTGGGACACCGTGTTGCAGCGTGCAATCCCAAGTCGCGCAAATAACGCCGCATACAGTTGGTCGGATCCCGCCAGTGAACCCGTGTGACTCATCGTGATCTCGGCGCCGCGCGAGGAGCGCCCGCTCTTGAGCGCAACAATCGGCACGCCCTTCTGCATCGCCCTGATAGCGGCCCCGGAAAACCCGGTTACGTCTTGCAGCCCTTCGATGTACAAACCAATTGCAGTCACTCGCGAATCGTTAAGCAACGTGTCGATGTATTCGTGCATATGCAGCGTCGAATTGTTGCCGATCGAAATGACGTAGGCGACGTCGAGCCCGCGTCGCTGCATCGTCAGGTTGATGCCGATATTGCCGCTTTGGGTAATGATTGCGACGCCTTGATCTGTCCGCTGACCTCCGTGTTCGTCGGGCCATAACGCAACACCGTCCAGGTAGTTCAAATAGCCGTGACAGTTCGGCCCGATGATCGCCATGTCACCAGCCGCCTCGCGCAAAGCTTGCTGCAGCGCCGCGCCCTGTGCACCGGTCTCTGCAAAACCCGCTGCGAAGCAGACAACTCCCGGAGCGCCCTTTGCGGCAAGATCACGAATGATCTGCAGGGATGCCTGCGGTGGCGCGGCGATGAAACTGGCATCGGGCACGCCCGGCAGATCATCGAGGCTTGCCACGCAGGCCATGCCCGCCAGTTCTTTTCGCTTCGGGTTTACGGCCCAGATTTCGCCATCGAAGCCGATTGCCTTGCATTGCCGCACGACTTCGGCCGCGCTGTCGCCGCCAAAGACCGCCACGGTCTTTGGCCTCAATAGCCGCTCGAGTGCCGTCTGCTTGCTCATGTCAGGCGCTTGCGATCGCTACTTGCCCTTCCAGACCGGATCTCGTTTTTCGGCGAACGCGCGCGCGCCTTCCAGTTGATCCTCGCTGGAATAAAGTATGTCGACCGTCTTAAACTTGCGCCCGGTCATATTTCGCAATGCATCGATGAATTTCATGTTTTCGGCCTCGCGCACGACTTCCTTGATCGCGGCATACACGAGAGGTGGACCTGACTCGATCAGGCGCGCGACTTCCCAGGCGCGTTCCATGAGTTGACTGGCAGCAACGATCTCGTTAACGATGCCCCAGCGATGCACCTCTTCTGCGTCGAGCCAGCGACCCGTTAACAGCATCTCCATCGCGATGTGGTAGGGAATTCGCTTCGGCAGTTTGATTGATGCCGCATCGGCAACCGTGCCCGAGCGAATTTCCGGAAACGCGAACGTTGCGTGATCGGCGGCAAGAATAATGTCCGCACACAGAGCAATTTCGAAACCGCCGCCGCAACAAATGCCATTGATCGCACCGATCACGGGCTTGTTGAAGTCTTCAAGTTCCTGGATGCCGCCGAATCCGCCGATGCCATAATCGCCGTCCACGGCTTCACCGCCGGCGGCGGCCTTGAGATCCCACCCGGCACAGAAAAACTTTTCACCGGCACCGCTGAGAATCGCGACGCGCAGTGCCGGGTTGTCGCGAAAATCCGCGAAGATCTCACCCATTGCCACACTCGTTGCGCGATCGATGGCGTTGGCTTTCGGCCGGTCGATAATGACTTCGAGAATGCCGCCTTCAACACGCGTTTTGATTTGTTCTTTGCTCATGATGCCCTGCCGGTTCTGAATTGTGCTATTTCTCAAGGGGCCGCAGTAATTCGCGACTAATGATGTGGCGCTGAATCTCGGATGTGCCCTCCCAGATCCGCTCAACCCGTGCGTCACGCCAGAAGCGTTCCATTGGCAGGTCGCTCATCAGTCCCATGCCACCGAAGATTTGCAGCGCTTCGTCGGTGACGCGCGCCAGCATCTCAGTCGCGTACAACTTGGCGCTGGCGATCTCGCGATTCGACGGCAAGTCCTTGTCTAGTCTCCACGCGGCCGACAACGTCAGCCAGTCCGCCGCGTCGATTTCCGTAATCATGTCAGCCAGCTTGAACGACACACCCTGGAACTTGCTGATCGCCTGCCCAAATTGTTTACGTTCGACAGAGAAAGGCAGCACGAGGTCCATAGCACGACGCGCGCGACCAACGGCCATGGCCGCAACGGTTAATCGAGTGGCGTACAACCATTCATTGGCCAGGGCAAAACCCTGGTGTGGTTCGCCGAGCATTTGCTCTTTGGGCAGGCGGCAGTTGTCGAAATTCAGGATGGAGTTGTGATAGCCGCGATGCGACACGGAATTGTAACCGGGGCGGATCTCGAATCCCGGCGTGCCACGGTCGACGAGGAAGCAGCTGATTTTCTTTTTCGGACCGCGTGGTGTCTCTTCCTCCCCGGTCGCAACGAATACAATAATGAAGTCTGCAATGTCGGCGTGGCTGATGAAGTGCTTCGTGCCATTGATGATCCAGTCGTCGCCATCCGCGACGGCCGAACATTTCATGCCGCGAACGTCGGAGCCGGCATCGGGCTCGGACATAGCCAGAGCATCGATTTTCTCGCCCGATACGGCAGGCAACAGGTAGCGCTCACGTTGTTCGCCCGTACACGCTTCCAGTATCCCCGACGGCCGGCCGAAATAGACCGTCAATGCCATCGAGGCACGGCCGAGTTCTCTCTCGAGCAACGTGAAGTCAAGTTGACTAAGGCCGCCACCGCCAACCTCGGTAGGCAGGTTGGCTGCGTAGAAGCCGATGTCCTTGCACTTCTGCGCGATTTCCTGTCCCAGTTCTTTGGGCACAATGCCCGTGCGTTCGACCTCTTCCTCATGCGGATAGAGTTCGTTTTCGACGAACGCCCTGACCGTGTCGACAATCAGTTGCTGCTCGTCATTGAGTTCAAAATTCATGGTCTGGGGTTCCTGTTATCGCTGACCAACGCATCGGCCTGCGGCCTCTGGTCTTGGCACAGACGAATGCGCATCGGTAATCTTCATGAGTACTCGCAAATCCTCCGCCGTGGCTGCGCACACTTTGCCACTGTGCGTATCCACGTGCAGGTACATGGCCTCGAGATGCGCCAGCAGTCGATCGTCCTCAGTAGCGTGCAACTTGTAAAACACGTGCAGTCGTTTCGCGTCGGCCGCGAGTATCTGCACCGTTGTGTACATCGCTTCGTTGACGCCAACCTCGCCAAAAAACTGCGTGTGCGTCTCCGCTGTGTAATAACTATGTCCCGCGACGACGTAGTCGTCGTGCATGCCGATCACGCGCAGCAGTGCCTCGCAGCTGTCACTGAATACCTGTGTATAGCGGAATTCTGTCATGTGACCGTTGTAATCGATCCATGCCGGCAACACAGACAGGTCGAGCAGGCGCAGCGGTGCCGATGTATCGTGTACGGCGTTGTCTCCCGCCTGTGCCGCGAGGAATATATCATGCGCATTCAGCACCTGGCCTGCGCCCCAGTCGCGCTCTTTGAGCATGCGCAACATGCCAACCAGGTTGCGGTCGCGTATCTGCTCAAGTTCGGCCAGCGTGTACTGACCAGACTGCGCATCGGATTGTGCGGCGATTTTCTGTATCAGCTCCTCGGTTAATTCAGGCACGTCGGTCAGCTTTGTCCATGGCCATTGCAGTGCCGGGCCGAACTGGCGAATAAAGTGCGCCATGCCCTCTTTCCCGCCGGCGAGTCGGAATGTCTCGAATAAGCCCATCTGTGCCCAGCGCAGACCGAACCCATAGCGTATCGAATCATCGATCTCCTGCGTGGTCGCAATATCATCATTGACGAGCCAGAGCCCTTCGCGCCACACCGCTTCCATCAATCGGTCGGCCAGATGAGCGTCGATTTCCTTGCGCAGTACCAGTGGCTGCATGCCGATCGAGGTCAACAGATCACAGGCGCGCCGCGTGCGCTCGGCATCGCCAGCCGGACCCGCAACCACCTCGACGAGCGGCAACAGATACACGGGATTGAATGGATGCGCGACGATTATCTGCGCAGGATTACTTGCGCCAATTTGCAGTTGGCTTGGCTTGAACCCCGATGTCGATGAACCGATGATCGCGTCGTCTGCCGCATGCGCCTGGATCTCCGCCAGCACCGAGTGTTTCAGCGCCAGGTCCTCGGTAACGCTCTCTTGTATCCAGGTCGCGTCGGCCACGGCTTCTGCCACGTCGCTGACAAATGATATCTCGCGCTCGGCCGGCATCGGAAAATCAGCGAGCGCCGGCAGTGACTTGCGCGCATTGTCCAGCACCTCGACAACGCGCTCCGCAGCATTCGCGTGCGGGTCAAATACGGCCACATCCCAGCCATGCAATGCAAACCTGGCGGCCCAGCCACCGCCGATCAGACCGCCGCCGATGATTGCAGCCTTCTGTCGTGAGACAGCGGCGTCTGTCATCGAGGCGCTCGTTTCGTGAGTTGCAATTTTTCCCGGACGGCCGCCGGCGTCATCACTGTCGCGCCCATCGCCTCGACGATCCCGACAGCACGCTCGACGAGCTGCGCGTTCGTGGCAAGCACGCCTTTGTCGAGGTAAATGTTGTCTTCGAGGCCGATGCGGACGTTGCCGCCAGCCAGAATTGCCGCGGCGACGTAGGGCATCTCGTTGCGGCCGAGCGAAAACGCCGAGAAATGCCAGTCCGCGGGCACGTTGGCGACCATCGCCATAAACGTATTGAGATCATCGGGCGCACCCCATGGAATGCCCATGCACAGTTGCACGAGTATGGGCGACTTGATGATGCCCTCTTTTTCGAGCAGTTTCGCAAACCACAGGTGGCCGGAGTCAAACGCCTCGATCTCAACGCACACATCGAGATCCGTCATCATCTGTCCCATCGCGCGCAGCATGCTGGTCGTATTCGTCATGACGTAGTCTGCCTCCGCGAAATTCATCGTGCCGCAATCGAGCGTGCAGATCTCGGGCAGGCATTCGGCGACATGCTCGACACGCTCCTCGGCAGTTGCCATGTCGGTGCCCGCTTCGTTGAGCGGCAACGGCGCGTCTGCCGGGCCGAAAACAAGGTCGCCACCCATGCCTGCCGTCAGGTTGATGACGACATCGGTAGCGGATTCGCGTATGCGCTCCGTCACCTCGCGATACAGGTCGACCCGTCTTGACGCTGCGCCGGTTTCCGGATCGCGGACATGGCAATGCACGATGGCGGCACCGGCCTTCGCCGCCTCGATCGCGCTTGCCGCAATGTCTTTGGGTGACCGCGGCACGTGCGGCGACCTGTCTTGCGTGTTGCCAGATCCTGTCACCGGGCAGGTGATAAAGACTTCACGGTTCATTTCCAATGGCACGACGATTCCTCATCCAGACCGGCCGGATCTGCAATATGCGCGTTAAACCTGCAAGCGGTCAATGCAGCAGGCTATGAGGCCGATGCTTTTGCACGTTATAGTTCCGCAAATTGCCGCAGCCAGGAGGTCGTTATTCAATCGCATGCAGAAATCGTAATCGTCGGTGGCGGCATCATGGGTGTCGGACTGCTCTATCACCTCGCCGAAGAAGGCTGCACGGACAGTCTTCTGATCGAGAAAGGCGAGTTGACCTCAGGGTCGACCTGGCACGCGGCCGGACAGTGCCCCAGCCTCATTGGCAATTACAACCTCGCCAAGATTCATGCGTATAGCAACGATCTTTACCCACGCCTGGAAGCACTGACCGGACAGTATGTGAGCTGGCATGCGTCTGGCGGTATTCGCCTCGCGCGTGATAAGGACGATCTCGACTGGTTCAAATATTTGTACGGAATTTCGCAGAGCGTCGGCTTCGACATGGAAATCATCGGGCCGGATGAGATTTCCAAGATCGTTCCCTTCCTCGATTTGAGCGGCGTTATTGCAGGCGCCTATACGACCGGCGACGGTCACGCCGACCCCTCAGGACTCACCAATGCGATGGCGCGTGGGGCGAGCAACATGGGCGCATCGATCGAGCGCCACAATCGTGTGCTCGACATCAAGCTGCGGCCATCGGGCGACTGGGAGGTCATCACCGAGAAGGGCAATGTCGTCGCTGAAATCGTGGTGAACGCCGGCGGTTGTTATGCGCGCCAGATCTCGCAAATGGTTGGTAGCGACATGCCCCTGGTCAATATGGAGCACCACTATGTAATCACCGGGAACGTTGCGGAGTTTGTTGAACGCGACGAGGAAATTCCAGTCATTCGTGATCCGCGCGCATCGGCTTATATTCGACAGGAACAAAAGTGCGGACTCATCGGCATTTACGAAGACGAACAGATGACCGAAGCCTGGGCGCCGAACGGTTACCCGCCCTGGGAATCGGACAGCGAACTGTTTGCCGATGATCTCGAGCGCCTGATGCCGTGGCTGGGACGGGCAATGGAGCGTCTGCCCATTCTCGAAGACGCCGGCATCAAGCGCATCGTCAATGGCGCCATTCCGCACCCACCCGATGGCCCGCCCTACCTTGGACCCGTGGCTGGCATCAAGAATTTCTGGCTATGCTGTGGCGCATCGTTCGGCATCGCGCAGGGCGCCGGCTGCGGCAAGTATCTTGCACAATGGATATTGCATGGCGATGCGGAAATTAATATGACGGGCTTCGATCCGCGCCGGCTTGGCGTGTTTGCCGATAAAGATTACGCACGGGCCAAGGCATTTCAGGACTACCACATGACTTACGCCACGATCCTGCCTGGCGAAGAACTGCCGGCCGGTCGTCCGCAACGTACGAGCCCGTTGTACGAACAGCTCAAGGCTAAAGGTGGCGTATTCACCGAGACCTTTGGCTGGGAGCGGCCCAAGTGGTATTCGCTCGATGGTCGTAAGGAAGATTACAGCTACCGCCGCAACAATGTGTTCGACATCGTTCGCGAGGAATGCATCGCAGTCCGCGAGCGCGTGGGTATCCTGGATTTGAGCGGTTTCGCCAAATACGACGTCACGGGGCCGGACGCCGAAGTGTTTTTGAATCGCCTGTGCGCGAACCGCATGCCAGCGAAGAACGGTGGCATCGTACTCGCGCATATTCTGTCCACGAACGGCCGCATACTCGGTGAAGTCACGATTACGCGCCTGGCCGATCACCGTTACTACTTGCTGTCGGCGGCAGGAGCCGAGCTACGCGATCTCGATCATATAGTGCAGGGCCGTCTTGACTCCGAAGACGTCAGCATCGAAAACGTCACGGATGATCGCGGCGTACTGGTGCTCGCCGGACCCAGGGCCAGAGACGTGCTGGGCAAACTCACCGACACTGACCTGGGTAACGAGTCTTTCCGCTGGCTCAGTGGCCAGGAAATCACGGTCGCCGGCGCTGAACTTCGCGCATTGCGCATCAATTACGTCGGTGAGCTCGGCTGGGAGCTGCACGCGCATATGCAGGATCTGCAGGTGCTGTATGACGCTTTGTGGGAGGCAGGCAGCGAATTCGGCATCGCGGACTTCGGACTGTATGCCGTCAACAGCCTGCGCATAGAAAAGGCCTATCGCGGCTGGGGTGCGGAACTTACGAATGAAGTCACGATGATCGATGCCGATATGCAGCGCTTCCTCAAGCTCGACAAAGATGAGTTCACTGGCCGGGACGCAACACTCGCGCAACAGAACGAAGAACGGTTGATGCAACTCATCTACTTCGAGATCGACACAACAGACTCGGACGTTCGTGGCAACGAGCCGATCTTCGCAGGTGACGACTGTGTGGGCGTGACGACGTCGGGTGGCTATGGTCACGCCACCCATAAAAGCCTGGGTTTTGGTTACGTGACGCCGGAGCTGGCCAGCGCCGGCACCGAACTCGACATCGCATTGCTCGGCAACCGTTACAAGGCCCGGGTTCTCAGGGACCCTGTATACGATCCCTCCAATGAGCGGCTGCGGGCATGACGCAATGACGGATCTTCCTAAAAAAGCGAACGCCGTCATTATCGGTGGCGGCGTTATCGGCTGCTCGATTGCATATCACCTCGCGAAACTCGGCTGGTCGGATGTCGTATTGCTTGAACGTCAGCAGCTCACCAGCGGCACAACCTGGCATGCGGCCGGCCTTGTCGGGCAACTGCGCGCCTCGTTCAACCTGACCAAACTTGCCAAGTACACAAGCGATCTCTACCTCGGACTCGAAGAGGAAACCGGTCAGGCGACAGGCTATCGCCAGTGCGGCTCGATCACGATTGCAACCAACAACGAGCGCTTCGAAGAACTCAAACGCGGCGCCTCGATGGCAAAAGTTTTTGACCTGGAAGTCAATGTCATATCCGTTGACGAGATTGTCGAACGCTTCCCGCTGATTTACAGCGACGACCTGCTCGGCGGCATCCACATGCCGTCGGATGGCTACGCCAATGCCATCGATATCACCCAGGCCCTGGCAAAAGGCGCGCGCAATAATGGTGCGCAGATATTTCAAAACACTCTGGTCACGCAGATTTTGCATGACGGCAGCAAGGTGACTGGTGTTTCCACACCGAACGGCGATATCGATGCCAAGTACGTTGTTATCTGTGGCGGCATGTGGTCGCGCGATCTTGCCGCATCAGTCGGCGTTAATGTGCCATTGCACGCCTGCGAGCATTACTACGCGTTGTTCGAGTCCGTCGAAGGGCTGGATCCCAGTCTCCCTGTCATGCGTGACTACGATGCGTGCACCTATTTCAAGTACGACGCTGGCAAGTTACTCGTCGGCGCGTTCGAACCCTCGGCAAAACCCTGGGGCATGGATGGCATTGCAGAAGATTTCTGTTTCGATGAAATCGCTGGCGACTTCGATCACTTCGAACCGATATTGCAGGGTGCGATGCATCGAATACCGGCACTGGAGAACGCTGGAATTCAGAAATTCTTTTGCGGTCCCGAGAGTTTCACCCCCGATGTGCGTTATCACATTGGCCAGGCGCCGAACCTCGCGAATTGCTACATCTCGGCCGGCATGAACTCAATCGGCCTGCAATCGGCCGGCGGCATCGGCAAGGTCATGTCGGAGTGGATGCGCGATGGCTATCCACCCGTCGATCTCTGGGAAGTCGACGTGCGCCGCGCCATGCCGTTTCAGGGCAATCGAAAATATCTGCGCGAGCGAGTCAGCGAGAGTCTCGGGCTGCTGTACGCGACACACTGGCCATACCGGCAGTATGCGAGCTCGCGCGGTGTCCGCAAGTCAGCCGTCCACGACCGGCTCGTCGCGGTTGGCGCCTGCCATGGCGAGGCCTTTGGCTGGGAACGTCCGAACTGGTATGCACCCGAGGGCGTCGAGCCCAAATACGAATACAGCTATGGCCGGCAGAACTGGTTCGAGTACTCGGCCGCCGAACACATGGCCGTACGCGAAGGCGTCGGCTTGTTCGATCAATCGTCATTCGCAAAATTCCGGCTCGAAGGTCGCGACGCAATGCGCGTCCTGAACCAGGTGTGTGCCAATGACATCGACCAGCGCCCCGGACGGTTGGTCTATACACAGTGGCTCAATGATCGCGGCGGTATCGAGGCAGACCTGACCGTGACGCGCCTGGATGCGAGCACGTTTCTGATCGTCACGGCGGCCGAAACGGAGGTCCGCGATTTTTACTGGTTAAAGCAACACATCCCGGACGACGCTCACTGTGTGCTGACCAACGTGACATCGAGCATGGGTGTGCTATCGATCATGGGGCCGCGTTCGCGCGAACTATTGCAGTCGGTGACGCCCGCGGACATGAGCCACGCGGCGTTTCCGTTTGGCAGCAGTAAAGAAATCGAACTCGGTTACGCAATCGTGCGCGCGTCACGCATCACGTTTGTCGGCGAACTGGGTTGGGAGTTGTACGTGCCGACGGAGTTCATGCTCGGCGTCTACGACGAAATCGTAGCCGCGGGCGAGTCGTATGGGCTTGTGCACGCGGGCTACCACGCATTGAACTCACTGCGCATTGAAAAAGGCTACCGGCACTGGAGCCATGACATCAGTGACGAAGACACGCCGCTGGAAGCCGGCCTGGGTTTTGCGGTCAAGTTCGACAAGGCCGACGGCTTCATCGGCCGGGATGCTTTACTGGCACAAAAGAAAACCGGCGTTGGCAAACGACTGTTGCAATTCAAGCTGCACGACCCTAATACGCTGCTGTACCACAACGAACCCATATGGCGTGACGACAAACTTGTCGGTCATATTACCTCGGGCGCTTATGGCCACAGTCTCGGCAGCTGCATCGGCCTCGGCTATGTGCATCTGCAAAAAAGCGAGGACCCAGCCGACATGATCAATGGCAGCTACACGATCGAAGTTGCCGGCGATCTGTGTGCCACGAATGCGTCGCTGCGCCCGATGTACGATCCCGACAACCGTCGTATACGTTGTTAATACTCCGTCCAGGGTGTATTGAAGGGTTATATGCAGTTCGTACCAGCAGATCTTCGAGCTCTTCCCGCTGTCTCGGATCTGCCCCATCGTCTGCTCTTCTTCTAAAGTCCAAAGAAGAACTTAGCCGCCAGTTCGTCGCCACCCATTTGACCCAAGCAATACTCGTGAAACTCCCACGAATAGACAGTGTCAGAACCGTGTATGATGCGCCGCTTCAGCTTTTCCGAAAGCCACCGAAGTCTTGAAAATGGAATTTGATCGATGAAAATGAACACTCGAATTTTGACGCCATTACTTTCTATGCTGGCATTAGTAGCTTGTGTATTGCCACATCAATCTGCAGCAACAGTTGTGAAGTTTGAAACCGTTTTGGGGAACTTTGAAGTCAATCTCTACGATAATGCGACCCCCATAACCGTCGCGAATTTCCTCGACTACGTCAACAATGGCGCCTATAACAGCTCCATCGTGCATCGGTCAGTGCCAGGCTTCATTGTCCAAGGTGGCGGCTTTCGTCTTGACCTGGCCTGGCCGCTATCGGCCATCCCCGCAAATGGCGCAATCACCAACGAACCAGCCGGATAGTGCGACCAACCAGTGGTTTTTCAATTTGGCGGACAACAGCGCCAACCTGGACATTCAGAATGGAGGCTTCACGGCATTCGGTGAAGTAGTAGGCACCGGCATGGACGTTGTTGATGCAATTGCGGCCTTGCAGCGTTTCAATTTTGAATCTCCATTTAATGAGCTCCCACTACGCAGCAACAACGGCGGGGATCCAGATGCGACGAATCTCGTTATCGTCACGAGAGTGATCGTCATCGATACAACTGTCGATTCTGCTGGTGCTGCTGGATTGAACCCGACACCCAATACGCTCATCAATCAGCCACCACCGGCTCCCCCGACCACTGGCGGCGGCGGTGGCGCGATGAGCGTCCTGGCACTATTTTTGTTGCTATTCACAAAGGTACTGGCGCAAGTAACACGGCAAAGAATCGCTTAAGCAAAGGCAACAAAATCCCAAGAAAGGTGTCAGGTCTATTTGGGTCCAGAAAATAAACCTGACACACGACTGGTTGAGGTCACAGGCGTATAGCGGACGTTCAGAAGGTAGCTCAGGCTCGCCCTGAACCTGCAGCCGACAGGGAAATCGTAAATCGCTCGCGGATGATGGCATCCGTTGCGTCGCTGATGTGCTTCGGAAAATGATTCGCCAGGATTTCGTCGCGTCTCTCGATCGCAAGATCGAGCATCACGGGCTTGCCGGCATCCGCCCATTGGATCGGGCTGCTGCGATCGGCGAATTCCGGATAGATGTACTCGCTTTGCATGACCTCAAGTGTCTGGTCCGAACCCAGGTAGTGCCCTATCCCACCGAGGCAGACTTCCTTGAGCGTATCGAAGCTCAAGGTCTTGTCGTTGACCTCGATACCGCGAGTAATCCGTAACGCCGCACCCAGCAGGTCATTATCGAGCAGCAGGCTTTCGGGACACGCACCCAGCAGGCTCGCATACATGCCGGCGGACTCGTAGACGATGTTGGCGCCCGACAATGCAGGCGGCAGTATTGTGTAAGCACGCTCGGCGCCGCCCTGGAAGTCGGGGAATTTCGAATCGGACATGCCGCAGGCTGTGCCAAACGGCAGATCGAAGTGCAGACTCATTTGCGCGCAAGCCGCTGACAACAAGGCTTGTTCCGGTGAACCACCACTCATGGCGCCGGTACGCAAATCCGATATGAAAGGCCAGGTACCCAGAATCGCCGGCGCACCTGGCTTGATGGCATTGAGGTACACCAGACCACCGAGACACTCCGCCCAGGCCTGCGACACGGCTCCCGCCAGGCAGGCCGGGGTCGTCGCACCCGCCTGCCCTGCCGACAGCAACAAAACCGGCATGCCACCCTCCACCGCAACACGCAGGCATTCGAGCGCATCCTGTGCAAACTTCATCGGTGGCACGACAAAACAGTTCGACTGGCTGACGAACGGACGCGCCCGCCACTGGTCTTCGCCGCCGGCTATGATATGCAGCATCTCGAATGTCTTCTCGAGATGCGTGTAAACCGTCCAGCTTGCGCCGACGTGTTTGCTGGTACCTGAAACCGAGCAATACGTCGTATTCAGGTCCATATCGCAGTTGTCGGTGACGTCACGCAACACACACATGCGCTGAAACATGTGAATGTTTTCGCAGGTGTCGACAATCCGCGCCATGTCGTAAAGATCCTGCGATACGGAATCGCGGTAACTGTTGGTCTTTGGATCGGCAATCATCACGGCGGCACCTGCCGTTGAAAAGTGCACGCGGCTGCCGTTGATCCGCAAATCGTACTTGGGATCCTGGGCGTAGAGGACCAGATTGCGTTCCGCCTGCTGCAACGCATTTTCCACAACCGCACGCGGCATGCGCACCCGGCCGTCGTCGCCGAGAACCGCGCCAACCGACGTACAGGCCTCGATACAGTGTGGGGTCGCGTCGTTGAAACCAATTTCTTCGAGGATTTTGAAAATATTGGCATCGATCGCGGCTACATCCGCGTCGCTCAGTGGCCGGTACTGACCACCACTCTCACCCGGATGCACGGGTTTGACGTCCTCAGCCAATGGCGCGCTGCGCAACGCTTTGCGTGCTTGTCGTCCACCGGATCGTCGCGGCATGCAGTCCTATCCTCAACGGGTTGAAATTCAGCCCTGCGGCTCTACAGCATTCTGGCGAGAGTACCGAATAGCGTCAATCGAAAAATGATGTATTGTTCGCAATTCAGTTGCGAGACGTCTATGACACAGCATAACCATCAGCTCAGTGCGCGATACACGAAGGCCGAATGGGCCATGCGCGTCGACCTCGCCGCATGCTACCGGCTTGCCGACAGGTTCGGATTTTCGGATATCGTGTGGAATCATATCACTGCGAAAATTCCGGGCTCCGAGCATTTCCTGATCAACCGCTTGGGACTGCGTTACGACGAGGTGACGGCGTCAAACCTGGTCAGCCTGGACCTGGACGGCAATGTCGTCGATCCCGGCTCAGCAAGCAGCGAAGAAGGTGTCGAAGACGTCAACGTGACCGGATTTGTCATTCACAGCGCCATTCATGCTGCACGACCCGACGTGCATTGCGTCATGCACAGTCACGCCGAGGCCGGCCTGGCCGTGTGCGTTTTGAAGCGCGGCCTCATGCCCATGATCCATGACGCGATGCCGTTCTATGGACGACTTGCGTATCACGACTACGAAGGGCTGTCGACAGATACCGGCGAGCGTGAGCGCCTTGCCGCAAGCCTCGGCGACAATATGGCGATGATCCTGCGCAATCACGGCTTGCTGACCTGCGGAGAAACCGTCGCCGCAGCATTTATGAATATGTACTACCTGGAACGTGCCTGCAAAGTGCAGATGCAGGTTCTCTCCAGCGGCCAGGAATTTGAGCTGCCGTCTGCAGAAATGTGTGCACATGCCGCGAAACAATCTGAATGCTTCCCGTTCGGCAAGATCGAATGGCCCGCCCTGCTGCGGCTCGTGGAGAAGCATTCTCCCGACTATCGCGACTGATCGAACACGGAACTCGTCAGACAGGCTCTTCGCGCAAGCCTTTGTAGATGCTTGCGCACATAAACAACAACACGATACAAAATGGCAGACCGACCGAGATAGCCAGCGCCTGCAGCGAAGCGATGCCACCGCCGAGCAACAGCACGATTGCGACGAGCCCGACCATGACACACCAGAAGACACGCTGCCGCACGGGGGCGTCCATCTTGCCGCCGGCCGTGATCGTATCCATCACGAGCGCGCCCGAATCGGCGGAGGTCACGAAGAAAATCGCGATTAGCACCAGCGCGATGACCGCGACAAACTCTGTAAACGGCAGGCCTTCGAGCATCTTAAACAGGGCCAGCTCAGGAACAGCATCGGCGACACCACGATAGCCATCTGTATGCAACTGGTGCAACGCCGTACCACCAAACGCCGACATCCAGATAATGCCAATTGCGGTTGGGATAAGCAGGACCCAGGTGATAAATTCGCGAACGGTGCGACCATAACTGACGCGCGCGATGAACATGCCGACGAACGGCGACCAGGCAATCCACCAGGCCCAGTAAAATGTAGACCAGCCATGGTAGAACGCCGTGTCCTCGCGACCCACCCAGTTACTGAGCTGCGGCAGGTAATAGATATAGTCGATCGTTGCCTTGACGGCGGTTTTCGCCAGCTCCAGCGTCGGTCCGGTCGTGATGACAAACAGCAGCAACGCCCCCGCGAGGACCATATTTATCTCGCTGAGACGCTTGACACCTTTGTCGAGACCGGCGACGACCGATACGAGCGCAATCGAGATGATGCCCGCAATCAGAACCACCTTGGTCGTGCCGCTCGGCGATATATCGAACACGTAGTTCAGGCCAGCGGCAATTTGCTCGGCGCCCAGCCCCAGTGACGTCGCCAGCCCGAACAGCGTGGCCAGCACTGCCGAGATGTCGACGATGTGACCTGGCAGACCCCAGATCCTGTTGCCGAGCAATGGGTAAAAGGCGGACCGTAAGGTCAGCGGTAGCCCCCGATTGAAACAGAAGAAAGCCAGCGCCAGCCCCACGACAGCGTACACCGCCCAGGCGTGCAGCCCCCAGTGCAGGATCGCCGCTGACATGCCTACTGCCTGTGCTGTCACCTGATCGGCCGGGTCGATACCGAGCGGCGGATTCAGCGTGTGCGTAACCGGCTCGAGCACACCGAAAAACATCAGGCCGATGCCAACGCCGGCCGCAAATAACATCGCAAGCCAGGCCGGATAGCCATAATCGGGCCTGGCATCCGGACCACCGAAGCGAACCCGACCCAGCTTGCTGTAAGCGACGAACAGGCAGAACAACACGAAGAAGTTGGATGAGAGCATGAACAGCCAGTCGAACTTCGTCGTGATCCAGATCCGCAGATTGCCAAACGCGGAGGCGGCGGAGTCGAGAAATACCAAGGTGCCGAATACGAATGCGACCGCAAGCACGGCTGAAATAACGAATACCGGGTAGTGGATGTCGAGGCCGAATACCTGGACGTTGTCCTGGCCTATTTCATAGTCTACGTCCGACCGAGGCCCGGCCGGTGCCAATGTTGTCTGCAAGTTTTGTCTCCCGTCGCTGACGGAGTGTAGCGTATCTGCGCTACAGCCTCAGTTTGAGAGTGAGCTGGAGTTGCGTCTCGGTGACGGTCTCTGGCAGTCCGTAATAAAAAAACGCACAGCGATGTGTTTTTATGCTCAGCCACTCCGCCGTAATGCTAGCTCGTTTCGACAAGCCGAACTGGTATGAGAAAGTCCATGCATGGCCTTTCTCCGGATTATTATCTTCGGGAGTTTGATCGTTCTGTGTCATCTCAAAATGATCGTAGCGAATGGCGAATCGATTGCGGTTGAAAGCACGGGTCAACAAAATGAACTCACTGTCGAATTCGGTATCGACAACATGCACGCCATTAATCACCGATCCCATTACCGTCGAGCCAAACATCCATTGAACGATTAAGCCGATTTCGCCGGGCAGAGTTGTTTGCAGTCCGATGTGCTCAAATTTTGTGGCCCAGGCGTACTGTCCATTTTCGAGTGCGGTCGGGTCGGCACGATTGTCGTAATGCATCGCTCGTAGCAGGAATCGATTTGCGTAACGCCATTGTGCGTTCACGTAATATCCCACTCGACCATCGATTTCACGAAAAGGCGCGACATAGGGATCCTGTGCCTCGAACATCCTGCCGGGCTGGATCTGGGGTAGCGGCGGCAATGGCAGCTCGTCACTGAATCGGCTCTGGCGATCGTGCACCGACCATCCCTTCCAGGCCAGCAAAGAGCCCGCCGGGTCATTACCGACGAATGCTGCGACATCCAGTTCGAATACATGCGCACCGCCGAGGGATTCCGGTCGTCGGCGCATCGAAACCTCGGCGCCGATCGTGCGAATTTCTTCGGCGACCCAGGTATTGATGGCTGAAGAATTCAGCGTGTAAGGGCTACTCCAGCCCGCATCCACATTTTCGAGCGAGATCCGCGGATAGAAGGCGCCGGCTTTTAGCCTGTACCGTGTCGCTGACCTTGGCACTGGCCGCCATTCGAGAAATGCCTGTGTGAAATCGATCGCGTTTCCCAGGTCATCATCGTACGCTTCGAGCACCACACGCGCGTTCAGCGTATCAGCCAGCCTGCCTTTGAGGTCGAAGAACAGTCGATTCATGACTGCACCGTCAGACGCATGCCGAAGCTTGCCGACCGAGCCCTCGGTCCACGACGTATATCCAGATGTTTTGACGAACCCGAATTCCATACCGACAGACGCATCGTAACTGCGGGCAATCTCATCGGCCGCCGTCATTACGGGCACAATGCAGGCGCTGCATGCAAACAGTGCTGTTAGTACTCTGACCATGCCACCGCGTTCGAATGGGCGTTATGGCGCGCCCGCAGTTTTTTCTGCAGGGGAAATGTGATCTCGACATCGGTTGGCTGTGTGTTCGACACGATCTGGATCAGTTCAACCTTACTGTCCCGAATTCGCGGATTCCAGATTTTGACAGCGTAATCAGTCGCCCCATCGTCGACTGTTAGCACTACTCTGCCACTGGCATCCGTGACACCGAAGACGCTCGTATCGACAACAACGATGTAGGCGAGCATGTGATCATGAATATTGCAGCCGAGCGTGATGACGCCATCGTGTTCAAATTTAACCGGGTCATGCGGATCACCTTTATACAGCGGCAGCACGAAATTGTTCGGCCTGGAAAATGAATAGACATGGTGAGCCGTGACATCACTGTTCGGAAATTCAACGGCGGTCCCTTTTCGCACGACCATCAGGTGCGGAACAAACTGCCCGTCGCGTTGGTCCATGTAAGCCGTTTCCGGCCTTAACATCGGTGGCTCGTTTACACCGGTCTGCATGATATAGACGGCGACGTCCGGCACCGGTGCTCCGTCCGGTCCGACAACGATCACGTCGATCGTGCCTGCAATGCTTGTGACAGCGGCGCCAACCATCAGGATGATGGTCAGCATCAGGCGTATCGTCGTATCGATCAGTCGCATGGGCATTCGCATACGGCACCAGAACCTCAGGTCATGGCGCAGTGTATGCCCGCATTGCGCTGGCCAACCGTGACCTGCCGCACACTCCTTTTGACTAAATACGCCTAATATCCGTAAGGTTTTGATTTATGACGACTATGCACGGTCTGAACCACAACATTTGACGGTTCACGGCAATGGGTGAACGGCGATGAGCATGCGCACAAGCTTTCGAACCAAATTGCTGCTACTGACGATCGTACCGCTCGCGGTAGCACAGGTAGTGACCTTATTCGCGGTCATGCAGACTATCGAGCTGGATGTCGAATCCCGTGCTCGCGAATCACTGAACATCGGCGCCAACGTGGTCAACGAATTTCTCGCCGCTCGCGGCAAGCAACTGCGCAGAAGTGTGGCCGTTCTTGCCGCAGACTATGGCCTCAAAGAAGCCCATGCGACAGGCGACGCCATCACGATACGTTCCGTACTGGAAAATCACCGCATCCGGGTCGGCGCTGACATCGCGGCGCTGCTCGATCTCAACGGCGCGCCGATAACCAGTACGCTGGATTTTGGATCCGGCCGGCTAGTTGAACTCGAACAACTCGCAGACGAATCAGCGCCAGCGCATCGCGAATCAACAGCCTTAATATCCGGCACGCTCTACCACGTCTTCACGGTACCACTACGCGCACCGGTCACTGTTGGCTGGATTGTGATGGCGTTTCGAATTGATGACGAGCTAACCGACCGAATTTCCGCCCTGACTGGTCTCGACGCGTCAATTGTCCACATACAGTCAAGTCTTACTGCGACTATTACGACAACAGCGATTGCACTAGCAAGCATTGACCTGAACTATGCGAACAATGTCGTCTACACGGTGGACAATGCAACAGAGCAGACGCTGACCATACAAACTGCGTTTGTTCGTGGCGACGAAGCCGTTGTCGTCGTATTACAGCGCTCCATGCGCGAGGCGATGCAGCCCTACATCGAGGCTCGGCGCGGCCTGGTCGCGTTCGGTGCGGCGCTGCTGCTCTTTGTCGCGATAGCGGGTGCCTGGTTCTCGACAACGATCTCACGTCCGTTGCGGACTCTGCATGCCGCCGCAAGACGTATGATCTCTGGCAACTACGACACCAGCCTTACTGTTAATTCGAGTGATGAATTCGGCGAACTTGCATCGAGTTTCAATGCCATGCAAACAGCCATTGCCGAGCGCGAGCAGCGCATCTCACATAGCGCCATGCATGATTCATTGACTGACTTGCCGAACCAGGCAAGTGTCCTGCAAGGGCTCACTGCCACAATCGAGAGTGCGCGCAATGACGGTACCCCTGTGGCGGTCCTTTCAATTCGACTCACGCGAATGGGCGAAATCTCATCGACGCTCGGACACAGCGCAACCGACGAATTGATCAAGCTCGCAGCACGACATCTTCTCGCAAACTTCGACGCCGGTGAGCTTCTCGGTCACACGGGCACGAACGAGTTCGTCCTGGTAGTGCCAGGCCATGATTCGGAAAGCGCGTTAGCCTATGTTGACCGCATTGAACACATCCTCGGCTCGGGTGTGACCCTGGGTCGTGTCAACATCATTTTGCAAACGGCCATTGGCATTGCCGATTTTCCACGCCATAGTCAAACTGCGGCGGAATTGCTGCGCCATGCATCGATTGCCCGCACGGAGTCGTCGGCCAGTAAAGACCGTTTTAGAATTTATCAGGAGGGGCGCGAAGACGAATTCCGGCGACGACTCAAAATCGTCAATGACCTGCCGTCTGCGCTGCGCAAGGGAGAAATCCAGGTTTGGTTTCAACCGAAGGTATCCTTGCCCGATGGCGCCGTCTGCGGCGCCGAAGCCCTGGTACGCTGGCAACACCCGGAGTTCGGGTTCTTGCTTCCCGATGACTTCATTGCGGCGGCCGAACAATCGGGCACGATTGTGCATCTGACGCGGTTTGTCATTGCCGATTCGGTGCGTCAATGCCGCGTCTGGGAGGACGCGGGCCATACTCTGCAGGTGTCTCTGAACCTGTCGGCGCGCGACCTCGCCGATGAATACCTGCCATATCATGTCTTGCAAGTCCTCAAGGAGCAGAATCTGCCGGCCGCAAGATTGACCCTCGAGGTGACAGAGAACTCGATCATGGAAAATCTTCGCCATGCCGTGACAATTCTCGAATGCCTGCGCGATATCGGCGTGCGCATATCGATGGACGATTTTGGTACAGGCCACTCATCGCTTGCGCAATTGCGCAATATCCCGTTGCACGAGCTCAAGATCGACAAATCATTCGTGATGTCACTCATCGATGACGAACATAACGACGCGATTGTCAAGACCACAGTTGACCTCGCCCACAACCTGAAATTGAGCGTTGTTGCAGAGGGCGTCGAATGTGAAGCAACAATGCGTCGCATCGCTGCCATGGGTTGCGAACAAGTTCAAGGCTATTTCCTGAGCGAGCCGCTTCGGCCCGAAAAATTCCTGGCCTGGGTCAATGACTTTGAACCCGTGGCGTACGACGATCGTCGCGATTCTGGGCGCGCTTTCGCGAGCAGCTGATTCTTACGCGGTTGATCCGGATCTCGACTGCCGGGATTTTCGCCCGGTGAACTGCCAAATCTGTGACCTGTTTGCTGTCCGTAGGGGCCTGATTTTCCTTAGAATTAAGTCAAACTGGCGGGAAACGTCTCTGCAATGAAAGTCGGGCGACTAACTGGAATGACTCCGCGCGTAGCAGCCATGCTGCTCGCGATGCTGCCTGTGGCCGGCCAGGCCGCGCCCGGAGACATCCTGTTCAGTGACAATTTCAATGACGCCACGCTGGCACCCTGGACGACAACGGACGCAAGCCGATCGGGAATTCTGACCGGGCCTCAGGTCGCCCAGTCCGGTTCCGGTGCCTACACCAGAAATGACGCGGTCACGGTCACGAGTCCGATATTCAACGCCTCGGTACCGGCCGCCAGGCTCAATATCTGGATCCGCCGCGGCGACGATGCCTTTAGCGAAGACCCCGACGGGGGCGAAGATTTCTATGTCGAGTATCAACGGGCCGATACGTCCTGGGGCGTGCTCGGCAGCTACCTGGGCTCCGGAACCCCCGGCCAGATCTACACAGACTCATTCAATCTGCCCGCCGACGCCCTGCACGGGTCTTTGGCTGTTCGCGTTCGGCAGATCGCCGGTAGCGGCTTCGACTGGGACTATTGGCACTTCGACGATGTCGTGGTCACCGAGACCGCGGTGGCACCTCCTCTTGGTATCGGGAGTTGCGATGATTTTGAGGGTGGCCTCGGTAACTGGACCGTAAATCCGACCAGCGGGCTTGGCGGCATCAGCGGAGCGACTTCTTCGTCACCGAGCAATTCACTGTTCCTCAACGGCGGTGTCGTCAATGTCGTCTCCAACGTCATCGATACATCCGATTCGTCGTTCTCGGACCTGACTATGTGGATTCGCCGCGGCGCGGACTCTTTCAGTGAAGACCCGGATGGCGGCGAGAATCTTGTCGTCGAGTACCTGGACGATGTTGGCGCGTGGATCGCTCTTGAAACCTTTTCGGGTAGCGGCGGCCCGGGCCAGAGATTCGTTCGCAGCTACACTCTCCCGGCGGCCGGACGGCATACGAATTTTCAACTGCGCTATCGAATGATCGCTGGCTCCGGCGCTCCCTGGGATTTCTGGCACGTCGACGACGTATGCTTCGATCAGGACCTCGTTCCGGATTTGCTCGTATCCAAGGTCGCCCAGACCCTGACCGACCCGATCAACGGCAGCGCGAATCCGAAAGCGATTCCGGGTGCCGTCATTCAGTACACCCTCGGTGTTTCGAACCAGGGGCTGGGCCCTGTTGACGCGGATTCACTCGTTATCACGGATCCGCTACCGACTGACACCGCCCTCTTCGTTGATACCTCGGGTGGCGATCCGATTACGTTTGTTGACGGCGCGGTCGCTAGTGGTTTGACTTACACGTTCGCTACCGATGTAACGTTCAGCAAAAAGGCAGGCGGTGGGCCACCTTACAATTACGCACCCGTGCCCGACGCACAGGGCTTTGACGCGGTGGTAACCGGCTTCAGGATAAATCCAGGCGGCGCAATGAACCCCACCGTCGGCACAAACGTACCCGGCTTCAATATCCTGCTGCGGGTTCGAATCCAATAGGCAACCCGATCGTGCCGAGAGTAACTGTCAGAACAATTGGTAGATGAGCAGCGCGCCAACATAGCCTATGGACGTCATGTAGGTCCACGCGAATATTGGCCAGCGCCAGCTGTTGGTTTCGCGGCGAATAACGGCAAGCGTCGCGGCACATTGCAGACAGCAAGCGTAGAAAATCAACAGCCCAAACACCATGGGCAATGTAAACACCGGACTGCCGTCGGGCCAGGTCGTTGATTGCAGACGCTGCGAAAGCGTCGCTACATCTGCCTCATCACCGACTGCATACACGGTGCCCAACACCGCGATGACGACCTCGCGAGCCGGAAATCCGGCGATCACGGCGGATGATACTCGCCAATCCCAACCCAGGGGTTTGAAAACCGGCTCCACAACATGACCTGCGCGACCCAGCCAGCTTTGTTCCAGTTGCGCCGCTGCTGCCTCGTTCTTTGTCAGCATGGGATCAATATCCGTAGCTCGCGGATAATAGGCCAGTGCCCAGACAACGACCGCCACGGCGAAAATCACTGTGCCCGCACGGTAAAGAAATACGCGAGCGCGACCCAGCAACTGTATTAGCACGGTCTGCATGTTCGGGCGTCGAAACTCGGGCAACATCAGTGCAAACGATGCTTTGGGACCGCGCAATACCGTCTTGCGCATCAACAACGCCGTGAGCACGCCCGCGACGATGCCAAACATGTACAGACCAAACATGACCAGGCCCTGAAGATTGAGAAAGGCGATGTCGCGCGCAGGTATGAATGCCGCGATAAGCAATGCGTACACCGGCAGCCGTGCCGAACACGTCATGAATGGCGCGGCAATAATCGTCGCGATGCGGTCACGACGATTTGGAATAACCCGAGTCGCCATGATGCCGGGCACAGCGCACGCGAAACTCGAAATCATTGGAATGATCGACTGGCCTGACAAGCCCACGGAGCGCATTGTGCGATCCAGCAAATACGCTGCTCGGGCCAGGTAGCCCGAGTCCTCCAGCAAAATGATAAACAGGAACAGGATGATAATTTGTGGCAGAAAAATGATGACACTGCCAACGCCCGCGATAATGCCATCGGTGACAAGGCTCGAGAACGCGCCGCCGCCCAGTTGGTTTGCGACTAGCGCTCCAAGTACGGCCGCCGATCGGTCAATCAGTTCCATCATCGGCGTCGCCCAGGCGAATACCGCCTGAAACATAATCGCCATGACAAGAAACAGTCCGATTGTGCCTGGTATCGGGCGATTGACCCACTCGGTCAGACGCGTCCGCCAGGTGTAAAACGGTGGCGCCTTCTGTTGCACATCCGCGAGTACGTCGCGAACCCAGCTAAAGCGCATTCGCGCTTCGCATGCGAGCGCGGGTTCTGCGCCGAATAATTTGGCGCGAACATCATCAAGCTTGCCCGCCGCGTCTTTGCCGACAGTGTCAAGCAACCGATGCGTCGAGGCCGTCGGTGCATCAATCAATAAACGCGCGACCTCGGCGGTACGCAAGGGAACCGTCGACAGCCCCGCGAGCTCGCGCGCTGCAGTCATCAATTCGGGCCAGGCTAAAACTGGCGCTGTCGGCTCCATGTTGGACAATTTCGCGAGCATCAATTTCAGCTTGCCAATTCCTGCCCCGGTTGTGGCAACAACCGGGCACACAGGAATCCCGCCGAGACGCTGCGTGAGTTTGTCGACATCAATCCTGAGGCCATTGGCCTCGGCTGCGTCGACCATCGTCAATGCAACCACGAGCGGCGTTTCGAGCTCAGTGAGTTGTTGCACGAGGTACAGACCCTGATACAGGTTGGTCGCATCGAGGACCGCGAGAATGCCATCCGGCGCACTCGTTCCCTCTATGCGCCCGAAAATTACGTCGACCGCGATCTGTTCTTCGATGGAATGTGCGGAGAGCGCATGTGTACCCGGCAGATCGATCAGCTCGAGCGTGTAATCATCGCCCTTCAACGTGCCGACATGTCGCTCGACCGTTACACCTGGGTAATTGCCAATATGCTGGCGAAGTCCGGTGAGTCGATTGAAGAGTGTGCTCTTGCCCGAATTGGGGCTGCCGACAACTGCAATGCTGGCATCGGTTCGTCGGCGTACACTGATGTCTGCTACGGATATTCGGGTTTCGCTCAATCCAGTACTCCGTCAAGGTAGTATTGGCGGAGTACTAATCACCGGATTCGCAGGGCGTTACCGTAAACTGTCGGGCCTGCTCCTGGCGCAGAGAAATGCCGCAACCGAACAGACGAAATTCCATGGGGTCGCCGCCCAAAGCTGTACCTGCCAGTTCGATCTCAGCACCCTCGACGAGACCCAACACCATGAGCCGCTGTATCAGAGGGTCACTCGCATCAACCGATTCGATAATGCCCTTCTGGCCGCGTTGCAAAGAGGCGAGCGTATTGCCGTTGTGGTCCATTATTGAATGATAATGATTCGCATTTAGATTTGCAATAGCGAGGCCCGCACTGTTGTTAAAGCGGTGCCACGTGACCCGCATGATTGATGATTAGTCGGGGCTAGAGGCTCGGCTTGCCAAATTCATCGGGCAACACAGCCTCGATGCGTTCCATCACGTCCAACCGGTGCAGCAAATCGTTGATGTAGTCCAGTTTGTCTGTGTCCAGGACCAGAACGTCGCTCATGCAGTACGATTTAATCCACTTCTCGTACAGCCGATCGAGCCGCTTCAGATAGGCTAACGGCACATCCTGCTCCATTTGCCGACCGCGCAGGCGGATGCGCCGGCGCAACGTTCGCATCGAGCAACGCAGGTAAATCATCAGATCCGGTGGTTGAATCGCGTCCAGAATCGCGCCATAGAAACTCTGATAGGTTTCCCAGTCCCGCTTTGAGATCTTGCGCATCTGCATGAGGGCCGTGGCAAAAATTTCTGCATCTTCAAAAATGGTTCGATCCAGAGCAACCACGCCGGGCTGTCGATCCAACTCCTGGTGCAAACGAAACTTGTTACTGAGAAAATATAATTGCGATTGATAAGCCCAGCGCTTCATGTCCTTGTAGAAATCAGCGAGGTAGGGATTCTCGTCATTTGGCTCGTAAAATGGCTTGACTCCGTACGTGCGCGACAAAAACTCGACGAGCGTCGACTTGCCCGAACCCATATTCCCGGCGATTGCGATTGAGCGTTTCATCGAGTGCGTACCTTACCGCATCCGCGTCTGGCATCCACTCGAAAGATAACCTATGCTCGCGGCATCCAACCGCCACGCCCGAATCAATCATAATGAGCGAACCATCGCCACCGGTTCTGATCAGCGAAAGCGCAATCGATGCACGCGTTCGCGAACTGGCCAGAGAGATATCCGATGACTACAGCAACGGCGATGGCATCGTTTTGGTCGGCGTGCTCAAGGGAGCGTTCATTTTTCTTGCCGATCTTTCGCGGCGCCTGACAATACCGCGAACCATCGAATTTATCGCCGTGTCGAGCTATGAAGATAGCGATGCTGCGAGCGGCGCCGTGCGCCTGGTCATGGATGTGCGTGGCAATATCGAGGGACGTGATGTCTTGATTGTCGAAGACATTGTCGACACCGGTCATACTCTGTCCTACCTCATTGGCATGCTCGAGTCGCACGGCCCCGCGTCCATCCGTACCTGTGCCCTGCTACACAAAGCCGAACGTGCCGAAGTCGAAGTCAATATCGACTACCTCGGATTCGGCATCGGTGATGAGTGGGTCGTGGGTTACGGTCTCGACTACGCCGAGCGAGACCGGACGTTACCGTACATCGGGGTCATTAATCCGGACGACTAATGATCGGCGCAATCATCGGTTTCGATCTCGATCGTCGAGTGACCGATGCCGTACTCGTCGCGAAGAATCGTCTTGACGCATCGAATGATGGCGGTCGGGTTTTCGGCTTCGCTGCTCACTTGAACATGCATCGTCAGCATCAGGTTCTGCGGCGTCAAACCCCAAACGTGCACGTGATGAATGCTGCTGACCGCGGGAACATGGCTGATGAGTTTGTCGCGCATATCGTCCACATCGAGCCATTCCGGCGCGCCTTCGAGTAGCACGTGCGCGCTGCGTTTGACGAGCACCCACGCACTCTTGAGTATCAACATCGCTACGGCGACAGAAAGAATCGGATCGATTGCCATCCAGCCCGTATAGATGATCACGACCGCGGCGACGATGGCCGCGATCGAGCCCAGCAGATCGGAAGCGACATGCAATGTCGCTCCACGAATGTTGAGATTGTCCCGGTCACCGCCGTGCAACACGACGAAAGCGATGATATTGACGACCAGCCCGGCGCTCGCCACGACGAGCATTGTCGGCCCAAGTACGTCCGGTGGCGCGAGAAACCGCGTGACGGCCTCATACAGTATCCAGCCAACGATAAACAGCAGGCTCAGTCCGTTGACGAATGCCGCGAGGATCTGAAATCGGTGATAACCGTAGGTCAGTCGTGCATCGGCAGGACGCGTGCTGACACGAAACGCAATCAACGTCAGCGCCAGCGCCATCGAATCGGTCAGCATGTGCCCCGCATCCGCGAGCAGTGCGAGCGATCCCGAGAGTATGCCGCCAATCACCTCGACGACCATGAACATCGCCGTAAGTATCAGCGCGATCGTGACACGCCGACTGTTGCTGCTGATGTGGGATGTGCTCACGATCGGAAAGCCAGGTATCAGCTAATGCTCTTTGCTCAGTCTGTAAATCAGGATAGCAGCACGCTTGATGGCCAAGGGCATTGACCTCAGGTCCAGGCTCTCATTGGGCGTGTGGCCGCCATCACCCAGTGCGCCCAGTCCAGCCAGGCCATCTGCATAAGGAGCGACAAACGATATGTCCGCCGCGCCGCGCCGCGATGGGTCCAGGGCCGGCATCGGCCCGCGACCGAGCGCCTCGTTTATGGCGGACAATTTCGCCTGCAATCGGCGATTGCCGTCGGTTGGACTCATGGACGGATAGCGGTCCCAGAACTCTATCGTTGCCGAGGTGCGCGGCAGGCTGCGTGCAACAACAGCGCGCATCTTGTCTCGTGCACGCTGCAGTTGCTCGTCGGATATCGTGCGGATACCGCCGTGTACAACCACGCGCCGCGGTATTATGTTGGTCTTGCCAAATGTCTGGCCCCTGTTCTGCTGGGGGTCGTAGTCGACGTCGGTGCCACCGGTGATCGTGCCTGCGTTGAACGTCAGGTACTCTTCGCCGCGCACCGCATCGTAAAAACTGTGCAGTATGCGCGCGGCCTCGAAAATTGCGCCCGCACCGGACTCGTCGCCGAAGATACCGGATGAATGCGCCTGCCGGCCGGCAACCTCGAGTATCCAGCTGCTCGAACTACGCCGTGAAATCGTTGCCCAGTCCGTGTCGTCGTAACGAATGGCGGACTCGAAACCCAGCGCCACATCGGCCCACTGGCCCGCCTCGATCAGGTGCTTGCGTGAAATCGACAGGGGCTGGCCGGATTTTTCCTCGTCGCCAATATAGGCCACTACAATCGCAAGATTATCCAGCACACCGATCTCATCAAGTGCTTTTAACGCGTACACGATAATTGCGTTGCCCGACTTCATGTCATCGACGCCAGGACCCCGAGCTATATCACCGTCTCGCGCAAACGACTGAAACGCGTCGTCAGCTTCAAACACGGTATCCAGGTGACCAATCAGCAGAAACTTTTTGCCCCGTCCATCCTTGCGACCAAACAGGTGACCGGCACGATTGACCTCGGGCGGCATGTCGATCCACTCGGTTTTAATGCCCAGGCTATCGAGTTCGCGACGCATCACTTGGCCGACTGCGCGAACACCGTCGTGATTCATCGTGCCGCTGCCTATGTTGACGGTTTCGGCGAGCAATTCGATCGCATTCTCGGCGTGCGCGTCGATCCACTCGATCATGCGCTGTTCATCTGCGTTGAAATCCGCCGCCGCCACGCTGGAAATGAACAGCGTAAAAACTGCGATGATGGATGCAAGCGCATGACGTCTCATACGTGAACCTAATCGAAATGCCGCGGCACGCGGATCTGCTCAACCATGTGTTGTATATGCTCCGGAGGCGGCGCCGTCATGTAGCTAACCGTGATGGCAACGATGAAATTCAGACACATGCCGATAGCGCCGATGCCCTCCGGTGAGATGCCGAATAACCAGTGCTCCGCGACATTCTCGCCCCAGGGTGCGCCCGCCCATTTCAGGAACAGGCCCTTGAAGAATTCAATATAGCCGTAGGTAAACACCAACCCGGTTAGCATACCGGCGATCGCGCCCTCTTTGTTTACCCGCTTGAAAAAGATGCCGAGCAGGATCACGGGAAACAGCGATGCCGCGGCGAGTCCAAAGGCAAAGGCGACAACCTGTGCGACCCAACCAGGCGGATCGAAGCCCAGGTAACCGGCTATCAATATCGCGAACGCCGCGGCAATTCGGCCAGCGAGCAATTCTTTCTTCTCCGAGATATCCGGCACGAAGATGCCCTTGATCAGGTCGTGTGATATCGCCGCTGATATGACCAGCAACAGCCCGGCCGCCGTCGACAGTGCAGCGGCGATCGCGCCTGCAGCAACCAGCGCGATTACCCAGTTGGGCAATCCGGCAATCTCCGGGTTGGCCAGCACCATGATGTCGCGATCGACAGTCAGTTCATTACCCTGCCAGCCGTACGCGGCTGCCTGTGCGGCGAACTCCGCATTGGCGTCATTGTAGTACTGAATTCGACCATCGCCGTTTTTGTCCTCGAAACTGATAAGACCCGTCTTTTGCCAGGTCTCGAACCAGCTTGGAAGATCGTCAATGGCCAGGTTGCCATCCACGGCGCCGATTTCGCCGGGCTGTATCGTATTGATCAGGTTGTAACGAGCCATAGCCCCCACGACAGGTGCTGTCGTGTAGAGAATGGCGATAAACAGCAGCGCATATCCGGCCGACTTGCGGGCGTCACGAACCTTGGGCACCGTGAAAAATCGCACGATCACATGCGGCAAGCCGGCCGTGCCGACCATCAGGGCCAAAGTGATGCAAAACACGTCAATCATGCTCTTGCTACCCGACGTGTACTGCTTGAATCCCAGCGATGTGACGATGTCATCAAGCTTGTCCAGCAAGGCCGTGCCTGTCCCCACGATCTCGCTGCCGAATGCCAGCTGCGGTATCGGGTTGCCCGTTATCTGGATAGCGATGAAGACGGCCGGCACCGTATAGGCGAAGATCAACACGCAGTATTGCGCAACCTGCGTGTAGGTAATTCCTTTCATACCGCCGAGCACGGCGTAAATGAACACGACCGTCATGCCGATCACGAGGCCCGTCGTAACAGGGACCTCGAGGAAACGCGAGAAGACAATACCGACGCCACGCATCTGCCCGGCAACGTAGGTGAACGAAATGAATATGAGGCAGATAACGGCAACGACACGTGCCGTCTTCGAGTAGTAACGCTCGCCAATGAATTCCGGCACCGTGAACTTGCCGAACTTGCGCAGATAGGGCGCGAGCAACAGGGCCAATAAGACATAGCCGCCGGTCCAGCCCATCAGGTAAACCGATCCGTCATAGCCGAGAAACGCGATCAGGCCAGCTATCGACAAGAACGATGCAGCGCTCATCCAATCCGCTGCCGTGGCCATGCCGTTGGCGAGCGGCGATACGCCCCTGCCCGCTATATAGAAGTCACCCGTGGTTTTCGCACGAGACCAGAAGGCGATGCCGATGTAGAGCGCAAAACTAAAGCCCACAGCGAGATAGGTGAGCACCTTCAAACTCATGCCCGTGCCTCAATCTTCATGCACGTCGTACTCTCTGTCGAGGCGATTCATGCGCCAGGCATAGAAGAAGATCAATGCCACGAATATGTAGATCGATCCCTGCTGCGCGAACCAGAAGCCGAGTTGAAAGCCGCCGAACCGAATCCGATTCAGTTGCTCGACGAGCAGGATGCCGAAACCATAAGAACAGACGAACCAGACCGCCAGGCACATTGCGACAATGCGCAGGTTTGCATGCCAGTAGGCCTTACGTTTTTCAGAATCCATAGCGCCCCGCAGAATGTTCTTTTTCCAGGCAGCTAATGTAGCAAAGCCAATCACTCAGGCACAAAAAAGGCGGCTTCTTATCGAAGCCGCCTTTAACCATCGTTAGCACGTGGTTCCTGGCCCCCTGAATCCCCCGCCAAGTCGTACCTGAAGGTGTCTTGCAAATTGTCGCGCGGCCATCTGTTGCTCAAAGGCTACGCTTGTCAGGCGAAAAGGTCGCAGAAATACAACCATTTGTCAATTCTTTACAGCTCGTCTGCGACGAATTTCACACTTTTTGAGTCGGTTTGTTGTGTTTTCGCAACATGAAAATTGAGAACTTGTTGCGCATTACACGATATGGTCGCAGCGCGCCACTGCAATGACGATTCCTGACGTGCTTGATTTGCCGCGTTGCTATCGATGGCTCCAGTTGTCTGGATCGCCGCAATCGCCGGGCGACAGGCCGATAATATCGCCCTGCGATTCGATGCCCAGGCCAAGAACCGTGCGGTTGGCATAGGCGAAGTAGGCCGTAACCTGGTTGATCTCCAGTATCTCGCCATCATCAAAACCTGCGGCTCGAAGCGCCTCGATCTCCTGTTCTGATACGGCGGCTGCGCCGACGGTCAGCCGCTGTGCATACTCAAGTCCTGCAAGGTCCTTGCCCGTAAACGCTGCGGCGGGGTTGCCGTCCAGTAGCGCGTGACGAATCTCGGCGACTCGCACATCGTCGGACAACAGCCGTGACAACCCGGCGCAATGATGGTCCACGCAATACTGGCATCGATTCAACATGCTGACGTAGACACCGATCGTCTCGAGGTAAGATTTCTCCAACGCATTGCCGCGATGGTGCAACACGCTCTTGTACAGTGCCATATGCCCTTGCATCGAATGCGGTCTCAGGCTGTGGGCGAGCATGATGTTGTCGATGTTATTGTCCGGCCCCTTGATGCGGTCATAAAGCTTGCGCAATGCCCCTCTGGCCTCGTCATATGCGATAGTTGCAATCCAGGTCATCGTCTTGGTCTCCGAATGCTGTCGGATAAAAAAAGGCATAAAAATTATAGCGAGTATCATTATCATCAGCGCCCGCAGGTGGCAACAGATTGATGTCTAGGCGGCGAGCCCTGATTTGTCTGGCCGTGCTGTGGCTCTGGTCGGCGCAAGCATTCGCCCAGACCGTACTGCACAACATCACGGGATATACATCAACGAATGACGGCATTCGTGAATTCACCGTGCTCGTCGTCGGCAGCGATGGCCGTATCGTCGCGACTGGCGATGCCAATATTCTCAGAGACTACGCCGGCGCGACGCGGATTGACGGCCACGGCCAATATGTACTGCCCGGCTTAACCGACGCTCACGCCCATGTGTACGGGCTCGGCATCCTCGCAACGGATCTCAACCTCCTCGGCACGCCCAGTGTCGATGATGCCGTACGCCAGATCGCCGAATTTGCCCGTGATCATCCACATGCAAGCTGGATTCAGGGCCGCGGCTGGAACCAGGTGTTGTGGCCCGTCAAGGAGTTTCCAAGAGCCGCAGACATAGATGCCGTGGTCAGCAACAAACCCGTCTGGCTACGGCGTATTGACGGCCATGCCGGTTGGGCCAACAGCTTTACCCTGAACATTGCCGGTATCGACAACGACACGCCCGACCCAATCGGCGGCAAGATCATTCGCGATCGCAACGGCAAGGCGTCTGGAGTGCTGGTTGACGCAGCAATGAACCTGGTTACCGCACATATTCCTGCACCCGGGAAAGACGATATCCGCAGCGCATACCGCCTGGCGATCAGGACTTTATTGTCACTCGGCATGACGAGCGTACACGACACAGGCATCGACATTATCGAGGCCGAAGTCTATATGTCGATGGCTGACGATGACGAGCTCGATATGCGCATCTATGCCATGCTCCGTGGCGCCGGCAGCAATCTCGACGCGATAGGCAAGCCGATTGTGGGCTATGGCCGGGACAGGCTCGATATCAGGGCGGTCAAACTGTATGCCGATGGCGCGCTGGGCAGTCGCGGTGCCGCATTGCTGGCACCCTACTCCGACGACGTCGAAAATCGTGGCCTGCCTTTTCATACGATGGATGAGCTGCACGGTTTTGTTGCCAAAGCCAATAACATGGGTTTCCAGGTCGGTATTCACGCGATCGGCGACCGCGGTAATCGCATGGCACTCGATGCGTTTGAGAAAGCCCAGGGTGGTAGCGCATCGCCGCTTCGAAACCGTATTGAGCACGCGCAGATCATTGCGCTAGTGGACATTCCGCGTTTCGCCAAACTCGGCGTCATCGCATCGATGCAGCCGACGCACGCGACCAGCGACATGAACATGGCCGAAGATCGCATCGGCCCCGAGCGACTCGAAGGTGGCTATGCCTGGCGTCGCCTGCTGGCTGCGGGTGCCGTCATTGCCAGTGGTTCGGATTTTCCCGTCGAGCTGGCCAACCCGTTCTATGGACTCTATGCGGCCGTGACACGCCAGGACCGCGCCGGACTACCGGCGGGCGGCTGGCGCGCCGATCAGCGCCTGAGTCGCGCGGAAGCCCTGCATTCGTTTACACTGGCAGCCGCTTTCGCCGCACACCAGGAAGACCGACTGGGCAGTCTCGAAGCTGGGAAATGGGCTGATTTCATCATCATCGACCGCGACTTCTTCGCCATCCCCGCCGCGGAGATTGACGATATCCAGGTTCTCGAGACGTGGGTCGGCGGTGAACGCGTGTACGACGCGACCGCGAGGAATTGAATCATGATCGTCGAACAGATCTGGACCGGCAATGCCTATCGCAATTTCAATTACCTGATCGCATGCTCCGAGACCGGCGATGCGCTGGCCGTCGACCCACTTGATTTTCGCAAGTGCCTTGCCGTTGCCGACGAGCGCGGCTGGACCATTACGCAGATTCTCAATACGCATGAACATGGCGACCACACGGGTGGCAATAAAGGTGTCGTAGCGGCGACCGGCGCGAAGATTATTGCACACGAGAACGCAGGCGACGCTATTCCGAACATGAGCCGCGGCGTCGGTGCCGGTGATGTGATTCGCGTCGGCACATCGGTTGATCTCGAGTGCCTCGATACGCCGGGACACACGATGAGCCACATCTGTGTGTTGTCGAAGACCGACCAGCCCGCCTTGTTCAGCGGCGATACTTTGTTCAACGCCGGCGCCGGAAACTGTCACAACGGCGGTCACCCGGACGAGCTTTACGACACATTTGAAAAACAGCTGGCCGTTCTTGACGACCGCACGCTGATTTACCCTGGGCACGACTACCTGCTCAATAACCTGCAGTTCACCCTGGATCGGGAACCAGACAACGAGGTCGCGCGACAAATGCTCGCCGACTACGAAAACCAGGATCCCGAGGATGCGCTCGTCACGACGCTGGCCCAGGAACGGCAGATCAATACATTTTTCCGGCTGGATAGTTCTTCGGTAATCGAGAGACTGCAGGAGCAGTTCCCCGAGATTGGCGACCGGCCCGAACCGCGCACCGTGTTCCTCAAACTTCGAGAACTACGCAACAGCTGGTAGGAAGACTTCAGAGCAATCGCGCGGCGATTTTGGCCAGCAGCGTATTGTCGCTACCCGGCCGCGCAGCCAACCATAGCCAGTGCAGCGCGTCGTACAGTCGCATCTGTATCTGTAAATGTGGTCGCCAGCGCGCGCCATCACCGTCACGGTATGCATTCAACAACAGGTCGGCCTGATCATCGTGCAGTTCGTGATGAGCGATAATCGTTGCAAGATCGAAAAGCGGATCATTATCACAGGCGTACTCCCAGTCCAGGAAGCACAGATGCGTTGCGCGGATAATGTTTTCGGCAACGAGATCGTTATGGCAACACTTGAGAATCTGCGGCGCTCGTATCGTCGTCACAATTTGTGCGCAATGCCGGGCGACTTCTTTGTCCTTGTCCGCGATGTTCGCAAGGTAACGCGTTGCAGCATTGGCCGCATCGAACGTCCTGCCCGTAAGAGGCAGCGCGTGCAGCCGTTTCAAGGCAATCGCCAGGTCGATGAGATTCTGCTCGACCAGCAGATCCGGAGGGGCCAATACCTGGCCCTCCAGATACTCGCTCAGGTATGTCTGTGCGTCGACAAACAGTACGCGACCGGCGAGATCCTGATCCGCCGCGGCCGTCTGGACTCGCGCCTCGGCCTCGCGACTGTTGTAGGGAGCGGTACGAGGGAGGTCGTCGATTTTGAGTACGGCGCGATGGCCATTGGCATCGAGCAGGTAAAGTCGATTCGTCATGCCACCGGAAAGCTCACGAAATTTTGCATGTTCCCAGCCGGCTATGCCCGCGAGAGCTGACTGCGGCGTGCGACTTGCGCTCACGCCCGCGCTTCGCGCCGGGAACGCGTCCAGCTGATTAATCCAAACGGAATCATGACGACGTAAACCGCGAACAGGAGCGCGGTCAGTTGCAAGTCGCGTTGCCAATAGATGAATACCGACACGATGTCTATAGCGAGCCAGTACCACCAGTTCTCGAGAACTTTTCGAGCGACCAGGAATGTCGCCCAGATCGCAGCCCAGGTCGTCATCGAATCGATATACGGAAAAGCGGCATTGGTCCAGTTGTCGAGCAGGTAGCCGTTGATCACTGCGACGACCACGATAATTGCTATCGCCTGCAAGTGAATGGCCGGAGCCCAGCTTGTGACCGGTAGCGCGCTTTCCCCATGCCGCCCGTGACGCCAGGTATGCCAGCCGTAAACGGCCATACACAGGTAAAAACCGTTAAGAACGGCTTCCATGTACAACCTGACATCGATGAAAATCAGCACATAGAGTGTGGTACTGATGGCGGCGAAGAACCAGCACCAGATGTTCTGGCGGATTGCCAGTAACAGATATAGCACCGCCGCCGCCACAGCGATGACCTCGAGGAACGAATACGCCCGCGCCTGCTCCGCCAGTGCTTGCGCCAGCGTCGACATGCAATCAGAACGAACGGTTCAGCGTGATGCCGACCTGCCGCGGATCCCCCGCGCGCGTATACAGCGTGTTCGGAAAATCGGGTGGCTCGTTGCCGAAATAGAAGCCGCGCACCGCGTATTGCTTGTCAAACAGGTTGCGTGCCCAGAGTTGCACCGACCAATTATCGACCTTGTAACCGATGCGCGCATTAACGAGCTTATAAGCCTTCGACTTTTGATCGTGGCTGACATCGAAGAAAAACTCGTCGCGTGCAGTCAGGTCCATGCGGGCAAAAAACCCGCTGGGATGGTGATAGCTGGCGCCCATCGCGAGCGTATAGTCCGGCGCATGAGCCTGCGCGCGCCCGCTCAAATCAACTTGCGGCGTTTGGAATTCGTCGAATATTGCATGCAGCAATCCGACATTGATATACATCGTCCACGCATCGCTCGGCGTCCACCGAACATCTGCTTCGAACCCGGCCGTGTTGCCCTTCGCTGCGTTGTCGGTAAAGAAAACGAACGAGGCTGGATCACCGGGCACTAGCTGGAATGAAGTCCTGACCTGTTGATCGTTGCGGCGACTTAAGAATACCGAAGCATTGATGAGCAAGGTGTTTTCGCGCAACGAAGATTTGACGCCAACTTCAATATTCCACAACGCTTCGGCATTGAACTCACGACGATCGTCAGGCACCACGCCAAGATTGAATCCACCGGCCTTGTATCCTTTTGACAAGCTGACAAAGCTCGTTACCACGGCAGTGTGGTCGTGGCTTAAAGTTAATTCACCGCCCGACATCGTTTCCGCCGGGCCGGCGCTAAGGGCCGCAGTATCGTCATAGTCCGTGGTTCGACGTTCGGCCCGAAGCCCGAAGCTCAGGCGAGTTGCGCTGCCAATCTCGTGCTCGTACTGGCCAAAGATCGCGATACTGGTTGCTGCATATGCGCTACCGAAGCTGTCATCGAGGCTATCGGCATAGTCATAAAACGGATCGTAGTAATCACCCTGGTTTGTTGTCAGCAACTCGTCTTCGAGCCGCATCACGTACACGCCGGCGAGCCAAGCTTGCTTCGCGACACGAATTTCCTGGCTTATTGTCTGGCGTTTACGATCGCTGATCGAAATGTAGTCGTACAGCACCGGTGCCCAACTATCGTCGTTGCCCCAATCCGCATCGTAGCTGAACTCGATATCAGAATCGGCAACAGCAGTAATGGACGTCAATGTCGTACCAATCCAGCCGTCAAATTCGACCCTGAGCGACACCCCGATACTCTTCTGTGCATCCTTGCCTGGCTTGTCCGACTGCACCGTGTAACTGTTGTCGAGCGCAAAAGCGTCGTAGCCGTTATCGATGTCGGCGAACATCGTCGCCAGGTCGACGCGCAAGGAGTCATTCGGAAGCCAGCGCAGTCGCGCGCGAATTGCGGTCTCGTCACGACCGTTGGTGTCGTCACGGCCGAGAAAGGGGTTATGGCGAAAGCCGTTGCTCCGGTGCTGGTGCGCACTCATGCGAAACATCAGGCGACCATCTGATGTCATCGGTCCACCCAGGGCCAATCCAGCTGCGAGCGCATCGTCGCCGCCGACCATGAGTCGCAGCCTGCCACCCCATTCGGGGGTGGGCAATGCGCTCTGCATATAGATCAATCCGGCCAGGGCGTTAGCGCCATAGCGAGTGCCTTGAGGACCGCGCAACACTTCGACTTGTTGCAGATCGAACAATGTTGCGATGCCGCCGATGCCGCTGAAATCGATGTCGTCGATCAGAAATCCGACCGATGGATTGGGCGCACCCTGGTACTGCTCTAGTTCGCCAACACCGCGAATCTGAAAATAGCGTGCGCGATGGCCGTCACCTGACCAGCTAAGGTTGGGTATGGCATTGACGAGCTCCTCGAAATGCTGCACGGCGAGTTGCTCGATCTCATCGGCCTCGAGAATCGTAATGCTGGCCGGCAGATCACTGGCAGCACGGCCGCGAAAATCGGCCGTGACAATAATTTCATCGATCGTTTGGGCCGGTGTACTCGTGGGCAACAGAAAAGTCGTCGCGATCGCAGCAACTATCCGCAGTTCAGTAGTGGGTTGCATGATTCCCTTCCTACGCCGGTATTAGCCGGATCAGGTTCTAAGGGTTCCCTGCAAGGATCTCAGGCCATCAGACCACCCCTGTGAAGCGATGATTATATCAGACCCAGCAAACGCTAGGCGCGAGATTTTTTGCGCGGATCAAGTCCTATCGACCGCGCAATAATCTCGCGCATGATCTCCGAAGTGCCCGCATATATTCGCGAAATGCGGGCGTCCGTATACATGCGGCTGATCGGGTATTCGTCCATGTAACCGTTGCCGCCGTGCAGTTGCACACAAGTATCAGTGACCCGACCTTCGAGCTCACTGGTATAGAGCTTCGCCTTGGCTGCATCATACGCGTGCAGATTTCCTGTCTCGTGCTCAGTAACGCAGCAATCGACGAAGGCCTGAGCAACATCGATGTTCATGCGCATGTCCGCCATCTGGAAGCGCGTGTTCTGAAAATCGGCGATTGTCCTGCCGAAGGCCTTGCGCTCATGGATGTAATCCATCGTGAGGTCGAAGGCGACGTTCGCGTTCGCGACATAGGTGCAGGCACCCAGCAAGCGTTCCTCTGCCAGGAAGTGCATGAGGTGGTAGAAACCACGATTCGCTTCGCCGAGCAGGTTTGCTTTCGGCACCTGTACATTATTGAAGAATAGCTCGGCCGTGTCCTGACTCTTCAGACCCATTTTCCTGAGATTCTTGCCACGCTCGAATCCCTCCATGCCCCGTTCGACGACCAGCAGACTCAAGCCGTGCCGACTGTCTGCATCCGTTTTCGTGACAACGACAACAAGGTCGGCATTGATGCCATTTGAAGTAAACGTCTTCGATCCGTTCAGAAGATAGTGGTCGCCCTTATCCTCCGCGCGCGTACGGATGGCCGCGACATCGCTACCCGCTCCCGGCTCGGTAATGGCGACCGCCAGAATAGTCTCGCCCGACACGCACTTCGGCAGCCAGCGTGCCTTCTGCTCGTCCGTACCCAGCTCGCCAATGTAAGGCCCGACCAGCCGGCTATGCAGCGTCATGAAAAAACCTGCATCGCCGTGACGCGCGTTCTCCTCTATCAAGATCTGTTCATAGCGAAAGTCGCTGACGCCCGCCCCGCCATATGCCGCATCGGCCCACATCAGCAGCAGGCCCTGTTCTCCGGCCTTTAAAAAGGCCTCGCGATCGACGATGCCCTGCGCATGCCATTTATCGCTGTGCGGTTTGATTTCATTGATCATGAAATTCCGCACCGCATCGCGGAACATGTCATGTTCTTCGTCGAAGATTGTCCTGTCCATTGTCTATGTCTCAGTAATATTCGCTACCGGCAGCGACCTTACTTGCCCTTGAACTCGGGTGCGCGCTTTTCAAAAAACGCCCGCACACCCTCAATGTTGTCTTCGCTGCCCACCAATTCACTCTGCAACTCCGCCTCGAGGTCGAACGAGCTTGCCCAGTCATGGTCGGCCGCATGGCGCATTGCCCTCTTGGTTGCAGCCAGTGACAACGGCGCTCGCATCGAGATGCGCTTGGCCCAATCGTACGCAGCACTTTGCAATTCATCTGCCGGAACGGCCCTGTTGGCAAGCCCAAGATCGACGCATTGCTGCGCACCAATGCGCTCCGACTCGACGCTGAGCTGAAACGCGCGCCTATACCCCAGCTGCCGAACCAGCAACCAGTTCAGGCCACCATCCGGTAGCAGCGAAATCGTTGTAAACGGTGACAACAGGAACGCATCGTCTGCCATGATCAACAGGTCGCAAGACAGTGCGACGGACATGCCGATGCCTGCGGCCGAACCCGGAATTGCCGCGATAACAGGCTTTGGCATCATCATGATTGCCGTTATGACCGGTCGGTACTCAAACTGCAGTTTGCCGCTTACGGGCCGACCTTCGAACCCGCTCTTGAGGTCGGCTCCGGCACTAAAGCAACGACCTGCACCGGTCAAAACCACCACGCGAACCGACTTATCGTTACCGGCCTTTTCCAGCGCCAGTTGCAACTCGAGTGACATCTCGCTCGTAAACGCGTTCATCGAGTCGGGTCGATTGATCGTGATCGTCGCGACGGCGCCGTCTTGTGCGTACTTGATCATGTCGCTCATCAACGGTTTCTCACATGTTGCGGCGGTACTCGCCGCCGACTTCGTACAGACCCGCTGAAATCTGCCCCAGCGAGTTCGATTTTACTGTCTCCATGAGCTCAGCGAATACATTGCCACGTTCGCGAGCAACGTCTTGCAGCCTCGCGATCGAAATCGCGGCTTCGTCAGCATGCGTTTGGTGAAAATCCTGCAGGTGTCGAATCTGATCCTGTTTCTCAGCGTTCGTCGAGCGAATGAGCTCGAGATCATGAATTTCGTCTTCCTGTCCCTCCTTGGGCAAGAAAGTATTGACACCGATCAGCGGTAATGAACCGTCATGCTTCTTGCTTTCGTAAACCATACTTTCTTCCTGGATCTTGCCGCGCTGATACATCGTGTCCATTGCACCGAGAACGCCCCCACGTTCCGAGATGCGCTCGAATTCCTGGTAGACCGCCTCTTCGACAAGCTCAGTGAGTTCGTTGATGATGAACGACCCCTGCCATGGGTTTTCGCAGAAATTGAGGCCAAGCTCCCGGGAAATAATCATCTGGATCGCGACGGCACGACGCACCGACTGTTCAGTGGGTGTCGTAATCGCCTCGTCGAACGCATTGGTATGCAGGCTGTTGCAGTTGTCGAACAGTGCATACAAAGCTTGCAATGTCGTTCGAATGTCATTGAAACTGATTTCCTGTGCGTGCAGGCTGCGTCCCGAGGTCTGCACATGGTACTTGAGCATCTGCGATCGAGTCTTGGCCCCGTAACGCTCGCGCATGGCTCGTGCCCAGATACGCCGCGCAACGCGACCGATCACCGCGTACTCTGGGTCCATGCCGTTGGAGAAAAAGAAACTCAGATGCGGTGCAAACTCGTCAATTTCCATGCCCCGCGCGAGATAGTACTCAACAATTGTAAACCCATTGGCCAGCGTGAACGCGAGTTGGCTGATCGGGTTCGCACCAGCTTCTGCGATGTGATATCCGCTAATCGAAATGCTGTAATAATTGCGCACGCCATTATCAATGAAGAATTGTTGTACGTCGCCCATCATTTTCATTGCGAATTCAGTCGAGAAGATGCAGGTATTCTGCGCCTGGTCTTCCTTGAGAATGTCAGCTTGTACCGTGCCGCGGACCGTCGCGAGCGTCTTTTTGCGGATGCGCGCAAAGGTATCTGCATCGACTACCTTGTCACCGGATATGCCCAGCAGGCCCAATCCCAGACCATCGTTTCCCGGTGGTAAGTCACCTTCGTAATGCGGTTGCTCGCGGCCATCGAAGTATTCGTCGATGGTTTTTTTCGCGGATTCCCACTGGCCGGACTCACGCAAATGTTTTTCAACCTGCTGATCGATGGCCGCATTCATGAAGAATGCAAGAATCATCGGTGCCGGTCCGTTGATCGTCATCGATACTGACGTCGTCGGTGCGCACAGGTCAAAACCCGAATAGAGTTTTTTCATGTCATCCACGGTCGCAATCGACACGCCGGAGTTGCCAACCTTGCCGTAGATGTCAGGCCTTTCATGCGGGTTTTCACCGTACAACGTGACCGAGTCGAAAGCTGTCGACAATCGCGCCACATCCTGGCCCAGGGACAAGTAATGGAAGCGGCAATTGGTACGTTCGGGTGTACCCTCGCCTGCGAACATGCGCGTTGGATCTTCGCCCAGGCGCCGAAATGGGTAGACGCCACCCGTAAAGGGATATCCGCCCGGGAGGTTTTCCATAGCAAGGAATCGCAGCAGCTCACCCCAGTCTTTGAAATCAGGTACGGCAATTTTCGGAATCCTCTGCTGACTCAGGCTCTCGCGATAATTGCGGCCCGTGATTTCGCGCCCGCGGACCGTGTAACTGTATTGCTCCGTGCGAACGCCGGCTCTGCGTTCGGGCCACGCCCGCAGCAATGCAATGGACTCGGACGTTAACTCACCCAGGGTCTGCTGGTAGTGCTGCCTCAGTGCGACCAGGCTGCGATCGTCGCCAGCCGCCAAAGCGTCCGCATCAAACGGATCGAATGCCGCTGGTAATTCCCGAACATCCAGCATCTTCAACGCTTCGTATAAATGCTGCAGGCGGCTTGCCGATTCGGCCTGTGCCGCGACGCCAGCATTGATGTCGCGACCTTGCTCGGCGATTTCTGCCAGGTATCGAATGCGCGCGCCCGGAATCACCGCGGTCGCACGCGGCTCCCTGATTGATGTGTCAATATCCGGGGTCCACCGCTGACGATCCAGACCGATTTTTTCGGCCACGCGCCTGCAAAGCTCGACAAACATCCAGCTGATACCCGGATCATTGAATTGACTCGCAATCGTCGGATAAACAGGAATGTCATCGTCAGGCGTGTCAAACGCTAAATGATTTCGCTTCCACTGTTTGCGAATATCTCTAAGCGCATCTTCAGCGCCACGCTTGTCGTATTTGTTGAGCACGATGAGATCGGCAAAATCAATCATGTCGATTTTTTCAAGCTGGATTGCCGCGCCATATTCACTGGTCATCACGTAAACCGAGAAATCCACAAGATCGACGATTTCGCTGTCGCCCTGGCCGATACCGGCCGTCTCGACAATCACCAGGTCGTAGCCTGATGACTTGAGATACAGAATATGGTCACCGAGCATTTCGCTTGTCGCCAGGTGCTGCCGACGGGTCGCGATCGATCGCATGAATATGTGCTCCGATCGCAACGAGTTCATCCGGATTCGGTCACCGAGCAACGCGCCCCCGGTTTTGCGCCGCGTCGGGTCGACGGCGAGCACGGCAATTCGCATCTCCGGAAAACAGGACAGGAATCGATTCAGCAATTCATCGGTTACGCTGCTCTTGCCAGCACCGCCAGTACCTGTGATGCCTATGACCGGCGCCTGACCCGATTTCATTTGCCACTCTTTACGCAGAGTCGAAAGCTGGGCCGCATCGAAAGCCTCCGCCTCAATCGCCGACAGCATTGCGGCGATGTCGATTGTCGAATCTGATCTGGACGGCATTGACGATGCAACAGGACGCCTGCTTGCCATCGTGCGCTCAACGAGATCGCGAATCATGGCCTCGAGCCCCAATTCCATGCCGTCGTGCGGGTGATAAATGCGCTCGACGCCGTAATCCATCAACTCTTTGATTTCTTCTGGCGTAATCGTGCCACCACCACCGCCAAACACACGAATATGCGCAGCGCCCAGATCGCGCAGGCGATCGATCATGTAACGAAAGAATTCCATATGGCCGCCCTGGTATGAACTCACGGCGATGCCATCGGCGTCCTCCTGAATTGCCGCGCGTACGATGTCATCAACGCTGCGGTTGTGGCCCAGATGAATTACCTCGACGCCATGCGCCTGGATCAGTCGACGCATAATATTGATGGCGACATCGTGGCCGTCAAACAGTGACGCCGCAGTCACAAAACGCAATGGTGTGGCGCGTCCCGACGTGCTCGGTAGATCGCTCGCGGCCGTGTTCATTATGGAAACTCTTTAAAAATCAATGCTTTTTGCTATTGAAAAAATTCTAATCTGGATTAAAATAATTCAGATCAGAGCAAATCTCAAGTGTACCGTCAGCACCGCCGTCTAACTCCAGGGACAACGCATGGCCCGCAACCCCGACGAAACCCGATTTCAACTGCAACGCGACCGCATGCTCAGGGCGGCGGCCTACTGTTTCAACCAGAAAGGTTACAGTGGCACATCATTGAAGGATGTTGCCGACAGACTCAGCCTGACCGATGCCGCACTGTATTACTACGTTCGCAACAAGGAAGAACTCGTCTATCTTTGTTACGTTCGCGCAGCTGACGCGGGGCGCGACGCCATGCAATGTGCCATCGACGAGGGCCAGTCGGGCCTCGAGCAAGTGCAGCTCTATATTCGTTATCACGTCGAGAGCATCGTCGGCGAAAACGGACCACTCGCCATCATGAGCGAAATCCCGTCGCTCAAACCAGCGCATCGAGATGCAGTGCTTGAGTTATCCCGAACGCATAGCGCCAGATTCGAGGCAATACTTGAACGAGGAATCGCAGACGGCAGCATTGCAAGCTGCGACGTTCGCATGACCGGCAATGCGATCATGGGATCTATTAACTGGATACCGAAGTGGTTTCACGGCGACCAGCAAGTCGCGCAAAAAATCCTCGATCAATTTCCGATAATCCTGAGCTGCGGCCTCAAGCCTGTGCCGCAAGTATCGTAAAACAACCCGGCGCCGCGGCTAGTCGCTCGGGTTAAACACGTTGATCACTCGTTGCGCATCCGATAAGGCCCTGCTCAACGTGTCTCGCTCATTACGACTCAGGGTCTCATCAGAGTCGATAAGCTGCGTCAGGTAGTCCATACGTAATTCCAGCCGTCTAACGACGTCCGCGTTAATTGATTTTCTAGCGCGAAAGTCGTTCTGCCCGAAATCTAAGTCGGTTCGTGCGACTGGCGCTCTGCGGCTCTTTAGCATACGGAGATCTTCATCAATCAATGTTGAAATTAATGCCGCATCACCGATCCGACTACGTAAATCGACAAACAGCAAATCCGATCGGGCACGTTGTTCATCGTTCATAAGAGCCAGGAGCTTGTCGCGAACGTGTACGAACTCCTCATTGCCGCGCTCTGCCGCCAATCGATACCATGCCGACGCCAGGATCGTATCCGCCTGCACACCTTTTCCGGCAACGTGCATATACCCCACCATGTACTGTGCAAATTTGTCTCCAACCGGTGCCAGTTCTTTTTTGTAAATGAACATAGCGCGCTCGTAATCTCCCTTTTCGAACAGCGAGTCGACCTTCTCCTGGGTCCTCATCTTGCTGCGACTGGGCGCCTGTCCGGGAAACGCGTCCCCGGCGGTTGCCGCTAACGGTATCGCGAGCGACAAGACCATAAACAACATACGAACGGTTTTTGACATTGCAAACATCATCTGCCTTTTTAGCATACAGCGATCTGCACGACTACTTTGGCCGTCTACCACGATTGGATTGTGGTGACTGTCAGAAAGTTCCGCCGCCGTGTGGCCATTAGTGCCCAGACGGCCGTTACCAGGCTGATCTACTGCTTAGGATCCATGAATTCCGGCGCGCGCGCATCGATATTCGCCATTACGGCTTCGACTTGGTTCTCGCCACCAAGCAATGACATCTGCAGTCCGGCCTCCAGTTTCAGCGCATCCGCATCAGCCAGGTTCCAGGCATGGTCAAACAGACGCTTGATGGCCCGAATGGCGTCGGGTGACTTACTGGCGATCAGTCGGGCAGTGTCGCGTGCTGCCTGCGACGGATCGTCATGCAGGGCCGTAACCAGACCCAGGCTGAGCCCCTCCCTGCCATCGATTACGCGTCCTGACCAGGCCAGTTCCTTGATCTTGTCCGCGGGCATGATGCGGCAGAGCGTCGTAGTGATTGCCATATCGGGAATGATGCCCCACTTGATCTCCATGATGGACAACCGCGCATCGGGCCTTGCGTAACGCAGATCGGCGCCCAGCGCGATTTGCAGACCGGCTCCGTAAGCGATGCCGCTGATGGCACAAATAACCGGCACGGGCACCTCACGCCAGACATAAGCTGCATGTTGAAAAAGGTTCGCCGGTGACGCCGTACCGGGGGCCATGGCCGCGGCGCCAATTGCCGTATCACCCTGCTCAAATATGCTGGTGTCGATGCCGGCGCAGAAATTGGCACCGGCCGCTTCGAGAACAACCGCTCTTACCGAACTATCATCCGCAAGACTCTGGCCGGTCTGCGCAAGCGCTGCGAACATCGGCAGGTCCAGCGCATTATGTTTGTCCGGTCGATTGAGCCGAACCACGGCAACGTGGTCCTCTATCGACACTGTGACGCGTTCAGTCATAGCTTCCTCAGGTCGTCAATGTGCATTTTCCGTTGCGCAAAACGATGCAGTCGCGATCCTTGACGGAACATTGAAATGACACGATATTGCCGTCCTGCCACATGTCCGTCGTTATGGTTTCACCCGGCATGACCGGCGCCGAAAAGCGCGCATCGAATCCTTCGATGAGAGTGTAGTCGTAATCACAGATTGTTCGCAAAATAGCGCGACATGCGATGCCGTACGTGCATAGACCATGCAGGATCGGTACTGGAAATCCCGCCGCATCGGCTCGCCGTGGATCAGCATGCAGTGGATTTCGATCGCCGTTGAGCCGAAACAGCAGCGCCTGATCGACTCGCGTTGGACTGTCACAACTGAGGTCAGGGTCGCGCCGGGGCACACGGTGCGGTTTCGGTCCCATCCCTGACGGTCCGCCGAAGCCGCCGTCACCTCGCGCAATAACCGTGGCGCCCAGCGTGAACAGCGCAGTGTCGTCCTTGGCGAGCCGACAATCGACCTCGAACAGAAACATTGCACCGAATTTGGGCCCGCGATCAAGCACTTCGACGATGCGCTTGTTGATGAGCACATCAGCCGCTGCCGGCATCGGCCGATACAGATGCAAGCGCTGTTCCGCGTGCAATACCTGGTTGTAGTCCCAGCCGAGACCTGGCGGAAACATATCCGGCACAATTGCACTGGCAAACGTCGGTACCGTTTGCAGCGGGCGACGACCCTGTTCAAAGACGTAATCGAGTTCCTTGATATCGAGTGGATCAAGACCGAAACCAATGCTCTGTGCATACAGCATGGCTTCAGTGTCGCCGTAGCTATGCTGGATATCGGTTATAGAAGTTTGCATGAGTTGTTTGTAGTTCAGCGCCATGAATTACTCGCTACTCGCATATTGCCAGCCAAGATCCGCAAGCGGCTCGACAGCAGCCTCGGCTTGATCGGCATGATCACTTGCGGCAGTGCCATCTCGTACCCGCCCCACGATGCCCTGGGAAATTGCGGCAATGCGGAAAAAATTGAATGCCGAATAAAACGCCCGATGCTCGATACCACCCGTTCGACCCGTTCGCTCGCAGTAAAGCTTCGTGTAGGTTGCTTCGTCCGGAATGCCCAATACGTCAAGTTGTTTGCCAAGCATGCCAGTAAAACCAATGCCAATTTTTGGCATCTGCCACGCCATGAGATGATACGTAAAATCAGCGAGGGGATGGCCGATCGTCGAAAGCTCCCAGTCCAGAACGGCTATTATCCTGGGTTTGTCCGGATGCACTATCAGGTTATCGAGACGGAAATCGCCGTGCACGATACCGGCAGAGTCATCGTCCGGAATGTTTCCCGGCAACCATTCGATCAATGCATCCATCGACTTGACCGTATTCGTCTCTGAAGCGCGGTACTGTTTGCCCCAGCGCGAAATCTGCCTGGCGAAATAATTGCCCGGCTTGCCAAAATCGTGTAAACCGAGTGCCTCGAAATCGAACGAATGCAATCGAGCAATTGTGTTATTGACGTCGTCATAGAGCGCCGCACGACCCTCCGGATTTGCATTGGGAAGATCGAGATCCCAGAAAATGCGCCCGTCGACATATTCCATAATGAAGAACATCGTGCCGATCACCTCGTCGTCTTCACACAGAACGTAAGGTCGCGGCACCGGGAAGTCTGCGCCGTACAGCGCACTGATAATTCGATACTCGCGATCGACGGCATGGGCGGATTTCAAGAGCTTGCCGGGCGGCTTGCGGCGCAAGACATACAAGCCCGACCCGGCTTTGAGCAGGTAGGTCGGGTTTGACTGACCACCTTTGAACTGCGTGACCGACAGCGGACCACGAAAACTCTCGACGTGCGAATTCATGTAGGCCTCGAGCCTCGCGACATCAAAGCGATGTGCCTCACGCACCTCACGCGTGCCTGAATTCTGTTCCTGCCTTGTGCTCATCGCGGGCGGGCTATTCCTGTCGCGGCTCAACGAAAAAGTCGGGCGAAAGCTGTACATCAGGGTCGACAGCATAGCGACTCAAATCGGTAACGCCCATGCCCTCGAGCACTTCATCATCGATGTAGAAGTTTCCAGTACACTCGCGACTTGGCCTGGTCAGAATCGCATGTGCCGCGTCGGCCATGATCTCGGGTTTGCGAGAATGCCGCGTCAGTTCGTCACCGCCAAGCATGTTGACGGCTGCTGTTGCGATCGTTGTTCTTGGCCAGAGTGCATTGACAGCAATTCCCTGTTGCCGAAACTCACCTGCCATACCGAGTACACACAGGCTCATGCCGTACTTGGCCATCGAATAGGCCAAATGCGGTGCGAACCATTTTTCGAGCATGTTGAGCGGCGGTGATAACGTCAATATGTGTGGATTTTCGGCATCGAGCAGCATCGGCAAACAGGTCTTGGATACCAGAAACGTGCCTCGCGCATTTACCGAGTGCATGAGATCGAATCGACTCATCGATACCTGTTCGGTAGGCAGCAACGAGATCGCGCTCGCATTGTTGACGACGATATCGATGCCACCAAATCGCTCCACACCCTGCGCGACGGCGGCCGCGACAGCTTGCTCGTCTCTTATATCGCAGACGACAGGCAGTGCCTGCCCGCCAGCCTCTTCGATCTCTTCTGCAGCCGAAAAAACGGTACCCGGCAATTTCGGATGGGGTTCCGCTGTCTTGGCGACGACAATAATATTCGCGCCATCGACAGCCGCGCGTTTGGCGATCGCGAGGCCAATGCCGCGACTGCTGCCCGTCACAAATAAGGTCTTGCCTGCCAGTGTTGCCATTTGGATACCGCTCAGTGTGAGCGGTCATGATACCGCACCTGCCAAGGGGGTCGACTACATGCGGAATATGCCGAATGGGGTTTCGTCGTCGCGTGGATTATTCATTGCGGCAGACAGCGCGATCGACAAGACCTCGCGCGTATCGATCGGGTCAATGATGCCGTCATCCCAAAGGCGCGCGCTTGCATAGTATGGATGACCCTGAATTTCATATTGCTCGCGAATAGTCGTCTCGAATTCGACTTGTGACTCCTCTGGCCACTCATCACCGCGTGCTTCAAGACTCTCGCGCTTGACTGTCGAGAGCACCAGCGACGCCTGCTCACCGCCCATCACTGAAATCCTTGCATTCGGCCACATCCACAGCATGCGCGGGTTGTAGGCACGCCCGCACATCGCGTAGTTGCCGGCGCCAAAAGAACCGCCGATAATGACCGTGAATTTGGGTACTGTCGCCGTCGCGACCGCGTTAACCATCTTCGCACCTTCCTTGGCGATGCCGGCATGCTCAACGCGCTTACCCACCATGAATCCCGTGATGTTCTGCAAGAACAGGAGCGGTATGCCGCGGCGATTGCAAAGTTGAATGAAATGAGCACCCTTCTGGGCGGATTCCATGAACAGAATGCCGTTGTTGGCCACGATGCCTATCGGGTATCCGCTGACATGTGCAAAACCGCAAACGAGCGTTGCTCCATAGAGTTTCTTGAATTCCAGAAACTCGGAACCATCGACGATTCGGGCAATGACCTCACGAACGTCATAGGGAAACCGGTATTCTCGCGACACAATGCCGTAGAGTTCTTCTGCCGGATACGCAGGCGGAACTGTATCTCGCATTTTCAAACAGCTGGTCTTCGAAATATTGAGATTGGCAACGATTTCTCTTGCGATCATCAGAGCATGATCGTCATCGTCCGCAAGATGATCGGTGACGCCTGATATGCGCGAGTGGACACTACCGCCGCCGAGAGTCTCCGCATCGACGATCTCGCCGGTTGCTGCTTTGACGAGCGGCGGGCCACCGAGAAAAATCGTACCCTGGTTGCGAACGATGATGGCCTCATCACACATCGCTGGCACATACGCTCCGCCCGCCGTACACGAGCCGAGGACGGCAGCGATCTGCGGTATGCCTTTCGCCGACAATCGAGCCTGGTTGTAGAAAATGCGTCCGAAATGATCGCGGTCCGGGAATACCTCATCCTGAAGTGGCAGAAACGCCCCGCCCGAATCGACGAGATAGATACAAGGCAGGCGATTTTGCTCCGCGATTTCTTGCGCGCGAAGGTGTTTTTTTACCGTCAGCGGGTAGTAGGTGCCGCCCTTGACGGTTGCGTCGTTCGCCACGATCATGCACTCGGTATCGTTGACGCGTCCGATCCCTGTAATGATGCCCGCCGCAGGGACATCGTCATCATAAACGCCCATTGCCGCCAGCTGACTTAATTCCAGAAATGGCGAATCGTCGTCGATCAACACCTTAATCCGGTCACGCGGCAGTAGTTTGCCCCGCGCCAGATGTCGCTCTCGTGACCGCTCCGGGCCACCCTTGAGCACTTCTTCTTGCACATCCCTGAGAGCCTGTGCCAGTACCTCGTTAGCGGCCTTGTTGTTCGCGAATTCTTCCGACTCACGATCGACCTTGGTCTCAATTATTGGCATTAAACAACTCGCGGCCAATCAACATACGCCGGATCTCGCTGGTGCCCGCACCGATCTCATAGAGTTTCGCATCCCGCATCAGTCTCCCCGCCGGGTACTCGTTGGTATATCCATTGCCACCAAGCGCCTGGATCGCTTGGCTTGCCATCCACGTGGCTTTTTCTGCTGCGACCAGAATACAGCCGGCCGCATCGAAGCGGGTAGTCTGCTCGCGATCACAGGCCTTTGCTACCGCATAGACATAGGCACGACAACTGTTCATCGATGTATACATGTCTGCAAGCTTGCCTTGCATGAGCTGAAATTCACCGATAGGACGGCCGAATTGTTTGCGCTCGTGAACATAGGGCATGACGACGTCCATGCACGCGCGCATGATACCCAGCGGGCCTCCCGCCAGCACCACTCTTTCGTAGTCCAGGCCACTCATGAGAATACTTGCACCCTTGCCCTCATCGGCCAGACGATTGGCAGCGGGCACCCGACAGTTCTCGAGCAATACCTCGCTCGTGTCCGAGCCGCGCATGCCCAGTTTGTCCAGCTTTTTCGGCGTAGACAACCCAGGCGTACCACGCTCAACGATAAACGCGCTGAGCCGGGCACTGCCCGCATCGGGATCGGTAACGGCGTAGATGATCAGCACATCGGCCAGCGGCGCATTGGTGATCCACATTTTGCATCCGTTCAGAACATAGTCGTCGCCATCGCGAACAGCGGTTGCGCGCATGCCCATGACATCGGATCCCGCACTGGCCTCGCTCATGGCCAATGCGCCGAGATGCTCGCCCGAAATTAATCTGGGAAGGAACCGGCCCTTCTGCTCGTCGTCGCCCCAACGTTTGAGCTGATTGACGCACAGATTCGAGTGCGCGCCATAGGAAAGACCGACCGATGCGGACGCGCGGCTGATTTCTTCCATTGCGACTACATGGGCCAGATAGCCCAGGCCTGAACCGCCATACTCCTCGCCTACCGTTATTCCGAGCAGACCCAGCTCGCCGAGCTGCGGCCACAGATCGAGAGGGAAATCATTACTCGCATCGATGGCGGCCGCGCGAGGTGCAATCCTGTCGGTTGCGAACGCACGTACTGTTTCGCGCAAGAGGTCAATGTCTTCGCCGAGCCCAAAATCAAAATCGAACATCATCGTTTCCGCCCAATAAGCCCGCTAAAAATTGATTGTCGGCATCAGTTAGCGCGATCAGAACGACATCAGGAAGGATGCCGCATTGCCGCCGATGGGTCCTTGTGCCGCTCGCGCCGAGCGCAGGTATTCCTTGCCGCTCGGATAATCATCGGGCTGCGGATTGCATATTCTCAGAACGCGATTGCGGTGATACAGGCTGAGCTGAGAACGCAGCGGTATCACGAACTCCGGATCGTCTTGTGTCAGTTCACGATGCAATGCCGGCAGCCGGTAACAGGGCACATTCATGTTGAAGTGGTGTGCATTGTGATAACCGAAATTGAGCGTCAACCAGTTCACCCATGCAAATCGCAACGACAAGGGAACACTGAATGTATGTTCTTGCTCCCAGTCGCTATCGCCTTTGTGCGCAGGCTGCTCGTAGCGAAACAGGGTGGCAGTATAGGGGTAGTCGTGTTGCAGAGAATCCATGAATCGCAAACCGTGCAACATCAGCAGGTAAGCGATAGCGTACAGAATCGCGACTTTCGGGAAAACCACTAACAAAGCGATGTAGATCGTGCCTCGAATCAGAATGACGATGACATTGCGCACGCGCTGATCACGCCGCTCCGGAATGATGAACGACGTGAACATCATGATGAAGTGCATGATCAGGTCATGGGCCGGGATGTAGAACCATTCGAAGGCCTGCGTCACGCGCAGAACGAGCGGATGTTCAGCAAAGAACTCTTCGTACTCAAACCACACGACGTCGCCGTTATCCACGTGATGCCGAAAATGTTTGTAACGCATGTCCTCGAAGGTGCCGTACGCTGCGCCGCAGAACCAGCTCATGACACGGCCTAATCTGGCGTTGAGACGACTGCGTTTGAAAATCAACTGATGGCCGCACTCGTGTATCAGGTATGCGGCGATTATCATCGCATGCGCAAGCAACATCGTGGCAACCAGGTTAACAGGCCAGGCCGAATGAAAAAGTCCTGCGAAACCAATCAGATAGCCGCAGACGACATACAACACACTCGCACCGTAATAAACCAGTCCTTCGGGCTCTTTGAGAATCGTCGTGGGCATCGCCAATCACCGCAAATCTGAGATTTCTTTGTACACTTCGCCCGCACGTATTGCTAGCATAGCTCGCCATAGGCCAACGCCACAGCAGAGAGAGTACGCATGAAGCTTGTCACCGCCATTGTTAAACCCTTTCGACTCGACGATGTTCGCAACGCATTAAGTGAGGTCGGCATCCAGGGAATGACGGTCAGCGAGGTCAAAGGCTTCGGTCGGCAACGCGGGCATACCGAGCTGTACCGCGGCGCTGAGTATGTTGTCGATTTTCTGCCCAAGGCCAAAATCGAGGTTGCAGTACCCGACGACCTCGTCGAGCGTATTGTCGAGGCTATCATCGAGAGTGCGAGAACGGGCAAGGTTGGTGACGGTAAGATTTTTGTGACCCACCTTGACCAGGTATGGCGAATCCGCACGAACGAAACCGGCGACAGCGCCCTCTAGTCTTTCGTAAAACAGAACGCGTTCAGCTTGTTGCCGTCAAGATCACGAAAGTAGCCAGCGTAAAAATTCTCGAATCGCACTCCGGGCGCACCTTCGTCGGTGCCACCAAGTTGCAGCGCTTTTGCATGAAAAGCATCAACCTCTGCGGGCGCCTGCATGGCAATCGCGACCATGACACCATTACCGACCGTTGCCGATTCACCATTGAATGGTCGCGTAATCGACACCCCAGGTGCCTTGGGCCCGGTGGACCAGGCAATGAAATTTTCCGTGTCGAACATGCGACTTGCGCCGATCGTTGCGAACAGTTCATCGTAGAATTTCGCCGCCTCATCGAGCCGATTGGTGCCTAGTGTTACGTAGCCGATCATGATGTTCTCCTTAAATCGTTACTGGCCAATAATGCTACGCCATTTGCTGAGCTTATTTGCGACCGACATCGCCGCATAGGCCGGGCTGGTCGAGGGCAGTGTTGCGTAGCGTACGCTCGCAGGGTCGAGACCCGGTTGCACCATCCTTGACCAGAGTTGCGCCGCCTTCTGGCCATTGAAGCAGACCCGATCGACATCACGATGAATCCGAAAAAATTCTTCAAAATCATTTGCTTGCGCCGACTCCATTCGAATGGCGGCGTCCATGCTGCCGGGTCGCACTGAGCTTGCAAGCACATCCCAGAGGGCGACTCGATTCTCGACGAGCACCTGGCATCGTTCTTCATAGGAACCTGTGGCGCCGAAGATCTCGCTCATGATTGGCCAGAATGCGTTTTGCGGATGCGCGTAGTATTGCCCGGCATCGATCGAGCGTTGACCAGGCAGGCTACCAAGTATCAGGATTCGCGCATTGGCGCCAGCGACCGGCGCAAAGCCACTCGAAGACGCGGCATGGCCGCTGGTCGTCACATCAATAACCGAGTTCCGGGTTCACGACGTTGAGTAGCGCATCGCCGGCAACGAATCGCGCCAGGTTTTCCTTGATCAGGATGTTGTGCCGCACCCAGTTTCCGCCTCCACTCGCTACATGAGGCGTAATGATGACATTGTCCATTTGCCACAGCGGATGGTCCGCAGGCAATGGCTCTGGATCCGTAACGTCAAGCCCGGCCCCTGCTATCTGACCGCTCTCAAGCGCTGCAACCAGGGCATCGGTGACCACAGTACGACCACGCCCAACGTTGATAAAATGCGCGCCACGCTTGGTGGCCGCAAAAAATTTACTGTCAATGAGTCCGCTTGTCTCTGCTGTAAGCGGCAGGGCATTGACGATAAAGTCAGCGTCGCCAGCCAATTCAATGAGCTCATGCGACAATCCGACGTAGTCGACAAAATCAGGGCCCTCTCGTGAACTACGGCGAGTCCCGATAACACGCATATCCAGAGCTGCCGCACGCCGCGCGACTTCTGTGCCAATCCCGCCCAGCCCTATAACGAGTACGGTCTTGCCAGCGATCGATTGCATGCCCTGCGTAAATTCAGGCCCGCGCTGCCAGGAACCCTCTGACATGGACTTGGCGTATTTGGGAAAGCCGCGCGCCAGGCTCAGTATCATCGCCATCGCATGTTCGGCGATAACAGGAGACGACATCTTCTGCATATTGGTGAGCAATATCTCGTCATTCGCGATACGCTCGATGGGCATGCATCTATCGGCACCTGCCGAATAAATCTGCATCCAAAGCAAATTCTTCGCGGCCGCAATAACTCGTGCCGAGCAATAACCGATGATTGCATCGGCATCCGCCACGTGCTGCATCGCATCGCTTGCTCGATTGATTGCGATCAATTGCACATCCGGAAGAGCCTTCTGCATTTCCGCAACCAGGTCTTTGTCAGCACGAATCAGGATTTTTTTAGGTGTATGCCAACCTGGCCTGTCACTGATCGGCACCGGTCCCGCTTCGATTCCCGTCTCACGAATCAGCTGCTCAATTGCGGATTCGGCATGCAGCGAACACGCACCGAGCAACAACAGCGCCGCAATCATTGTACGCAAAAAACGAATAATCACTGGCTCGTCCAATACCAAAAGATAGCAACAGCATAGTGCAGCGCTTCGGGCCTTGCCAATGACTTAGGGTTTGAGGACCTTATCAGGCCGGGAAGAAGTCGATCGGTTTCGTTGTCGTGATTGGCTCAACATCCCTGTCTTCAAAGCGGAACATCTTGACGCGTTGTACGAGCTTGCGTTCGAGATCCGGGTCACCCAGTTCGCTCGACACGATCTCGCAAAACGTCACAATTCCGCTTGGTGCAATCGTCAGGCGCAGGACGAGTTTGCCCTCCAATGTCGGGTTGATTCGCAGCGCGCGGTTGTAGAGAGCAAAAATCGCACCCTTATTTTTGTCGAAAACAAGCTCGATTTCTTCACGTGAGCGCGAAGCCCTGCCGCTGATACCCGTGCGACGAGCGCCACCGGCGCCTCTGCCAAGGCCGGCAACTGGACTCGAAACCCGGGTCGTCGATCGGCCCGCAATGCCGCTACCACCGGTATTGCGACTCAGCTTCGCCGTATTGATACCGCCAGATGCCGAACCAACCTTCGATGTGATCATCGAGCGTTCATTGCGAGCGGACTGACTGACCGACGCCGACAGCTCGCGATTGTCGGCGACAGATTCAAGCAGGTTATTGTCGACGAGATTCGCGAGATCGTCGACAAATGGCATGAGCGCCGCTTGCGCTCTTTCTCGTGCAATCAGTTTCGTATCAACAGGTTCTGGCTCTGGCTCTGGCTCTGGTTCCGGCGTCTCCTCGGCGACTTGCTCAGGCTCAGACACAGGCTCCGGTTCAGGTTCGGCCTCGGGTTCTTTAGGCTTCGGCGGTGGCGGCGGCGGTCTCTGTTCGAGCAACAACTGAGCAATACGCGGTGGAATTTCCACAATTTCGTTCGGATCGCGTTCCGGTAACGGCAGAAACGGCCAGATGGTGCCAAGCACCGCGACGACGATGAACACGATACCGAGCAAGCGCCGGAACTTCCTTTCCTGGCTTGTCCCCGTCGTCCAGGCCAGGTCGTATTCTCTGTAAAACGGTAAATCCACAAGCAACTCCTGGCTTTAGCCCTATCTCGCCGCAGCGAGTTCGTGGAGTTTCTCAGAACTCCGCTGCAAAACTGCCAGTGAGATCTGTCCGTAGTCCGATGCTGTGCAGGTCGCCATGACCTTCTTTAACAGCCGATATGGAATATCTTTGTCCCCCATGATCGTAACTTCGCGTCCTGCAATGTCGTCCTGAGCTTCCTTGCGCAGCACACGATCGTTCTGCGACTTCAGTGCCTGACGCAGTGCCGGGATGTCATTGCCCGGTGTCGCCATGACCACATCAACCTTGGCGACGAGCTTGCCCTGCACGATGATGTCCGTCTCGCTGATCACAATAACGACCGACTCGTTCGCTCTTTTCTCGGCGATCGATTCGGGTAACTGCACGTTTTTCGCATTCGGCAGCACTTCGACGTTTGACGAATTGACGAGCAGGAAGAATACGAGAATCGTGAAAATGTCCATTAACGAAACCAGGTTTAGCGTGGCATCGCGGCGGTGGCGCCGGTGGTGCTTGGCCATGCGTTTGGCACGTTGTGACTTGACCATTGTTATGCACCTCCAGCCGAAATCGGCGCATCGCCAATCGATATGTCCGGGAACAGGTCCGTGCGAACGATTCTTTCTCCCTCGATTGTTTCCGCGAGGCGCACACGGTCCATTACCTGCACCAGGGTGTCATAGGAAATTTCGGCTTCGAGGAGAATCGCCGCGTTGGTCTTCGTTGGGTAGCCCGCTTTGATTTCGGATAATTTCTTGCTCAATGCGTCGAAATCATAGCCGTCTACACCCTTCGGATAGATGCCGAGCAAGCCCTGATTGCGGTCGCCAACCTCAATTTGATCCATACGAACGATGATTTCCAGTTGAAACGCAAGATCCTGCTGTTTCACGGGCTCAGTAGAGGAGCCTGGCAGACTCAATTCGATAATCGACATCTGCGAGAACACCGCTGTAATCAGCAGGAATGGAACCAGAATGACCATCAGGTTCATGAACGCCGTAATGTTGAGTTCGACCGGCTCGTTATTGTGACGACGGCCGCCCTGGCGGCTACGGATCATCCTTAAGCCTCGGCAGCGTTAAGCTGACGTTCTGTAACGGCGTTGAGAAACTTGACACTGGCCATCTCGAGGCTATCGACGAGCTGGTTGGTCTTGGTCTGCAACAACGCGTGAGTCAGCAACAACGGAATCGCAACCATGAGGCCGAATGCTGTCGTGTTCATCGCCACCGAAATACTCGCCGACAATAAATCCGCTTTATCAGCCGGGTTTGCATTCGATACCGCGGTAAATGCGCGAATCAGGCCGATGATCGTGCCAAGCAGTCCCAGCAGCGTTGCGATATTTGCCAGCGTTGCCAAATAATGCGTGCGCTTCTCCAGTCTCGGCAGAACCTCCATTAGACTCTCTTCCATCGCCTTCTCGATGTCGTCACGGCGCCGAGCCGATTTCACTCGATACAGGCCGTAAGTCAGAATCGAGCCAATGGCCGCCTTCGATTTGGCAGTAACTGCTGCTGCTTCCTGGAAGTTACCGGCCTTCAGGAACGGCACGATCTTCTTCCACAAAGAACGGTTACTCGCACCGGATATCGTCAGGTATACCCAACGCTCGATGGCGATAGCCACCCCGAATGCGAACACAAACAGGATCGGGTACATGAATGCACCGCCCTGTTGGAAAAAACGCACGATGGCGCCCAAAGTGTCCATTTGATTGCTCCTCTAGTAAATCAAATAGTTCTACAATCGAGCAGGCTCGGCCTACTCGTCTTTTTCTCCGTACAAGTCGCCGTAATAGCCGACTCGCCGAATAAATTCTTCGCGGTCCAACGGGGCCAGAATCTCGTCCAGCAAGGTATTCACAGGTCGACCCATCAGGTCGCCCGGATCAGATTTCTTCCAGGGCACGATGTAGAGAACTTTCGGTAATTCCTGGTTGCCTGTAATCTCCGCGCGCCGGAGTTCGAGCCGGTCCATCACCTGGCCTCCGAACTGCTCCCTGATCACATCCGTAGCAAGTACTGTGCTCGATACACGCGGCTCACTCTCATCGCGTTCGGCCGCTGCAGTATCAACGGCCAGATCGAGCAGGTCCTCGTCCTGGGCAAGGGTCGCAGACATCGCCAATAACATGGCAAGCATGATTCGGGGGCTGAAAACCTTGTTATTGTTAGAACCCATCTCACTAATCCTCATGAGCCGTGTTTGCCGTGCGTTGATTTGCCATGACGCGACGACTCAAATCGGTTATCCACCTTGCCACCTGCTGGTCTTCGCTGACAAGCTCCTGATAGTGCTCAAAATGCCGCAATGCGGCATCAAGACGTTGCAAATACAGTTCATTGAGAACGCCCAGGTTGTAGTGTGCCAAGGCGTAGTCAGGCGAAGCTGTGACGGCCTTCAAATAAGCAGCCTCTGCCTCAATAAATTTGCCATTTCTGCGAAGTAGCATGCCCTGCTGATTCAATGCGGGCGGATAATCGGCATCAAGAACCAGAGCCGCATCTATCGCCGCCTCTGCCGCCATGTCGTTGCCATTATTCGCGTAGATGATTGCGAGGTTCACGTACACACCCGGGTAGCCCAAATACTGCAGCAGAAATTCCTTGAAACGCAGCTCGGCATCGACAAGATCACCGGCTGCCATGACCGCGACTGCTTGCTCAAACATCGTCAGAGCCTGCGCCGGTATGTTCTGCGCACGCGCATCTATCGTATTGTCAGCCTGACCACGCACGGCAGATTTCGGCCCCGTCGACGCACAGCCCGCGACCACGAGAATTGCGGCTGGCAGCAGTAAGCGTACTGCTGGACTAGTAAAGCGCCGTAACGACATCTTCGCTGCGCTCCAGTTTCGAGTACCGCGCCGGCATCAAGCTGGCTAATCTTTCGAAGCTCTTTTTCACCCACTCGTCGTAGACGCCGTCAGGTGCGCGATTGGCATTCGCCTTGTATAGATCTATGGCCTTCTCCTCGAACGGATATACCTGCTCTTCGAGCAACAAATCATATTGCTCGAGTGTTTCGGCATCGAGATCGCGCGGGCGCTCCGAATCCAACAGGTCGGCACTGAAATTCTCGTAAACTTCACCGAGTCGAAATGTTGCGGCCGTCGTTACCTCAGCGACTCCATATTCAGCGGCTTTCGTATAAACCTCGATAACTTCTTCCATGAGCGCTCGCTTCCGCTTCAAACTGTCGGCCAGCGGCTGGATCAGTCTGACGACTGCAAATCGCCGGCGCACAGGTTCGGCGAGTTCAATGGATGCTATGGCGGCAAGATAACGGGACCGCTCGGATCTTTGTGCGCCCGCCGTCGCGTCGACCTGCACGAGATCCCTGAGTCGCGCCGTTCGGGCATCCCGGTCGCCACTCGCTGTAGCAATTTCGAGCAATCGGAAACGCGCTTCAATCGATTCGGACAATGGATTCGGATAGCGCGCTATGATGTTCTCGAGGACGCGAAATTCACTGCCGGTCGAGCTGCCTTGCTTATAAAGATCGGCCGCTTTCCAAAGGGCCTCGCGGCGCATGTTCTCGTTGCTGGTGCCTGCATTGGCGATGCGCTCGAACTCCGCTGCAGCTTCTATGGCGCGGCCCGAGTTTAGGTAGGTAATGGCAAGCTTTTGGGTCACATCGTCCGCAAAATCACTGTCGGGGTAATCCCTGCGGTAATTCTCGAGCACCCCGGACGCGCGGTCCCAAGCCTGCATATTAATGAGTGCGGCGGCGGCATCATATTCTGCCGTCGCACGAATATCCGAATCGGGCACGACCCGGCCAAGACGTGTGAAGTGCGTAACGGCGGTCTCCAAATCGCCGCCGTCTCGCGCCAGTTCGCCCTGCTTGTAAATGGACGAGGCAATTCGGATCTTGATATCCTGCCCGGCCTGCTGATCCTCAGCCGGTGTATAGGCACGTAGCTCGTAGTATGACTGTTCGGCTATGGCGAAATTCTGCAGATCGAATTGTGAGTGTGCTATTACTGTCCATGCAGTGCGTGCCAGCGGCGCCTTAACCCGCGGCTGCTTGCTAACCACGATCTGGCCGACCGAAATTGCCCGGTCAAACTGGCCTTGTGCAAACAGATCTTCAGCGATCGTTGTCAAAACGGCACCTGACTCGGGATGTTCGGGATAGCTGTCTGCAAACTTGAGGCCGCTATCGAGGTAGCGGCTATGCCATTGGGCTTTTTTGCTGCCAGCAAGCGACATCTCATGCTCACGGTAAGAAAGAATGCTGGCGTATGCGGCCTCAGCGGATCGCTTGTGAACCGGGTAGTCGTACGCTGTGCGTTCGAATTCGATCATCGCCGCGTCGAATTCCTTGCTCTCGAACAGCGTCTCGGCGAGCAGGAAGTTCGTATCGGCGCTGTCCGACTCTCCAGGGAAGTAGCCAAGATACTTGCGATACCAGCGAGCTGCCTCGTGATAATCGCCAAGCTTGCCATCGCGCTGTGCCTGTGCATGATAATACTGTGCGAGGTCGTTCAGGTTTGCCTTCAGGTGTGCCGCTACTACCATGTTTTCCGACGCCTGATTGTGCAGCCAGAAACCGCCATCCAAGCCGTAGCGATCGACAAAATCCTTCTTGCCCTCGAGCACCAGGCTCGGGAATTCGCCCAGCTTGTAGGCTTCGATTACCTCAACTTGCAGCAAAGGCGCCTTGGGATGGTAGGGGTCTCGGTCGACAAAGGCTTCGTAGGCTCCCGCCGCATCCACGAAACGCTCCTTCTCCAGGTAAAGATCGCCTAGATTGCGATAAATGATGTAGCTGTAAGCCGGATGTCCGCGTTGACCCATATAGGCATCAATGCTGGACGCACCATCCATGTATGAAAAACTGATGCTCAACACGCGAAACGTGTCTTCGACGAGCTCCTGGGTTGCACGGCTAAGTTGTTCAAGCCGGTTGTCGCCTTCGGCGATTTCGATACCGCTGATCTTGCGGTCAAGTAATTCGAAAAATGGCACCAGGCTTTTTTCGTGCGACGCCAGCTTGAATTGTGACCATCCGAGTTTGTATAGCGATTGCTCATAGAAGCGAGACCCGTCGCCGTAGCGAATGACATCCTGGTAGGCGACTTCTGCATCGTCGTAGTTTTTGCGAAGAAACAGCATCTCCCCGCGCCGAAATTGCACCTCGTCAATGAGCAGTGTCGACGGATATCGGTCCACGAGTTCATTGAGCACGGTAAGCGCATCATCGTTCCTGCCACCAATTTCGTAAGCCCGGCCAAGCTGGTACAAGACCGTGTCATTGCGTCGATAATTCGGATATGCCTCGAGCAGTTGCTGATATAACTGCACTGCATTATTGAAACCCATGTGAGTCATCGCGTCGATATTCTGAGTAAGTTGCTCGGCCTCGGTCGCATTAAGCTCAAGATCGCCCAGGCGGCGCATTGCCTCAGCACGTAACTCTGGGTCCTCGGATACAAGATCGAGAAACGCGCGGTAATTATCACGAGCGAGCTCTGTGCTATGAGCTATAACCCTGCCCGTTCGAATCTCGACTTCTTTCTTCTCGAGGCTCTTGATCGTGTCGCGTTTCTTTACCGCAGCATCAGAAATCGGCGTCAAAAGCAGGGTCGCACTAATCAGGACAAGCAGTAATGAGTAACGAGTCATCAGCGTGACACTTCCCCAGCAGTTGCGGCGAGATCATAAATCGCTGCGAGCGCGAATCGCGCCTGCACTGTGTAGATGTCAAGCCGTTGTTTTTGTGTCTGTAATTCACCGACCGCAATGGCTTGCAGAAACATTCGTTGGTCAGCCATGGAATCTACAACGCGATTCAGCATGGAAATGATGCGCGGCTCGAGACCGTAGACCCGCTGACTCAGTTTCGCGAAGAGAATTGGCTCCTTGCGCATCGCATCGTCGATCTTGCGACGCGAACGTTGCGTTTCGACTAACGCCTCGCCGGTCTGCCTGAGATTTCGACGAATGCGCCACAGGCGGTCTTTGAAATCGCGCTCCAGGCGCCATTGCAGTACACCTTTTAAAAGGCGAATTTTGTCACGAACCTCAACTGCCTCAGGAATGTTCGCCGCGAGGGCCGGAGTGTTTGCGAGTTCTGCTATAGCACGCCACATCCTGAATTCCTGCACCGTCGCGAGCGCCAGCCAGTCGTTGCTCTGCTCAACGTTGTTGAGCAGCGAATCGAATTCGAGTTTGCGATCAACCAATCCTTCCAGATCAGCCCGAGCTAAAGCATCTTCGACCCGCGGCAGTCGCTCGAAGTATGCCTCGCGACGGGTCTCCAACATATTGACGTAAACTTCGACGCTTTGCTGCCAGTCATCGAGGTTGCGCTGCAAATAGCTCAGGTCACGATAGTTCTTGAGCCCTTCCTGAAACTCATGAGTTGCCAAAATGTGATACAGGTATCGCGCCTCGGGTCCGTCAGGCAGCACCTCGAGTCGCCAATACCAGCCCGTGCTGTCCAGCGGGTTATCGTCCAGGAATTTCTCGAAATAACCGCCTGACTCAATGAAGGCGATCGTGCGATCAATGCGCATGGTTTCTTCGTAAAAAGCTTCGATGGCATTGAGATAGTGATCGGCTGCCTGGGTGATTGAATCTAGTTTTGCGAGAGCATAGGGAATCGCCAGCATCGATTCCTGCACTGCCGAATCAAGCAAATCGCGACCCTGGAGCTCCATCCAAGGCACGAGAGCGCGACGATAGTTTTCAATTTCTGCGTCTGCCCAGCCCATACCGAGCAGCGCCTTGTTTGAAAATGGGCCCTCTAGTCTCACACGCTGCAGTGGCTCCTTTGCAGCCAGCGGCTGGCCATCCTGTAGCAGTGAGTAACCGAGCGCGAGGTTGGCTTTGTCACGTAGCGACGTCATCTCTTCGCTATACGGATTCAGTTTGCCCAGGTCATCGAGGATAGACGCCGCCGCGTCGACATCGCCGCTACGAACCAGTGCTACACCAAGATTGAACTGCGCATATCTGGCCCACTCGGTATTGCCGCTCCATTGTTGCAGTAACGCTATCGCCGCGTTGTACTGACCACCGTCAATGAAGATTTGCGCCTGCAGCATTCTTGCTTCCTGGCGCAGGTTTTCGGGTAACATTTCGCTGATGTTGTCCAGCGCGGTTTGCGCTTTGAGGAGATATCCACGTTGATGCCAGATCTTGGCAAGGAAAAACCAGGTACGGTCGCGAATATCAGGCGCGACGTTATCGGCCAGCAAACGCTCGAAAATTGCCGCCGATTCAAGATGGTGACCATAGGACAGATACAGGCCGCCCAATAATAATTCGGCCTGCTGTGAATGTTCATCGAGCTGAAACTGCTGTTGAGCTGCGAGTAAATGCACGATCGCGGGAACGAAATCGTCCTGATAGAAATAGAAAAGAACCTCGCCGTAGTGCGGGCTTTTGACGACGATCGGTTCAGGACCGTTGTCGGCCACCTGAGCCGACAACACTGGTGCTGCGACAAGCATAAACAGTGCGATGACGATGGAATGGCAGCGCAACAGCGATCACTCCCATTCCTTGATCACAAATTCCGGCTGTTGCTTTCTCACCCTGTCGGTAATTTCGAGTTCCAGGTATTTTGCGCCAATTCCCTTGTTGAAAATCATCGTCGCACCACGACGATAGTCACGCGTATGCGGGCCCTTGCCAGTAAATACCGCGGTCAATTCATGGTCGCCAGTTTTGAGATTGGCCATGTGCACACGTTGCACACCGCCACGCATCAGCGCACCGACTTCGCGTTCTGTGTACAGGTAGTTGGCAACTTCCTTGCCATCGATCTTGATATTGACCGAATCGAGTTCGAAATACTCGCCGATATCCATGGAGATAAAAAACGCCACTTGAGAATTGGCCGGAAATAGCAAATCTTCTTCGAGCAGGAACAAGTCCCGGTTGAGATCGAGCACTTCCTTCTTCAGATCCTGAACGTCCTCGTCAATGGCGCGAAAACGATTACGCAATTCGGCTTCTGCGGCCTCAGACTCAAGTGTCGCCGTAAGCGTGGCATCCGTTTCTGCGCTTAGCGCCTGCGCGCTCATCACCGCGCTGAACGCGAACAGAAAACATATCCCGAGACTGAAAAATATTCGTCTTGCCACTTCAGATTCTCCTGCGGAACCTCTAAGGCGCCGCTACTCCCTCAACAGCGAACGAATTTCGTCAAGGTATTGCAGCTCATAACCGGGCTTGTAACCCTCATGCACGTGTCGAACCACTCCTTCGCGGTCGATCAGCACCGTCACCGGCATGGCATCAACCTCATAGAGTTTGCTCACTTCTTTGCGTGTATCAAACAGCACCGGGAAACTCACACCCAGTTCGGTTGCCATGCGCATCGCCTTGCTCGAGTCGTCGTCAATATTGACTGCGAGTAAGCTGAATCCCACGCGTTGATAGCGTGAATACAGCTCATCAAGCAGCGGCATTTCCTGCCTGCACGGCCCACACCAGGTCGCCCAGAAATTGATCATTACGACATCACCGCGATACTCAGACAAGCGCAGATTGACGCCCGTCATACTCTTCAAAGCGAAATCAGGCGCTGGCTGCCCCATGAGGCCTGACGACGCCAGACCGCTCGCAGCGAACACGCTGAATACCAGACCCAGTAAGCAGTTTTTAAGCTTCATAATTCGTTCCTTTGTAATGCCAGCCAGTTTCCTTCCATGGGACGTCGGCCGTCCTTTTAGGCCTGCATAACTGCACGCCGGCCCAACCAGCGTATGGTGACAGCCCAAGCCCGGTTGCAGACGTGATGATCGTCACAAATGGCTGGTCCTGTCTGAACATAACGGCTCCCCAGTGCTGCGCTGGAAGCTGCCAAGTCCACGCTGCTGTTGCTACCTCGATGAGACAAGCATGTTGCGCGATCATCACGGATTAACTTAAATTGTTCTTTTTCCAGAAGTTTCCGGGTGTCGCGAACACCCGGCCCTGGCCGTTGGCGGACCCTGTTCAGGGCCTGCCAACACATTACCCATAATAAGCCTATCAGGCTGAATTTAAAGTGAAAGTTCGTCGCGTTTCCGCAATATTCCAGTACCTGTTTTGACAGTCCCTGCTAAGGCTCAATCGAATTCGCTGCGGGTTGACGGAGGCCATCGGAATAGTAAATGCGACCCTGATCGTCGATCACGATGCTCTCATAATCGGGCAGCGTCGCGATCAGGCGCAGTCCCGGATCGACGCCCATTACAAAAACTGACGTCGAGAGCGCATCGGTCATCACGGCATCCGGACCAATGACCGTTGCACTGTGGATACCGCTCGCGGGAGCGCCCGTAGCGGGGCTGAGGATGTGGTGGTAGCGAACGCCGTCTTCCTCAAAGTAGCGTTCATAATCGCCTGATGTCGAGATCGCCTCGTCGTCAAGTGGCACCGAAATTACCACACTGCTGTCATCACGCGGATCTCGAATACCAACGACCCAGGGCTGACCGCGACGATCTCCGAGTAAGCGCGAATCTCCTCCCGCCGTCACAATTGCGTTGTCGACACCCGCCCTGCGCAGTAAGTCGATGCCGCGTTCGACGACGTAACCTTTCGCTATGCCACCCAGATTAATACGCACGCCTTGGCGTCCGAATCGCACGGTGCCCTTGGCCTGATCGAGATGCACGAGCCGAAAGTCGATAAGCAGACGTTCCGCCGCAACAGTCGCCTGGTCGGGTCGCTGCCGATTGCGAAAATCGTAATGCTGGCCGACACTGTCGTAGGTGATATCGAATGCGCCGCGAGTCAGCAGCGAGATATCGAGTGCGCGTCGGAGCAGCCGAAACAACTCCTGTCCTGCAATCACCGGTTCATCCGCCGCGCGGCGATTGATGTCGGAAATGCGGCTGTCCTCGATATAGGTGCTCATGAGCCGGTCTATGCGAGCCGCTTCCGCAAACACCTGCTCGACCAGAATTGCACCGGTTTCGGGATCCTCGTGCCATAGCCTGACACTGATCTCCGTTCCCATCATTGGTCGTGCGTCACCCAACCACTCTGCCTGCGCAGGCATTGCAATCGCGAAGATTGCCACCAATGCTAGAGTTAGCTTTGTGCGAGCGTTATGCTTCCGTATTCGACTTTTCGACAAGGAGCGCGACAGTGACTTCATTTCTGATTTTCCTCGCTATTATCGCCGCAGTCGTGTTCTGGACAATTGGTATATACAACGGGCTGGTCAACGGACGCAATCGGGTCAAGAACGCTTTTGCTCAAATCGATGTACAGCTGACACGACGCTACGATTTGATTCCGAATCTCGTCGAGGCCGTCAAAGGCTATATGAAGCATGAGCGCGAGACGCTCGAAGCCGTCATTAACGCTCGCAACGCTGCATCATCGAGCCTGAACGCCGCCAAAGCCGATCCCGCAAATGCCCAGTTGATCAAGGAACTCGGCGCATCTGAAGGAACGTTGACCAATGCACTCGGCCGACTGTTTGCCTTGTCGGAAGCTTATCCTGATCTCAAGGCAAATCAAAACATGATGCAGTTTCAGGAGGAGTTGGCGAGCACCGAAAACAAGGTTGCATTCTCTCGTCAGGCTTTTAACGATTCGGTCCTCAGCTACAACAATTCGGCCGAAAACTTCCCGAACAATGTGATCGCAGGCATGTTTAGCTTCGCACTGGCCAGTTTTCTCGAAATCGACACCGAGGAGAAGCGCGAGGCGCCCGAGGTCTCGTTTACTTCGTAGTTCGAACTAATCAGATCCGGATACGCCAAGCGGAGCAACCTTGAATTTTTTTGACGCTCAGGACCAAGCTCGCCGATCAACACGGTGGCTCGTCTTCATCTACCTGCTCGCTACAGTCCTGATCGTGCTCGGCGTAACGCTGGTCGTTGGCCTTGCCCTGTTTAACGTCACCGACACGGGCTACCAGGTCACAGCTGGCTCATTCCTGGCGCAGCAAGCGCCGATCCTGCTTGGCACAGCCACCATCACGGCATTGTTCATTGGCGGCGCCACGCTGGTAAAAACCTCGATACTGTCGTCCGGCGGTGGACGCGTTGCACAGGATCTCGGTGGTACTCTTATCGCCAGCGACGTACAGGATCCACTGCGCCAGCGGCTGAGAAATGTCGTCGAGGAAATGGCGATTGCGTCCGGCGTCCCGGTACCCGAGATCTATGTCCTCGAACAAGAGCACGGCATCAACGCATTTGCAGCGGGTTTCGCACCCGAGGACGCCGCCATCGCTGTCACACGCGGCACCCTCGAACTCCTGGACCGCGATGAATTACAGGGTGTCATCGCGCATGAATTCAGCCACATCCTCAACGGTGACATGCGCCTGAACATTCGCCTGATGGGCGTGCTGTTCGGCATCATGGTGATCGGGCTTATCGGGCGCATGATACTGCGTGGCGGGCGTTACGGTGCTTTCATCGGCCGCGGCCGCAATCGCGGCGCGCCCGTTGTCCTGATTATTGGCCTTGGATTGGCTGTGCTCGGCGGTATCGGCGTGTTCTTTGCGCGCGTGATCAAAGCCCGTGTATCGCGTCAGCGCGAGTACCTGGCCGACGCATCGGCCGTGCAGTTCACGCGCCAGACCGCGGGGCTCGCGAATGCGCTCAAGAAAATCGGCGGTTTCCCGACAGGATCCCACCTGCAGGCCGCGGACCCCGAGGAAGTCAGTCACATGTTGTTCGGCACCGGCGCCAAGTTCAGCAGCCTGTTCGCGACACATCCGCCATTGACCGAGCGCATTCAGGCGCTGGAGCCGTCTTTCAAGGATACTGACTACCCCAGCATTGATATTCGTAACAGCAACCTCGCGAGTGAATCTGCAGATACGGAGCAGCGTATTGCCGGCGTCGCGGCTGCAGTCGCCGGTGTCACCAGCGGCTTATCGCCAGAGGCCATGGTTGCAAGTGTCGGCCAGCCAGAGCAGCAACATATCGAATTTGCCGCAACGATACGACGCTCGATCCCTGAGATTCTCTACAACGCCGCGCATGCATCCGAACTCGCCTATCTGCTGTCGATCGCTTTGATTCTCGATCGCAGCGGTGACGTCCTCGGCCAGCAACTCACACTGGCACATGAACGGCTCGGCGAGCAGCGTGCCCGGCTTGTTGAGCAGTATTACGACGAGCTGTCCAAGATCGGCGCCGTGTATCGACTGCCGTTGCTCGAGATCGCGTTTCCTGCGTTGAGACGACGTCCGGCCGCGCAACTCGGTGAGCTGGTCGAACTCGCCGGTCGGATGATCGACATCGATGGCAACGTCGATTTGTACGAGTATTGTTTTTATCGCGTGCTCGTCAGCGCTATCGGGCAAGCCATCGACCCGTCACACACTAAGAAACGCAGACGTGCCAAGCGCAAACCCGTGCGTGATGCCGCCGTCAATCTGTTGCGCATCGTCGCGCATCATGGCCACCGCAGCGACACGGCCGGAGAGTCCGCATTTCGCGCCGGCCTTGCAGTAATGGGCGACTGGGCAAGTCACTTTGCGTACGGACCCAACGGCGAGTTCTCGGCTGCAGCGCTTGACAGCAGCCTCGACATGCTCGTTGCGCTGAACGGCGACGGCCGAAAAATGCTGCTCAGGGCAATAAGCGCTGTGGTCATGTTCGATGGCAAGCTAACGGCAACCGAAGGCGAACTGATGCGGGCCGTATGCGCCAGTCTTGAGTGCCCGCTACCGCCCATCCTGGCGCCGACAGCGTCTGCTGGATCGAACCATGAGCGGAGCTGAAAATTGGCGTATTATGGAACTCTCTTACTGATTTTAGCTCTTTAGTCAGGTAACTGTCGCTGGGCAGAATCCGGGGCCAAAACACGGGGATACGATCATGTCTGATCTGCGATCCAAAGTATGCGTTATTGCAATAGGGCTGGTACTCGCGCTGCCTGCGGCCGGGGCCAGCAAAGAAGAGAATCGCGTCGCCGATGCTGCCGATGTGCTTGACCAGTTTTTGCGCATTCCTGAAAAATCGATTCCGTCGTCGTTGCTTTCTCGCGCCTACGCCGTTGCTGTGATTCCCAATGTCGTTAAAATCGGCTTCGGCCTTGGTGTGCGCCGCGGCAAGGGCATCATCGTCGTGCGTCAGGATAGTCACACCTGGAGCAACCCGGCGTTTATCACGTTGACTGGCGGCAGTATCGGCTGGCAAGCCGGAGTTCAGTCAGCCGACATTATTTTAGTCTTCAAGTCGCGCAAAGGCGTCGGCGATATTACGAACGGCAAACTGACTCTTGGCGCGAATGCATCGATCGCCGCCGGGCCGGTTGGAAGGCATACTGAAGTGGCTACCGACTGGGAATTCAAAGCCGAGGTGGTCTCCTACGCACGAACTCGGGGATTGTTCGCAGGTGTTGCTTTAGAGGGGACCGGAATCACGATGGATCGTAAGGCGAACGTCGCCTTCTATGGCTCTTCGACAATGACGCCTGAGAAAATATTTGCGAGCTCGCCGAATATTGCGCCCAATATCGCCAATACGTTCGTGCAAATCCTTACAGCACAGACGCGTCGCCTGCCGACCAGGCCTGGCATGCAGATAACAACAACGTCGAGTCCAATAGTCGCGACGGAGGAGCCCTCGGAGGTTCGAACGTTCGGCTTGCCGGATGCTAACTAGCAAGACCCTTAAAGTCCGGTCTGTTGATCTGCATTAAGTACCTTTGAGCGATTTCATTCAGGAGGTTCAGCAGCTAGCCGAAGTGATCGGCCCCAATGTCTATCTACAGGCGCTCGCCATCGCGTTGGGTTTTATCGTCGTCGGAAAAATCGCCGACTGGGTGTTATCCAGAATGGTCGGTCGCATTGCGAGCCGTTCGAAGACGGATATTGATGATCAGCTCGTCGGTCTCTTGCATAGACCGATCTTCATTTCCTTCGTGCTGCTTGGACTTTCGCTCGCGACACAACAAATTGATCTACCCGAATCACCTGAGTTTCTAACGCTTGGTATTTTGAAGACCGTCGCCGTGTTCGTCTGGTACAACATGCTGCACAATTTGACGACATTGTTTGCACAGGTATTCAAGCGCCGTCGAACGAGCAAGCTCGTGCAGACCGGCATGCTGGCGCTGTTACAAAATGTCGTCAAGATCGTGTTGTTCGCGCTGGCCATCTATTTTGTTTTCCTCGCCTGGAATATCAATGTCACGGCCTGGGTCGCATCAGCCGGCATCGTCGGCCTTGCACTCAGCTTCGCGGCGAAGGATACGTTGTCGAATTTGTTCGCGGGCGTGTCGATCGTTATGGACGCACCCTATAAGAACGGCGATTTCATCATCCTCGACACGGGTGAGCGCGGTATCGTCACGCACATCGGATTACGCAGCACAAGGCTGTTGACTCGCGATGATGTCGAAATCACGATTCCAAACGGCCTCATCGGCAATAGCAAAATAATCAACGAAGCGGGGGGCCGTCGGAGAAGCACCGTATTGGGATTGCCGTTGGCGTCGCTTATGGCAGCGATGTCGACTATGTCATTGAGACTTTGCAACAGGTCGCCGCCGACAATGCTGAGATTTGCAAAGACCCGGCTGCGCGCGTTCGATTTCGTCAGTTCGGCGAATCCAGTCTCGATTTCGAGCTGCTGTGCTGGATAGAAAAACCGATTGATCGTGGGCGCCTCAAGCACGAATTGAACTGCGCTGTCTACAAGGCCTTCAATACCAACAATATTGTAATTCCATATCCGCAACGCGATCTTCACGTACGTTCGATGCCAGGGTCACCCGAATCGTCCGCGTGATGCTGGCAGCACTTCCTGGCTAGTCGTGCAATTCTTCGTTGCGTCGGCGGACTTCCTCAAGATCGCTTGTCTGCATGCTCTCCGCAACTGGCGCATTGCCACCATCCGAAGCCGAAAGCGGCATATCAAGGATCGGCGCGTAATTTTGAGTCTCGACAACCTCAGGAATCACCGCTCCGGGTGCATTAGCACCGATGTCATCGTCTCTCTCATCCTCCAGCGGCGGTGGCAACTCGCCGAATTGCGCAACGTACGCAGCTTCCTTGCGCCTTTCTTCATCTGCTATTGCGCGACGCCGCGCCTCCGCTGCAGCCCGCTGAGTGCGACGCAATGCGTCACGCTTACGTTGCGACTGTAACTCCAGAGCGTCATGCCGCGTCCGCTCCTTTCGCGCCTCGATCAGTGAAACGGCCTGGCGAGCATTGACACACTCCGCGTCATAGCGGGTTTCGTCGCGGTTTTCCGCACAACGCACCATAGCGGCTTCGAGCAAGATGGAATTATCGAGATATTCCCGGACCGAACGTGGTGGTGGCTCATTGCTGCAGCCTGCAAGCAGCCAAACTCCGCACACTAGTATTGGCGCAATTGTCTTGGTCATGGCGACATCGGTCTAATGTAGTTAAATAGTATAGTTTTCAGCATCCTGCAATCACGCATATTAGCACCGCCCCTTGCACAGGAAATGGCTTGAGTTCGCAGTTCTTGCGGCTGATCGATGTTAATTCGGGCTATAGTGACCACGCGTTCAGGAAAGGGAATCCACGCCATGGCAGATTCGAGCCAATTTACGCTGCTTGGGCAGCGCCGATTCGCACCCTTTTTTATTACCCAGTTTCTCGGCGCGCTCAACGACAATATTTTTCGTAGCGGCCTTGTCATTTTGGTGACCTTTGAAGGTGTGCTGATTGCTGGCATGGATCACAGCATTCTCGCCAACGTTGCCGGTGCCCTTTTTATCCTGCCCTTTTTTCTGTTCTCGGCGACAGCGGGCCAATTGGCCGAAAAGTACGAGAAATCGATGCTGATGCGCCGCATCAAGATTCTCGAGATCGCGCTGATGATACTCGCCGCCTATGCGTTCGTGACAGAGAGCTATGCCATATTGTTATTCGTCCTGTTCCTGATGGGCTGCCAGTCATCACTATTCGGGCCCGTCAAATACGCATATCTGCCACAACAGCTGAAAACTGAAGAATTAATCGGCGGCAATGCGCTGGTGGAGGCTGGCACCTACACGGCGATCATTCTTGGACTGATATTGGGTGAGCGCGTCATCGCGTACGGCACGGCCGGCCAGTCGATCATCGCAATCTGCCTCATAGCGGTTGCCTGTGCCGGCTACCTCGCGAGCCGACAGATACCGACAACGCGAGCCGTTGTCCCGGATCTCAAAATCAGCCTGAACGCATGGTCTGAGACCTGGCGGATCATCGCTTTCGCGCGCCGTGATCGCAGTGTTTTCTTGTCAATACTGGGAATTTCGTGGTTCTGGTTTTTCGGTTCCGCCATCACATTGCAAGTTCCGTCGTTCACTCTTGACATACTCAATAGCAACGAGCCGTTGGTCGCAACCGCACTGCTGATCGCATTCGCCTCCGGTGTGGGTATCGGCTCACTACTCTGCGAGCGCATGTCGGGACAACGCATCGAACTCGGCCTGGTGCCGTTCGGTTCGATTGGGCTGAGCGTATTCGCGATCGATCTGTATTTCGCCCACCCTTTTGCAGCCGCCACCACGGTCTCTTCGGTCGGCGAATTTCTTGCACGCCCGGGAAGCATGCGGATACTGCTGGACCTCGCAATGATTGGCGCATTCGGTGGTTTTTTCAGCGTGCCGCTTTATGCGCTGATGCAACAGCGCGCCGAGCGTGAACATCTTTCGCGCATCATTGCCGCTAACAATATTATCAATGCGATTTTCATCGTCTGCGCATCGATGCTTTCAATTGTACTGTTGCAGTCCGGGTTCTCGATCCCGGAACTGTTTATCGTACTCGCTATCCTGAACATCGCCGTTGCGATATACATTTACACACTGCTGCCAGAATTCCTGATGCGTTTCCTTGCTTGGATTCTGATCAACATCGTCTATCGCATTCGGCCAGTCGGACTCGAAAACGTGCCGGTCGAAGGACCTGCGGTCGTTGTCTGCAACCATGTCAGTTTCATGGACCCAATTCTGTTGAGCGGATCGCTGCGCAGACCTATGCGTTTTGTCATGCATTACAAGATCTTTCAAATTCCTCTTCTGCGTTTCTTTTTTAAGACGATGCAAGCTATTCCAATTGCCGGAGCGAAAGAAGACGAGCAAATCATGATGGACGCCTTTGACAAAGTCGATGCGGAACTAGAAAACGGCAATATCGTGTGCATTTTCCCCGAAGGCGGGATAACGCAGGATGGCGAAATTCAGCGCTTTCGGCCTGGCATCGAACAGATTATTGCGCGACGACCCGTTCCGGTCATACCGGTTTCCCTAGGGCTTCTGTGGGGCAGCTGGTTTAGTCGCCGCCAAGGGGGCGGTATTCGAAATATTCCGGGGCGTCTGTTCGCAAGAGTCCGGATAAACGTTGGTGAGCCCGTACCGCCTGAAGATGTCACTGCGGCCAAACTTGAGTTGCTGGTGCGTACATTGCGTGGTGACGAGCGCTAGCAGCTCGTTAAAAAACCCTCAGGCTGCAGTCTAAATTATGGGGCGCCGTCAGCTGATACTGCGCCGATTTTTCGACGCCATTCTTCGAGTAATTTGTCTTTGTTGCCGAATAGTCCGGGTCCGTGGACAGCGCCGAAGTTCAGCTCTGCCAAGTGCACGAAGCCATCCCCAGCGACAGGCAGATAAACCCTGTTGCCCAGTGCGGCGGCACCGATAGCTGGATCACCAAATACCATTCGTGCACTGTCGAGTGCCTTCGGTGCGAGCATTGCATCGAGCCAGATCAGGCCAGATCTGGCGGAACTGGCGCGATGAATCCAGCCCGGCGTTCGAAACAGAACGCGTGATCCTCCCGGGGCGAAGGTGACTTCCTCAATTGTGTTTGGCAGCTGCAACGACATTGCACCGAGCTTGCCTTCGCTCAGACTAAATTGCTGAGCAAGGTTGTTCTGGTCGACAAGCACGAGATAACGCGATCGCGGCGACGCCTCCAGCCAGCGAATTGCGGCGGCGCCCTGCCATAACATCTGCATGCTCCAGTTATCGCCGTTGTCGCGCGTAATTGCACGCAATGCACCACTGTCGCTGCCAACATACAGGTGAGTTGAATCGGCAAACGCCATGCCCTGATGTCGCTCGCCGAGATCAAACCGGGCAAGAATTACGCCACTGCTGGTGTCCATTACGTGGACACGATTACTGCTGAGAATGCCAATGAGCAATGCATCAGGCGAGAACACGATCTTGTCGATCGGGTTGCCGGGAATGTTGCCAAAGAACGGCTTCGGCAGTCCACCTGCAATATTCCAGATACGAATGGTGTTGTCGTCTGCGGCACTCGCAACTAGCGAGCCATCAGGGCTCGTGCTGAGTAAGCGTACGTCACTGCTATGACCCAGAAAACTCACGTCCTGCCCTTCGCTGCTTAACCCATCGCGACCAGCATCAGACGCCAGGATGTGTACGTCGCCGCGGTGATCACCAATGACGACGGTGGATCCGTCGGGCGTCGACATGGCGACGGCGTCGCCTGATGGTGACCAGATCGTATGGCTACCTGCGTCGCTCACAGATTCTTTGCGAGTCGCTATCGCCGGTGCACGCCAGAATCGTGCACCGTTTTCGGGGCCACCGGTTATGACGATCTGCTCATCGGCACCGAATCCTAGCAGACCATCAGCCATTCCATCGCTGCCCGACCCAAGCAACGGGCCGAGCAAGTACCCGTCGCGACTGTCATAAACCTGAAATCCGTACTTAGGCCTGCCGACCAGAACTTTGGACCCGGATGGCGAAAACTCGAGTTGCCAGCGTCCGCGGCTGAATTCTTCGAGTAGCGGTCGCTGCGGTCGGTCAGTTCGCCACAGCGCCACGCCTTCGTCACCGAACACCACGCCCAGGCTTTCGCCGCCGGCTGCGAGGCGAATCTGGCTCGGTTGTGCCGCGAGATCAATTTGCGCGATTAGTTCACCGCTTAGAAAATTCCAAACGCGAACCGCACGATCATAATCAGCTACCGCGATTCGATGACCCTGCGAATCAAGTGAGACCAGCGCTGGAGTTCCGGCGATATCGAGGGTGGCCTCGATAATCGCGTCACTGAGAGACCAGAGCACGAATCGCGTATCTGTATCACTACGTCGTTGCACGAACAAATGTTCGCCATCCTCAGTCAGCGTTGATGTCATGCTGGCCGGGCCAACAGGCAAGCTTGCAACACGACGCCCGGTAGCGGTACTCCAGAGATTCACAGTGTCCTGTGTAGCGGTCGCCAATAAACTGGCGCCAGCGCTGAGACCGATGAGTTTTTCAAGTTCGTTGACCGCGACAGCTCGCACAGGCTTCGCGAAAGCGAGATCCCATACCCTGACGCTATCACTTTGCATCGCCCGGGCGATGGCGAAGCGTCCGTCGGCGCTAAACCATAAATTGTCGGTGTCGCGCTCGACGGGATCGGGAATATTAAGTCCACGCTGGAAATCCTCAACCAGCCCCTGAGAGTCGAGCGTCAGGGTCCAACCGACGAGTTGCCCTGCAACACCGATCTCTTCATCGCGAACACTTAAGGACCATGTACCGTTGAGCGGCTCACCCAGGAACTCGCGCAACTGCTCAGGTGGAATTCGTATGTCTTCGTTTGACGATGCCCTTGCTACCCCGGGGTCGATCTCTACCGCCCGACCCGACGGCGCGATCACCTTGATTCGCAAATCGGCCACCCGCGCATGGCTGAGATTCAAAGTGAGTCCAATGCGTCGCACCACGCTTTCCCTGTCGACGATGACACGGCGAACCAGCGGCAATACCTCAAGTGCTGTGATTGTCCAGTCCTCGCGCCTCTGCAGACCCTGTGCCCCCAACGACCACTGTGAAACCTGCGCATCACGTACCTGGGTCAGGAGCATGCTACCCGGGTCGAAAACGACCGTGCTGCCGTCGTCAAAAGGCAGGCTCGCGATGAGTTGCGGGTAGTCTACGGATACCAGCATTGCTGCGCGACTTCGCCGCTGCGGCGTCGACAATATCAATGACTCGAGAACGGCAAGCAGCGCGGCGTCGCGGCGTTCGAAACGCATAGCCGTTCGCGCCTGTCTATCCCAGAATCCGGCGAGTAATTCATCGGGCAGTCGATCACCATCGGGCAGTTTTTCCGCCATTGCCGCAATGGCGGCAATCTGCGAAATATCATTTGCCGATCTCGCGCGAAGCCGCAAGAAATTTCGGTACATATTGTCAGCCGAATCGACATGTCCAGGGAAAGACCTGAAATTCGTAAACGCATCCGCGGCGGTAACCAGTTCCACCGTGTCAGAGGTCAACAAATCGACATAAGATCTCGGCAACAGCTGCGTATACCAAAAGGGTATCGCCACAATCGCAATTATTGCTGCCGCGGCGAGAGCCAGTGGCCGCCAGTTATTTGTCAGATTTTCGTTGGCCCATCGCGCGGTAAAGACCGACTCGTAAATTCGATTGCGAATTCTGAGAATCGCGTCTTCGTCGATCACGATCAAGCCGACCGCGATCAATCGACGTTGTATCGGCGACCCGAGGTCCGTAGCCACCGTTCCGCCCGTGCGAATTCGTCCGAATAGATTCAACAGAGATTCGCGCCGCCCGGCATCATTAACCAACTCGCGATGGATATGACTCATGTGTGGCTCGCTGTGCAACGCGGCGCGACCAGAGAGTTGCTGGGCAACGATGCGATCAACGTTGCCAGCAATGTCGCCCTGAATGTTCTCGCGTGAGATCGATCGTGCGAGCTTTTGCGACAAATAGGGTTGTCCGGCCGTCCAGTGGTAGATCCGATCGAGAGCAAGTGTCGCATCCTGTGGCGACAGGTTGAGCTCTGTTGCAAACAGGTTCAGATCCTGGCGTGAAAAATCTGCGAGTGACACCGGCTGCGTGATATTGAAAGGCGACTGCTCCGGTTCGTCGATCAGGCTCAGCGGATCGCACTCACCCAACAGTACAAAAGTGAGTCGCGCAAATTCAGGGTCAGTCACACGTGCATTGTGTGCCGCTCGAATGCTCTCGAGCAATTGATCAGCGAAGGGCAAGTTGCCGATGCACTGAATTTCATCTACGAAGACAACAATGCGCTCCTGCACGTTTTGCAAGATGATTTCTGCGTAGAACTCGACGAGACGCTGACGATTGCCCAGTATTGACTTGTCTTGCCACCAGGTCTGCAGGTCAACACGAATGCGCAGCTGGCGTAGCAGACGATAGGCGACACTATAATACCAGCGTCCGGCATCACTGGCAGCATCACGTATGCCTATCTGCTCGAGATCAAGAATCGCGACTTTGAAACCGTTGTTCTCCAGCCTGGCCGCCGTCGCTGCCGTCAGGCTCGACTTGCCGCTACGATCCGGCGCAATAACATGCGCATAGCGACCGGACACGACAGTTTCGTAAAGCAGGTTGTCAGCACCGCGGCGGACGTAGCCGGCTCGCACAGCATGCAACGGCACGCCAACACTAAAGAACTCGCCAGTCGTGTCGACCTTGGCGTGCTCGGAAGCTGACGTTGGCTGGTCCGATTTCCCCGTCATTCGTGATTCCGTGGCAATCCGATTTGTATTCTCCGAAATTTATGGAGATGCTGCCAGTGCTGCAACACTCGTCACAACCAAGGCATTACAATGACTGAGCATACGCTGCTCAAAAAGGACCTGTTCGGTGAAATTCGCATATCGACCGATGACGGCGAAGTCCTTATTGTGCGCGACTCAAACGGTGCAAGCCGCTGGGTGCGGTGGCTTGCACGATTATTGATGCGCCGAGAAGCCCGCGCACTCGTCGCACTGGCAAACCTTGATGGCGTACCGCAATTGCGCATAATTGCGCAAAACCTGCTTGTTCGCAGCTATATCCCAGGTAAGCCGATGCACCGCAGCAAGCCCTCCGACCCCGCCTATTTCAATGCTGCCGCGCGGCTGTTGCGGCGGCTGCACGGCGCTGGAGTCGTACACAACGATCTCGCCAAGGAGCCAAATATTCTGGTACGCGACGATGGCTCCCCGGCTTTCGTCGATTTTCAACTCGCCTGGTTCGCGACGCGCCGCAGTTACCTGTTTCGGCTGCTGGCACGCGAGGACTTGCGTCATCTACTCAAGCACAAGCGCACGTATTGCCCACGAGCATTAACAATTCGCGAGCGTTCTATTCTCAGCAATCCATCGCTGCTCTCGCGACTGTGGATGCAGTTAGCTAAACCCGTGTACCTGTTTATAACGCGAGTGCTGCTGGGCTGGGCTGATCGCGAAGGTGCTGCGGATCGTGGTGATCAAACTTAGCCCGGATGGTTCGGTATACTGCGCATGTGGATTACTACCATCAACATAACCTCGTCAATCGCGATGTAGTCGGTGCCGATCGACGCTTCGGCATTCGTGTGACGTTGCCGCCCGGCGACACCTTGCACAAGGTCCTGGGAAACGACTGGGAGCAACTGCACTGGTATCCCGGCGAGGCAGAGCGCGATCGAGCATTTGAACAGATGGCGATGCGGCATGGATACTCCCGTGATACCGACAGTCCGACGCAGGTACTCGAGAAAATCGTCCGTTAATTCGGCGAGCCAATAAACAGGTAATAGTTGGTCCGACCGTTTTCGCCGAAACCCGCAGCCACGTAGACCGGACCGAAGTAAGTATCGAACCCCGCAAATACGCTGCCATTGAACAACAACGAATCAATTCGGATGTCGGAGCGCGTTCGCCAGGCATTGCCTGCTTCAATCGAGGCACCGATATACACGGGCACATCGAACAATCCTCCTGACGAACTGCCGACACGCCGATAATAGATAAGCCGGGTCAGGGCCGTGTGCGGCCCACTTATTTCTCCACGCTGCAGACCGGACAGCTGCAAGAATCCGCCAAGCGGGAAGTAATCCTGTACAGCGTCGTATGAGTCCATGGTCGTGGCGTAGCCCAGGCCAAATTGCAGGCTGCTTTTACCGCGACTCCAGACTGCGGTGAAATTCGACTCAAACGTGTCAAAATTGTCGTCCGCGCCCAGAGCAGATCGAGACAGATTCCAGCGCAAATCCGCGCGCACACCATGCCGGGGGAAATACGCACTATCGAGCGTATCGATACGTAGACTTGCAAAAAAGCCACCCGTATCAAAATCCACATTGGGCAGTGATGGGTCACCAACCTTGACGCGCGCCTCACCGATGCCTCGATACGCGCCCAATCGTAATTCACCGAACGATCCGATTTCGGCACCAAGGTCAATTCCTGTCTCGGCTTCCGTAATACGCAGTCTCGCCACGGCATCTTCGGCTACAAACGCGTTTAGATTCGACTGGCGCATTTCCAGGCGCGGCGCGATAAACAGGCGCGAGTTCGATCCGAACGGCTGATAGAACTCGGAAAACAACAGTGGATCAGTGCCTAGTCGAATATCGGTGCGCCACTCAGCGCCCTTGCGGTTGATTCCAGTCCGAGTCAGGCGAGCCGATAAATTAAAAGCCGTCGAGCCCGCGAAATCGTCTTCTACCGATAATCCTAGCTTCAGCAGATTGGGGCCCCAACTCTTGGATATCGCCTCGTACTCAACACCGGTCGTGCCACCTTCGTCGACCAGTCGATAACTGACCTGCTCATACAAATCGAGACCATGCAGCCGGTCCGCGCCGGCTGCGAGCCATTTCGTGTTTATCGCATCGCCGGACTCGATGCCTAGACGCGACTCGAGCAGTTCCGTCGACACCCGGCCGTCATGAACAATGCGCACGAACGCCAGGCGTTGATCGTTTATTTTTCGAACCTCTCGGCGAGCCACATATTCCGCGTACGCCTCTTCATCGACGCCTAATTTCCTGAGTTTGTCCCCGGCCGCAATGGTCGCATCCGCGCCCGGACCGATGGCTTCGGCAATTTCGCCGAAATTGGTAACAGCGAAAGTGCCGAGCTCCGGGCTGATCAGGACATCGTCAAACTTGAGCTGTTCAATTTGACGCAGGGTCTCCACGCGGATCAGGACCGTCAGCATCTGCTCGGTAATCGCCACGGCCGACTCGAGTTCGTGGGGTGCATACAGCGGAAATTCGACGTTGACGGCAATGATGATGTCGACGTCCATCGTACGCATGACGTCGATGGGCAGATTGCCGACAAGTCCGCCGTCCACGAGCAGGCGGCCGTCGAGCTGGACCGGTGCTATCAGGCCTGGCACGGACATACTTGCCCGAATTGCGCGTGCCAAATCACCCTGACCCATTACGTACATTTCACCGAGCGCAATATCGGAGGCTATCGCCCGAAACGGTATCGGCAAATTATCGAAATTGGAGATGTGTGAAACGTCGATCGTGAGTTCGCGCAAAATCAGGTCCAGCTTCTGGCCCTGGACGACGCCCTTTGGCAGTAGCAGACCTCCATCCTTTATGCCGAACTCAAGGTCAATCGGAAATTGTTCATCGTCCTGCTTGCGACGGAAACTGAGATCCCTTCGTCGTGGTGCGTCGGAAAGCACTGTGGCCCAATCCAGCGACGCAACGAGCTCCTCGAGCTCGGCCGCGGTCATACCCGACGCATATAATCCTCCAACGATCGCTCCCATACTGGTACCAGCGATCGCGTCGATCGGTATGCGCATTCTTTCCAGCTCCCGCAGTACGCCGACATGCGCCGCACCTCGAGCACCACCGCCGCCGAGTACGAGACCAATTCGCGGTCTTGCCCCGCTCGATTCAGCCAACTCGGTCTCGGCCGTGGCAGCCGCTGTCGATATGAGTATTGCTGCCGCCATGAGCATCGGCAGGCATTGATTCGGTCTCGGCGCAGTCATTGGCAATTCATCCGTGGGCGATCCAAGCTGATTATAATGGCGCGCTCACGCGAGAACCGCATGCAAAGATTCAACTACTTGAAAAAGAGCGTTCTGGTCCTAGCCGCCTTTGCTGCGATGCCAATCGCAGAACAATCCGCAGTGGCCGAGGATAGCCCCCTCACCGAGATTGTCGTCACCAGCCAGCGGCGCGAGCAACCGCGCCTCTTACACTCGGGAAACATCGACCGCCTCGACGGCGCCGTACTCGCACGAGTACAACATCAGCATATCCATGAACTGTTGAGCCGAATTTCGGGAGTCTGGCTGAGTCGCGGCAGCGGCCAGGAACACCTCACCGCAATTCGCTCTCCGGTTTTGACAGGCGCCGGGTCGTGTGGTGCGTTTCTTTTTCTCGAAGACGGTATCCCGATTCGACCCGCGGGATTTTGCAACGTCAATTCGCTGTTCGAAGTCAACACCGAACAAGCGCAATCCATCGAGGTCATTCGCGGACCGGGAAATGCACTGTTCGGCTCGAATGCCCTGCATGGCATTGTCAATGTCCTGATGCCGGTCCCGGGATACAGGGATGCACCAGAGCTCGCAATCGAAGTCGGCGCCAACGACTATTTGCGTGCGCGTGCGGAGCTGCCTTTCGATGTTGCTTCGTCGTGGCTCGCAGCCGTCGTCTACGCCAACGACGGCGGTTTTCGTGATGATTCAGGTTACCGGCAGGGCAAACTTCATGTGAAGCGCCACTGGCAAATTTCCGACGGCGACCTTACTACGGCGTTCACATTCACCGACCTCAATCAGGAAACCGCGGGATTTATAATTGGCGAAAACTCGTATAAGGATCCGACCGTTAATCGCAGCAATCCAAACCCGGATGCATTTCGTAATGCAACGAGTCTGCGGACATACGCCATCTGGTCACGGCCCACGCCGCGTTTCGACCTCGATATTCGGCCGTACCTGCGCTTTTCCGATATGCAGTTCCTGCAGCATTTTCTGCCGGGAAAACCGCTCGAGGAAAACGGCCACGTCAGCCTGGGGATTATCGCCACAGCAATTTTTGACACGCCGAATCACCGGACCATAGCCGGCGTGGATATCGAATGGAGCGACATGTTCCTCAAAGAGACGCAGGATGAGCCGACGCAAGGTTCCGATTTTTTGCGTGAAACGCGCCCTGCCGGCAAACATTACGACTACACGGTCTCAAGTATCGGTATTGCTCCGTACCTGCAATCCGACTTCCGGATTAACGAGCGCCTGACTCTCGGCGCCGGACTTCGTATTGACACGCTGCATTACAACTACAGTAATCGCATGCTGAGTGGCAACACGCGCGACAATGGCGAGGCTTGCGGGTTTGGCGGCTGCCTGTATTCTCGACCTGCGGATCGCAGTGACAATTTCACGAATTTCGCGCCGAAGCTGTCGCTCATTTACAAGGCCAGCTCTTCGCGAAGCTTCTATGCAGTGCTCGCCCGCGGCTTTCGCGCACCGCAGGCGACAGAACTGTATCGGCTGCAAAGTGGTCAGCAAGTGGCGGATCTCGACTCAGAGCGCATCGACAGCATCGAGTTCGGTGTGCGTAAGATTCGCCGGGGCCTGTCGGCTGATGTTGCCGTATTTGCAATGAGCAAGCGTGGCAGCGTTTTTCGTGACGCCGAAGGGTATAACGTCGGTAACGCGCGCAGCAAACATCGTGGAATCGAGTTTTCCCTTGACTGGCAGCTAACCGCGCAGCTGTCACTTTCAATCGATACGAGTTACGCCCGTCACACGTATGCTTTTGATGTCATTGCCGCGCGCGGCGAGGAGTTTGTATCCGGGCGGGATATCGACACGGCGCCGCGCTGGCTCGGCAACATAGACCTGGTCTATGAGCCGAACGGAATTCTCAATATCGGCCTGCAACTGGTGTCGATCGGCGAGTACTATCTCGACGCCGAAAATCGATTTCGTTACCCGGGCCATACGCTCGCGAACCTGCGCGTCAGCCTGCGACTCTCGTCGCAATTCGAGCTGGCTTTTCGACTGCATAACATCATGGACCGCAGCATCGCCGACCGCGCCGACTATGCGTTCGGCAATTATCGGTACTTTCCGGGCCGTGGCCGGGAACTGTTCGCCGAATTGCGCTACTCACCCAAGCACTAAAATTCAGGTGAAAGAGTTACTGAATTCGATTAATGAATCCAGTTCAGCGGCCCGGCGTTCATCACTCCAACCGAATTCATTGGCTGCTATTGTGGCGAGCGTTGTATAAAGTCCCCGGCCCTGGTCTGCGCTCAGGCCGACCATCAGACGACGATGAACGATATCGCAGAGCGTTCGCGCCATCTCTTCGCGAATCGCGAAGACGACCTCGGCGGCAAGCACCGATTGTCGCGTATCGATGGTTTCGAGCAACGATGGCTCCGACTTCGCCAACTCCACAAGGCCGATTGCTCGACCCCCATAGATACTCATCAGCCGCTCGACCCCGTGACCGGACAAACACTTCACTGTGACGAGCGCCTCGCGAGCCTCATCAAGCCGGTATGCCCCGGGTAACAAGGTGTCCCCGGTACGGCACTCTGGCAGCTTACGGCCCAGCATCTTGCCCACACGTTTTACCGTTTGCTCGGCGAGATTTCGATACGTCGTCAGTTTACCGCCAATAATCGTGATCAGGCCGCGAGCGACGCCGCGGTTTTTCTTGATGATGTGACGACGCGTAATCGAGGACTCGGGCCCTTTGTCGCGACGCGGCAATGGCCGCACGCCGGCGTAGGAATAATGAATGTCGCCAATCTCGAGTCCGGCGGCAGGAAACACACGATTTGTCTCAGCCAGGAGGTAGTCGACCTCCTCGCGACTGGCGCGAATTTCGGACAGATTGCCGTCGTAGCGAATATCGGTCGTGCCGATCAGGAACAGGTGATTCCACGGAATGATAAAAAAGGGCCGGCCATCGGCAGCAGCTTCGACGTAATAAGCGTCGCGCGGCGCCCCCTCGAACGATCCAACGATGATGTGGCTGCCTTTGGTCCCTCCGATCAGCCTTGGCGATGCACCCGGTGCGATGCTTAGAACCTCGTCCACCCAGGGACCGGCAGCGTTGACGATAACGCTGACGGCAACCTCATGCTGCTGCCTGGTGACCGTGTCCACATACTCCAGAGATTTCACAGCGCCGTGCTCGACGTTGATGCGTGTCACGGCACTATAGGTTCGAACCTCCGCCCCGGCAGCACGCGCAGCGAGCAGATTTTCGAGCACGAGCCGTTCGGCAAAAGTCACCTGGGCGTCGAAATATCTTGCCGCTCCACGCAATCCCTGTGTCGCCAGACCCGGTTCTTCCGCAATCATCGCGTCACGACCCAGCATCTCGTGCCCCGGTACGGTCTTGCCAGCGGAGAGCAGGTCGTAAGTCATCATGCCCAGGCGAATCAGCAATGGTCCTCGCTTCGCCGATGCGTAGATCGGTATGCAGATTCTAATCGGCTTAACGAGATGCGCCGCTATACGTCGCAACGTTATACGTTCACGTAAGGACTCGAACACGAGTGACAATTCGCCGAATTCGAGATAACGCAGACCGCCATGAATCAATCGGCTTGATACGGCGGACGTGCCACTGCACAGATCTTTCTGCTCAAGCACGATTACTCGCAGGCCACTCAGAGCGGCATCCCGTGCAATGCCTGCGCCGTTGATGCCGGCCCCGATTACCGCGACATCATACGGCACCGCATGCACAGGCATCAGGGTCGGACCTGCCCGCTACCGCGCACAATGTACTTGTAGCTCGTCAGTTGCTCTACGCCGACCGGACCCCGGGCGTGTACTCGCCCGGTTGCGATGCCAATTTCAGCGCCCATACCGAATTCACCACCATCAGCAAATTGCGTGGAGGCATTTTGCAACACGATTGCACTGTCAACTTCGTGCAGGAATTTTTCGGCAGCAGCCATATCGTCCGTAACAATACTCTCAGTATGGCTGGATCCGTATTGGCCAATGTGTGCAATCGCCTGATCGATGTCGTCGACGACGCGCACTGAAATAATCGCGTCAAGATACTCGGTCGACCAATCGACTTCGCTAGCCTGCCTGACTCCCGCAACCAGCGCGGTGACCTCTGCATCACCGCGCACCTCGCATCCGGCATCGATAAGCGCGGCCAGGACAGTTGGTAGCAATCGATCGGCGGCGGACCGATCAACGAGTATGGTTTCAGCCGCACCACAGACACCGGTACGACGCATCTTTGCGTTGAGGACAATGTCGCGGGCCATGTCGACGTCCGCCGCTGCGTGCAAATACACGTGGCAAATGCCTTCCAGGTGACCGATCACCGGTACTCGCGCATCATCGCGCACTCGCTGTATCAGGCTCTTACCGCCGCGTGGTATGACAACATCGATCCATTCGCTCATCGAAGACAACATATAGCCCACGGCAGCCCGATCCGTCGTAGGCACCATTTGCACAGCATCCGTATCGATTCCGGCGACGGCCAGGCCATCACGCAGACATGCAAAGATCGCACTATTTGAGCGAACGCTCTCGGACCCGCCCCGAAGAATCGAAGCATTGCCCGCTTTCAGGCAAAGAACTGCAGCATCGGCCGTAACGTTCGGGCGACTTTCGTAAATGATGCCAATAACGCCGAGTGGCACCGTAACGCGCTGAAATTTCAGGCCATTCGGTCGGTCCCACTCAGCAATGACTTTACCGATCGGATTCGACAGATCGGCCACGGTTTCGATGCCGGTCGCCATTGCCTCGATACGGTCCGCATCCAGCATCAGGCGATCGAGCATGGCGCCGCGAAGCCCTTTTTCCTTGGCTTCACGCAAATCGACCTCGTTAGCCGCAAGGATGTCGGCGCTGGCAACGCGAATCGCTGCGGCCGCTGCCAGCAATGCGCGATTGCGGTCATCATTACCCGACAACGCGAGCCCCGCCGCAGCGCGGCGAGCTGACACGCCGATGGCATCCATCATCGCAGCGATCGACGCGGTCACTTTTTCAGTTGGATTCATTGTCAAATATCACCAGTTCGTCCCGATGAACCAGAACGGTGCGGCCGCGGTAACCGAGCCGCTCCTCGATCTGGTCGGACCGGCACCCGAGCAGGCGTTGCGCGTCGTCACTGGAGTACTCGGTCAGGCCGCGACCCAGCTCTTCCCCTTTGCTGTTCACCAATGTGACCACATCGCCACGGTGGAAGTTGCCGACTACTTCGACAACGCCTACCGGCAACAGACTGTTATGATCCTGCAACGCCTGCACCGCACCGTCGTCCAGCCTAAGCTCACCGCAAACCTCAAGCACGCCGGCAAGCCATTGTTTTCGTGCTGCGGCCGGCGACCCTGTGGCGCGAAATAATGTGCACTTGCCGCCGGACGCAAGGGCCGCAAGCGGTCTGTCTATCAGTCCGCTGGCAATCACCGTCGAACAGCCTGCATGCGTCGCAATGCGCGCCGCCTGTACTTTCGTGGCCATGCCGCCGCTGCCGAAATCCGATTGTGTTGCACCGGCCATGCGTACCACATCGTCCGTGATAGTGCGCACTTCCGGAATGTGCTCAGCCGTATCGTCTATGCCTGGGTCTGCGGTGTAGAAGCCGTCGACATCGGATAACAGGATCAACGCGTCGGCCATCACGAGCTGGGCCACACGCGCCGCAAGGCGATCGTTGTCTCCATAGCGGATTTCTTCGGTCGCGACCGTATCGTTTTCGTTAATGATCGGTACCACTGAACGACTGAGCAGGCGCGCGAGCGTGCCCCGCGCATTCAGAAAACGGCGGCGATTCTCGGTGTCTTCCAGCGTCAGCAGAATTTGCGCAACCGTAATCGTGTGTTTTGCAAGCGCCTCCTGGTACGCATGCACGAGCTGCACCTGCCCTGCCGCGGCCGCCGCTTGCAGGTCTTCGAGCCTGGAGCGACGTATATTGATGTCGAGTACTGCGCTGCCTATCGCTATTGCACCGGATGAGACAATGAGAATCTCATGTCCCTGCTCCAAAAGCTGCGCGATGTCATCGGCCAGCCCGCCCAACCAGTCACGATGAACATTGCCGTCGTCGCCAATCAATAGCGATGAACCGACCTTGATGACGAGCCGGCGATAGTCTTGTAGGTCGAACCCGGACATCAATCAGGCAGAGAGATGATGGTGAACGTCATATGACGACAGCGTCACCTCTCCTTTCGATACGGCGACACTGCCACTGCGTGCAACGGCCGAGAGTTCGCCGATACCACGTGCCGCAGCAATGAACTCGTCGATCTCCTTGACGCACCCCGTCAACTGAATAGTACAGCTGACCTGAGCATCATCGAGTATTTCGGCGCCATATTTTTTCGCCAGTGTGAGCGCCTTCACATGACCGCCCGTTGCAAGCTTGAGCTTGACGATGATGAGTTCGCGCTCGAAGTGATCGCCGAGCGTCATATCGTGGATATTGACGACATCGATGAGCTTTGCGAGCTGCGAATTGAGTTGACCGATAGCGGCATCTGAACCCGCGATGGCCAACGTTACACGTGATACTGTCGGGTCGTCCGTCGGTGCGACATTCAGAGAATCAATATTATAGCCACGGGATGAAAACATGCCGGTCATGCGCGTCAGCGCACCGACTTCATTCTGCAATAAAACTGAAATTACGTGCCGCATCGCTGGTGATTGCCTGCCTCGGTCAATGAGTACAATTGAAACTAATTAATTTCATGCACACGACGTTTGAACTCGTCGCTAGCCGAGTATTGCAATGCCACAGAAATTAGTAAACACTCGCCGAAAATCGGGCACTTACGTGATTGAGCACAACAGCGTGAAAGATCAGGCAAGCACGGCAAAATCGACTGCTCACCCACTCGCAGGGACACGCATGAGCGGCGCCGATATGGTCGTGCAGGTACTTGCCGATGAAGGCGTCGACACGATATTCGGTTACAGCGGCGGCGCAATACTGCCAACTTACGACGCGGTTTTTCGCTACAACGACGTACACCGCAGGGATGACGGCACGGCCGCCATGCCCTTGATCGTTCCGGCCAACGAGCAAGGCGCCGGATTCATGGCCTCCGGCTATGCCCGCGCAAGCGGCAAAGTCGGCGTCGTCATGGTGACTTCAGGGCCCGGCGCGACCAACACGGTCACACCAGTACGGGACTGCATGGCCGACTCCGTGCCAATCGTCGTTATCTGCGGCCAGGTGCCGTCCGCGGCCATCGGCACCGACGCATTTCAGGAAGCACCGGTAGCGGCAATCATGGGCGCTGTTGCCAAACACGTTTTTCTCGTCACCGAGCCTTCGCTGCTCGAGGACACCGTACGTAGCGCCTTCGAACTGGCACGCACCGGTCGTCCGGGACCCGTCGTGGTCGACATACCAAAGGACATACAGAACTGGGAGGGTGAATTCAAAGGTCACGGTCTGCTGCCATTGCCAGGTTACCGCCGGCGCTTGCAGTCAATCGTCGATAACCACTTGCGCGATCATGCGTGTGAACGCTTTTACGCGATGCTGGCGCAAGCCGAGCGACCACTGATGTATGTCGGCGGCGGTGTTATCAATGCCAACGCCACCAAACCGATGCGGCACTTTGCCAACGCGTACGGCATCCCGGTAACGACAACGTTGATGGCGCTGGGCGCGAGCGACACGACGCATCCACTGGCGCTGCACATGCTCGGAATGCACGGCATTGCATCGGCCAATTACGCCGTCGAGGACTGCGATTTCCTGATTACGATCGGCGCCAGATTCGATGATCGCGTTGCCGCCGTCCCCGCCCGCTTCGCACCCAAAGCGAGAAATATTGCCCAGTTCGATATCGATATTGCCGAAATTGGCAAGGTCAAGCGCGTCAACTGGCATCATATCGGCATGCTCGCGCGCGATCTCGATGATCTGCTGGCCTACGGCAAGCGTATCGAGTTCAGCAAGGACTATTCGGTCTGGCATAAAGAGATCGCTGCGCTCAAGAAGGAACACGGCCTTGACTACGATCGCAATAGCGAACTCATCCAGCCCTATACCATAATTGAGGAGATCAATCGGCATACGCAGGGCCAGGCGATCATTTCGACGGGTGTCGGGCAGCACCAGATGTGGGCAGCCCAGTATTTTGATTATCGCGAACCGAGGTTGTGGCTGACGTCGGGCAGCATGGGCACCATGGGTTTCGGTTTGCCCGCTGCAATCGGTGCACAATTCGCACAACCCGATCGCGTGGTCATCGACGTCGACGGCGATGCGAGCATTCGAATGAATATTGGCGAACTCGAAACGGTGACAACTTACAAACTGCCCATCAAGATTGTCGTACTCAACAACTTCGGTGACGGCATGGTGCGGCAGTGGCAAAAACTCTATTACAACAGCCGCATGTCGGGCAGTGACAAGTCCTTGCACAAAAAAGACTTTGTGAAAGCGGCAGAAGCCGACGGGTTTCAGTTCGCGCAGAAGCTCGACAATAAGAAAGATCTGCCCAAGGTCATCAAGGCATTCATGGAATTCGAGGGTCCGGCGTTTCTCGAAGTCATCATCGACCGTGACGCTGGCGTCTACCCGATGGTCGGTCCGGGCATGAGCTATGACAAGATGATCACTGGCGATTACATCAAGAGCCGCCGCAAACCGACGGACGATAAACCCGACCCCGGAGAAATGTTCTGACAGCCCATGTCCCTGGAAAGCTTATGGTGATGCGTAAAACTATTTGTGTTCTTGCACTTGCTGGATTGAGTCTCGCAAGCGGGCTGCATCGGCCAGCATCAGCCGAAGTCCCGTTAGAAGAATTTGCCAAGCTGCCGCTGTACGGCAATCTCAAGATCAGCCCGACCGGCGATTACATTGCGGCTACCGTGCGCAATGATGCCGGTGAGTCGAGCCTGATAATCATGCGTCTGCGCTCGAATGAGATTACTGCACAGATACGCGGCTACGGTCGTGACTTCATAACCAACTTCATCTGGGCGAATGATGAGCGGGTCGTCGTCTGGCTAGGCAGGAAATTCGGCAGCCTCGACGCTCCGTTTCAGACCGACGATATGGTCGCTGTAGACTGGAACGGCAAGCGACAGGAATGGCTCTTCGGTCGCGGCAAGCGAGCAGGAGGCGTCTTCGATCGAACCTATCGTGTTGCCAGTCTATTGCACAAATTGCCTGAGGACGATGATCACATTCTCATCAGCGTAAACGACTACGCGAACGTGCAGGGATCCTACACCCAGGTTCTCAAGCTCGATATTTATTCCGGGCGAACCAGCAGAGTTACAACGGCACCGGCCCGTGGCGCCCAAATCGTCGTCGATAATGATGGCCGGGTTCGGGTAGCTGTATCAACCAATCCCGATAACAAAAACGCCATCGCCATTCACCTGCGCGAGGGAAAACGTTGGCAGCTGATGGGGGAATATCATGGCAGGGAGGGCTCGATAAGGCCGATATCCTATACACCGGACAACACGCTACTGTATATGCTCGACAATCGCGAGACAGATACTGACAGTCTGTACCTGTTTGGTCCGGGCTCGAGTGAACAAGAGTTGTTGTTTCAACATGACGTGGTTGACATAAACGATATCGAATTTGCGCCAGATGGCGCGTTGATCGGCGTCTATACCGAACCCGACTACCCGCATTTCTCGATAATCGATAGCGATCAACCGATGTCACAATGGATTGCCGACGTGCGAGAAATATTGCGCGGCTATCGCGTGAGACTCACGTCCACTACCGACGACGGCAAGCTTGCAATCTTCAGGGCCAGCAGCGATAAGGATCCGCCCAGGTACTATCTTTTCGACACTGAACTGAAGCAGCTCGCGCAAATCGTTTCGGTGCTGCCTGGCATCGATGCGACGCTGATGCGGCCGATGGAGCCCTACGTACTAAAGGTGCGTGACGGTACGACTGTTTACGCCTACCTGACCCGCCCGGACGACTCCGACGGGCCTTTCCCCATGATCGTCCTGCCCCATGGTGGCCCGCATGGCGTACGCGATTTCTGGGCCTTCAATGCCGACGTGCAGATGCTCGCAAGTCGCGGCTATGCGGTGTTGCAGGTCAATTACCGGGGTTCGGGAGGCTACGGCCGTAGCTTCCTGTACAGCGGCTACGGCAAGTGGGGTACCGAGATGCAGAACGATGTCACGGATGCGACGCTGTGGGCCATCGATGCCGGTTTCGCCGCAAAGGACCGCATTTGTATCTACGGCGGCTCCTATGGGGGCTATGCGGCCATGATGGGCGGTGTGCGTGAACCAGATCTTTACCAATGCATCATCGCCTATGTCGGTGTCTACGACCTCGAACTCATGTTCGAGAAGGGCGACATACCCACAAGGGATAGCGGCCTGGTGTTCCTCAAAGAGGCTGTCGGCGAAGACAAGGAAGATCTGCGCGCCCGCTCGCCCGTACACAATCTCGACAAATTGAAGGCGCCCGTATTTATTGTGCATGGGGGCGAGGATTTCCGCGTTGATATCGAACACGCCTACCGACTTCGCAAGGGTCTCGAGAAACTGGGCAAGCCCTATGAGTGGCTCGTAAAACCCAAAGAAGGGCATGGTTTTTACAAACCCGAAAACCGTCTCGAATTTTATGAGCGTATGCTGGCGTTTCTCGAAAAGCACATAGGCCGCGACCAGATATCTATCACCGGCGGCAACAAGTAGCCGCACGCTGGCTCAGCTATCGTAGCCGAGAAGCGCCCTTACGCCGGGCAGCATGTGATCGACCAGGCGCTTCTGCACTTCGGGTAACTCGTCGGGAACCACACCCGTATTGCCGGCGAGGTTTTCTCGCGCCGTGCCGCTCTGTTTCCTGTCTGCACCAACTCGAACCCTGTCTTGCCAGTCTGATGGCGTAGAGATCCCACAAAAGGACAGCAATTCGTCGAAGAAGCGCGCAGATTCCTCGCCATCGAGATCAGAAACGGCAACAACAAGATCTTCCATGCGAATAATTCGTACCTTGGTTCCCATCCAGGCGAGTGCGTTGTGCTGAAATATCTCACTGATGGTGGGCGATTTGCCCATGATGCCGAAGATCATCATATTCAGCACTTCATTCACCGAGACCGCTCCACCTTTCAGATGTTCCATTTGCCCCTGGAAGTTGTCGGACAGGAAAAATCGTGCGCGCGCCAAAACCCAGTCATAGGGATCCCGAACCATGAGCAGATGCCGCGATTTTTGTAGCGCGATCGCCGAGTCGTCAGAGTACAGCAGATGCCCCCAACTCAACTTGGGCGCATTGATCGAAAAGGCCGCCAGATGATCACTCAGTATCGGAAACTGAATAAACGTTTCCTGGTAATGCTGGTCCACGGCGACGAACATTCGCATGATGTTGCGAATGAGGTGTGTTCCACACTTGGGAACACTGTTCAGGAACACGGGATGCTGCAGCGGCTGGTGCGAATACCGCTCGTTCAACTCGTTGATGTTATCTGGTTTGGCCAGGATCCGCGGCATGGGCAATCTCTAAAAAATTTCGAGCTCCCGACAGTTTAGGACATCTCCAGCACCGGCGTAAAAAAAAGTGCCGACTCACGCCGGCACTCATTTTCCATCAATGCATAGCGGTTACTGGAACTCATACCCTATGTTGACGAACCAGCGCCGTCCTAAATAATCGTACTGCGAGTAAAATGGCGACGCGCCCAGCGTGCTGATTACGCCGAATCCCAGCGTGGTCACTTGCGGCGGGCTCGTATCGAAAGCATTACTCATACCGCCCACCACCGTGATGCCATTGTCGAAAACTTTCGATACCGAAAAATCGTGGTAGTCCACGGATTCTGCAGACAATACGACACGTACGGTCTCGCCTCGAACAGTCGCCAGGTCGCCACCGATGCGGTCATGACTGTCGACGTTGCCAATGACATCCACGCCCCAGAAAAATATCCAGTCGCCCTTGATGTAGGTCATGTCCATCGTGCCAACCCACCTCGGGTCTCCAAACCAGCCGTTGGAATCGCGTTCGAAGCCTGCAAATAATGCCGTTTTGGCCTCGTCCTGCCAGGTATGCTGCGTGCGGACAATCAGCGTGCCACCGGCGAGGTCGGTCGTATACCGGGCCGCAAGATCCCAGCCGGAATTTTTTTGCGTTGCAACGTTGATGAAACTGTCCTGAATATTGTCGATTCCCGATCCTGGAATACTCCGATCGAATAAATTACATAGGGGATCGTCGGGGAAGAACTCGGAGGCGTAGCAACCGCGCACGATTGCCGATCCGCCGAGCTGATCGACCTGATCGTTGACCTGAATGGAAAAGTGATCGAGCGAAATGCTGAAATCGGCAAATTCCGGCGTCCAGATAATACCCACCGTCGTTGATTTGGATGTCTCGGCCTCCAGCAGCCCGAGGCCGCCGCTGGAGATGGCCGTGTACGAGATCGCGGCGCCCGGGAAATCGTCCGGCAATCCTCCGGGATAGTCATCCGTCATCGTCGCCGCACAGTTATTCGCGGTCTGTTGTGAGATATCACCGGCATCCAATGCGGCGCCCCAGCGTATGCAGGGGTCAACACCACTTTGCCGGCCAAAACTCGTCTGTTCTGCCAGATACAGCTCGAAAAGAGCCGGCGTTCGGAACGATGTCCCGTAGTTGGCACGCAATCGAAGCGAGTCATGCACCTGCCAGTTCAATCCTGCCCTGTAAGTCGACGCGCCGCCGTAGGAATCGACGTCTGTATAGCGCGCCGATACATTGAGCGTCAGCTGTTTGAAACCGGTATTGTCGGCCACCAACGGCACATCGAATTCGGCAAATACCGCGTTCGTCGTGTCCTTGCCGGCCGTAATGCCAGCCGATGAGAGCCCCCAGCTATTACCGCCCTCTGACGCCTCGCCCGGTGTGTCCAGGATTTCGTCCTCGCGATGGTGCAGGCCGAACGCCAGTTTCACCGTACCGGCCGGCAATTCGAACAGATCACCGGTCACGAATCCCTCAAAGGACGACTGCGTATATTCGGTATTACCCGTCTCGGTACCGAAAAGAAAATCTTGCATTGCCGGCGAAATGTCCCCGTTCAGGAATGCCGGATCGAGCCAGGGAATGTCCTGGCACGGGACGCCGCGAACCGCAGTGACCGTGCCGACACACGAGCCGGTTATCAAATCATTGCTGTCAATCGAGTCCTGGAAGATGATATCGGTCGTATAGGAGCCGTCCGATTTGCTGTACTGGTAGTTGAGGTCGAAGCTCCAGTTGTCCGTGATATCGCCACGTATCCCAACCAGGTATCGCGAATAATCAACCTGGATGAAAGCGCCGAAATGGTCGGTAACCGGGGTCGGGCTGAGAACGTTGAAGCCAGTCCAACCAACCGAAGATGGCTGCGTCCCCCAGCCAACGCCACCAGAGTCATAATTGTAGATAAATCCCCAGAATTGCCGCAGCCCGTCGCTCGTGGTCTCGCGACGATTGAGTAATGCTTCGGCGTACAGCGTCATTGAATCAGTAAGATCGAACTCCGCATCGCCGAAGAACGTCGAACGTTCGATCAGGGGAATAATCGAAGTGCCATCCTCCATCGGATGATGCGTGTTTGTTACCTCATCCGAGCTGCGATCGTACCTGACCATGTACCAGCCAGCCGGCATATCAAAATCGGTCGCGCTGCCAGGAGCGGTCGGTTGTACCGGGATGTAATCGCCCAGATCTCCGTCAAAGTCAAATTGAGCCAAGCCACCGGCGGGAATATTGGTGTCCCCCCCATAAACCCAGTTGTAATCGTAGAGCCAGACCTGGCCCCAGATGGTGTCGCGGCACTGCGGACTGTTGGTGCGCGGATCGAAGCGGTCGCGTCGCGCGCCGCTCACGGGATCGAACATGAAGTCCTCACCGCAGTTCAGGTAATCGCGGTCGCCCTGCTCCAGCTCTTCATGACGGTAATAGTCGCCGGTTACACGAAAATTACCACGCGAGAAAGTCTTGCCAAACGATGCGCTCACGCGAGCAACCTCGCCGCCCGTCTCCGACGTCTGCGACGTGTACGCATCAAGCGTGGCGCCATCACCCTTCTTGGTGATGAAATTGACGACGCCGGCCACAGCATCAGAACCATAAATCGACGATGCGCCATCTTTGAGAATTTCGATTCGCTCGAGCGCCGCAATGGGTATGACATTGAGGTCGAATGAAGAGACGCCGCCGCGTGTGCCTGCCGGGCCCGCACGACGACCGTTCAACAGTGACAAGGTTCGACTCGCGCCCAGACCGCGCAGTGACAACGTTGACGTACCGACACCACCGTCTCCTGCCCGCACAAATGCTGTCGACTCTGCCGGTGTAATCTGCGGCGATCCTGCAGCGATGGTGGTCGTTTGCAACATCTCAGCCACGTCGGAAATACCGCGCAGCTGCGCGGTCTGCGTGAGTATGACGTCTATGGGTGTGGCACTCGAAAACGCATCTCTACTGATACGTGATCCGGTGGTTACGATTTCTTCGATTACCTCGTCATCTTCCTCGACTTCCTGAGCAAGAACTTGTGGGCTGATGCCGAAGGTGCTGGCGGCTAGCGCGACGCTGACGGCGGTGGCGACAGGCGATATACGAAACATACGTTTTCCCTTCAAATGTTCTGAACGTTGTATTTCGTGTTTTTGTTATTCTCGATAAGTCTACATGAATCGTCCGCCAGAATTGGCATTTAACTTACAATTGTCTGTTACATGCCGTGCCGCAAATTGCCTGATGCCGGTGGATTCACTGATGATGATGTGAATTGGCCGCAGTGTGGCCGAGGTGCGAGTACATTTGACCGTCACATTGAACGTGCGACAAAAGCCTGGGGAGACAATTGTGGATCGATCGAAACGCATTCTTGTCGTCGGCGGTGGTTCGGAAGGCTGGATGGCCGCAGCCTATCTCAACGCAGCGTTGAACCAGGGCAACATTCGGCGCGCGCAGATCAGCCTGATAGAGTCCGCTGACGCGCCCAGGATCGGGGTCGGCGAGGCCACCATTCCAAGCATCCTGCATTTGCTTGCCGTCATCGGTATCAACGATACGGACATGATGAGGTCCGTCGACGGGACATTCAAACAGTCGATCCGCTATGTGAATTGGCTCGATAACAAGGGCGAGTACTACCACCACCCATTCAGTCGCTATACGCCGCAACCGATGGACCTGTCCAGCGAACTCTGGCTCCGCAGCGATCGGTCGATTCCGTTTATGGAAACGATCTCGCCACAACCCGTGATCTGCGAACTCGGGCTGTCGCCCCTGTCGCTGGATCCGCAGGTCCCGGGGCCGCGGCTCAAATACGCGTACCACATGAATGCGCTCAAATTTGCCGATTACCTGAGTGAGTTCGCCACAGCGCGCGGCGTGACCCACTATGTCGACCATGTTACCGATGTCGAGATGGCTGAGAATGGCGATATAGCCGCCGTCAGCACGCAATCCGGGCAGCGCATCGAGGCTGATCTTTTTATTGACTGCACCGGATTCGCCGCTCTGCTTATTGAGAAAAAACTGGGGGTTCCATGGGTCGACTGTTCCCAGTGGCTACTCTGCGACCAGGCCGTGACCATGCATGTGCCTTACGATCACCACTATCCTGGGCAGGTCAAGCCGTACACGACGGCGTCTGCGCTGTCATCGGGCTGGGTCTGGGATATTCCATTGCGCAGCACACGATCACTGGGGTACGTACACTCCAGTGCGTTCTTAGATATTGCACAGGCCGAACGGGAACTGCGCGAATTCGAGGGTCCGCATGCCGCGGACCTGGAAACGCGCATCGTTCCTTTTAAAGTCGGCCGCCGGGAAAAGGTCTGGTCCAGGAACTGCATCGCGATCGGCCTTGCCGGCGGATTCATCGAACCGCTTGAATCCACGGGGCTGTATCTGGCCGACCTGGCAACGGTGATGCTCGCCGAACACTTCCCGCGCGACAACAATTACGAACCATTGGCACTGCGCGTAAACCGAATTCTCACGAATCGATTCTACGAAATTCTCGATTTCATCAACATGCACTATTGCCTGACGCGCAGAACCGACACCGAATTCTGGCGCGAGGTCCGGCAGCCGTCGCACATTACCGAGAGACTACAGGCCAAGCTCGACTTCTGGCGCATAAAGCCACCATCGCGCTCCGACTTCGAGGACCAATTTTTTCCCGGCATGCCAGGCAGTCCGACGCCATCAGCTGCCAGCAGCGGCGATGGCCGCGCACCCATCGACACGGCGGGTCTTTGGGACTATGCGAGCTACGAAGCAATTCTATACGGCATGGACTTTCTCGCCGAGGAATGCCGCGGATGGTTTGGCGACGACCGGCAACAGCCGCCGATTCATGGCCATGTTCTCGAGACACTACAACGAGCATCCAAATTGCTGCCAAAACATGAGTCTTTTCTGAGAATGTCCCTCGGCATGCCCGATTACCCATCGCAGACAGGCTAGTTCGCGAACTTCAATGCGCGATCAGAATTTACAAGACATCGTCATCGTCGGCGGCGGCACCGCTGGCTGGATGACCGCCGCAATGCTGTCGCAGGTCCTTGACGGCCAAATGGGGAGGATTCGACTGATCGAATCCGACCAGATCGGCACGGTGGGAGTTGGCGAAGCCACCATACCCACAATCCAAGCATTCAATAAGAAGCTCGGGATCGACGAGGCCGAGTTCATGCGGGCGACAAACGCAACGTTCAAGCTCGGTATCGAGTTCGTCAACTGGGGCAGGATGGGCGATGCCTATCTGCACCCCTTCGGCCCTTACGGCAAAGATATCAACGGCGTCGCCTTTCACCATTACTGGCGCAGATCCCTGGAATTGGGCATGGACACGCCAATCGGTGCCTACAGTCTGGCCAACGTCGCGGCCAAGCGAGACCGGTTCAGGCACCCGAGCTCGGAGTCGCAGTCGATTCTCTCAACCTACGCGTACGCTTATCATTTTGATGCAAGCCAGTACGCGAGTTACCTGCGCCAGTATGCCGAACGACGCGGCGTTAACCGCACCGAAGGCAAAATCGTCGACGTAACCCTTCGCCCCGATGATGGTTTTATAGAATCCGTGCAACTCGACGGTGGCCGGAAAGTCCGCGGGGATCTGTTCATCGACTGTTCGGGATTTCGCGGTCTCTTGATCGAGGAAGCGCTTGAGACCGGCTACGAGGACTGGAGCCACTGGTTACCCTGCGATCGCGCCGTAGCCGTGCCCAGCGAAAACGTCGTTGACCCCTCTCCCTATACACGGGCGACAGCCGGCGACGCCGGCTGGCAATGGCGTATTCCACTACAACACAGAATGGGCAATGGTCATGTCTATTGCAGCTCTCATCTCAGCGACGATGAGGCGACGGCAACGGCACTTGCGCATTTGGAGGGCGACGCGATTGCAGAGCCACGCGTGCTGCGGTTTACGACCGGCCAGCGCAAGCAGATGTGGAATCGAAATTGCATCGCCATTGGATTATCCGGCGGCTTCCTCGAACCACTCGAATCCACGAGCATCTGGCTTATTCAGGCAGCAATCGCGCTGCTCTTGCAGCGCTTTCCAGACCGCAACTTCGATGCAGCCGATATCGAGGACTACAACCGCGGCATGAGACGACGCTTTGAAGAGGTGCGCGACTTCCTGATCTTGCATTACAAAGCAACGCAGCGCAGCGACACCGATTTCTGGAAAGACTGCGCGAACATGTCAATTCCGGATTCATTGCAGCGCCGGATTGAAATGTTCGGCAAGAGTGGCCACGTGATATTTCACCCGGCTGAATTATTCATCGAGACCAATTGGCTCGCGATATATCTTGGACAGCATATCCTGCCGGAGACCTGTGACCCTCGCGTGCACTGCGCCGGAGACGATTTCATCCGACAACGCCTGCCACAGATGCAAGCCGTGGTAGCGGCGGCGGCGGACGAAATGCCGTCACACGCCAGTGCGATAGAGCAGTTTTGCCGCGCAAAGGCGCCGCATGCCTGAGCCGCTACAGAGTATTGTTATCGTTGGCGGCGACGAGTGTGCGCCCGCAGTAGCCGCATGTATTGCGAATTCGCTGCGCGGCACGAGCGCGAAAATTACTTTGCTGGACGACATGTCGGGGCACAGCGGCGTCGCATCGACACTGCCGCAATCCACCGATTTCTACAAATTATTGGGCTTCAATGAGCGGTCTCTCGTCACCGGAACCGGTGCGACATTCAAAATGGGAGCAGAGCATTCGGGCTGGCTGCGCAATAATCGCCGATTTATCCAGTCATTTGGCGAACATGGCACCCCGATTCGGTTGTTGCCGTTTCATCAGTATGTTCTCAAGCATCAACTCGCCGACGATGCGAAAAATTTTGACGATTATTCGCTTGCCAGCGCCGCAATACTAAAAGGACGCTTTGCGTATCCGTCCGATGACCCAAACTCACTGCTTTCGACGATCCGCTACGGACTGCAGGTCGACACGCAACGTTTCGCCGATGCAATGCTCAAGTACGCCGTCGCTGCTGACGTGAAGCACATTGGATCCTCTGCCATCAGTGCATCGGTTCAGGCTGATTCCGGTTTTATTGCTGCCGTGACGCTTGCGGATGGCACGGCAATCGAAGGCGATTTCTATATTGACTGCAGCGGCGAGCGGGCGCTATTGATTGGCGACGCGCTCAGTGTTGGCTATCAGAACTGGTCCGCATTCCTGCCTTGCGATCGCCGGGTCCGTATCAGCATCAATGATGTGCAGGACCTGAGTCCAACTACCCGCATCGTGACCAAACGAGATGGATGGTCGCGCCGCATGCAATTGATCGATCGGGCGGATTTCGAATTTTTTTACAACGGCGCAATATGCAGCGACGAAGACGCTGCGCAACAGCTAACTCAAGATGTAGGCACCAGCGCATCGCTGCCAGAACACCGGCAAATTCGGGCCGGCCGCCGCGAATCATTCTGGCGTGGCAACTGTGTAGCGATCGGTCGCTCGGCGGGCGACATTGAGTCACTCGAAGTATCCGCCATGAGCCGTGCCCACGGTGCGGTTATTCGCCTGATGTCCCTGTGGCCGCATATTAATTGCGATCCGGTCATTGCCAGCGAGTACAACCGACTCACATTGCTGGACTATGACCATGCTCGTGATTTCGTTTCGCTGTTCTACACCTTGTCAGATCGTGATGACAGCGACTTCTGGAAACACTGCCAGTCATTGCAGACTTCGGCGACGCTTCAATATCGATTGTCGCTCTTCCGCAGCCGCGGCCGCCTGAGCTGGGACGCCGACGAAATATTCAGCAAAGATAATTGGGTCTCGGCTCTGCTCGGGCTCAACTGCCTGCCGCGCGCCTGCGATCCGCTGGTCGATGTTGCCGATCCCGAGCTCGTTAGTCAGTTCATGGATGAAGTTCGACAAGCCGTTCGTGCAGCCGTGGATGACATGCCGCGCCACGATGCATTTCTCAAAGATCTGCACGGCCCAGCCCCACGATGAGCATTCCCGGCTGTAAAGTTTATTAAGGACGCGATCAGGGGCCACACCCGCATTCGCTGCCACTTTGGTATTATGTGAACCGGCGCAAGGAATACCGGGATGATTTCCGGGACATTGAAAAGGCCAATGCCTATCTCGCCAACACAGTACAAATTGAACAAGATTGTAATCCTCAATCCGAAGGGGGGTTGCGGCAAGTCCACGCTCGCGACCAACCTGGCTGCCTGTTATGCACAGCGCGGGGTGGCGACGGCAATCATGGATTTTGACCCGCAGGGCTCCACGATGGCCTGGCTGAAACGGCGGCCCGCCGATCTACCCACCATTCACGGCATTGCGGCGTTCAAGAAGTCGATGCAGGCAACTCGGAGTTGGCAGCTGCGCGTACCCAACGACACCGTTAACCTGATCGTCGATTCGGCGGCCGGCATTACTCACGACGACTTGCGCGAAATTACGCGCGATGCGACGACTATTCTCGTTCCCGTACTGCCCTCTTCAATGGATATCGATGCTGCATCGCGATGCATTGCCGACTTGTTGCTGGTCGCCAAAGTTGACCGAAACGAACGCAAGCTGGCGGTCGTCGCCAATCGCACCCGTAAAAATACCAAAAGTTTGGGCCGGCTCATGCGGTTTCTAGATACTCTGGGCATTCCGATCATCGCGGTGTTGCGTGACAGCCAGAACTTTGTGCGTTCGGCGGAACTGGGCATCGGGTTGCACGAGATGCAGCCGCACCGCGTCCGTCATGACGTCGAGCAACTCGACAGAATCGCGAGATGGCTTGATGGCTGGTCCGACCGGCGTAAGAGCGCCGCCAGTATCACAGGAATTCGGCGTCAATCGTTCTCAAAAGTATCTATCTTGCGCAGACCTCAGACCGGTCCGGCCTGAATCGACGCGAATAATTCGACATCAACATTACCGCCAGAAAGAACCACAACTGTGGTCTTGTCGGCGGTACTGACCTTGCCGGCCAGGACCGCTGCGAGCGCAACGGCGCCGCCCGGCTCGACGACGAGCTTGAGGTGGCGAAATGCGAAACGCATTGCGGTCCTGACTTCCTCGTCGTTGACGACCAGTCCCGCGCTCACCAGACGGCGCATGATCTCGAACGTATTCTCGCCGGGCGTGTCGGGCAACAGTGCATCACAGATCGAACGCGCCGTCGAAGCGTTGCTGACACGTTCACCGCAATCGAGAGAGCGCGCCGTGTCGTCGAACTCTTCGGGTTCCACGGTGTATATGGCCACGTCGGGTAGACGAGCCTTGAGCGCCACAGAGCTACCCGCCGTCAACCCACCACCACCGCAACAGATCAGCACCTGATCCGCATGCAGCCCCAGCGACTGAGATTGTTCTGCAATCTCGAGCCCGACCGTGCCCTGCCCGGCCATGATGTGAGGATGATCGAACGGCGGTACGATCTCGGCACCACGCTCAGCAGCCAGGGCGCGCGCAATGGCTTCACGATCGCCCGTATAGCGGTCATAAGTGATGATTTCGCCGCCCAGTTTGCGCGTACTGTCGAGTTTTGCAGTCGGTGCATCCTCGGGCATGACGATGGCCGTCCGGATACCCAGCATCTTGCCCGCGGCCGCGACGCCCTGGGCGTGATTGCCCGATGACCATGCAACGATGCCGCGCTCGGCCTGCTCGGCTGACAGCTGGCGCAACAGGTTGTAGGCACCGCGAATCTTGAATGAGCCCGTTCGTTGCCAGCACTCCGGCTTGAGCAATACCTTGCCGGCAGCGATTCGATCGAGTTCGGCGTTCTGCAACAATGGCGTTTCGATTACGATGCCGTGCAGACGACGTGCCGCGGCCTCGATATCATCTATGTCGATCATTCAGCGTCTGGATTCAACCGATCGATTTTCGCCGCACAGATGAAATCGTTGTCAGACAGACCATTAATCGCATGCGTCGTGTAACTGACGCCACACGATCCGTAGCTGACCGTGAGCACTGGATGATGGCCCTCAGTAATGGCAATCCAGGCGACGGCATTGGCAAATCCCAATGTGCGGCTGTATGCAGGGAACGAGAATTCGCGCGAAATCTCCATGCCATCATCGCTGAGCACCCAATCATTGTGAAGCGCCGTCATGAGCGACTCCACCGCATCGCGTCGCAGGGGCTCGGTACCGCCTTCGCAAGGTTTGCAGTGCCGCTTTGCGAGTTCTTCCGTCATAGCAACGGACTATACGCTGTAAATCGCCCTTTCGTCGCTCTCGCACATCCCTGTGCTCCGCGGCATTAGGTCGTCCTGACCGTCGTCGCTCTCGCACATCCCTGTGCTCCGCGGCATTAGGTCGTCCTGACCGTCGTCGCTCTCGCACATCCCTGTGCTCCGCGGCATTAGGTCGTCCTGACCGTCGGCGGGCTCCTACAGATCGCGAACGGAGCATTGTAGGAGCGGGCCGTACTATCAATGCGCCGGGGTTACCGACTGACAGCAGTGGTGCTAGCGATATCCGGCGGGCTCCTTGGTCAGGTGGGTATCGCCCGCATGGCGGGCTCCTACAGATTTCGAATCGAGCACTGTAGGAGCGGGCCGTACTATCAATGCGCCGGGGTTACCGACTGGCAGCAGTGGTGCTAGCGAGACCCCGCGATATCCGGCGGGCTCCTTGGTCAGGTGGGTATCGCCCGCATGGCGGGCTCCTACAGATGTCGGGCCATGCCCGCGATTGTTAATTCGGAATCGACGCAAACGATGGAGAATTGTCGATGAACAACGTCAGGCTGACGCGACGCTCGAGAGCGTAGCTGTCAGCCGACTCATCCTGAGCCGGAGCTTCGCCATGTGCCGCAACGCGGATCCGTGATGCATCGACTCCGGCCGCGACGAGTTGTGCACGAACGAATTCAACACGTTTCCTGGAGAGAGTGAGGTTGTAATCCTCGTTGCCGCGTTCATCGGCAAAGCCGTCAAGCTGAACGCGAATGTCGGATTTTTCGGCAAGCGTGCCGGCCAGTTCGGCGAGACGGTCCCCGATTGTGTCAGCAAGCACGTGCTCGTCGGTGCGAAACAGCACATCCATCGCAATTCCGGCCTGCAACAGGCTCACCAACTGTGGGTTTGCGACCGCCTGCAATCGTTCGAGTTCTGCGCCGAGCGAATCCAGGTCACTGTTCAAGGTCCGCAGGTTGCGCCTGAGGCCGGCAACATGGCTGCGCGAGCCCTCCAGCGAGCCAGAGAGAGCATCGATCCTGTCATTCTTGCGGTGAATCTTATCTCCTAGCCTGGCGCCGATGGCGGCACCGACCACAAAACCAACCGGTCCACCCGCAATGGCGCCGATTATGCTGCCTGCACTAACACCGATCGTCTCTTCTTTTGACGCATTCGCCGCGAACGCCGGCGCAACAGTGAGTAGTGCAAGTATTGATATAACTGTTTTTGAGTAACGCATGGTGTGTCCTCCGAATCGATTTAGTTACTGTCGGAGTCAATTACACGGCCCAATTCAGCTACCCAGGGGCCAGCATCATGCAAAGCCTGCGATCAATTGTGGTGAAAAATGGCGGACTATCGGTTCGGATCGGACAACGCGACGAACGTGCCACCATTGCGGTCACAGAGAATGCGCATGAGTTGCGCGAAACGACGGGAGGTATCGGCAACTTCGCGTCCGGCCTCGAAAAAGAACGGAAAACCTACGGCATGAATGCGCACCATTCTATTGCCCTGCGCATCGGCGCGATTAACCGTATCGATTTGTCGCACAACGGCATCCACGGAGCCACCACTGAATTCGTCGCCAAACACGAAAATGCTGATTTTTCTGTCGGGTTGCCAATAGGTGCTAATCGCATAAATGATGCCATCCACTGGATTGCTGTCGCTGAATGGCCTCCAGTTGCGCATCGTATTGATGATCGCCTGGCGTCGACCCGGCGTATCGGGTATCCATTTGCCTCGATATTGTTGAAACATGTAGCTGCCATTGTCATTCATGATCTGAATGCCTTTGACCTGGGGATACACGTCGAGCGTTTCGGTCAACTTCTCAATCGCACGATCCCAGTTGAACTGTTGCATGCTCCCCGACGTATCGATAACGAAAATGATGTACTCGCTATCGACCGGAATGCCGGCAACCGCGTCGTTGTCAGCGCGACGATAGTAGGGCTGTAGTCTTTGCATCTCCTCGGTCAGGCGCTGCTTCGTAATTTTCAGGGCGCCTTCGTCGAGTACCGATTCCGAGTCTCGTTGAGTGGCGGCGTATTGGCCCCTGACCTTACTGAGATCGCCAACCAACCGCGCAAGCCGCAGTTTCGTCGACGACGTTTGTTCACGTACGTCTTCCAGATCACGATTGATTATGGTCGTTTCGCCGCGAATATCGAAAAGCTCCTGCTGCAACAATGCGATCAATGCTTCGAGATCGTCTTGTGTTTTTTCGATGATAACGGGTTCATAGATCTTGCTTAACACGAGCAACAGGATAATTGCCCCGAAGCCACAGCATATGCAGTCGAGAAACGACAGGCTGAATGCTTCAACACGACGGCGGCGTCTCATTACGGTTGCTCCATATGCTTACGGCCAGTCACGACTGACGCTGATGAACGAGCCGCCCGATCTGAATGCCAGTATCCAGTACAGGATCGGTGCCTCGAAGTCGCCCTCGAGCGGATACAAAAAAATATTCACGGGCACGCCGACCGGCAATTCTCGTATCGCGCGATAATGCAGGTTGTACCGTTCGCGTCCGCTGATTGTCCGGCGGCTGGTCGTTAACTCATCCATCGTCGGCAAACCGTCAGCCAGCAGGATAATGTTGTCGGGTCGCGGCGTCAGTGCCGACGCCACAGCGTAAGCTGCACGCATATTTGTGCCATTTTCAGGGATGGTGCGTCGCAGTATCCTGACTGCCTCGTCAAGTTGCCCGCCGTCATCGGCGTCCAGCCACACGCCGTCACTGCCCTTGATGACCGGCTCTGCCTTATTGTTGTACATATAGATCTGGAACTTGCTGCCTGGCTGGAACTGCGCAGTCAGCCAGTCGACGCTGGCCACGACCTGACGCCACTTAACCGCGCGGAGCTTTTCCGCATCGGACATGTTGCGGCGCCTGATGATGTTGACGATCGTATCATCGAGCATACTCGCCGACCGATCCACGAGAATCAGTGTATGTCGGCCGCCGAGCTTAAGTCCGGTCAGGTACTGGCGATCGCCGTCGCCTTTGAACTCGCGCAACTTGTTGCCTTCAGCTTCCTGTTCCGCTGCGAGCGCAAGCAGGCGCTTAACCTCTTCGGTCAGCGTTTCGATGTCACTTTGTAGCTGTTCGACACGATCAATGGTCGCGAGAGTCTCTGCATCGTATTTCGAGAGTTCGGCACGCAGCTCTTCTAAAAGTGCAATGATCTGCGCGATTTGCCCTTCCGCGGAATCCGTCTCGGATTCCAGTTGCTCCATCGTGTTCTTCGCCAGCACGAGATTTTTTCGGCTGTCGAGAATATCGATCTCGATTTTCTTCGTTTCCGCCATCAGCTCGGACGGGTCTTTCTCAGTTGTTTCCTTGACCTGGGCATTGATAATCATGAAGAACAGAATGACAGCTCCAAAACCGCAGCTCATGCAGTCAAGAAATGCCATGCTGAACACTTCAAATTGTCGGCGCCTACGAGCCATCGGATTTCTCAGCTGTAATCAGTCGTAATTCGAAGCCGGGCGTGCCGAGTCGAAGAGAATCACCAATCTGCAGCACCGCCGATCCGTCAATGCGATGGCCGTTCAGAAACGTTCCGTAACGGCTAAAATCGCGCACGATGCATTGGCCGTTTTCCTGCTGCAACGAGCAATGCCGCCGCGACACTCCTGGCATTTCAGTCTGCAAGTCAATCCAACGTTCCCCATCCGTCGGTCGCGTCCCCAGAGACAAGGGCCGAGCTTCGATCTCATACGCGGTGTTCTCAAACAGCAGGTGCGTAGGTTGGCCACCATGACGGCTTATTTCCTTAGACTCCAGTTTCACAGGCGACTGGTCCCACGGCAGTTGCCGCATCAGGCTGACGCCACTGTCTCGAAGCTGCATGTCGCGACACCGTGCGAGCAAGCCCCGAGCTGTTGCTCCAGGCTCAAGTATGAAGACTTCGCCGCCGACACGAGCGCGCATCATGTCGGCCAGGCCCGGCAGCCGCGCAACTCGATCCGACAATTGAATCGCCGGTGTTTCATCGGCGCGATACATAGCGCGCAGATTGCTCACGATACGCTGGTAGACCGGCGCAGCGGCCGCGACAAGATCGAGCGACTCGAGTTGGGCTTTGTGGGTGATGCCCTGATACTCGATCTCGAGCATCACGCGCTCGCCAACCGACGCGGCATCGATCCAGCCTGTCAGTCGATCCGCAAGCGTCTGTTCCGTTGCTGCCGTGTGCAGTGGATCAAAGCGTGATTGTTGAACAAATGCCTCTGCTATGACCCGAACCCAGGCATCGAGCAGGTCCATCAGGCCAGCGTCATCAATGACGACTGATCGATCGACCTGTGCCTGCCCGGACTGGGAAATGCGCGTCAACAGCGACGAATGCAGGCTCATGTCGACGTGTACGGGGACGGCGTCATGATATTCCCTGCGTGTCGCCGCAACAGCCGCATCGACCATCGCGACGACGGGCACCCCGAGTTCGGCGGCAATGCCTAAGAACATGGCAAGATTGTCATTGTCCATATAGGCAGGCACGGCGACGACAATGCGGTCGCCGTGGCCCGATATTCGCTGCCAGATCTGCTCGAGTTGACAGCTTACGAGGTCCGCAGCGCTCAGATGTTGAAATCGCTGGTCGGCGAGAGGTTCTGTATGCAAGCTTGACCAGAAGTGGTTCTGGATGCGCCGCGGTTTGAGCCGGGCATGCGCGAACGCCTCACTACCTGTCGTCAGCTTATCGTCATCAAGCAGCGCAAACCCAGGTTCCCGGTACAGGACCCTGTCCGCGTCCAGGACCGATATCCCGGCATCATTGAGATGTGCGGCAAGTAAACTCACAACGCCCTACCGTTAGTCCGCCCTCATATGCTGGATCAGCTTTTCATTCGTGTAGCTCTCACTATCGAAGACGAGCCGTTCCTGCAGCAACTGCAGCTGGTGCACGAGGAACATCAGAAAGATACTAATCAGCAAAGCGATAAACGTGGAGTTGAATGCAACACCAAGACTCTGTGTGACGCCAGCAATATCTCCTTGCACCGCCTTGTCAGCCTGCGCGAGCGCCTCGCCGATTCCCCGCACTGTGCCGATGAACCCGATCGACGGAATTGCCCACGAAATGTACCGAATCATCGACAACTCGGACTCGAGGCGATCCGCTTCGGACTCGCAGATTGTGTGGGCAGTGTTCGCTACATCCTGGATGTTTCGCGTCGTGCTAAATCGTCGTAACGCGCTCAGCAGTGTACGTGGCAGCAACATCCGCTGCCGGTCATCGGGCAGCGCCTGCATCTGGCGCGCGAATTCGCGCGTGTCCTCGGGAAGTATTCGCATGCCATCGGCAACAGGTACAAGATCCACATCCAACAGTTGCCGTTCAGCAAAAACCTGCACTGCCTTGAAGCCCATGATGGCAAGCGCCCAGATACCAAGAATAAAGCAGGCTTCCTGTTCCATGTCCTTGATCAAAATCGAGACGCGCCGCTCTTTGACGTATGCAGGATCGGCCGCAAGCGCTTCGGCCTGCTCTTCGATGATGCGCGCCGCATTGGGCCTCACGACCGTGACATAGAATGCGTGGATGACGATGATCGTAATAATCAAAGCGAATAATTGATAGACGAATTCAACAGGAATGTTCTTTTTCTTCATAAGCGTCAGATCTGGCTAAATATCGGTAGGGAATGCGATGGACTGGTCGGCCGATATGGTCTCGCTCGGCCTGAAATCATCTTCCTCGGCATCCCGATAATTTTCCTCATCAAGATCCGCGTCATCTTGCTCTTCAACCTCGATCTGCTCTTGCGGCGTTGCTGTCGTATCGCTGTCGGAGTCTGTCTTGCTGTCCTGGGACCAGGCCGTCACAGCAAACATTGAGGTAAGTATTAGCACTAAACGCAGCACAACCGGTCCTCCATCAAGTCGGTCTTTAATCTTTGACCGCCAGCAAGCGCGATTGTCGCACGAATCTTCAATCCGCGGTTCTGGCAATTCGAAAACCGAGATCGGCGCGGGGCTCATCGCCATAGTCGCGATAGCTGAGCCGTAACTCGGTAACGCCGGCATGGCGCCAACTGGAACCACGAATAACGTGGTACTTGCCGTTGGCAGGGCCGAGCGGGTCTACCGCTGCCTGTGTGATACCCGGTGTGGGCACCGTGTAGTAATCGTTGACCCATTCGGCAACATTGCCGCTGCCGTCATAAATACCGATCGAATTGGGCGGAAATTTGCCAGTAGGCGCCGTCGATGAGAAGCCATCGTCGTAGCGTGGCAGTGTTGTCGGCACGATTCCCATTGCAGCCCGGTCTGCGTAATTTCCCGAGTCCTTTTTTGGCGGCATCTCGGTGCCCCAGGAGAACTTCGCGGCTTTCCCACTCGCCGAATACCGAATGGCCCATGCCCATTCAGCTTCTGTCGGCAACCGATAGCCGTTGGTCAGTGGCCGGACGGCATCCCATGCGCCGAATTTTTCCACATAGGCCGGCGTCAGCCCCTCTCTGGCGCTGAGCCAGTTGCAATATTCAGCCGCATCACCCCACGTAACCCTGGCGACCGGGTTGTCGTCACCGCCCATCGCCACATGAATATCACTGCCTGAGTCATGATTCTCGCGAAATTCCGCGAACTCCTTGTTCGTGACTTCGCGCACCCCGATCAGGTAGGGACGAGACAACGTGACGGGCCGCAGCACTTCATTCGCGCGCCTGCCTTGCTCGGCTCGCGATGCACCCATCATGAATGTTCCAGGCTCAACACGACGCAACAGCTGACCCGACGCTGTTTTCTGCGTAACTGCAATTTTTTCGCGCTCGATCGATGCATGCGAGCGCAAGCTCACCGAGACAGTCTGCGGATAGCCTGGTCGCGGCGTAATCGTGCGGCTCCAGCGCGCATACCCCGTTTTCCTGACCTCAATCCGGTGTGGCGCCGAACTGAGCCTGAGCGTTGTCGAGCCACTGCCGCGCGCCCGGCCATCGACATAGACCGTAGCGTCGGCGGGTTGCACGTTGACCGTCAGGGTTCCCGTACGTGCCGAAAGATCGACGATAATCGAATCACTGGCCGCCGCCTGCAACCGCACACTGCGGCTCGTTGCGCCATAGCCGGCCTTCGACAAGCCGATTTTATAGTCGATCCCCGGTGACAGTGAGAGCGTAATAGGCGACTGCCCACGATAGCGACCGTTTACTGTGACATTGGCACCCCGCGGTATCGATTTCACGAGCAACCTGGCATTCGCCGGTTCGAGCACGATCAGGGGCAATGCCTGATCGGTATTCGGCTTCGCGATCACGGTTCCGTCCCAGGCTTTGAAGCCGTCCCGAATCACGCTGACCTGGTGCGTGCCCTCGAGGAGTTCAATAATCGCGGGGGTCTCGCCAACTTGCTCAGCCCCGGCGAAAATCGATGCTCCGGGCGGCTCTGATCTTATCTCGACATTGGACCAGCGGGGCACGAGCTGGACATGCATTTGTTCCAGTCGTCCGAGGCCGGGCATATCAATGACATCAGCAAACGGCAGGTAGCGATCTGCCTGCACACTAATGCTGTGTTCTCCGGGCTGTAGCTCAACCGGACCATACGGAACCTTGCCGACGAGGCCGTTGTCAATCGAAACGACAGCGTCAACAATCGGCTCTGTACTCACAATGAGTCGACCCGGCAGGCGACGCATCATGATTTCTATCGTCCTGCCAGGTTCATCGCCAACCACAAAACTCTGGCTGATGTCGTAGTAGCCCTGCTTTTGAATATTGACTGTGTACTCACCGCGCCTGAGCAGAACGCGGTCGGCAAGCGGCAGGCGAAACCAGCCACCAACAATCGAGAGTTCGTCAGGTTCGGGTGGATCAACCTCAAACTGGATCGATTTCGCACTGAACAACAGGTAGGACATCAGTAAAAGAGCGCCCAGGCCAACGCTGACGAGGGTCTTTAAAGGACTACGCTGCGATTGCTCGACCGCAGCCCGGGTTTCCGCCGCGCGACGAAACGCCGTTGGGGCAATCGTCTCGTCTTCCCCCACCGCTTGTGCATCGACCGACTCGGGCGGCTGTGTAACGTAAGCACTGTCCTCGAGCCGAATTTCCAGTGCCAGTCGGTCGTCGCTTATGGAAACTCGTATGCGGCTGCCAAAGAATTGCAATTCATCATCGTGCACCAGCCGGCTACTGGCACGCAGTGGCTCGCCGTTAAGCTGCATTGATGCATCACGACCAACGGGTTGCACAAACGGCGCCCCGTCGAGCAGATCGAGCAATGCTACTGGTCCGCCGCCAGGACCCGGTAAGCGAATTTCGCATTCACTGCCAGTACCGACCCGTAGCGGCAGTTTGTCGGCATCGATGCGCCGTTCGCCTTCGACATCGATGATTAATAAATGATCGAAATTCAAATTGCTTCCTCGCAGCGAACAACGACAGGCTCCAGCTCTATTTCCGGCCCGACACGAAATTCAAGACGCACATCACGAAATCCCGGCCGACTGCCCACCGCAACGTAGGTTCCCGGCCGTAGATTTAATTCGTGAGTTGTGAAGCTACCGAGTTTACCAACTTGGTAGATCGAAACGTCGGTAACGTTGTCCGATACGAGCTGTACGGTCAGTGGCGTCGCCGCGCGCTTGAGCAAGCGCGACAGTTCGTCGCGTTGATCGCCAAGTCGCGGTCCGATCCGTGACATCCGCGTGATATCAACAATGAGTACCGTCGCTGCGTGCATGGTTGACGGCGCGCTCAGGCTATCCGGGTCGGCAATGTAATCGTCGAGGCGTTTATGCAGCGCCGTCATTTGCGTCGCCCGCCCAAGACCTTGTTGTGCAAAAAACAAATTGGCATCAATGTCGAGAATGCTCTTATAGGTTTCGACCAAAGTGTCCCATTGCTCGTTTCGCTCCTGAGACTGCGCTTGCCGCTCAAGCGCCGAGATTTTCTCGAGACGGATACCCTGATCCACCTGTAACAGGCCGTCAGCGGGCTCAGGTGATTCGGGCTTAAGATTTTTGGCCATGCGAAAAGCGGCACGCGCACCTGCAAAATCGCCCTCCGACAATGCCAGCAGTCCCTCGGTCATGCGCTGATCGAATTCCATTTGCCTGATCGTCACCAGCGTTCGATCAAGACCTTCCTGCGCAGGTTGCCACTCGGGATCGATTGCCACGGCTTGCGCAAAGCTGCGCCGAGCTGCTTCGAGCTCAAGGTCTTTTTCGAATGCAAGACCCTTATCGATCAAGGACAATACCGTGTCAAGATTCCTGGCGCGCGCATATCCGGCCTGCGCAGCCGCGTGGCTCGGGCTGATCGCAACTGCCAATTCGAAGTGCCGTATTGCCTCGACCGCGTCTGCGGCGTCCAGGGCCGCCTGCGCTGCGGCATATGTCGTTGCGAAAACCCGGTCAACCTCGACCAGTAGCGGCTCAAGCTTGTCGATCGCCTCACGGTACTTCGTTTGGGCTGTCGTGTAATCCCGAACAAGATAGGCGTCATCACCTTCGGCATAGGCAGCCTGTGCCTGCTTGTAACGCAATCCACCCCATCGTTGCACGGCTCGCCGATTCAGTATGTCCATTTTGGACAGTAGCTCGCCAAGCACCGTTTCGGTCTCGGCTCCTGCCACGACACGCGCGTCGCGTCCCGCAAGGTCATCGATGTTTTCGGTGAATTGCACCCCCCGCCGTTGCCTGGAATCCGGAGTCTCTTGCACATCAGTGGATGCCGACTCGGCGACGGGGTCCATGCTATCCGTTGTGACGGTACCCGGCAGCAAAAATATGACACCGAGAAGAACTGTCATTAATGCCGCCAGACTATATCCCAGCATTCGCGGACTAATCCCTGAGCGCTCGAAAGTCTCCGCGAGTGGAGTACCCGCTGTGCCTGTTTTTGCCGGCCGAATTGCCTCGCTGGCCTCGATAATCACGTCTGCGGTCATGCGTCGCTTGCCGACATATGCGGCCGGTGCCGGCCCCGGTGCGAAACCGGCTGCATCCAGACTGGCCACGATCGATTCTGCATCGGGTCGTCTGCCTGCATCTTTATCGAGCATATTGGCGACCAAAGATTGCACGGCTGGCGGTATCGGTATGCCATGCGCTGCCTGCAGTTGTGCTGGCACGACATGTAGAATGTCATCGGCAGTCGATGCCGATGCGTACGGTGAATGCCCTGCAACGAGTTCAAAGATCAGGCCACCGAGAGCGAATACATCATCAGCCGGCTGCGGTAGTGCCCCGGCAAGTCGTTGCGGGCTTGACGCGATCAGTGATCCGCCATCTGCATCGACTTTGCCGTCCGCAGCAACACCGAAGTCGATCAGGAACGGCGCGCCATTGTGGTCGATCAGAATATTGCTGGCTTTGACATCGCAGTGCACGACACCTTTGCCGTGAGCGTATCGAAGCGCATCAGCGACCAATGCGATGGGAGGTAGAATGTGCGGCGGTGGTGCGCCCGCAAGTGCGCTGATGTCGGCTCCGTCAATGAATTGAAGGCTGTAGAACGCGCATTGCGGATCGTCATTGAATTCGAATACGCGCACGATGTGCGCATGCATCAGGCGAATGCTGGTCTGCCATTCTTTGCGCAAGCCGGCAACGGACTGTCGATCGTCGGCGAGAATTTTGAGCGCGACTTGTGCACGCGTCATGCGGTCTGTCGCAAGCCAGGTGACGGCCGCGCCACCACCGCCGAGCCTGCGGACCAGCGTGTAGCGGTTCGCAAGCTCCATCCCTTTTTGCAGGTCCTGCATCAGTGGCCGTTCGCTCATCCGGTCGGTTCAGGGACACGCTCCGGTGCGCTGACATCAGCCGAATCGACGAATCCGGTTTCAGCCTCGTAGATTTCCTTGAGCAATCGGCGCCAGCTCTCGTACTGTGCAGCGGCCGTGCCAGTAAGGCGACGCGTCTGACCTTCGACGGTGACGACCATCGGCGCCGCTTCAGCGCCAAAGGACTCCGACAATTCCTTGATCGCCTCGAGGTGCATGGACGCTTCCGAGCGCCTCGAGAATCCTGCGAACATCGTCTCGATTCCCTGCGACAGGCCGATATTTCTCAGGCTCCGGTTGATGTTTCTCGTATTCCTGCCACCACTTTCCGTATCCACCGCCAGTGAACCGGCGAGCACGACAGCTCCCATCAATATTTGCATCGTGGAGGCACGTTTGACCTGACGATAATTAATGGCTTCCTCGCGCGCCGTCTTGCGCCACGAGTGGTAGGGAATGGCGATACCGTAATAGAAATTTGCATAATGTTCGTTGAGCGTATCGACGACGAGTCGATCACGCTCACGAATTTGCCGCAGGCGGTCGACTGACGGATCATTCTGCGCAGGCAATCGCACTGCTGTGACCAAGCCATCTGCATCGGTTGCCAAATGTTCCCCGAATGCTCGCGGCGACATATCGGCAAAGAATTGCAGCTCCGAAACCTGGCGCACTTGTCGAATTGATTTTGGCGGCAACTGGGCGACATATGCCCGCAGGTCGTTCGCAATATCGTTAAAGACTTTCTGGTACGGATCCTGACGGCGATCGCGATTCCGCGAATAAGACGAAATGCCCGTTTGTGTGCTGTAGTCCTTGCGGTACCACTGCTGCCCTCGCGCATCGGCAACCGATATCTGCAGCACAATGAATTCACCGTCGGACTCCTTGATCGTGCCACTGATGATCACATCGGTGTACGTGCTGAGCGACGGCACTACGCGGACCGCTCCCCAGTGTCCGGTACCCTGCAGCGTAGTCTTCAAGTGATAGGCAAGGTAGCGCGACTCGGCCGACCGAATTTCGTCATAAATGCCGGTAGCCGAAGAATCGTTCTTGCTTGAGATACCCTCTTTAAAATGGATGATGCCGATATCGAACAGCAACGCCTCATCAGGTGGCGCTTGCGCCATGATTAATTCAGTTTCCTGAGCCGTAACAACCTCATTGACCGTGCACCCTGTCGATGTAAGACAGGTCAAAAATATTAACAGCGATGTCCCTTTCATCGTACGCACTTTAGCTTCCTTTGGACCTTGATGGGCCCTTATATCCACAGGCCTTTATAGGCCCTTATATTTCCGGTACTCCTCCCACAGGCGATCACGCAACTGCGGATCTTCTTCCACCAACGCAGCCTCGCGCAGCTGCCGCGCAATAATATCGTCATCAACCATGATCGGCACATCCTGCGGCGTTCGTTCGCTAATCTCCTCCTGAGACATGGCATCGATCGGTGATTCCCGTCTTGACCCGGTATTCGCGACGATAATCGACCCACGTGCACCGGCCGTTTGCTGGCCCAGACTGACGCTGCCGCCGCTACCCGCAGCACCGCTGCCGAAGCCTTCAGTATTTCGTCCCACGGAGGCTATCTCGCGTTGCTCCTCCATCAGTACTTCGTCAAACCCGCCAACCGCCTCATCAAGCTCCTTGCCGAGCCGCGCCGCTCTTTGTGCAGCGCTTTCCTGCGGAAACTGACCGACGCTGCCGGCGCCGCCCGTGCCCGTCGAACCACCGCTCTCGGCTTCGCTGTTGCTGGCCGACGCTGACGCACCACCAATGCACTCACCGGCCTGGCCCATGCCGCCGACACCGCCTGGCAATGCGCCTGTGTCACCGCAATCGCCACTTGCATCGCCGTCGCCATCATTCTCTGCTTCATCACCCGCGCTATTGGCTTCCTCGCCGGCACCACCGCCGCCGCTGTCCGGCATCGGTGGCACACCCATTGGATCTTCGCTTGGGAAACTACCGACTTCACCACTCGAGCCGTCGCCTGCATCGCCAGAACTGCCGGTTGCGCCGCTATCAGAGCCACCGGGCATGCCACCACCGGGCATCCCGCCTGACTCGCCGCCTGACTGCTCGCCACCGGATTGACCGCCTCCGGATTGACCACCTCCGGATTGGCCGCCTCCACTTGGCGGCGATGGCGGTGTTGGCATCCCACCCCCTGATGGCGGTGGCGGCATGCCTGCGCCTCCCGAGGGACCCGTCATCTCCGATTTGCATCCGCTCGCAAGCAACGCTGTCAATGCGAGCACCAATAGCGGTTTGATCCAGTAGGTAAGCTTTGTGACAGACTGACTGAGCTTCATTGTCCTGACCCTCTATGTTGCGAGGTGTGGCGGCGCACGATTCATCGCCAGCCGCGGCAGTTTCGAGCACCGTTCATTAGGGTTTGAGCGGTAAAACCGGGTTCGAGTTCCATCGTAATCAGTCCTGCAAGACCCTTGAGCGATGGCTACCCACCTACCCTGACGATAATACGTGCCCGGGACGCGATCAACACCCCTGATCACTACTCAACGCGGCCGGCCCCTCTGGCGTTGACAGAATTGTAATATGTCATTTACTAATCGACCTTAATGCCCGGTTTATCGGCTCTACGGCCCGGTTTGCGGTACAGGATAAGCGATAAATCGTCAGGTTTGCTTGGCTGCTCAGAAGATGTTCCAGCCATGCGCCGCCTGGCGAGCGCTATCACAGCGCTGGCCGCAGCATCGATCGAACCAATCCTGATGCGGTCAATAATTTCTTCCACATGCACATTGTCCATAAGCCCGTCGCTGGCAATCATTATCGTATCGCGCGGCATGAGCCCGACCTCGGTGCCCACATCGATGCGCATGTCTTTCGTGCCAAGAAAATTAGATACCAGGTGGCGCTCGGCATGGTGCAATGCCTCATGCTGATCGAGAAATCCTGCTTCGACCGCGAATCCGGTCGGAGAATGCACCTGTGTCTGAAATTTTATGCGGCCGCGATTGCCGACAATCATCGCCTCTGAATCGCCTATCTGGTACGCACGAACATTCAGGCCCTCAATCGCAATGACGGTCAAAGTTGTTGCGGCGCCATTGACCACGTTTTGCACGGCGACATTTGCTGCGTCGATGCCGTCAAGGATAGCGGTGCGTAGGAGCCCCGACTCTGCCATCGGCGCTTGCAAGGATTTCGCAAGTGTCGTTACAGCAGTCAGTGATGCCCGCTTGCCCGCAGGCAATCCGCCAGCACCGTCAGCAACGACAAGGACCGCAGATTGCGAACCGCACGGGATGACGGCCACCGTATCTTCATTTTCAGAATCCTTGTGCGGCGATCGGCACGTGTAAGCGACGAACTCTCCACCGCCGACAGAACCGCGCTGCCAATCGGGCGAACTGGTGTCGTCAAGCAGCAATATGTCATCAGTTAGCGTCACTATCGCTCCGCCGCAGCGCTACGCGCGCCGCACTGGCTCCCGACACCAACCGCAATAATTCCAGAAATCTTTCGCGACGCCCCATCGACATGCTTTGCATGCGTGTTTATCGCCCGTGATTTTCCACAGTCTGCGCACCTTGGTCCGGCACCAGGGACAATAGCGCATGAACGGAATCAGTGGACCGCGACATCGTTGCTTGCTGCATCGCGACTGATACCGCTTGTCAGGATAGCGGCGACTGGTTGCCACGACGAATCCGGGACCATAGCACCACGGGCAATAGTCCCAGTCGTTTTTAACTCCACGTTCACAGCGCGGGCAGGTGGATGAAAATGCCGATTCCGAGCCGCGTGCCGGATTGCTGAATCCACACCAGGGACAGGCCTGCATACTCTCGGCCACTGGCCCTTCACAGCGACGGCACTGATGTCGCGTGTCGAGCACTTTGCGGTATCGGCGCTGAAATTCTCGCCACTGCAGCTGCCGCCATGACGATCCATTACGATTGCCATTTTTTGCGCTGGACCGTTTTTGCTTGCGCGCATGACTCTGCGATCGCTCGAATGCCGCCTGCATCTGCATCGCATTGCGGTAACGTTTCGCCGGGTCCAGTTGAATGGCCTTCTTGAGCATGGCAATAAATTCCGGGCGCGCGCGCGATACTAAACGGTCGTGGCCGAGCATGGGCCAGGCGAAAGGCCATTCCGGCAACTTGCCCGAAAACAATCTGTAGAGCACCAGACCCAGGGAAAATACATCGGATTGAAACTTCGGCCGGCCCATGGCCTGTTCAGGTGCGATGTAATCAATGGTGCCGGATCCCGATGCCTTGATCGTGCGCAGGCTGATCTTGGCGAAGCCGAAATCTGCAAGCTTGAGCTGATTTCCAGGAAACAGGATGAAGTTTTCGGGCTTGATGTCGCAATGGATGATCTTGCGCTCGTGCGCATGGGCCAGGGCCGCCAGCGCCTGAGCGGCGAGATCAATCGCACGTGCGTTTGAGGTCCTGCGTTCAATTCGATTGGCGAGTGATTCGCCACCGAGTTCCATCGCAATAACGAAACGATCGCCGATGTAACTTGCGTTGAGTACCGACAGTATATTCGGATGATTGAGCCTGGTCGCGACTTGCACTTCGTGCAGAAATTCCTCATGTCCGCTGTAGTCGCCTGATTTCGGAATCTTCAGCGCAACGCGCATCTTATGAATGGTGTCGTAGGCACGATAGACGTCGGCGAGTGGGCCAGACGCAATGCGGCCGAGGATATTGTATTTGCCGATTTTCTGTCGAGCTTTGAGTAAAGTTGTCACAATCAGAAATCGTTCACCCGTACCTGCGCGACGGCAGCGTTCCAGCCTGCCAGCAAGCGATCACGCTGGTCGGCCTGCATCTGCGGTTCGAACACGGTATCGCTTCGCCACTGCTGCGCAATGTGCTCGAGCGAGGCAAAGACACCGCTGTAATAACCCGCAAGATAAGCCGCGCCGAGCACTGTCGATTCGATATTTTCCGGGCGCTCGACGGGAATGTCGAGAATATCGGCAAGGAATTGCAGGAACCAGTTGTTTGCCACCATACCGCCGTCCACGCGAATAATCGACGGCGCAATACCGTCGTCGGCCATTGCGTCGATCAGGTCCCTGGTCTGAAACGCGACGGACTGTAATGTGGCCGTAATGATCTGATCGCGCCCGCTGCCGCGCGTCAGCCCAAAAATCGCACCGCGCGCATGTGGATCCCAGTACGGTGCACCCAATCCCGCAAATGCCGGCACGACATAAACGTCATCAACGACGCCTGTTGCTTGCGCGATGTCCTCTGACTGCGGCGCCGCATCAATAATTCCGAGCTCGTCACGCAACCACTGTATGGCTGAACCGGCGACAAACACGCTGCCTTCAAGTGCGTAATTCACCTTGCCATCCAATCGACTGGCGATCGTCGTCAGCAGCCGATTGTTGGATGTCAACGCTTTGTCAGTCGTGTTCGCGATGACAAAACAACCCGTCCCAAAAGTGCTTTTGGTCATGCCGTAGTCAAATCCTGCCTGACCGATCAACGCAGCCTGCTGGTCGCCCGCAATGCCGAGAACAGGCGCAACCACACCGAGCGTCGCCTCATCGGCGGCGCCGAAGTCGGCCGCGCAGTCGCGAACATCCGGCAATAATTCGCGCGGCACGCTAAAGAGTTTCAGCAGCTCATCGTCCCATTCCTGATCGTGAATATTGAATAACATTGTGCGTGACGCATTCGTCGCGTCGGTCGCATGTACGTGACCACCGGTCAGGCGCCACAGCAGGAAACAATCGACGGTGCCGAACGCAAGCTCGCCGCTTGCTGCTCGCTCGCGCACGCCAGGAACGTTGTCGAGGATCCACGCGATCTTGGTCGCTGAAAAATACGGATCAAGTCGCAGGCCTGTTTTCTTGATGACCAGCGGTTCGACACCATCGGCCTGCAACGCCTCGCACATCGATGCCGTGCGTCGATCCTGCCAGACAATCGCGTTGTACACACACTGTCCGGTCTGCCGATCCCACACCAGTGTTGTTTCGCGCTGATTCGTGATCCCGATCGCCGAAATGTCAGTGGCGGTTGCTCGCGCCTTTTGCAACGCCTGGCGGACGACAGCTCGCACCGAGTCCCAGATCTCGTCGGGATCATGTTCCACCCATCCCGGTTGTGGAAAGTGTTGCGGAAACTCCTGCTGAGCGCCACACACTACGTTCGCTGAATGATCGTAGATAACGGCACGAGAGCTGCTCGTACCCTGGTCGATGGCCAGCAGGAAACGCGCACTCATCAGCGGTTCGTCCCTGCCGAAAAAAGTGGCTTGGCCACTCTCATCGCGCGACCGACGTCTTCAGGATACGGCCGGTCGCCCTGCCCTGCAACGATATGTCGAATTGCATCCAGAATCTTCGCCGGCCACGGTGCGACGCGGCGAGTCGACATATCCACGTGCAAATTCATCCACTCGGCGGTGGCTGCGATAAATCCATCCTCGGCGTGGTACATGCGTTGGAATTGATGAATGCGCTTCTCGTCATACGCGAGAATCTGTGCCGTAACGATGAACGGGTCATTGACCTGGAGCTCTCGTCGATAGAGCAGATGTGACTCAACAGCGAATGTCGAACTACCCTGCGTCCGGATGTGTTCGTCCGTAATGCCGAAGCGGGCCCATAACGCGTCAATACCACGGTCAAACGCGAGCACGTAGTACGCGACGTTCATATGGCCATTGATGTCTATCCATTCGGGCAACACTGTGCCCCGACTGACCTCTATGCCCAACATGTCCGCAGCATCCATCAGAAATGCTTCCTATGCCTTGCCAAGTTCTGCGATGTCTCGAAAATGCTGCAGCGCTTCAGGATTGGCGAGTGCCTCAATATTCATGACCGTCTCACCGTGAACTACCGAACGCACTGCGAGTTCGACAATTTTTCCGCTCTTCGTCCGAGGAATTTCCGCAACCGCAATAATCCTGGCAGGCACATGCCTGGGCGTTGTGCCCTCGCGAATCACACTGCGAATTCGGTCGCGCAGAGCGTCGTCCAGATCAATGTCGACTCTTAGCACTACGAATAGTACAACGCGCACGTCGTCGTTCCAGTTTTGCCCTATTGCAATACTCTCGACAACCTCGTCGAGCTTTTCGACCTGGCGATAGATTTCCGCGGTTCCAATGCGTACGCCACCCGGGTTCAGAACAGCGTCTGACCGACCGTGGATGACCAGACCACCGCTTTGCATGAGTTCGGCAAAATCGCCATGCGCCCAGACACCCGGGAATCGCTCGAAGTAGGCAGCGCGATAACGTGCATTGTCCGGGTCATTCCAGAAGTACACAGGGGTCGACGGAAACGGCCGCGTGCAGACCAACTCGCCTTTCTGCTCAATGAGTGCGGCGCCGGAATCGTCAAAAATCTCCACAGCCATGCCAAGTCCCCGACATTGCAATTCACCGCGACGAACCGGCAACAAGGGATTGCCAGTCGCGAAACATCCCAGAATGTCAGTACCACCTGAAATCGATGCGAGCTGCACGTCCGTGCTGATCGCGTCGTACACGAAATCAAAACTCTCAGGCATGAGCGGCGATCCGGTGGAGAGTATGCAACGCAGTGCTGTCAGATCGAACTCATCGATTGGCCGCAGGCCCGATTTCTGCAGCGCCGAAATGTACTTTGCGCTCGTGCCGAATACCGTGACCTGTTCGTGCTCGGTCATCCTCCAAAGTACCTTGCCTTCACCGACGAACGGCGCACCATCGAAGAGCACGAGCGTCGCGCCGGTAGCCAGGCCGCTGACGAGCCAATTCCACATCATCCAGCCACAGGTCGTGAAATAGAACACACGATCATTACGATTGATATCGGTATGCAATACATGTTCGCTCAGGTGTTTCAGTAAGGTGCCGCCGTGACCATGCACGATGCACTTCGGCACGCCGGTCGTTCCCGACGAATACAGGATGTACAGGGGATGATCGAAATCAACGGGCTCGAACGACAATTCGGCACCCGCAACCGCAAAGGCATCCCATGTGACGGTATCAGCAGGCGCTTGCGCATTGGCAAGCCCTAGAAACGGAACAATAACGGTGGTAGTAATTGCCGGGATCGCCGCCGCGATTCCGGCGACGACCGGTAGCGAATCGATGCGCTTGCCGTTGTAGTAATAACCGTCGGTTGCGAACAAAACTTTGGGCTCGATCTGACCGAAGCGATCGACAACCCCGTTCACGCCGAAATCAGGCGAACACGATGACCAGGTCGCACCAATACTCACCGCGGCCAACATGGCGATGATCGCTTCAGGACAATTGGGCAGGAACCCGGCAATACGATCACCTTTGACGACACCGGCTTTGCGAAGCCCGGCGGCCACGTCGGCTACTGCAGCGCGTAATTCATCGCGAGACATTTCACGACGACTGCCATCCTCGCCGCAGAAAATAATTGCAGCGCGCACGCCCTCGTAGCGCAACAGATGGGCCGCATAATTGAGGCGGCTGCCCGCGAACCATCCTGCATCCATGATGTTGTCCCGCCTCACCAGCGTGCGTTCGGCTGGCCGGTCAAAATGAACGTCACAGAAATCGCAGAGCGCCTCCCAGAAGGCGGCGGATTCATTGATGGACCACTGGTACAGATCGTCGTAGCTATCGAAGCCGTTCTGCATCATGAAGCGATGCATCGCCGAGGCCTGCATCCGCTGCGCATCAGGTTGCCAAATAATCGGGTTTTCAGACATGCAGAGACCGACTCCTTGTCGACACTCGCGATCGTTGGCTAGGCCGGATTAGTCATGAATAACCCGGGCTAGAACGGCACTCCGACAGCTTTGCACAGAAAGCGCATGTAGGGTGTCCCGGACTTGAACACCGTTTCGACCTTGCGCTGAAATTGCGGGTTCAGGCATTCCGTTATATCGAGATTCGCAATCGCGATGAAACTCTTGCGCTTGATATCGTCAATCAGCTCATGATCCTTGTCGAAGCCGCGCGGCGGACGAATTAATGACTCACCATCAAGGTGTAAATGCCGCCGAAAAGACCGATCGCCTACGGTGCGACGCCATTCGGCCGATTTCGCCGCAATGCGCTCACGGATCATGCGCAACGGATCCGCGTCCGGCCGCCACATGCCAACACCGACAAAGACCTGTTCTGCGTCAACATGCACATAGTAGCCAGGAGCATGCACATCTTTGGCCCGCTCGTGGCGAAACTGGATACCGATGTTGGTCTTGTATGGCAACTTGTTCTTTGAAAAACGCGTATCCCGGTATACACGCATCAATGACCCGCCTATGCGTGTTGCCTGGGCGACAAAGTGAGGAGCGAATTCAGCAAGTGGGTCCTGCATCGACTGAATAAATCGCAAAGCGACGTCGAGTACCTGTTCTTCATAGCGGCGCTTGTTTGCCTTGAACCATTCACGATTGTTGTTCGCCCCCAATTCCTCGAGAAACGACAACGATTCTGGCGTGAACGCAGCGTAACGCGGAACCGACATCAGTCCGATCCTGCGGTCGACTCTGCATCAGGGTGCGGGTACATGTCCGACTCATCCTCATCTTGCCGAGGTGCAAGACACGCGAAATCTTTTTCAACAAGGACGGCCAGTTTTTCGCCATCATCAAGCAGCTGCTCCCCCTTGATTGACACTTGCTCGGAATTCGCCCATGCGAGAACCGCGGTCTCGGGCAAGCGCACCGTGATGACGTTTTCGGAGAAAAAGGCGCCGGGAGTGACGCTGGCCGGACTGCTTTCGAGCACATACTGGAAATCGCGCCCACTTGGAAAGCCTGTTCGCGATTTCACCAGGCCATCGTCACGCAGCGTATCAACTTCGCCACGTGTCAAACGCAAGCGAATCGAATTGTCACGAATTCTCAATTTCACGGGACATTGTCGTTATTATCGTTCGACCATTAGATCACGAAAGCGGCGAGCCAGTAAGACTTGGGCCTTTAGCATGCGTACACTCTCGGGCTTCATGCGTCGAACAAAATCCGGCTGGAGCGACTGTTGATCTCAGATCCATGGTTCTACGCTGTTGCCATACCGGCCGTCTTGATGTTTGCAGTCGCCAAAGGCGGCTTCGGTGGCGGACTCGGAACAGCCTCGGTACCACTCATGGCTTTAGTCGTAACGCCCATACAGGCAGCTGCAATCCTGCTGCCAATTCTGTGCCTGATGGACGTCTTCAGCCTGTGGGCCTATCGCCGAAAATGGCTATGGCCCGAATTGCGCATGCTCCTGCCCGCTTCGCTGATCGGTATTGCGACCGGCACCCTGCTGTTTAGCTACATGAGCGCATCGGTCGTACGCCTGATCGTCGGTTGCGTCGCAATTACGTTCACAGTGCATTACTGGATCAATCAACGCCGTTCGGCGAGTGAGAGTCTGGCTGACTTTCCACGCGCATACGCAATGATCGGCGGCACCGTCGCCGGCTTTACGAGCTTTGTTGCACACGCCGGCGGCCCACCGATCAGCATGTACCTCTTGCGGCGATCATTAAACCGCACGGAGTTTGTTGCGACAACGGTCGTATTCTTTGCCGTCGTCAACTACGTGAAACTCGTGCCGTATACCTGGCTCGGCCAATTCGATACCAGCAACCTGCTGACTTCGCTGGTTCTCGCCCCGCTGGCGCCTGTCGGGGTCGGTCTCGGTGTATGGCTACACCGTCGTGTGTCTGACCGGTTCTTTTTCAGCTTCGTCTACGTATTGTTGTTCCTCGTCGGTTTAAAACTCGTGTACGACAGCGTCAACAACATTTACTAGTCCGCGGGCAACGACTGGAGTAACGCAGCAACATCACTATTACCGGGATGCAGGGTTGCAAGCCGATCGGCAACGGCACGCGCCTTTTTAGTTTCACCACGATCTCTGAAAATCGTTGCCAGCGCCCAGGAAATATCGAAATCCCCGCTGAAACGAATCGCTGCCGCATCCAGCACTTTGATTGCTGCCTCTTGCTGACCCAGCGAATTCAGCGCGACGCCAACGACATAGATGTAACGGCTGTTGTCTGCATCAAGCCTGGCTGCCTCGCGCAATTCACGCAGTCCTTCGACCGAGCGCTCGGTACGTACCAGTAACAAGCCAAGAGAGTGTCTTAGCATGGCATTGGCGGCGTCGATTGCCACACCTTCACGAAGCAGAGCCTCGGCACGCGACTCGTCGCCATAATGGCGCATCGCGTCAGCGTAATTAATTCGCGTCGCCGGGAGATGCGGCTCCATCTGCAGAGACTGCGCGTAATGGGCAAATGCCTGCTCGAAGTTGCCGCTGCTCGCCTCAAAGTCGCCAAGTGCGGAATGTGCCTCGGGGCGGCTTGCGATGGCAACTTGGGCCAGCCTGAACTCATCGGCCGCCGCCAGATACGCCGGGAGCAGTGGACCGGGCAAGGAATCTTTGAGCGGCGCCAGTAATGACACGGCTTCGATGCGTACGCTAAGTACGGGATCGGAGAGCAACGGTGCCGCGAACCGTAGTTGCGACTCGGGCGCCATGCTACGTGCAGCCTGAACGGCGCCCATGCGTACGAGCGAATCGCTTGCGCTCATCGCCAGGACGATCGCACTGACATCGTCTTGTGCTAACGGTCTCGCCAGCAGTGTCAACGCCGTGGCCCTTGCGATCCCGGCAACGTCCGCATCGGCAATCACTGCGACCAGATCCGGATTCGCGAATCCGGATCGCGCATCATGCAGCGCCGTGGCGAAATGCGTATCCAGCGATGCTGCATCACCCCACCATTCGCCCGCTTTTGCAGCCGCCCATGCAGCGCTTTGATCGACGTGGCAGCCGTTGCACGCGTTTGGCGAGTCCGTGCTCAGGCTCAGATGGGGACGGGGTATGCGAAAACTGTGATCGCGACGTGCATCCACTCGCATATAGATCGTTGCCGGCATATGGCAATCGACGCAGGCAACCACGCCGCTCACGTGTCGATGGTGGTCGCTGGTTGCAAAGCGCGCAGGCAGATGGCATTGCCCGCACACGTCGCTGCTTATCTCGCCGGTTACGAGCTCGAGGGAATGCGGGTTATGGCAGTCGCTGCACGTTACTCCGGCACGATACATGCGACTTTGTACGAACGATCCGTAGACATACACCTCATCTCGGATTTGCCCATCGGCATAATAAAGAGGCGTATCGAGCAGCGATATCCTGTGTGTCTGCGCGAGCGGCTCGCCGTACTCGTAATCCGCTGCGATGATCCCGCGCCGCGCATGACAGCGCCCACAAGCCTCGGGCTGTTGCGGGAAACGCATTAGCAGCTCGCTGCGTTGTGCAATTCCGGTTTGCAGATTCATCTGCCAGACGGCACGGCCATGATCATCGAGGCTCAAGGCAAGTCCGCCAGCACCTTTCATTGCGCCGGATCTGGCTTGGCTAACATGCGTCGACCCTGGCCCATGGCAGGCCTCACAGCCAACGTTGATCTCCGACCATGTCGTGGTAAAACTGCTGCTTGCCACATCAAAATTCACGGCAAGGTTTGTCGAATGACACTCGGCACACATGACATTCCAGTTCTGCTCGCGTTCGGTCCAGTGCAATGCATCGCCGGGGCCGATGTATTCGTCGGCGTACAGGTGAAACCAGCGTTGGCCGCCCTGCGCCACTTCCCGCGCATCCCATGCGAACGGCAATGCTTGCAGTCGCCCACCTGGCATCGCAACCAGGTATTGCTGCAGCGGTGTTACTCCAAAGGTGTAGGCAACGACGAAATCTTGTGTCTGACCGTCAGCGTTTGCGGTGCGTACGACAAAAGCATCGTTTTCGCTGCGGAATTGGGTCGAAGTTCCGAAATACTCAAATGTGGCGTCGTCAAAGTCGCCGAGCACAGTCGTCGTGTCGGCGACCTGCATGGCGAGATCATGATGGGAGTCCTGCCAATCTGCATACTGCGTGGCGTGGCAATCTCGGCAGGCATCACTGCCGACGAATGCCGGCCCCGGAACCGCCGATGGTGGTGTCGATTCGCTGCACGCCAGCAACAAACAGAGGCTGGCTGTGAGAAACAGAAGGAAACGTGGGCGCATTACGCCAACCTGCGATGCAGGCAATGAGCAGAAACTGCAGCCAGGCCGGTCATGCCAGGGGGCAACCGGCCAGTCGCGACCTAGTCGGCCATGACGTTTTCGGCTTGCGGGCCTTTCTGCCCCTGTGTCACTTCCATGGAGACTTTCTGACCCTCTTTGAGAGTCTTGAAGCCTTCCATCTGGATAGCGCTGTGATGAACGAATACGTCCTGTCCACCTTCACGCTCAATAAAACCAAATCCCTTGTCGTCATTAAACCACTTGACGGTTCCTGTAACTCTTTCGCCTGACATATCTACCTCGTAAAATCACTCCGCCGAAAAGCGGTTCAATCGCCCACCCAGTAGAGGCTAAGCAGCGCTGATAATACAAGCAAAGTCGCACCAAGGCCCGCGAATCATGCCAGGCATATTGGGAACATTTGTGTATCGTCGCGCCAATGCCGACTTATTTCCGCACATTTCGCGCGATTCGCGTCACAGCGACATGGCGAAATCACACTATAAGCCCGCAACTTTGTCTCGAAACTGCGCATTTCAAGGTCCTTTTCAGACGCCCGGCAGGCGTCTCTGCACGTAGCTGCGTCCGAGTTTGCCGACACCATTGCAACCCAGCAACGCCATCGTGCGTTCAAATTCGCTGCGCAACAGATCGAGTGCACGTTCGACGCCGGGTTGACCGCCAGCCGCAAGAGCGTACAAATAACCGCGCCCGATGCTGCACGCATGCGCGCCGAGCGCGAGTGCTTTGACGACGTGATTGCCGCGACGAATGCCGCCGTCGCAAATAATTTCAAGACGATCGCGTAGAGCGTCAGCGACCGCGGCAATACAATCGACGGGCGCGGGCGCCGATTCGAGCTGCCGACCACCATGGTTGGATAGCATGACGGCCGTCGCACCCGAATCAGCCGCCTTGCGGCAATCGTCGACGGATTGCAATCCTTTGATCACCAGCGGTCCGTCCCAGACGCTCGCAAGCCACTCCACATCTTTCCAGGTTAATGAACGCTCCAGCTCGTCATCTATGAATTGGCGTATACCTGCATCGATCGCGCGCGCGGCAGCTGCGCTCGTCGTGATATTCACCATGTCGAGATCTTTGCGCACCACTGCTCTTGCAACCCACCCCGGATGCATTGCGAAACTTAAGATCTGTCGCAGGCGAGACCGCGGCGGCGCTCCAAAGCCGTGCACGAAGTCGCGCTCGCGGTTGCCCGCAACGGGCGTGTCGACAGTCAGGGCGAGAGCCACGTAGCCGCTTGCCCTGCAACGGTCGATCCACTCTTGCGTAAGTCCGCGATCTTTGAAAATGTACAGCTGGTACAGCTTTGGTCCTTCGGTGGCAGCAGCGGCAGCTTCGATCGTTGTCGTGGCGAGCGTCGACAGGCTGTAAATCATACCGAACTTTGCAGCTGCACGAGCAACCGCCAGCTCACCATCACCGTGAAAGAGTTTTGAGGCGCCTGTCGGAGAAATCATCACTGGCCAATCGATCGCCTGGCCTAACAAGGTGGATTTCATGTCGATACTGCTGACATTCGACAGCTGCGATGACAGCAGCTCGTATGCATCGAATGCCTGCGTATTGCGGGCCAGCGTGACTTCATCGTCGGCGCCCCCGTCCATGTAGTGAAAGATCGGTGTCGGCAGACGCCGTTTCGCAATACGCCGAAAGTCCATCAGGTTATTGCAATGCTTGATATGCATGGCGTGAGAATATCACGCCGCACATTGTTACCCGGGCTGATAAGATTGCTCGCCTCGCGCGTAGAGCAACCGAAACCGAGCGCAATGACACACGTTCAAGTTCCGCATGCAAAAGACCGGGCCGTGGCGATCTGGTTGCTGGTCTGTTGTGCTTTGGTGTTCGCCATGGTGGTACTGGGCGGCGTCACTCGCCTTACCGGCTCCGGACTGTCCATGGTCGACTGGCGACCCATGATGGGTATATTGCCGCCGTTGACTGACACCGAGTGGCAACAGACTTTCGAACAATATCGGCTGACTCCGGAATTCGAAAAAGTCAATTCGCACATGGATGTGCGCGACTTCAAAGGTATCTTCTGGCTGGAGTACCTGCACCGCCTGTTGGGACGACTGATCGGCGTCGCTTTCCTCGTGCCGTTTGTGCTGTTCGCCATCAAGGGCACCATTCAGCGGCGCGAGTGGCCGAAGTATCTGCTGATGTTCGCGCTAGGAGGGCTGCAGGGCTTGCTTGGCTGGTACATGGTCAAGAGCGGGCTCGTTAATGATCCCCACGTCAGCCAATACCGATTGACTGCGCATCTCGTCGCGGCATTTCTTATCTATGCCTATATGTTGTGGGTCGCTCTGTCGTTGCTTTACCCAGCCTCTGCCAACAACAGGCACCCCTGGTTTGGCAAGACGCTGATGCTCACGGGGATGATCTCGCTGACGATCATCTCAGGTGGTTTCGTCGCCGGCCTCAAAGCTGGCAAGATTTACAACACATTTCCGATGATGGGCGATCATTGGCTGCCGCCCGGTCTCATGACGCTAAAACCTCTGTGGCGCAATCTCTTCGACAACTCGACAACCGTGCAGTTAGACCATCGTCTGCTGGCAATCACGACCTTCGCTTTGATCATCGTCTATTGGTTTCGCGCCCGCAACGCTGATTTTTCGGCTCGCAGCACGAGCGCCACCAATGCCCTGCTGCATACGGGCGCCCTGCAAGTCGGACTCGGCATTGCGACGCTTGTGCTCAGCGTTCCAGGCATTCTCGCCGCCAGCCATCAGGCTCTGGCGATGCTGCTATTCACCGTAGCGCTCATTCTCACGCATAGCCTGCGAGCCTCTTGACCATACTAGACCTCGGTCAACCAGCCGTGACTATCGGCCGCGATGCCGTATTGCACATCCTGCAATGCGGTGCGCAATTTCTGCGTATTGGGTCCGGGCTTGCCGTCTCTGACCATTATTTCTTCGCCGTTGTAAACGAGGCATCCGACCGGCGACAGGCATGCCGCAGTACCGGATAGCGCCGCCTCATGGCTACTCGCAAAATGCAGTAATTCGTCGACCGTAAAATTGCGCTCGTTGACAGAGTAGCCGAGGTCGGCCGCCAGCTTCAGGATCGAGTCACGTGTCATGCCGTGCAGAAATGAGGTGTCGAGAGGTTTGGTGATGACTTCGAAATCATTGATAAGGAGAAAATTCGCCGCACCCGTTTCCTGTACGTCGCCGTTCGGGCAGAACAGCACCTGGTCAGCACCATATTTGGCTTTGGCAGCCAGAGTGGGCCCGAGTGCTGCGGCGTAGTTGCCGCCCGTCTTGGTACTACCGAGCTGCTCCGTTGTTCGCGCTCGTTGATCATCAACGAGTAACTTCAAAGACTGCGCACCGTTGCCGAAATAATCGCCAACCGGTGACGCGAGAACGAACAGCGTCGCCTCGGTCGTGGCCGCAGCAGCGGCACCGATATTTTCCAGCGTACCGATCAATGTCGGGCGCAAATACAATGAGCTCGGGGGTGCAGGAATATCGTCAATCTGTCGTGCGACGAGGTCCAACACCATGGTCGCGAGCAAATCTGCATCTGGAATGGGCAGGCACAGAGACTCGGCGCTTTTTTGCATACGAGCGATATGATCGTGCAGTCGAAAAATACGCGCCTTGCCGTCATCCCAACGGTAGGCCTTGAATCCTTCGAAACAGGTACTCGCATAATGCAGGACATGCGCGGCGGGATGTATCGACAGTGGCGCGAGCGGTTCTAGTGCCGGTTGCTGCCAGCTACCATCCTTGTAGAGGACGATCGCGATGTTGTCGCAAAAAACTGTGCCGAATTGCGCCATGAAAATTCTAATCTGGATTAAAAAAACAAGGGGCGTAACTTTGCAACAATTGTGAATTCTCCGCAAGAGCGTTTGTCGCACGAAATTCTTGAGCCCGGCAGGCCCAATGAATCAATGAGTTACGATTTTGTAAATTAGCGATTGTTTAAGGTGGCAGGTGGATATTACACTGGTGCGTCTGCCCCATATTTTTTAGGATCCGCAACACCGATGAATGCAACAGCCAATAATATCGACGCCTACTGGATGCCGTTTACGGCGAATCGCGATTTCAAGAAACTGCCGCGAATCATTACCGGTGCTTCCGGGCATCACTACACCATGGACGACGGCACGCGTCTGTACGACATGTTTTCGGGTCTCTGGACATCGGGTCTCGGCCACTGCCATCCAAAGATCGTGGAAGCTGTGCAGCAGCAGGTTGCCACGCTCGATTACTGCATGTCGTTCCAAATGAGCAACGACAAAGCGTTTGCGCTTGCCGAACGTGTAATCGACATGGCTCCTGATGGTTTTTCACATTGCTTTTTCACGAATTCGGGTTCCGAGTCGGTCGATACTGCGCTGAAGATCGCACTGGCCTATCACCGCGCCAAAGGTGAAGGAAGCCGGACGCGGCTGATTGGGCGCGAGAAAGGCTATCACGGTGTCAATTTCGGCGGCATGTCAGTCGGCGGCATGGTGCCGAATCGCAAGGCCTTCAGCGCCAACCTGATTCCGGGCGTTGACCATATCAGTCACACATTGAATATCGAACAAAACGCGTTCAGTCGCGGGCAACCCGAATGGGGCGCGCATCTGGCCGACGATCTCGAGCGTCTCGCGGCTCTTCACGATGGCAGCAATATCGCCGCCGTGATCGTCGAACCGGTCGCCGGTTCGGCGGGCGTTATACCGCCGCCTGTCGGTTACCTGGAACGGCTGCGGGAAATCTGTGATCGGCATGGCATCCTGTTGATATTTGACGAGGTCATCACGGCCTTCGGGCGCGTCGGCAAAGCGTTCGGGGCGGAACGATTCGGTGTCACGCCCGACATCATCAGCATAGCGAAAGGATTGACGAATGGCGTGATCCCGATGGGCGCGGTGATAGTGCGTGACGCGATCCATGACGCTTTCATGCAAGGGCCCGAGCACGTGGTTGAACTGTTTCACGGTTACACTTACTCCGGTCACCCGGTTGCCGCTGCAGCAGGACTTGCCGTTATGGACGTGTACAAGGAAGAAGGCACGTTCGAGCAGTCCGCGGCACTCGAAGAAACGTTTGCAGAAATCCTGCATTCGTTTGACGATCACGACAAAGTAATTGACGTCCGCAACTTCGGCCTGATGGGCGCGATCGAGATGGCGCCACGCGAAGGCGCGCCCGGTTCGAGAGGACTTGAGGTTTACAAAAAGTGTTTTTGGGACGAACACGTCGTTCTACGGAATGGCATGGATATACTGGTGTTCTCGCCGTTTCTGAACTCCGACGCTGACGAAATGGAACAATCATTTGAGGCTGTTCGTCGCGTCATGGATTCGATCGATTAGCATTAACGCACCGGGAGATATCATGAGTGCAAGACCCGCCAAAGACCCCGACGCTGCACAAGTCGTAGGGCATTTCATCAACGGTGTCGATGTTGCCGACAACGATCGGACCATGCCAGTCACCAATCCGGCGACTGGACAGGTCACGAAACACGTAGCAATGGCATCCGCCAAGATGGTAGAGCGTGCAATCGCCGCAGCCCAGGACGCATTTCCGGCCTGGCGCAACACGCCGCCTCAGAAGCGCGCGAAAGTCATGTTTCGCTTCAAGCAGTTACTCGAAGAGCGAGCCGATGACATTGTCGCACTGCTGACCAGCGAGCATGGCAAAGTCCTGGACGACGCAATGGGCGAGTTCAGTCGCGGTGTCGAAATTGTCGACTACGCCTGCGGCATTGCCGAGTTACTCAAAGGTGAGCACGCGAAAAATGTAGGCCCCAACATTGACAGCTGGTCGGAGTTGCACCCACTTGGCGTTGTTGCCGGAATTACGCCGTTCAATTTTCCCGCCATGGTGCCGATGTGGATGTTCCCGATGGCCATCGCCTGCGGCAACACGTTTATCCTGAAGCCGTCAGAAAAGGATCCAAGTGCGCCCATGCTCGTGGGTCAATTGCTTAGCGAGGCCGGGTTGCCCGACGGTGTTTTCAACATCGTCAACGGTGATAAGGAAGCTGTCGACACATTGCTCTATGACCCGCGCGTACAGGCAATCAGTTTTGTCGGCTCAACGCCAATTGCCGAATATATTTACGCCACTGGAACGAAGAACGGCAAACGCATACAGGCATTGGGTGGCGCCAAAAATCACGCCATCGTCATGCCGGACGCCGACATCGACAACGCCGTCAGCGCACTCATGGGAGCCGCTTACGGATCATGTGGTGAACGCTGCATGGCGATCTCTGTTGCCGTGTGTGTTGGCGACGATACGGCCGATACGATTGTCGCCAAACTGTCCGCACAGTTGCAAGACCTCAAGGTCGGCAATGGCGCTGATGCCAGCAACGACATGGGCCCGTTAGTCACGCAGGTTCATCTTGACAAAGTTCGAGGCTACGTCGACCTTGGGGTAGAGGAAGGTGCCGATCTCGTTGTCGACGGACGTAACTTGACCGTTGCGGGTCATGAGGACGGATTTTTCCTCGGTGCCTGCCTGTTCGATCGTGTTACGCCAGACATGCGCATCTACCAGGAAGAAATCTTTGGACCGGTGCTGTGCGTTGTGCGTGTAGAGTCACAAGAACGTGCGATGCAATTGATCAATGATCACGAGTACGGCAATGGCACTTGCATATTCACTCGCGATGGAGAAGCTGCGCGTTATTTTGCAGACAACATCCAGGTCGGCATGGTTGGCATCAACGTGCCGTTGCCCGTGCCGGTTGCGCTACACAGTTTTGGCGGCTGGAAGCGCTCGCTGTTTGGCGACTTGTACGCCTATGGTCCCGACAGCGTGCGCTTTTACACGCGTCGCAAGACCATCACGCAGCGCTGGCCGTCGGGTGGAGTACGTGAAAAGGCCCAGTTCTCCTTTCCCAGCCATTCGTAAGCCAAACAGCAGCAGGAGAAAATTCTTGAGAAATGTCACTTTAAGCATCGCAATGCTCGCTTGCGCCAGCACGGCTTTCGCGCAGAATTTCCCTGTAACGCTGAAATCGACCGAAGTAATCCCAGGTATGTTCATGCTCGAAGGAGAAGGTGGCTTCGCGGGCGGCAATATGACCTTACTCGTCGGCGACGATCGCATCTTTCTCATTGACGACGGCATCGAGGCAATCGGGCCTAAGCTCATCGAAACCGCGGCGGAACTCGCCGGCAGACCCGTCGACTTTGTCATTAACACGCATGTGCATGGCGATCATGTCGGTTCCAACGCCGCACTTGCGAGCGACGGCGCGGTCGTGGTTGCACATGACAACATTCGCAAACGCCTACTCGAGGATTCCGCGGAAGCAGGCGGGCCCGGTGGCTTGCCCGTTGTTACGTTTGCCGATGCCGTGACATTTTTTGTCAACGGTCACGAAGCGTTTGTTTTTCATGTCGCCGCCGCACACACGGATGGCGACGCTGTGATCCACTTTCGTGACGTAAATATCATTCACGCCGGCGACGTTCATTTCAACTACCTGTTTCCGTTTATTGATCTCGACACCGGCGGCAGCATTGCTGGATTTCTGACTGCGCAGCGGCGCATGTTGGCGTTGGCCGATGATGAGACGGTCATTATCCCAGGCCATGGCCCGCTCGCGAGCAAAGCCGACCTACAGGCGGCCGTTGATATGCTTGCCGATTCGCAAGCGCGCGTAGCAACGTTAGTCGATCAGGGCATGTCAGAAGAAGACATCGTTGCGGCAAACCCGCTCGCCCTCTATCACGACGATTGGAACTGGGATTTTATTACGACGGAACGGATGACGCGAACGCTGATCCGATCCATGGCGGCCGAGCAGGCCGAATAACGCAACGGACCACACTATGGACACAAAAAAAGCAACAAGTTTCGTCAACGACATGTGGGATACGTCGATCATTCCTCAACTCTGCGACTACATAAAGATACCGAATAAGTCGCCGTTGTTTGATCCGGACTGGGAGCAGCACGGCCATATGGAGCAGGCCGTACAGATGCTGGAGGCTTGGTGCCGATCACAGACAATCGAAGGCATGCAGATCGAGGTCGTTAGAATCGCGGGCCGCACTCCCATTTTATTTATCGACATTCCAGGCGATTCCGACGACGTTGTACTGCTCTACGGACACTATGACAAACAACCGGAATTCAGCGGCTGGGCGGACGGCCTCGACCCGTGGGTGCCCGTTATCAAGGATGGCAAATTGTATGGCCGTGGCGGTGCCGACGATGGTTACGCGACCTTCGGTTCGTTGACCGCGATACGGACGCTGCAGGAACAGGGCATTAAGCATGCTCATTGTGTTGTGTTGATCGAAGGTTGTGAGGAGAGCGGCAGTTTTGATTTACCTTTTTACATCGACTTGCTCGGGGATCGCATCGGTTCGCCAAGCCTCGTGGTCTGCCTCGATGCCGAATGCGGCAACTATGATCAACTGTGGTGCACGACATCGCTACGCGGTAACCTGACGGGCAATCTGCGTGTCAGCGTACTGACAGAGGGCGTGCACTCCGGCAGCGCGAGTGGCATCGTGCCATCAAGTTTCCGCGTTCTGCGGAATTTGCTCAGTCGCATCGAGGATGAAGCGACCGGTCAGTTGAAGCCCGCAGAATTGTACGTTGAGATTCCGACACAGCGTACCGAACAGGCACGACAAGCCGCGGAGACGCTCGGTGAATCGGTGTTTCTCAAGTATCCGTGGGCCGTTGCCAGCCCGTCGCCGAGCGAGACTCCCTACGAACTGCTGTTAAACAATACCTGGCGCCCAACATTGAGTATTACCGGCGCCGACGGACTACCGGCATTGGTTAATGCGGGCAACGTACAGTTGCCGCATACAACCCTGAAGTTATCGTTCCGCCTGCCACCGACATGCGACGGCGACGTGGCAGCAGCGGCCGTCAAGGATGCACTGGAGGCCGATACCCCACCGCTGAGCCAGGTCGAATTCGAAGTTGAGTCGACGATGGCTGGCTGGAATGCGCCGCCCGTTGCCGACTGGCTCGAAATGTCGATGAACAAGGCGTCGGAGGCGTTCTTTGGCAAGGCGTCGATGTACATGGGAACCGGCGGCACGATTCCGTTCATGGGGATGCTCGGCGAGAAGTTCCCGGAGGCGCAATTTCTGGTCACGGGCCTGCTCGGACCCAGATCCAATGCACATGGACCCAATGAATTCCTGCACATTGCGACCGGTAAGCGATTGACGACCTGCGTCGCACAGGTCCTCGAAGATCACTTCAATCGATAGCTGCCGCCAGCGTAACGATAGCGTCGAGCATCACCGTCACCGTTGGTGCTCGATGTCGGTCGTCAGGATTTGCTATAGGTCAGCGCCGTTATCTGTTCCGATATCAGGCCGATCAGGAAAACGATCACGGCGGCGCTGAAAACGAGCACGCTCATATTGGTCAGTCGGCCCGCGGTGAAATACGTGTAAGCGTAGTAGCCAAAACCGGTGACAAAGAAAAGGCCACTGATCGGCAGGAATATCTTGAGCGGCGAATACAAAGTCGCAATCTTGAAAATGATGACGAGAAATCGTACTCCGTCGCGAACGGGTCGAATGTGGCTTTTGCCCACGCGTGTCGCCGCCTCGATCGGTTCAAAACAGACCGGGTAGCCGGAGCGCAGGAACGCCATCGTTATGGTCGTCGGATACGAGAACCCGTTGGGCAGCAAGTAAAGGAATTGTTTGAACAGGTTCGCGCGCACGACGCGAAAACCCGACGTCAGGTCCGGTATTCGCCGTCCGCTCAACATCGACGCCAATTCGTTGTAGAAACCGTTCGCAAACAGCCTGCCAACGCTGGCATGGGATCCGGAATCACGGGCACCAATCGCCATTTGATACCCTGCATCGAGTCTCTCGAGCAATTTGTCGAGCTCACGCGGGTCGTGTTGTCCGTCGCCGTCCATAAAGGCCAGAATCTCGCCTCTTGCGGCCCGCGCACCGGTCTTCACGGCGGCGCCGTTGCCAAGACTCTCAGGATGGGAAATAACTCTCGCACCAGCCTGAGCGGCGACTTCTGCCGTGTTATCGGTCGAGCCATCATCCACGACGATAATTTCAGCGTCCGGGTACTCTGTCTTAGCCACCGTGACGACGCCACCAATCGAGGCGGCCTCGTTCTTTGCCGGAATGACTATCGATAACGCAATTGAATTCGATTCCTGACTCATGGTTCCTCGGTCTCCGTGCCTGTATCGAGCTGATGCGATGCATCGCGCTTCGAATATTGCTCAAGTTCTGATATGTATAAACGCAGGCCATCCAGGTCACGCTGCCACATAATCGCCCGCATCGGGTTGGCCGGCCTGCGAGTTTCCGCATCTTCAATAAATGCGTAGGCCGCTGCGAATTCGCCCGCACCACCCAACGCAGTAACCATCATCATATTCAATTCTGACGAGGGTCGATATTCGATAGCCCGTCGCAAGTTGTCAATCGTGGCGGGGTAGTCATGCTCTTTCCTTGCGATGCCCGCCAGTAACTTGAAATGAAATTGATTGTATTGAGGGTCGTCCTTATAGCGCGGATTGCCATGCAGCTTTCCGGCCAGTGCGGCGACCGTGTCGGCAGCAACCCCATTACAATCATAAGTCACTGAAGTAGTGAAGAGCTGCGATAACATTGTGCCGGCTGTGTATGTGAAGTCGGCCTTTGGCAGTTCTCGATCAAGTTGCTCCAGCACCCGACTATGATCCTGATCTCCCGCAAACATACACAGCAGATTGAGCTCCAGTATTCTGAGGTACGCATGACCCGGGTGGCCGAGCACAAACTGATCCAGCGTCTGCAATGTTCTCAGCGGACCTTCCTCCGCCAATTGATATGTCGCCATCACCGTCACGGCACGTACAGAACCCGGATACCTGAGTGCCCAGTAACGCGACGCCGCCGACGGATCTCCCCATAGGGACGCGAAACTGTGCAGAAAGTAAGCGCTAAGCAACAGAAACGCGGGAATTGTAACAGCGGCAATGCGTCGCAGTTGCATCGATCCGAGAAGCACAAAGCTGCACAGAGCGAACAATGGGCCGATGATCGCCACGTAGTTTCGATGCTCGAAGTAGAGTTCCAACGGCACCACCGTCGACTCGATCATGTGTCCGGCGAGGTACCAGAGAACCGACAGAGCGAGCAGTGGGTAGCGTCGCCGCCAGGCGACCGATGCGCTTAACAAGGCAAGCCAGGCAAGACCCGAGAAAAAGGTTAGTGGATTAAACAAGGCGCGGCTGATGACGGGCGCGTCCTGATATATGCCGAGCTGTCCCGGTATGCCGAGCAGAGCTTTCTGCAAGTACAACCAAAGGATCTGCGCCTCGGTGAGCAAGCGCTCCCAGGCATTGAAGTCACGACGGGCGACCAACCAATCCGGGTACGATGAGCGACTCGCCAGGTAGGCAAGCAGCAAAACCAGTGGCAACAGCAAGAATGCCGAGTGCCAGATGCGCCACAGGCGTGGCGTAATGCTGGTCGGGCGATCAAGCACGGTGGCTTCGAGCACCAGGACAAATACGGGCAGCAGCAGTCCTGACTCCTTGCACAACGTGGCTAACGCCGTCGCAACCACAAGGCTCATGCTCATGCCGGCCATGGCTTTGCCTGGCCTGGAGTTAATCGTGCCGCGCGCCGTCAGATAGCCGGCAAGACCGAGCAACATGAACAACGCGCACAGGGTCGTCATACGCTGCACAACAAGCAGCGATGCCGTCGCAAGCAGCGGCATCAACACCCAGGCACTGGCAGTGGCCGATGCGACAACAACAGCCCTGTCGGGCTGCACTGCGCTAAGCAGCGCCAGCCGGTAAAGACACCACGCAAGTATCACGGCATTGAGCAGGTGCAGCATGATGTTGAGGCGCAGAAACGCTGCTGCGCCAGTGTCCCAATGTTCAGCCTGCAGCGCGAAGGTCAGGAGCGCTAGCGGCCGCCCGGTCGGCCCGGCCGTCCCCGACAGCGTGAAATCAATTACAGACTGCAAGTCCTCGACGTCGGCCAGACCACTGAGGTTTGCAACATCATCGAGTTGGAAAGCGCCACTCAGTGCCGGCCGATAACAAAACCACGCAAGTGCCAGCACCAGACAGAATCCAATCAGGACAACTCGATTTTGATTCGCCTTGATATCGATCACGATGTAGACAGGATCACGCTGCCGGCCAAATTGAGAGCAAATTCCTGACTTAGAAGTTCGTTATCCAATTGCAGATTCGTTCGCGAAACGACCGTCCGATTATACGCAATTGTTTTGCACCAGAAAGCGTCAGTCAGCAACGCCGAGGCTTTGTATAACGATTTCATACAGGCCCACTATCACGGCGCAACTAACGACCAAAACCGGCGTTTTGACACCTGGTCGGCGGCTGAAGTCGCGCTCGTTAACTACTTGATTGTAATAGAGATCGCCAATGCCGATGATCGTCCACATTGGCAGCAGGACGATTTTTTTGGCAATCTGTACGGGTCCGATTTGACACGGGCCCAATAGCGAAGGCTTAATAAATTCATAAATAACTCCAAAAGCCATACTCGGTAGTATGTGAAACCGAGTCTAAACAGGCAGAATCGCCGCCATGCAGACACGCCTTATATTCGCGTTTACTGCCGCGACATTGTTACTACTCGTCTCTCTCGAGGCGTGTGTATCGACAACGCGGACAGCGTTCGCCAGTGCTGGTGACAGTTCAGAGTGCGTCGTTTTATTGCACGGGCTCAATCGCAGCTGGCGCGCGATGCAGCCGATGGCCGAGGCGCTGCGCGATGCCGGATTCTCGACTGCCAATGTCGACTATCCGTCACAGGCCGGACCCGTTGAGGAATTGGCACCGCTTGCGGTCAATGCCGGACTCGAAGAATGCCGACGATCCGGCGCCAAACGTATCCACTTCGTAACGCACTCGATCGGCGGAATCTTGTTGCGCTACGAGCACCAACAGTCGCCTATACCGGATCTCGGTCGAGTGGTCATGCTGGCGCCGCCGAACCATGGCAGCGAGGTCGTCGACATCACGAGAGACTGGCCGACTTCCGAATTATTTGCCGGCGAAGCCGGTCTGCAGATGGGAACTGACGCAGACAGCATCCCGGCCAAACTCGGCCCGGTTGATTTCGAACTGGGTGTTATCGCAGGAACCGGATCGATCAATCCCGTCATGTCGGCAATGCTGCCCAATCCGGATGATGGCAAGGTGTCAGTTGCCAGTACGCGGGTTGACGGCATGGATGACTTCCTGCTGGTCGAGAATTCGCATCACTTCATCATTAACAGCGAAATAGCAATCAGGAACACCAGTTCATTCCTGCGAACTGGATCGTTCGTAGATTCAATCGGGGTTATTGACGGCGAATGACTGCGAAATATTCAGTCAACGAAAAATTTACGGAATACTAACCGCAGTAGTCTTCTTTTTTAGCCTTTGTTGCGGCGATCGTCGCAGCTGTTTCCACCTCACTCAGAATTTCGCGCTCGCCACTTTCATTGGTACGATATAGCTGCGGGGCATTGAGATACGAAGCGAGTACTTCTGTCGCACGCTTGCAATAATATGCTTCGGCTACCGCACGCTCCGCGCGCTGTTCATCCGTTTCACCCGGGAGGCGGTCATCACCTGACTTGGACTTGCTGCTAGTCTCTGCAACTAAATCAAGTACTTCTCTGGACACCCACACGAGCTGAACTGCGACCGCATCTTCGTGATCCGGCGTATCGCCATAGTGAACTTTGTCGAATTCGTCAATCCAGGTGTAAATGGGTTTCATCGTGTCGACAAAGTGAGTATTGCCGTAGGCATCGACCCATTTCCAGACGTCAGCATCTGCGGTAACGCAAAGACCGAACATGAGAACGCCAATAGTCAGCAAGTTTTTCATAGCCACTCCTGTGCTACAAAGTATGCGCTATGAGGCCTGCAAATCCGCTGACTGGCGTCACAAAATTACACAGAAGACTACTGGCTGAGGCCTTGGTGCCGCTTAGTTGCAGCCTGTCAGACCATCAATCCAGTCGCTAAGCAGCACTACACCGTCGGCATCCACGATCGAAGATGCCAGTGGCGGCATACCCTGGCTGTCGCGACGGTTCACCCTGGCAACCATTACGGACCTCGACGCAGCACCTGGCGCGATGATGCGCGGATTCACGAGTCCAAGATCGCCGGCTTGCGGTGCAGCATCGCACGCGTTGGTATTGGCGAGCAGCGTTGTATAACGGAAATCAATATCGACGGGAGTCGGCCCACCTGGCTGGTGACACTGCGCACAATTTGTATGCAGATAAGCGCGCGCCCGATCTCCTGTGTCCGCACTCATATCCGCCGGATCCGGCATCGCCGGCAATGTCGCGGGCGTACCGGCCAGTGGCGACGAAAACATCATTATTTCATCGAGCGTTTCGAGCTGATTGTGCGTACGCCCTGTCGACGGATAGGTGAAGTCCCGGTTGAGCTGCGATGTCTCCGGACCCAACGCATACCCCGCGACGCTCGTGTGGCATTGCAGGCACTCCGCCTCATCGGGAAAAATCCAGTCCTGCCCGTCAATGAGCTCTGTCTTGCCGCCGCGGACACGCGTCGCTTCGGTTTGTGCGACGTTCCATTCGTAGGTATATCCTGCCCACATGCCATCCGGGTGGCGCATAAGATGCCGCGTTTCGATGAGCTGGCCGTTCAAACGGAAATTCTTTACGAGTACGGTACCGATCGGTAAGTCCCAGTCATCGTCTGCGTCGATTGACATCGCCGTACCATCCGGCAATCCGATAAAGCGTTCTTTAACCGCACCGTCCGACCAAAACGGCGCATTAATGTCATACGGAACAAGCCCTGCATACGCTTGCGTAATATCGGCAGGATCAACGCAACCCGAATCGGAGAGCAGGTCGGGAATTGGATCCTGACCGCCACCGCCCGACGCAACCAGCTGCATGATGCGGCCCGTGAAATACGCCGTGAAATACAACTCGCCGGCCTGATCCACGCCGAAAGACGAAGGTCCCGTCGGCGAGCTGGCCAATTGCTCCAGCGTATAGCCGCCCTGGCCATCCGATTGCAGCGCCCAGATGCGACCCGACTCGAAGTCCGCGAACACATAGCGACCGACAAGCCCAGCGATCGCTGAGCCGCGGTAAACAAAGCCGCCCGTTATCGACCGATCACCATTCGAGTGATCGTACTCGGCCACGGGATCGATATAGCCACCGCCGCAGCCACTGGTGTTGAAGTTGTGCGCACCCTCGCGACATCGCCAGCCATAGTTGCCATCGAGTTCAATGCGGTCGATTTCTTCCCAGTCACCCTGGCCTACGTCACCAGCCCACAATTCGCCGGTTGGTGGATCGAAACTCCAGCGCCACGGGTTTCGCATACCCCAGGCGTAAATCTCGGGACAATCGTTGGCGTTAAAACCCGGCCCGCATTCAGCGTTACCGAAATCCGGATTGCCGGACGGTATGTCGTAGGGATTGCCAGGGAATGACACGCCCGACCCCAACACGTCGATGCGCAAAAATGACCCGAGCAAGCGGCTCCTGTCCTGCGCACGGTTGTTCGGGTCACCTCCGTCGCCGCCGTCGCCGAGGCCGATGTAAAGCAAACGATCTGCACCGAATGCAATATCGCCACCGTTGTGGTTATCGAAATCCTGGTTAATTTCGATGAGGACCTGCTCCACGGTTCCGGCGCCAGGCGCACTCGGTGTGGCGATGTCATCAAGTATGAAGCGCGATATGACGGAGCGCATTGCCGGACCCGTGTGATCTCGCGTGTAGCTGAGGAAGATTTCGGGCACCGCCGGATAGTCGGGATGAAACGCCATGCCCAGCAAGCCGCCTTCGGAACGGGTCCGAACCACAGCCGAAAGATCCAGATACGTCGACACGCTCGTTGCGTTGTCGGGATCGAACACGACAAGCTGTCCTGATTTTCTAAGGACAAACCAGCGTGGATCTGCGATCGGTTCGATAAGAACCTTTGTCGGTCCGGATATACCAGGCAGGTTCGGAAACGCGTCGACGACGGCAACCGACGCTGCACCTTGCGATCTGTCAGGTGCGACACAACTGATGTTCTGCGGCCGCGCATCGAGGCCACCCGTCAGAGGAGATGGTGGCGGTGGCGGGGGTCCATTGCCGCCGCCATACCCGCCTCCTCCTCCACATGCGGTGAGTGCCGATGCACAGAGTAGCAACCTGACTACGAAGATCATCTTGTCGCGCAGTCTAAACACCCGATATCGCCCGCAGTGACGAAAGCATGACGCTATTCTACTCTTGAAAGAATACGTACACAGGAGTCGTAACAAAACGACGTAACATCGGGTCAGCTTGGGTATCACTATCTGGATTTCGCGTCGTGTCTCGCAAACATCAGACAATGCAGTTTATCGGGGCGATCATCGGCAGTTTCGCACTGCTGCTGTCAGGATTGCTTTTGGCTGCAGACGAAAAAAACGGTTTTGACGTTTCCGACGCACTGGTGCCCGCAGATGAGATCATCTGGGGCGGCGTTCCGCGCGACGGTATCCCACCGATTCACGAGCCTAAATTCATAGACGCTCAGGATGCGAAATTCCTTCGTGACACCGATCGCGTCCTGGGCGTCTATCGCAACGGAATTGCCAAGGCCTACCCGATACGCATCCTGGAACGACACGAAGTCGTCAACGACAGCTTCGGTGATGAGGCGATTGTCGTAACGTATTGCCCGCTGTGTTTTTCCGGCATGGCGTTTTCGGTCCACAACGAGCACGTTGATCTGAAGTTTGGCGTATCGGGTCTCCTGTTCAACAGTGATGTTTTGCTGTTCGACTACCAGACAGGGTCGCTGTGGTCACAAATCCGATCGCAGGCAATCAGCGGCCCGCTGCAAGGCACCCTGATTCCGGCTATCCCGGCGGCGCATACCACATGGCAAAACTGGAAGAGCCGCTATCCGGCGACGCAAGTGTTGTCAACTGACACGGGCTTTGGTTTCAGGTACATATCATCGCCCTACAAGGAATACGAGCGTTCAGGTCAGTTGATGTTTCCGGTCAATAATCGCAGCAGAGATTATCGCAACAAGGAACGCGTACTTGGCATCAAGATTGGCGACGCGCAAAAGGCATACCCGTTCAAGGAACTCCGCAAACACGGTCTTTCGTCTTTCACTGACACAGTTGGCGACCACACGGTGACGATAGAGTGGCTCAAAAAAGACAGATATGCGCGAGCGATCGACAGCAGTGGCGAGGAAATCGCTACGGTGATTGTTTACTGGTTCGCATGGTATGCGTTTCACCCACATACTGAAGTATTTGAGGCTGATTCGGGCTGACCCTCAGCGCTGCTTTTTCCCCTCGTCGGAACCACTGCCCGCGCAGCGGGTCTGACACATGGATCGCCGAAAAACTGGTGGGGGAAATCCAGGTGAAAAACAAGCAAGGCGCACAGCCTGCCGTGCTATTGGCATGCTTATTACTATTGGCGGTTGATGCCCTCGCCGAGCATCCGGTGGCCGAAGCTCAGCGCCACCAACGCGAAGCAACCGTGGCGTACCAAGCCGGTGATTACGCCGCTTATACGCGCTCCATGGAGCGAGCATACGAACTCAACCCCATGAGCTACCCGACAAAATACAACCTTGCCTGCGGATATGCGCGAACTGGTCGCGCCAAAGACGCGCTGGAGTTACTCGAGCAACTGACGCTGGCGCAGGTCGACTTTGGCATGGCCAGCGATCCCGATCTTGAATCGTTGCAAAAACTGCCGAAATTTCTAGAACTTTTAGAGATGCTCGAGGCAAGTATTAAACCGATCAATAACAGCACGCTGCGCATGACAATCGATCAACTCGGCATCATGGCTGAGGGCATCGCGCTCGATGCGGCGACTGGCCGGTTGTTCTTCGGCAGCATGCGCAGCGGCGACATCTATGTGATTGACGCCGACGGACAGACGTCCAAGTTTGCCAGCGTTGCCGACAGTGGCACGTACGGCGCAATCGGCATGACGGTCGACACACACAGAAACATACTTTGGTCCATCGGCACCTGGTTTTTCATGGCTGAAAATTTTGATGCAGAGGATCCATCAGCGTCAGGAGTCTTCGGCTTTGATCTCGAAACCGGGGAACTGAAACATCATTATCTCGCCGATATCTCAGTTGACGGACTCAATGACGTTACCGTCGCGCCGAACGGAGACGTTTATCTCAGCGGCAGTGTTTTGTACGTACTCAAGGCTGGCACCGATGTGATCGAGGTCGTCAAGACGTCCCCGGAGCCATTCGGATCTAACGGACTGACTGTCGACCCAACCGGCAGCACGCTCTTCGTGTCGTCGTACCCGGTCGGTATCGGCGCAATTGATATACAGAGTGGAGAACTGCACTATCTCGATGCGCCGGAAAATATTCCCTTGTATGGCATCGACGGACTCTATTGGTATGCAGGCGATCTCATCGGAATTCAGAACGGCATCCTTCCCTAGCGACTGTTGCGCATGGAGCTGAATGAGGACCTGACGGCCGTGACGAGCGTTCGCATCATCGAATTTGCCAACGCATCCCTGACGCCGACCACGGGTGTTATCGAAGGCGATCGGATTCATTACATTGGACAAGGGCCAGCACCCGATACCGTACCCAGTCAATTTCCCGCGCAACTCGCACGCTTCACGGGCAAAACCATAATTATGACGGCGCTACTGGACGAATAAGAAAAGAGCCCACGAAGATGAAGCACGAAAACGAATATCACGACAACATGGTTGCGATGCTCGAACTCATCTGGGGCAGGGGCTACATGGCGCCTGGCGGACCGGGCAATGTTGCGAAGATGCTCGATGGAATCGAGACACACGGCAAGCGCATTCTCGACGTCGGCTGCGGCATTGGCGGACCCGTGTTCGAGATGGCACACACGTTCGGTGCAGAGGTCGTCGGCATAGATCTGGAGTTGCCGTTGATCGAGCGTGCCACTGCAGCGGCAGCGGCACAGGGCCTGAGCAAGCAATGCACGTTTCAAGCGGTCGAAGCTGGCCCGCTGTTGTTCCCCGATGAGTCATTCGACATTGTCGTGAGTGCCGGCGCCATCACTCAGATCAAGGACAAGGCGGCTGTTCTGAGCGAGTGCTGCAGAATCCTGCGTCCGGGCGGCTACCTGAGCTGTTACGACTGGCTTAGAACCGGTGCCGAGTATTCAGACGACATGCATTACTGGTTCAAGATGGAGGGCCTGACGTATGCGCTCGAGACACTCGATGGCTACAGGGACCATTTTGCCAACTGCGGTCTGGTGGACATCGTTACCGTGGACGCGACCGACTGGTATCGCGCACAAGCGAGCCACGAATACGAACTCATCAAAGGTGTCCTGTACGCGCGCATGGTCGAATTGCTCGGCCAGTCGGACGCCGATTATTTCGTCGAGAACTGGCGCGCCATGGTCATCGTCATCGACAAAGGCGAGATGCGGCAGGGTTACTGCCGCGGTCGCCGGCCTATCTGATCCATGCGTCAGATCGAGCGCGTGGTTTAAGGCTTCGATGCACGACGTCTGGATTTAGTCTGTCGCCCGTCCGATTTACTGTAAAGACTTCTGTGCACTGAGACCACAGTCATTGAAGTCAGGCTCAGACACAAGCAGAATCTGACGGTTCACCATTGCAGAGATTAATGTGCTGTCGTTCTTTTCACCCGTAGCTTATGTCACATATGTGTTTCGGCACATCGTACTGCTGCTCATCGTTTCGGCGCTGACCGCCTGCGGCGGTGGTGACGGTGATAGCTATGGCGGCGGTGACCCAGCCCAGGTTACTTATACTTACCAGGTACCGGCCACCCTGAATGACGGTTGGGAGGTTGGGCACCTCGATGATCACAGCATCGACACTGATCTGATTACATCGATGATGAACGGCATCGTGGGATTTCAATATACAGGCATCGATTCCATTTCTATCGCCCGTAATAACACGCTGGTTCTGAATCAGGTATTCCGTACACAGTTGGACGAGTTCGACTCCTGGACCAACAACACGCGACTGGACATGCACATACTCCATTCCACAAGCAAGAGTTTTACGTCGGCGCTTGTCGGTATCGCAATCGATCAAGGGTTTATCAGCGACACGGATGCATTTTTCTATGAGTTGTTCGCCTATGCCAGCTATGACAATTGGGATACACGCAAGGCGAACATGACGCTTGATGACGCATTGACCATGCGCTTCGGCATCCTGTGGGACGAATGGAGCGAACCCTACGGCGCTGCGGATAATTCGCTGACTGTTTTGACCGCAAATAACGACGACTACGCCAAGGCGTTACTGGATCTCCCTATAGACGCGGACCCCGGCACAAACTTTGTCTATAACACTGCAGGGTCCGTCGCGATCGGTCAGGCACTCGAGAACAGTGTCGGTGTACCCATGGCAGATTTCGCGGCCGTGCATCTATTTGCTCCATTGCAGATCGTCGATGTACGTTGGGGCGAGACACCAACCGGGCTGCCCAATGGAGGCAGTGGTCTATTCCTGTCCACGCGCGACATGGCTAAGTTTGGACAACTATTCATTAACAGCGGTGTCTGGAATGGTGAACAGGTAATCAGCGCAGACTGGATAACGCGCTCTGTGCAGCCCTATACCACGCTGACCTGGACCGATACATCGGGCTATGGCTACCAGTGGTGGATCGATCGCTTCTTTGTGAACGGTCAGCAAGTCGATTCGTACTCGACGCGCGGCTATGGCGGGCAATACATCTTTTGCGTGCCATCGTTGCAACTGGTTGTCACGTTCACAGGAAGTAATTACGGTAACGACGGCGCTGGTCAGTCGTTCGAAATGATGCAGCAATACATTCTTCCGGCAATGTTATAGACATCAGTCGCCTAACGCCGCCGTCACGGCTCTGAAAAATTCACGCTGCAACGCCCAGTCACCTGCTTGGCTGGCGGCGTCACGAGCACTGTGCTGTGCAATCACAAGTTTATGCACGGGATCGATATGTATGGCCTGGCCGAAGATTCCTGACGCCGCGTATACCCCTTCACCCCTGAGCCACCACAGGTAGCCGTAAGCTGCGCGGCCCTTCGAAGGCGCTGTTGAGTCCGCCATCCAGTTGTCCGGCAACACCTGGGTGCCATCGCCAAGGCGGCCATTGCGCAGTGCAAACAGACCGATGCGGCCGTAGTCGCGCAACGACGCGCTAAGGCTGCTGCCACCGAATTCTCCTCCGCCCTTTTCGCTAAGTTGCCAGTTGCCGTTAAATTCCATGCCAAACGGCCGCCAGATCTTCTCCGACAGGTAGGTTGAGAGGTTGTTGCCAATCGCGGCACGCAACAGCGTGCCAACCAGGTTGGTTTCCGCGGTATTGTAGTTGAATGTCTCACCTGGATCGGCGACTCGCCGCTTTTGTTTCAGGTACGCGTACACGCTCAGCGTATCCCACTGCATCGTATTGATATCGGCTTTGCGATCCACATAGTCCTCATTCCATTCGACACCCGATGCCATCTGCAAAAGATTTCGAATGGAGGTGCGGTCGTATGATGAATTCTTCAGACGCGGCAGATAGTCGCTTACTTTCTCGTCAATACTTTCGATATAACCATCGCGAATCGCCGCGCCCACCAACATGGAGGTGACAGATTTCGCGACCGACCAGGACAGCCACAACGACTCAGGCGTATTGCCGAGCTCATAGCGCTCGTAGACGATCTTGCCGTCCTTAATGACGAGTAGCCCGGCAACATTGTGTCGCTTTACGTAATCGTCGATTGTTACTACGGTATCCTCGAATTCAAATTGCAACTCACTGAGATCAACCCTGTCGTATGGAAGCGGGAACGGGTTATCGCCTGCCCAGATGCCCCTGGTCCAATAGAGTCGGTTGATGTTGCGAAATCCTGAAACTTTCTGCTCGGGCGTCCAGAACAGAATTTCTTCAATCGGTCCAAAGTATTTATGATCTTCAGCCGGATCGATAACAGGAGCGTCTGCAAGGGCAAACGCCGCCCAACATGCCGCCATTAAATAAGACACGGTGATCAAAAAATGCCGCATTCAGCTATTCCCAAGATAATAAGTTGCACATGATATCAAGCACATACACACCTTTGACAGCAAACTCTTTATAATGGCTTCAATGAACGCAGTAGCGATACCCGAACCCCAATCCGATGTGGTCATTCGTCTGCAGGACATCGAGCGCATCTATCACATGGGCGGCGAGACGATTTATGCACTGCGGTCAGTGTCACTGACTATCGAGCGCAATGAATACACAGCGGTAATGGGCCCGTCCGGATCCGGCAAGTCGACGATGATGAATGTCATCGGCTGTCTCGATTCGCCGACTGGCGGCAATTACTGGCTGAACGGACGACTTGTATCTGCGATGAATGATCGGCAACTCGCGCATGCGCGCAATCGTGACATTGGATTCGTGTTTCAAACCTTCAATTTACTGTCCAGGATGACTGCGCTGGCGAACGTCGAGGTGCCGCTGATTTATTCGGGCATGAGGCGCAGGGAGCGACATGATCGTGCACAGCATGCACTCGAGACCGTGGGGCTCGCCGATCGCATGTCGCACCGACCGTCGGAATTGTCGGGCGGCCAACGTCAGCGCGTCGCAGTTGCTCGGGCTTTGGTTACGGAACCGAGCATTCTGCTGGCCGATGAGCCGACGGGAAATCTGGATTCGGCCACGGGTCGCGAGATCATGAGTCTGTTTGATAAGCTGCACGATTCTGGCAACACGATCATTATCGTCACACATGAAAAGCGCGTTGCGGATCACGCTGCCCGCACGATCCGCCTGAGCGATGGCGCCGTCATCAGCGACGGCCCCTCTGGAGACGAAGCATGACCAGAATAATGCTGCTCATAACAGCCCTATTCCTTGTTTCCTGTGCGGATGAACAGACTGCTGCTCCAATTTATAGCTCGGCCGCCGTTGAGCGACACTCTATTAGCGTGTCGGTAGGCTCAACCGGTGTCGTCGAGCCGTTGGCGACGATAGAAGTGAAGTCGAAGGCGTCCGGCGAAGTACTCGAACTGCTGGTCGCAACCGGCGACTATGTTGAAGAAGGCGAGCCGATGGTACGCATTGACCCGCGGACGGTTCGCAATCGCCTGGCGCAATCCGAAGCCGAACTCAAGGCCGCAATTTCAAGGCGTACTATTTCCATATCGCAAATGAAACGTGCCGAATCCCTGGTCAAGCAAGGAACATTTACGCAGACCGACTACGAACAAGCTGCTCTCGAACTGGCTAACGCCGAGGCGCAGGTCGTCAGTGCTGAAGTCGACGTCGAAAATGCGCGAATCGCAGTCGACGATACGGATATTCGCGCCCCGATATCGGGCACTGTCATCGAGAAACCAGTTGAGAAAGGGCAGGTCATCTCATCGCCGACACAAGACGTAGGTGGCGGTACATTATTGCTGAAGATGGCGGACCTCAGTGCCGTGCAGATCCGAGCGCTGATTGACGAAACCGATATTGGCAAGGTAAGTCCGGGAATGACCGCCGAAATAACGGTGGCAGCCTATCCAAATCAGCCATTCCCGGGTTACGTTACCAAAATCGAGCCTCAGGCTGTTGTCGAGCAAAACGTTACGATGTTCGCTGTACTGATATCGATCCGCAATCCCGAAGGCCTGCTTTTGCCGGGCATGAATGCTGAAGTAGAGCTATCGATCGCCAGGCGCGATAACGTATTGTCTCTGCCCATCATGGCCCTTCGTACCGAGCGCGATATTTCACCTACGGCCAGAATTATCGGCATGAGCGAATCTGATTTACGCAAAGAACTATCCGGCGGCGGCAACAAGCCTGCCGGATCTCCCGACGCGAGCAAGGGCGTACAGACAGTCAGTATGGGCGGCCGAACGATCGAGCTTCCAGAGGGCGTTGATGCCGATAAATTTCGCGAAATCATGAGCAAGCGGCGATCCGGCGATACATTGAGCAGTGCGGAGCAGCAGATTATACGCGAGGTATTTTCGAACACAGGGCGCGGTGACGGATTGGGCGGTCGCGGCGCAGGCGGTGGTTTCCCCAACAGCTCCGGCAGCGGTGCGCGTTCTGCAGAGCCTGATACCGACTACCGTTTCGGCGGTGACTTCTGGGTCGTCGTGCAAGAGGACGATGGCGGCACCCGCGTCGTCAATGTCAAGACTGGCATTACCGACTTTGATCGCGTCGAAATTATTTCGGGCCTTGAAGAATTGGACCGCGTGCTCATTTTGCCGAGCGCTCATCTCGTCGAGACACAGGAACAACTGCAGAGGTGGATTAGCCGTCGCGTCGGCACCGTACCCGGCATTGAGGCGCGCTGATGTTATTGGGCGAAACATTCCTGATCGCCTTGCAGTCCATTCGCGGCAACTTGTTTCGTGCGGCGCTGACAATGCTCGGCATCGTTATCGGTGTGGCAGCCGTTATCACCATGGTGGCACTCGGTGCCGGCGCACAAGCGGCTATCGACGCACAAATGGAGGCGCTTGGCGGCGATATCCTGTCTATTGGTTCATCCAATCGGTTCAGCCGTGGCGTTTCCCGCAATCAGCAAACTTTGACGACCGATGACGCCGATGCACTTGCCAGGGACTCGATCTACTTCGACGGCATCGTGCCCGAAATCGACAATCGTCAGCAGATCAAGTACGGCAATACAAATATAAACGTAACCATCCTGGGCACAACGCCTAATTACGCCGATGTCCACCTGTTCAACATCGCCGTCGGTCGCATGTTTGACTCGTCAGATGATGCAGGCAGGCGCCGCGTCGCCGTTCTTGCCAGCGAGATCCCGGGAATGCTCGATACTGATGCGGCCGGCATCGTCGGGCGCACCATACAAATTCGATCAATTTCTTTCGACGTCATCGGCGTGCTCGAGTCGAAAGGATCATCGGGTTGGCGCAACCCCGACGATGACGTTTGGATACCGCTGAGTACCGCGCAGTTTCGTGTTGCCGGAAATGATCGCGTCGAAAATATTAGTGCGAAAGTCCGAGAAGGTGTGTCCATCGAACTGGCGATGGTCGACATCGAACGCATCCTGCGCCGCGAGCACGGCATATTGCCGGGCGCCGACAACGACTTCTCGATCATGAACCGTAAACAATTTCTCGACACGCGCCAGGAAGCGGCCGAGGTATTTACCTACCTACTCGCCGGAATTGCTGGTGTCAGTCTTTTGGTCGGCGGCATCGGCATTATGAACATCATGCTGGTCACAGTGACTGAGCGAACACGCGAAATCGGCATTCGCAAGGCGATGGGCGCCACAAACGGCAATATCCTATTGCAATTCCTCGTCGAAGCGATGGTGCTTTGCCTGCTCGGCGGCGGACTTGGGCTTGCGCTGGGTGCGGGGGCATCGTATTTCGCCTCGGAGTTTGCGGGCTGGCAGACGCAAATCAGTTCGGCATCGATAATAACGGCCTTTACGTTCAGCGCTACCGTCGGCCTGGTATTCGGCATGTGGCCGGCCAAGCGGGCTGCGAGCCTCGATCCGATCGATGCCCTGCGCCACGAGTAGTAATCGCCTGTCAGATTTTCTTATTCGTTTTCCACGGCGCCTATGGTTCGCCAAGGCGCTGGCAGCCCGAGGCCACTCTGAAGCGGCCAACTTGTCGTTGTCAGAAACTGACTGCACCATCAACAGAAACCGCGAATATTCCCTGATGATGTCGAACCGCTCTCGCAACGAGTTGGGAAGCTCATTCTTACGACTTGTTTTCACAACAACATCGTCTCGCCCTGGCCTGTCCAATAAACGACTCACTTCTTCAGGCAACGCGCTATAGCAGCCTGGCCCGACGAATAAAAATTCGCGGACAAAGACCGCTTGTAGAGATAGACCAGTCGGTTTAGTAGGACGGGTATATAGAAAAAATCAGTCGCGGCGTTGCCGAGAATTGACAGCAATCGGACAACATCGCAAAGTGCGATGATCCGGAAACGCAGCGGGGCCTGAGATGTTCCAGCGTATCGTCATCGCGCTGATTCACATCATCACGAATACGTTTTTTCGCCGTATCGATGTCGTTGGCGCTGACAACGTGCCGAGTGACGGGCCGCTGATCTTCGCCGGCAACCATCCCAATGCCCTGATGGACGGCTGGCTGTTGACCGCGAAATGCGGCCGTTGGCCACTGCATTTCATGGCTAATGCGAAGCTCTGGAAATATTCATTGCTTGCGCCAGTATTGACTGCAATGGGCGCCGTGCCGGTATACCGGCGCGAAGAGCATGATGGTGAGGTTGATAATCAACACGCGTTCGAAAAGTTTTACGAGGTCATCGAGTCCGGCAATTGCATGGGCGTATTTCCGGAGGGCGTCAGTCATACGGAATCACAACTGGTTAAACTGAAAACCGGTACCGCACGCATCGCACTGGCGGTGGCCGTGCGCGGTAAAGTCCTGGTCAAAATCATCCCTTGTGGGTTGAATTACATTCACCGCCACCGATTCAGGAGCCAGGTGCTTATTGAGTTTGGCGAACCGATCGTCATAGATGATCAATGGATGCAAGACTATCAGCAGAATGAACAGGAAACGGTCAGACGGTTAACGGAGCACCTCGCGGATGCGTTGGCTATCGTTACGCTCAATGCGCCGGACTGGCACACATTACGTTTTATTCAAACGGCCAGACGACTGTATAAGCCTTCGAAAGCATCGCTGAGCCCCGGCGAGTATGTCGAATTGAGCCGGCGCTTCGTGGATCGATATCTGCGGGAGATCGAGAATCCCGACATGCAGGCATTTCGTGACGAGGTAGAAAATTACCAGGCGCGACTGGATATGCTCGGACTCAAAGATCATCAATTGCGCCATCGCGTAACACTAGGTCGCGCAATTGGCAAGATGATACTTCGTCTGCTGACGATGCTCGTCCTGCTACCTATTGCGATTCCCGGCGCGCTATTGCACCTGCCGGTTGGCTGGCTTGCCGCGACGGTCGGCGAACGTTTCAGCTATGAATTGGACGACATCGCTACTTTGAAAGTCATCGCAACAGTTCTGCTATTGCCTGTCCTCTACCTGGCTATCGCGATCGCAGTCGGGATCGGTTTCGGACTCGGTTGGGGGCTTGTCGCGGTTGTGGCGCTGTCGTTCAGTTTCATCGCCTCGGTACGAATCATAGAGGCAGAGGCAAGCCTGCTCAACTCGGTATTGTCGATATTCAAACTGATTCGCCTGGGAAGCGAACTCGACGACTTGCGCGTAGCCCGTGCTGCCCTGGTCGAAAAAGTCAGGTCACTGGTGGAGCACTATTCCGACCCGGGCATGCCACGAATATTTACGCATAAAGATTTTGGCAGTGCGGGCGACAACTAGCCCGGCCGAAAATTGGTCCTGATCAGATTATTCGATCTCCGTCTTCATCAATCTGACCTCATGCAGGCCATGATTTCGATTTTCCCCATCGACGAAGCGCACCTCGCTGCCGTGACCGGTTGACTCCAGCAACGACTTTATCGCCTGTTGTGTAGCCGCGTCGATCGGTGCGTCACTGACAATCATGGTGCCGTCCATGCTATGCATGGACGCAAAATTGCTGTGGTCCATCACGAAATTACCGCGATCCATAAGGAATTTGCGGTGGTGCATGAAATCGATATCAACGTTTTCGGCGCCACCGCCGTCAATCCACATGAAATTATGGCTGTCTTCGTGGAGCATGGGCATCGTAATCGTACGGCCGTCGACATCAAATCTGATGCCGTCCTCCTCGCGGGTCACGAGGATCGAACGACCTGACTTGTCGATAATCGAGCGATTTTCACCGACCTGCATTTGGTGAAAATCCAAACCCAGATCGTCGAACTCGATATGGATTCCATCGTCACCGTCACCTTCGATAACGGCAATCGAGAGCTTGGTCCGAAATTCTTCCCCGGCGAGCGCAGCTGTTGCCATCGCCAGGGCGGCGACCACTGATACAATATTTTTCAAATTCATGGCGTCAAGGATCCTTACATTTGATTGTTGACGCCTCGTAGATGCGCGACGGGCCAGGATGGTCGCAAAAGCAGGCTTTTGATCGCTACCGCCAGGATTGCCGCGCCTCCCATTGATCGATTGGCTTGAGCGGTCCGACCGGACAGATGTGCTCTTGCGTTGGAATTCCGGTGAGACGTGAAAACAGGTCGTGGAACGCACGCATCTCGCAGCCTGGCGTGCCGATAACGCCCACGACAAGAAAAGCTATTCCAAGGTGCGAGAACCAATAGATCTCCCAACTCCAGATAGCTCGGGCCAAGGTTTGCGTCTGGAAGACGCCTTCAGTCAGGTAAGCGAACCCGGCGATCATGGCAAAAACAGCGGCGCTGGCGACCGCCGGCCACTTTTTCCAGGCACGCGAATAGCCGATGTTGATCACGTAGCTAATCAGAAACAGGCCGACGACAATGCCATTCCAGATGACTTCCCTGATATCGCCGTCGCCGAAGTAACGCTAGCCGCAACCTCGATCAGGCCACCCACGTACCATAGGCAAATCAGCCCGAAACCAATCCCCACCACGCGCCCAACCGGGCCCGGCCTGGTTAACGTTCCGGGTGCATCCAGTTTTAAATCCGTGCTAGCCATCGTGGCAGCCCTCACCGGCCTGTATGGGCGGGCATTTGACCGACCCAAATGAGCAAAATACGCAGCAGTCGCCCTGCTTGGGCTTGAGCATTTCACTACAACCCGTGCATTCATAAAAAAACTGACAGGCATTGGTAGGCATGCGTTCGCTCGCCTGGTGCCCGCAACTTGGGCAGGTGATGACAGAGAACTCAATAATTTCGGCCATGCTTGCTCATCTTGAATTGGCACGATCGCCGCGTCCGCGTATGCTAGACCCTGTAGTTACTACAAGGTCAAGCACACATGCGCATTGGACAACTGTCGGCGGATTGTGACTGCCCGGTAGAAACCATCCGCTATTACGAAAAAATCGGATTGTTGCCGCAGGCCGTGCGTCGGGCGAATGGCTACCGCAGTTATGACGAGATGCATCGCAAATGGCTGCAATTTATCCTGCGCAGTCGCGCGCTGGGATTTAGCCAGGACGAAGTTCGGCAACTAACAGATCTCGCCCATCAACAACGCCCGGCATGCGCAGACGTCTACGAATTACTCGACGCACACATCAACGATGTGCAAACGAAAATTCGTGAATTGAAGCGGATGCGGCTGGCATTATCCCGATTGCAGGCGCAGTGCCACGACGGCACTTTGCACGACTGCCCGGTTATTGATGAACTGATGGGTTAAAACCCCATTCGATCACAGGCCAGGCTCTAACGGCGCATGTGTAATCGTGGAATGATTATTCCGCATCATCCTGTATGGTGTGCACTTCCCAAATAGTGGTAAACGCTCAGACACTTAGAACAAAAAACCTTGAAAAGTCATCAAATTGCAATTATTCCGGGAGACGGTGTCGGCGCCGAAGTATCTGCTGAAGCAGTCAGAATATTAAAAGCATCCGCGCAGAAATTCTCGTTTGAAGTCAATTTTGAACAATTTGACTGGGGTTGTGATTACTACCTCAAGCACGGCCAGATGGGTCCGGATGACCTGCTTGAGGTGCTGAAGGACTTTGATGGCATCTTTCTTGGTTGCATCGGTGATGCGTCAAAAGTACCGGATCACATTTCTCTGGCTATCCTGCTGCAGATTCGCAAGGGATTTGATCAATACGTCAATTTGCGGCCCATTCAACTCTATCCAGGCGTAGATACGCCCATAAGAACGGCCACACCCGAAACAGTGAACATGGTCGTAGTCCGGGAAAACACCGAAGGCGAGTACTCGGGAAATGGCGGATTTTTTATGCCGGACAAACCGGAGGGGTTCGCCAACCAAATGGCTGTCTTTACGCGAAAAGGTTGTGAGCGCATAATGCGATACGCGTTCGACCTGGCCCGCACGCGAAAAAAACTGGGCGACGAGGACCCCGTGGGACTCGTGACAAATTGCACCAAGTCCAATGCGTTGATTTACTCTATGGTTTATTGGGACTCGATTTTTGATCAGATAGCCGGGGAGTATCCGGATATCAAAACCGATATGGCCCTTGTCGATGCAATGACCATGTGGTTCGTGAAGAATCCGCAGTACTTTGACGTCGTTGTCGCTTCGAACCTGTTTGGGGACATCATTACGGACCTTGGAGCCATGCTCCAGGGAGGAATGGGATTCGCCGCCGGGGGTAATATCAATCCCGAAAAAGAATTTCCGTCGATGTTTGAACCGATCCATGGTTCTGCACCGAAATATACGGGCAAGAACATCGTTAACCCGATTGCCTCGATCGAAGCAGCGCGCATGCTGCTCGATCATCTGGACGAGACAGAGGCTGCAGATGGTATACAAGCAGCGATTATGAAAGTACTTGCCGACGGCGAGGTGCGCACAAAGGACATGGGCGGGACCAGCACGACACGGGAAATCGGCGAAGCTGTAGAGAAAGAGTTTCTTGCCCTTTAGTATTTTCGAAACAGATACATCGTTGCCACGAGGATGAACTCATGACGCATGATCGCCTGATTCCGCTCGCAATTTATGTTTCTGTAGCCATGCTTGCCGGCTGCCAGCCGCAGGATCCCGCCCCGACCAGCACATTGATCATTAATGCCATGATTATTGACGGTACGGGTAGCCCCGGTTTCGAGGGGGCCGTGCGAATGGACGATGATCGCATTGTCGAGATCGGCGACCTGACTCAGATCCCGGGCGAAACAATCTTCGACGCGAGTGGGCTGGTACTTGCACCCGGGTTCATCGACACACACAGCCACCATGATGGCGACTCTGACGAATACCCGCACATGCCTGCTGTGCTGAGCCAGGGCGTCACCACAATCATTCGCGGATCGGATGGCGGACCTGATCTTGATGAGGTGTCCGGCTACATTTCACAAGCGGATATCAACCAGGGAATTCTGGATCATCCTATCGCCGTCAACATCGCCGTATTCTCGGGACACGGCAGCCTGCGTGCAGCGGTGATGGGAGGTGATTATCGTCGTCATGCCACTGCCACCGAAATCAAAGCGATGCAGGCACTGCTCGAGGAGGATATGCGGGCAGGCGCTATTGGCCTCGGTGCCGGACTCGAGTACGAGCCCGGCATCTATGCGTCGACGGAGGAAATCATCGAGCTGGCAAAAGTAGCCGCGCGTTATGGCGGCGGCTATTCCAGTCACCTGCGTGATGAAGATGACCGGTTCATGGACGCCCTCGAGGAGATCATTCGCGTTGGCCGCGAAGCCAAGCTTCGCGTACATGTTGCACACATAAAGCTCGCCGACAATACTTTTTGGGGCACTGGTGACGACGTCATCGAGTTACTGGAATCAGCAAGAGCAGAAGGCATCGAGATCACTGCCGACATCTATCCCTACCTGCGTTGGCAGAGCAACCTGGCCGTTTTGTTTCCAGACCGGGACTATACGAACAGGGACACGGCTGAATTCACGTTTGAACACACGAGTCCGGCAAAAGACATCGTTCTCACAGAGTACCCGCCGAATCCAGCTTACAACGGCATGAGCATTGCGGAGATCGCGCATATAACAGAAACGGATGTCGTTTCAACCTTGCTGGATTTGGCCGCCGCTGCTGGTCAATATCGCAAGGAAACAGGTAAAGGGGGCTCTAGCATCATCGCCAAAGGCATGGATGAAAATGATGTGGTCAAGTTGATGCAATGGCGCTACACCAATATTTGTTCCGATGGCAGCCACGAGAGCGGCCATCCGCGAGGATGGGGATCGTTTCCGCGCGTATTCCGGCGCTTTGTCCGCGAACTCGGCACACTGGGGCTCGAGGAAGCCGTGTACAAGATGACCGGCCTGTCGGCCGATTCCATGGGCATAAAAAACCGTGGTCGATTGCTGGCAGGAGCTTATGCCGATCTCGTCCTGTTCGATCCGGACCGCATCGCAGATCACGCGACGATGGCAGAGTCGACGCTGGTTTCTGTTGGCGTCGTAAAAGTATGGGTTAATGGCCAACTAGCGTTTGATGATGGGCAACCGACCGGGCAATTAGTCGGACGAGTTGTGACACTTGCCGACTCGACAATATCAACCGCAGCTAGCGAATGATAAAGGCATGATCATTGCGTGAGGAATGGCAGTTCCTCCTTTGCAATTCGCAGTAGCTCTTCGATTGTCCCGGGTCTATCCGGTTGAATGTGCTGGCCTTCGGTCCAGCGCAAGCGTTTGGGTTCGCGCGCGGCATCGAATAATAATTCCGTTTGTCCGGCGGGCGTACGCTCGTCATTGCGTGCACCGATGATCAGTACCGGGCGCGGCGCGACAGTGGCGATATGTTTGCTGGTGTCGAGTACCGGACCGTAGGCCAGCCAGTGCAGAATAGTCGCCAGCGGATAGTGCAGTAATTTCGAATCTGTGCGTCGTGCGACCTGTGCCTCGAGCCACAGCCGGTTATCGGCTGCACCGTGGACGAGCATGACGGCCGTAATGCGCTCATCGCGGGCAGCGGCGCTGGCAGCAAACGGTACGCCGAGACTGGCGCCAACGATGATAATTCTTTTCTTGTCGACCCAGGTTTGTTCAAGCAGCCAGTCGAGAATCAGTGATACCGCCGGAGTGGTGTCCAGCATTGCCTGCCGGGCCAGTGGGATCGCTCTCGCGATCGCTGTCACACCTTTCGCCTTTTCAGGTCCGTCGTAGGGGTAGTCCACTCCGACTATTGCCTGATCGTCAACTTCGCCAAATAATTCGACCGCACGACTTCCGGTACGGTGTCCACCCAGTATCAACAACACAGGCAGTGGAGCATTGTTTGCCACTTCGCGGATAACACGGAAAGACACTTGCAGGCCGGAGTCGGATACCAGTCGCACCGACTCCGAACTTTGCCCGTGCGGCGTGATGGACTCACTGGCAATTACGCTCTCGATCTGGCCTTGCCGTTTGTTGAACCAGTCGGCTCTCGGCAACCCGGATTCCCAACGCAGCCAGGTGAGGGCAAGTGTGATCGACAATACGACAAGCAATACCAACCCGATGAGCACTGAACGTACTTTTGCGATGCTCTTCATACTGAGTTTTTAAAAATCGGTAACGACATAGAGGATTCTTTATCGATAATATGGGGTCAGGCTGAATAATATAAGCTGATATTGTAATGCCCGGTTGCCTGTACAGTGACTGACTGACCTTTGGGGACCCCAGCATGCTGACACGACGTAAATATCTCAAGAATTCTGCAATGATCGCCGCCGCGTGCGCTGTGCCGACCGAACTGTTGCGAGCCTTCGACAGCGGCGACCTCATTACCCGCGCAATCCCCAGAACGGGCGAGAAAATACCGATAGTCGGTCTCGGCACTTCGGCCACGTTTCGATCCGTCGCACAGGGCGATGACGTGACTGCACTTCGCGGCGTTATTGAAACGCTGGTAGATAATGGCGGTACCGTTCTCGATACCGCGCCATCTTATGGGGCGTCTGAGGAGGTCTGCGGGCAGATAGCACGCAAGACTGGCAATACCGACAAGATTTTCTGGGCGACCAAAATAAATGTCGCACGTCGAGGCGGTGGTACCGCTGACCCGGCGGCTGCCCAGGCGCAAGTCGAACGTTCGTTTGCACGCCTTGGCAAGGATCCGATCGATCTGATCCAGGTACATAACCTGGCCGACATACCGACGCAGATGGGCATCATCAAGGAATACCAGGAAGACGGCCGTATCAGGTACATCGGTACAACGTCGACCAATCGCCGTCGATATGCGGATCTCGAAAAAGCCATGCGTGATTACCGCATCGACTTTATCGGCGTCGACTACGCAGTGGACAACCGATTGTCGGCAAAAACGATATTGCCACTGGCCCAGGAGTTGGGCATTGCGGTGCTTGTCTACATCCCGTTCGGGCGCAAGCGCTTATGGAGCCGAGTCCGCGGCATGGACGTGCCGGACTGGGCGCAGGAGTTTGGTGCGGATTCGTGGGGCAAGTTTTTCATCAAGTACGTTGCAGCGCACCCGGCCGTTACCTGCGTCACGCCAGCCACGAGTAAGCCCAAGAACATGCTCGACAACATCGGTGCGGCTTACGGTGAATTGCCCGATGCGGCAACGCGAAAGATGATGGAAGAACTGGTCGACGGTTTGCCATCTGCCTGACGTGACACGCGTCGGCTGGCGACATCTCTTGACAACATTGGCAGAGCGCCTTCCCTGGCACTCTGCCAATTCACTCGCGAACTTCTAGAACCGCAACTTGAAACCGATTGAGATCACGTCGCTACGGGTTCCCTCGAGCTCGTATTGCGTCCAGTCGCCGATGATCGACAAGGTCTCTGAGACCTTCACATCTGCGCCTGCGCCGAGGAAGAGATTGGTGTCCTCAGGGAGCGCGACAGTGATGTGGTTGATTTCCGAATTACCGTCCCAGAAGAACGCACCGACGCGACCGAACAGGGAAAAATTACTGCTTAGTGGCACGCTGCCGGTCAGGCCGAGCGTAAAACCGTCGGCAATCACGGATATATCGGTGATGACACCACCGACATCCACTTGCTCTTCGAACCTGCCGAAACTGTGATAGCCCACCTCAAACGATAAAGCATCGCTGAACTGCCAGCCGACTGTGATCCTGAAAGATGTGCTGTCTGAATCAACATCAAGTCCATCAAAGTCTTCGTCCAGTGTAGCGGCGCCGAGGCTGCCACCAAGAAAGAGACCGCTGTCCGCGGATGCCGTCATGGGCATTAATGCGAAAAATGCGATTGCGGCGACGATCGTCGTTGTGTTGCGTTTCATGAAATATTCCTTGTGGGTGTGAATCGATGGACCGCCAATGCACGCCGGCGGCGACCGCAGACCGACAGTGTCAGTGAGGAATGCTGAAGCCTTGCTGAAGGCAATTTTTCTTTATTAAAATCAAACAGCTATGAACCGTGCCAAGCAAGGTTTGGTGCGCTGGTAATAGTTCGTCGCATCGGGCGGTCACTATTACAGTGACTCGGACCGTTCAGGGGGACCGTCTCGATGACCTTCGCGCATGCAATAGCCCGCTTGTTTCTGTTTTCAGTGGTCTCGGCACTGCTGCTCGCATCCTGTGGTGGCGGTAGCGGGGGCGGCAATCAGCCTGCAAACTCGCAACCGGGCGGCACGTGGCTGATAGACGCAAGCAGCGTTATCGATGGTGGCCCCGGTCGTGACGGTATTCCCTCCATCGACAACCCACAATTCGAGCCCATCGCGATTAACACGGATGTTGCCGACGATGACCTGGTCATTGCCGTTCGCAGCGGCAGTGAAGTCAGGGCCTATCCGCACGACGTCATGGATTGGCATGAAATCATAAATGATGCTGGCGGTGACGCAGGTAACGCCTTTGTCGTCAGCTACTGCCCACTCACCGGCAGCGCATTCGCCTGGGATGTGGACGATACATTGTCGAATCCGACACTCGGCGTATCAGGACGCCTGTTCAACTCCAACTTGATTCTCTATGACCGGGAGACCGAAAGCCTCTGGGTGCAGATGATGGAAATTGCTGTGAATGGCGTGCGCATCGGTGAACAAACCGATCGACTGCAAATCATCGAGACAACGAAGAGCACGCTTCGTGACATGTACCCCAATGCCTCGATCCTGACGAGAAATACCGGCTTTACGAGACAATATGGTGTTTATCCTTACGGCAGTTACCGCGACAATGCCGGACTGCTTTTCCCCGTTCAGAACACGGACAGCCGATTGCATCCCAAGGCTCGCGTGCTGGGCATTCGCCAGGGCGACCAGGTCAAGGTGTATCAACTTCGAGGCTTCGGCGATACGACGCAGATCATCAATGATCAAGTCGGTGGCCAGTCAGTCGTCATTGTTGGAAATTCGAACTTGAATTTCGCCGCTGCATTCAATCGGCAACTTGCCGATGGAACGATTCTGAATTTCAGCGCACTACAAGACGGCAACACATCAAACGTACTGCAAGATGATGAAGGAACTGTGTGGGATGTTTGGGGTAGTGCCGTGTCCGGTCCGCGTGCCGGCGAACAACTCAGCATGACAACGTCAACGATCGCGTATTGGTTCGCCTGGGTTGCGTTTTATCCACAGGCGGAGATCTATTTCAACTAAAAACAGCCGCCGGGCTCACGCACCCCAAGGCGATGCAATTAGTACCTCGGTCAATGCCCAGATAGCTCCAGATTCGCTGCATATTCCAATGTTGTGAACCCCGTCACATTGTGCGCCCGCGATCACCCGCCATCCGGCATGTAGCTCACATAATAATTTCGACTAAGTCGCTAATATTTCGACAGTAATCGTGTCGGGCGCGGCGTAGGCCGATCCTGAAAATGCATTTTTTATAGAAAGCGCCTGCCTCGATTCGACCACGGCCGCCGAGTGGCGGACTAACTGTGGTCTTTCGGATTTGTAAATCGAGACATTGAGCTTGATGACAGTGAGTCGAATAACAAAAGGAGTGAGTGACATCGGAGAGCTCCGCAATGATAGCGGCAGGCTGCGGCCAACGCGCGCGTTGGGTGTCGCTGCAGCGTGGCGTAGCTGTCTGCTGGTGCTGGCGTTCGTTGGTCTGGGCTTTGCCACGTCTCCCGCCAGTGCGGCCGTGGGAGTCGATACGACCAGCACCGGTACGACGCTGGGTGCGAGCATCAACATCTCCCACACCACCTCCGGCAGCGACCGCCTGATGCTGGTAGGCGTCTCCATCGCGCAAGTCAGCGTGGAGACCGTCAGCTCGATCACGTACAACGGCGGCGCGCAGAGCCTCAGCCCCAGGGGATCGATCAACTCCCCCGGCGGCCAGATTCGGGTGGAGATTTGGTCGCTCGTCGCGCCGGCCGCGGTGACCGCCGACGTGGTAGTGAACTTCAGCAGCCCGGCCGCCGACGGCGCGATGATCGGCGTAATGACCTTCACCGGTGTCGACCAGACGACTCCCCTGGGCACCTTTGCCCCGGCTTCGGCCAACACCGGTGGGAGCGCTTCCGTGGACGTCAGCTCTGCTGTGGGCGAACTGGTCTTCGGCGTGCTCGGTGTCGACGACGTTGTCGACTACAACCTGGCCCCCGGGCCCGGTCAGACGCCGGAGAAATGGGACCTCGCGTTAAACGCGGGCAACGGCGGCGGCAGCACCGAGGCCAGTGCGGCCCCGACGGTCGCGACGTCGTGGACTTGGCTCGGCGATGACGAATGGGCTGTAGCCGGCATTTCGATCAAGTCAGCGGCTGCCGGACCGCTCGGCCACTGGGAATTCGACGAAGGCAGCGG
>JACZSM010000116.1 GCA_022574185.1 Pseudomonadota bacterium
CCAAACGTTTTCGAGACCGCCTTGCTGGGGCGTCGATGCAGTCGTATTGCTTGCCTGCGTGTCGGCCTGCGGCGATGCACCTGCATGCTCTTTAGCCGGGTATTTCGTCACCAGTTCGCCATCCTCGACAACGAGGTATGGCGCCGAATAGTCGACCTCATCGCCTGCCGACGCAGCAATTGGAATAGCGATTATCACGAGTAGCAAAATCACTACCTCGAACTTCGGCATGATGAAGACTCCGGCTACAGCGACGTCGACTCGTACGCGATCTTGCCACCGACCAGTGTGAGCACCGGCTTAAGTTCGGCAAGATTTTCAATCGCAACATCCATGATGTTACCGTCTAATATGACGAGATCGGCCAGCTTGCCAGGCTCAATCGAACCGAGGGTGTCGCTCGCGCCGATGAACCGCGCCGCCCAGCGCGTTAATGCGAGCAGGGCCTCCTCCCGATCCAGGACCTGGTCGGGGGCAACGACATCACCATGTTTTGAAATACGTGTCACGGCCAGATGCATATACCAGGTCGGGTATCTTCTATCATCATCGGGTTCCGACCCCTCGATGTGAAACGGGATGCCGTTATCAAGCAGCATCCGCAAAGGCGCCATGCGCTCCAGTCCTTCCCTGCCCCACTGCGCCTCGATCACCTTTTCGATACCGAGCGGAAGGGCATCGCGTTGATTGATGCCGGTATTCAGCGACACGCCAAAACGAATAATGTCACGCAGCTCTGGATTGGCATTGAAGTATTCGAACACTTCGGGAATCCAGTCGATATTGTGATCAAATCCCTGCGGTCGCCAGAGTTCTTTGACGTACATGTTTTGCTGGCGCTCAGCCGTCGCGACATTTTGCATTGCCAGGCGAATCGCCTCGCTGCCCATGTTGTGCACGCCCGTGACATTCCAGCCATGTTGCCGCGCGAGTAGCACGTTATGGTAATCCGTCTGTGTCTGCTGCAACTCGTTGAGGTCACCCTGCCCGAGGCCCGTGAACCACTGGGCCGTCCACCGATTGAAACCGTGCGTATTCGGGCTCAGCTCCGGGATGACGGTCTGCTTCGGCTCGATCGTCAGCAGGCTTGCCGCAGCATCGGGAGAACCCGAATGCGGACCGACCGACGCGCCTACGATCGTCACCATCGGGCCACGATCGTCAGTCAGCGAAAAATCGACCAGGTTGCCGATTCGCTTCAGGTAGCGTTCGCCCTCGGGATTTTGCCGTAGAAAGTCGAGTCCCGGATAAACGCGCACTGCGAGTTGCCGGCCATCGCCTTCGTGAAACAGCCGATTGAGCACCGTCATCGTCGGCGCACTCATGTGACCGGTCGCCACCGTAACGCCGTGTCGCGCATATTTGGCAAGAGTCTGCACTGCGTCCGGCACTGCGACTTCGTCGAACCAGGCAGCCGATGGCCACGGCCGAACTTCGCGTCCGACAAAACCCACGAGCTGCGCTCCGGCACGGCCCGTATAGTTGCCGTTATCGTCGCGATCAAGATGAAAGTGATCAGCCGGGAATCCCTTGTCGATCGCCAGGTCGATCATCGCTGTGTTCAACAACGCGTAGCTGCTATCGAGGTAAACTGCGATCGGTATCTCCGGAGCAATCTCGTCGAACGTTGTAATGTCCCAGGACTGCATCGCGACACTTGCCCATGAGTCGCTCAGGTTGAAAAACATCGGCACGCCGGCCGCGCCTTCCCTGTCGACGATGAACGACAGGGTTGCCAGCGCCTGGTCGATTGTGTCACCGCCGAGGTGCGGGTGGGTGAAGCCGCCCCACTGACTGTCCTTGAGAATGTCGCCGGCCGGGACCGAATTGTCGCCGTCGCTGTAAATGAAACCGGGTGTTAATGATCGGCCGCGAAGATCGATGCGTCGCGTCTCCGGTCCGGCGAGCCTGAGTATCCGCGCGCTCGTGCCAACAGCCAGAATGTTTTCGTCGCGTACCGCGACGGCTTCGGCAACGGTGAATGACTTATCGGCGTCTGCCGTTAGCACCTGGCCATTGAAAAATACGATGTCCGCGTAGCGAATCACCTCCTCGGGCAGATCCTGACCCTGGGCAAGAGTGGGCGCTACAACCAGCAGCAACAGTCCAATGAGTTTCATCGGTAGAATCTCCGCAGTGACAACAACGCGACACGATACCGCACGAATATTGGCGGAGCATGTTCGATTTCATATGCAATGAAATGATCCACGATCACGCAGCCACTTTGCTAAACTGCGACGCACATCGCAAAGAACGCTCAACATAAGACGATGTTCATTTGGGAAATCCTGTCATGCGCAATATACGAGTGATCGTCCCTCGCATTGCACCGATTGCAGTCGCCTTTCTTGGGGTTGCGCTCTGCCCGACACTCGTGGGCTGTGTCGAATCGCCATCCGCTGAAGACCAGGTTGTTGCGCTACTCGCCAACGACGCGCCCTATCACCTCGTCTCGGCAGAGCTATTCGACGAACTCGGCTGGGATTTACCCGATGGCGGAGCGGCCGTAACGGAGCTCGCCAAGGCGGCTCCCGGTGGTGCGCTGGATCCTCGCGACCTGGAGTCAATTTCTCCTGAGGCGCTCGGCTATACAGCACGCTGGCACGAAGTTCGATTCAATACC
>JACZSM010000017.1 GCA_022574185.1 Pseudomonadota bacterium
ATTAGGGCGGGGGAACCACTCTACAAGACAAGGTCATAGCCTTTGGCAGCCTGCGGATTCACCCCGGGGTTCGAGGCCAGCATATCAAGCTGCCAAACAACCCGAACACAACATACAAGGAGCCCGCCGTGCGGGCGATATCCACGGTGCTAATCAGATCTGGCGGTCATCGCCCGCATGGCGGGCTCCAACAGCGGGATCCTACATATCCGATTGCAGCAAGTCGCGCACGATCTTCAAGCGTTCGACAGGATCACCGCTTTCAAGACATAGTTGTTTTTTTTCGAGCGCAATCGGCAGAATTTCCACGAATCGGGCAGAAACCCAACCTGCATCGTCGTAATGGCTTTCGAGAGATTCGTAAAGGCGACCCAGATCATCAAGCACGCCTGCCAGAATTTCCGCCATCACACGATACTCGTCCGGCAACGGCATCGTCGGTTCATCTGGCAAGACTTCAACCTCGCCTATGCTGAGCCCATTTGCCTGCTGATGACTCGATGTCAGTCGAAACCTATGCTCACCGACCGCTGTGACGCCAAGGAGTCCGTCGCTTCCCTGGTACCAATCGGTTATGCGCGCAAGCGTGCCCGTACTGTAGGTCGTCGCGGGACCAGTCTCACCGCCTTCGCGAATTAATAAAACGCCAAAAGCAGAATCATTCCTCAGACAGCTGCTGATCAAGTCCAGGTAACGTGGCTCGAAAATCCGCAGCGGCAACGGGCCACCCGGAAACAACACGGTACTTAAAGGAAACAGCGGAATTTGCACGACCCGCCCTACGTCACTGCAGCAAACTCTAAGTATAGACGTGCTGGGACGTTCAGCTGCGCGTACGCTGCAGTACGGCGGTCAATGTCTGGCGGGCAGCCCCAAAACCACCGTTGCTCATGAAAATCACCTGGTCACCGGAAAGCACTTTGCCCGCCATATCCGTCACCAGCTTGTCGTAATCATCAAATGAGTGAAGCCGGTCTGCCAAGGGCGCCAGGGACGCGGCGAAGCCCTCATCCATATCGGCAGGTTGGTACATCCAGACAACATCTGCGTCCGCAAGTGAGGCGGCCAACGCGGCATTGTGCACGCCGAGCTTCATCGTGTTGGAGCGAGGATCGATAGCGACGACGATGCGCTGCCCTGGGTAGCGCCGTTTCATAGCAGCGACTGTACGGCGAATTGCCGTCGGGTGATGAGCGAAATCATCGTAGATTGCGATGTCGCCCACTGTCGCGGTGCGCTCCATGCGCCGTTTGACGCCCTCGAATCGTGACATAGCATCTAACGCTTGCTGCAATGACACGCCGGCCGATTGCGCAGCAGCAATTGCGGCCAACGCATTTTCCAGGTTGTGTCGACCGCCTAGTTTCCAGCGAACTTCGCCCGACTCCCCTGCCGGATTCCGAACGCTGATGCGTCGTTCAGCTGAATCTACAAACGTTGCGCTCCACTGAGCCGTATCGTCGAGCGCAAAGGTTTCGACTGGCGTCCAACAACCCATTTCGATGACCTTGAGTAGATTCTCGTCCAGCGAATTCATGATCACACGGCCCGCGCCCGGCACAGTGCGCAGCATCTGATGAAATTGCCATAGAATAGCGTCGATATTTTCAAAGATATCGGCGTGATCATACTCAAGATTGTTCAACACGAGCGTATTCGGGTTGTAGTGGACAAACTTGGCACGCTTGTCAAAAAATGCCGTGTCGTATTCGTCGGCCTCGACAACAAAATACTTTGAGTCCCCGAAGCTTGCCGAAACACCGAAGTTGGTCGGAATGCCGCCGATCAGGAATCCGGGTGCCAGGCCTGTATCGTGCAGTATCCACGCCAGCATGCTCGCCGTTGTTGTCTTACCGTGAGTACCCGCAACGGCCAGCACATGCCGGCCCTGCAGCACATTATCGGCAAGCCACCGCGGACCCGATGTATACGGCAGGCCACGGTCGAGCATAGCCTCGACGACATCCATACCGCGACTCATGACATTACCGACGACGATGCAGTCCGGCTTGATGTCGAGCTGTGCGGCATCGAACCCTTTGTGAATCTCGATGCCCAGGTCCTTGAGCTGCGTACTCATTGGCGGGTAAACATCGCCGTCACAACCTGTGACTTTGAAGCCAGCGGCTCTGGCGAGCGCAGCTACGCCGCCCATGAATGTTCCACAAATTCCGAGTATGTGTATGTGCATAGGACTCATCAGGGCACAGACGCTACCAGCGAGTTGATGAAATACTGCAAGCCGAAGACGGTCACAGCCAACAGTATGCCGACATACCAGTGACGATCGATTGCGCTGGCAATGATATGCCCTTCGACGGGTACGGACCAGAACAGGATCAGGGTTGCGATCAGGCCCGCCCATCCCTCGCCAATGAACGGCGTCAGCAATACGTACTCAACAACAAATACCAACGTGATCAGCGCGCCGCAACCAATTACCGCCGAAATTGTCTGCAGCAGCCGGTCTGGCTGGCCGGCAAGAATGACGAGCCCCGCGTAGCAAAGAATACCGACCGTGCCGCTGAATAGTCCAAGAAAAAAATCCGAATCGTCGAAACGATCGATCAATGCGAGCGCGGCTAGTGCGGAAAACAGCCACAGCGCAACATTCATGATCAACATTACGACCGAACGCGGAATGTGTTCCGGCCCTTTGCGCAGTAATGTGATATCAAACAGTGTTTTGAGAAGTGGCAGCAATTTTAGGCGCGCTGTCGACCAGTCGGAAGTGGCAATCATCGCATGTTAACCTTCGGATCCGAAACCAGAACTCCATCAAGGTGATCTTGATGGGTTCAGAGCCACCCCTCGAACTTATGTCTGCATATACCTTAGTCGATCGACCTGACGCATTAAGTGCTGATCTGAACCACCATGACTGTATTGGTGTTGACACAGAATTCATGCGTGAGAAGACTTTTTTCGCTGAATTGTGTCTGATCCAGATCGCGACGAATGATGACATTTACTGCATCGACCCGCTCGCAAGCGACGACATGCATTCATTTTGGAAGTGCGCAACGGACAGAACCTGGATCGTACATTCCGCGCGCCAGGACATTGAGGTCGTCTACCAGACATCACAGCTCATGCCAAAAAACATATTCGACACGCAGATCGCGGCGGGCCTTCTCGGCTACGCACCGCAGCTAGGGTATGCAAATCTCACTAATGAGCTGTTCGGCGTTGAAATCGCCAAGTCACACACACGCGCGGACTGGTCGAAGCGGCCATTAACCGACGCATTGCTGCAATACGCGGCCGAAGACGTTGAGTACTTGTTACCGGCCTACAGCGCTCTGGCGGAAAGCCTGGACCAACAAAGCCGACTCTACTGGGCCGAAGAGGATTCGGCGCGATTGCTCAACCCGGATCTTTATGACATCGACCCACGTCTGGCCATAAATCGACTAAAAGGCGCAAGAAACTTGCGCGGTCGGCGCAGGTCTGCGGCGGTTAGCCTTGCCGCTTGGCGCGAATCGCTGGCCTTGCGATCAAATCGCCCGCGTCAATGGGTGGCCAAGGATTCTGTATTGATTGATCTTGCTTTCAAGCTACCAGAGAGAATTGAAGAACTGCAGGATTTCGAGGGACTTTCGCCCGGACTCATCCGTCGTGACGGCAAGACAATCATCGAAATCATTGCCCTGTCCAATGCTGATGACGACGACTATACGCCACCAACCGCACCGGACGAGGCGCAAAAAGTGCTGTTAAAGCAAATGCAAAATCATGTCGCCGAATGCGCTGCTGATCTGGGTCTCGCCGCCGAGACCCTTGCCTCCAAAAAAGATCTGTCCGCGGTAATCTTGAGCGGCGCTCGCGATTCGCGATTACTCAACGGCTGGCGCCACGACGTAATCGGAGAACAAATTTTACAAATGCTGTAGGAGGAATTGTTAGCCCGCTTCCGCCAGCAGGCTGCTTACCGAGATGTCAGCCCACGGCTTCGAGCACGCGCTCATAAATGGCATCGATTGTTCCATCGGCATCAATCGTCTTCAATCGATTGCGCCGCGCATAAAATTCGACCAGCGGCTCCGTCTGTTGCCGATACACCTCGAGGCGATTGCGGATAACTTCCTCGTTGTCATCCTCGCGTTGAATCAGTTCGCCACCTGCGTCGGTGCACTCATCGAGCTCTGCCTGCGTCGAGAAATAGACATTGAGCAACTTGCCTGTCAACGAACAGGTCCTGCGCCCCGTAAGACGTTTCATTAACACCTCGGAATCAACATCCATGAGTATGGCCGTATCGAGAGGCGTACCGAGCTGATCCAGAAGTTCTTCAAGATCGAGTGCCTGTTGCTCCGTGCGTGGAAAGCCATCGAGTATGAATCCCTCAGCTACGTCCGGCTCCGCGAGTCGCTCGCTGATGATGCCGAGCATAATGTCGTCGGACACCAGGTTTCCGGCTTCCATTATCGACTTGGCCTGTTGGCCGAATCGCGTACCGGCCGCAACCGCCTCACGCAGCATGTCTCCCGTTGAGATCTGCGGAATATTTCTGTCAGCCATCAGTTTTTTGGCCTGCGTGCCCTTACCGGAACCGGGCGCGCCGAATAAAACAATGCGCATAAATTCGTTCTCTTTCTAGCCCGGACTGTTCATGAATAATCCGGGCTTGTTGCCAATAGTAATGGCCGCCGCCACTGGGTGGCCGGCGAAGTACGCTACCGGCAATTCCGCAACAGGTCAATCGGCCGGGTGACATTTGCCGATGCTCAATGACGGCGTTTCCGCTATGCTCACCCGCTTTGAATGATACGCTGGAGAACAAGAATCATGTCGGCAATGAACGCATTCTATGCCCAGTCCGGTGGCGTAACGGCCGTCATCAATGCAACGGCCTGCGGCGTCATCGAAACCGCAAGGAAACATCGCAACAAAATCGCCAATGTTTACGCGGGTCGCAATGGCATCATCGGCGCACTGACAGAAGACATGATCGACACCAACAAGGAGCCGGCGCGAACGATCGCTGCCCTCAAACATACGCCTGGTGGCGCTTTCGGATCAGCGCGCTACAAGCTCAAGAGCCTTGCGGACAATCGGGCTGAATACGAGCGCCTGATCGACGTATTCAAGGCCCATAACATCGGTTACTTTTTCTACAACGGCGGCAACGACTCGATGGACACGGCTCTCAAGGTATCAATAGTCAGCAAACGCATGGGATACCCGGTTACCTGCCTTGGCATTCCGAAGACAATCGACAACGATTTACCGGTCACCGACAATTGTCCGGGCTTCGGTTCAGTTGCGAAATACGTTGCGATATCGACGCTGGAGGCAGCACTCGATGTGCTGTCCATGGCGAAGACGTCAACCAAGGTCTTCGTGCTCGAAGTCATGGGCCGACATGCCGGCTGGATCGCTGCCGCGGGCGGACTTGCTGGCAGCAAACCGGAGGACGCGCCACACATCATCCTGTTCCCCGAGATACCGTTCAGGAAACGAGCATTTCTTAAACGTGTCCGCGAATGCGTCAATCGATACAGCTATTGCGTGATCGTTGTCAGTGAAGGTGCTCGCTACGCCAACGGTAAATTTTTGGCCGAAGCCGGCACGCGAGATGCATTCGGCCATTCTCAGCTCGGCGGTGTTGCAGCCGTCGTCGCAAACATGGTGCGCGACAACCTCGGCTACAAGTACCACTATGCTATCGCAGATTATTTGCAGCGCTCGGCACGACACATCGCCTCCGCTGTCGACGTTGACCAAGCCTACGCTGTCGGTCGCGCCGCCGTGCAGTTCGCGCTGCAGGGCAAGACGGCTATCATGCCCATTATCAAGCGTGTTTCGGACCAGCCATATCGCTGGCGCATTGATGCGACACCGCTTGCGAAGATCGCCAACCGCGAAAAGATGCTGCCTCGCCGCTACATTTCCAAAGATGGCTTCTCGATTACAAAGGCCGCACGGCGATACCTGTTGCCGCTCATTCGTGGTGAGGATTATCCTCCATATATCAATGGCTTACCAAACTACGTACGCCTCAAAAACGCCTCCGTTACACGACAGTTAAAGACAAAATTTATGGTATGATGCGCCGCCCGCTGCGCATGGGGCCCACCATATGGGTCGGGGAGCTTGCGCAACGAATTCAAAATCGAGCGCAACCATCACCGTGACACTTAGCTGCCACGATTGGCGATTACGCTTGAATCCAAATAATCGGGTCAGGAGAAAATCTGATGCTCAAAGACATGGCGCTGTGGCTTGCCATTAGTGCGGGTGCACTCGCACTTCTATTTGGTCTGATATACACACGATGGGTTCTCAAGCAGCCGACCGGTAACGACCGCATGCGGGAAATCTCAAGAGCGATCCAGGAAGGCGCTGGTGCTTACATGAATCGCCAGTACTTTACGATTGGCATCGTCGGCGTCGTTCTATTCTTAGTGCTGGGATTTGCGCTCGATTGGGCCACCGCGATCGGTTTCGCAATTGGTGCTGCGCTTTCGGCATTGGCCGGGTACGTCGGCATGTTCGTCTCCGTGCGTGCAAACCTGCGCACTGCCCAGGCGGCAACCTTGGGCGTTAACCCGGCGCTGCAGGTCGCGTTCCGCGGCGGCGCGATTACCGGACTACTCGTCGTCGGCTTGGCGCTGATCGGCGTAGCCGGTTACTACATGGTGCTACTGAATACTGGTGCCTCGGTTGACCACGCGATTCACGCGCTCATCGGCCTGGCGTTTGGCGGCTCACTGATTTCGATATTCGCTCGTCTTGGTGGCGGCATATTTACCAAGGGCGCCGACGTCGGTGCCGACCTGGTCGGCAAGGTCGAAGCCGGTATTCCCGAAGACGACCCCCGCAACCCGGCTGTTATTGCCGACAATGTTGGCGACAACGTCGGTGATTGTGCGGGCATGGCAGCCGACCTGTTCGAGACTTACGCAGTAACCATTATCGCAACGATGCTGCTCGGTAGCCTGATGATCGCGAGTTACGGCACCGAAGCCATCGTCTATCCGCTCGTGCTCGGCGCCGTATCGATCGTTGCCTCGATTATCGGCACGTTTTTCGTGAGGACGTCTGAAGGTGGCAAGATCATGGGTGCGCTGTACAAGGGTATGATCGTTTCGGCCGTTCTGGCTGGCATCGCTTTTTACTGGATCACGATGTCGATGATGGAGGCGAGCGGCAATGCGCAGAGTATTTATTATTCTGCATTGATCGGCCTGGCCTTGACAGCTGCGATGGTTGTCATCACCGAGTACTACACCAGCACGGACTACAAACCGGTCAGGACGATCGCCGAGGCATCTCTTACCGGCGACGCAACCAACATCATTGCCGGCCTGGGCCTTTCCATGAAATCGACGGCATTACCGGTGCTGGCGGTTTGCGCGAGTATTTGGGGCGCGTTTGCACTGGCTCCCGAGGGTGACACCTTTGCCGGCCTTTATAACATTGCCATCGCCGCGACAACCATGCTGTCGATGACGGGCGTCATCGTTGCGCTGGACGCGTATGGCCCGATTACCGATAACGCAGGCGGAATTGCGCAGATGGCGGACATGCCGGCTGATGTCCGCAAGATCACGGACCAGCTCGACGCCGTTGGCAATACGACAAAGGCCGTCACCAAGGGTTACGCGATCGGTTCTGCCGGACTCGCCGCATTGGTCCTGTTCGCCGATTACAACTACGCTTTGGGCAAGGCCGGACTGGACGTTACGTTCCTGCTGAACGACTACCGCGTCATCGTCGGCCTGTTCATCGGCGGCCTGGTGCCGTTCCTGTTCGCCTCCATGGCGATGGAAGCCGTTGGTCGTGCTGCCGGCTCGGTCGTCATTGAGGTTCGCCGCCAGTTTCGGGAAATCCCCGGCATCATGGAAGGAACCGGTAAGCCCGACTACAGCCGTTTAGTCGATCTGCTGACCAGGGCCGCGATTAAAGAAATGATCATTCCATCGCTGCTGCCAATTCTCGTACCGTTGATCGTTGGCCTGTTGCTTGGACCGGAGGCCCTCGGTGGCATGTTGCTCGGCACGATCGTTACCGGTCTGTTCCTTGCCATTTCCATGACGACCGGTGGTGGTGCCTGGGATAACGCCAAGAAATACATCGAAGATGGCAACCTCGGCGGCAAGGGATCTGACGCTCACAGGGCCGCGGTTACCGGAGACACGGTAGGCGATCCGTACAAAGACACGGCTGGCCCTGCGATCAATCCCTTGATCAAGATCATCAACATCGTGGCGCTGCTGATCGTACCGATACTGTAAGCGATTCCAATCCAACGTCCCGACCGCGGCCACTTACGTAGAGGCCGCGTTCGGGACATCGATCCGAAGGCCCCCGCCGATCTTCGTCGGGCCGGCGGGCGGGATGTTCTCACTGTAGGAGCCCGCCATGCGGGCGATTACCCCAATGTTCGATGGACATCGCCCGGTCCGATCGTTAACTCTTCGCCAAATGGTTGGCTCAAAATTCTATTATTACGGCGGGCTCCTACAGATAAAGTCGGTAGCGTGACGGGATCGCCCGCAGTACAAGGCTAGTTCGGCGGTAAATTACGGGTGCAGTTGGCGGAACGTGCCCGTGGTCGCGCTGCCGAGTGGCACGGGCGCTTCGATGAAGTGGCCTTGCACGAAATCGACGCCACTATTGCGCAGCCAGTCGAAGTCCTCCTGATGCTCGACTTGCTCCGCAATGACCCTGAACTGCATCGTTCTTGCCAGTTTGATCATCGTCGCAACCATTTCCTGGTTGACTTCATCCGATTTCAGATTGCGCGTGTAGGTTCCGTCGATCTTCAGATAATCAATTGGCAAATGTTTGAGGCTTGCAAATGAACCGAGCCCGCTGCCGAAGTCATCCAGGGAAAACTCGCATCCAATGCCATGCAACACCTCGATGAATCTTTGCGCGTGTTGAATGTTGGACAGGATCGCCGATTCAGTCACCTCGAAACAGATTGCTGCCGGAGGCACGCCGGATCGATCGAGCACATCAACGACGAAGTCCAGAAATGACTCATCCCCGAGCGTTTGTCCAGACAAATTGATGGCACAGCTGCGACCCCTCGTGATCTTGATCTTACTGCTGGCAATAGCCGTCAATGTTGCATTGATTACCCATCGATCGATCTGTGGCATCAGTTGATAGCGCTCTGCTGGGCGTAGAAATTCGGCGGAATCGACCGTACGTCCGTGTCCATCTGGCAACCTGATCAGCACTTCGACGGCCGGCCCGGATTCGACGCCGCCGGTCATCGCAATAATTGACTGAATCGCAAGTTCGAAACCATCTTCATGTAACGCAGTCTGCAATCGCCGTAGCCACTGAATTTCACCTCGCTCTCTCGCCACTGTTTCATCGCGCGCCGAGTACACATGGACCTGACCCTTACCCTGTCGTTTCGCGACGTAACACGCTGAATCAGCCGCGCTCATTACATCCTGAAGTGTGCCGCTGGCATGGCTGATTTCAACAAGGCCCACTGAAATGCCAATGTTGAAAATCTTGTCTTTCCACACGAATCGGTAATCAGCAATCGTATTGCAAATATCTGTCGCAAGTTGCCTGGCCTTGTCGATTGGGCAGCCAATCAGCAGTGCGCCGAATTCATCGCCTCCAAGTCGCCCCACGAAGTCAGAGTCCCGCACCTGGTCCCTGATCAGTCCCGCTACTTCCCGCAGCATATTGTCGCCTGCGAGATGACCACAGCTGTCATTGACCGCCTTGAAACGATCAAGATCCATGTAGAACAACATGTGCACGGCTTCCTCGGAATGCGCCGAATCCATCGCCTCATCCAGCCGGCGCTCGAATTCGCGGCGATTGATCAGCCCGGTCAAGGGATCGTGCGTTGCCTGATAGCTCATCTGTCGCGTCAGGCCACGAATCTCGCTGACATCATGGAATACGACAACTGCGCCCGAAATGCTGGTACCGACGCCGCGAATAGGCGACGCCGTAATCTCGACGGAATGCTCGTGTTCGCCGTCGGTGCTGATCATGACAGCACGTCTGCCCATATTCACCCGCCGTCGTATTGCGAGGCAGCGCTCAACCGGATCCCCCAGCGGTCGCCGATCTGCGTCATCAACTAACGTGAACAGCTCACCAATCTTGTGGCCTGCTGCATCGTCGCGATTGGTGCCGATGAGGGCTTCAGCCGCGAGATTCAGGTAGTCGATACACCCATCGTTATCGGTCGTAATGATGCCTTCGGCTATAGACTCCAACGTGTATTGCGCCTGGCGCTTGCTACGACTCAGCGATACCTCAAGACTCTTGCGATGACTTACATCCCGGGCAATCGTCAGGATCGACGGATGCCCATGAAACTCGATGCTCGTGCTCTGTGCCTCGACCCACAGCCCCGCCTCATTGCCGTTAATAAGCTGGATCTCAAGGCGCCGGGGGACGTTTTCACCAGCGAGCCGTTTCGCCATCGTGTTGCGAAACAACGCCCGATAAGCAGGTTTAATAAGGTCAGCGATATCGCGCCCGACCAGTTGCGCAGAATCAAGCCCCATGAGGCTTGCCGCGGATTCATTTGCCAGTCGAATCTTGTCGTCATGAATGATCACGATTTCCGGCAAGGTTTTCGCGAAGTCCCGAAACAACCGATCGCGTCCCTGGATTTTTTCCTCCTTCTCGCCAAGCGCGTCAAACAGACGATTTATCGTATTTGCGAGTTGCGCGAAATTCGGGTCGTCGGGAACGGTAAGTCGTCGACCAACCGAGGCATCCCGAGAAGCCTCGAGCATTTCCTCGTTGAACAATGCAATGCGTCGTATCGCGTTACGCTTGCCTCTCCAGTGCCGGAGACCGATTGCGACGGCCAGCAAGAGCAGGACCGACAGTGCAATAATGATAATAGTGAGAGAAGGCATTCAGACCTCAACATCCAGCAACCGCGATATGCCCGCAGGCGCGACGCGTTGCCAATAAGTCGAATGCGGTACACAGATCATTTGTTATTATTCACCGGCCAATGTGTATCTCCATGTGGAGATTTGAGGGTCATTTTGAGCTCCCAACCTGAGCATTATGCAGCATATCCCAGCAGCCACAGCAGGCTGCGGCGATTCACCATAATTCGGCAACCGGCGTCGTGTGGCACGTTACCAGACAGCAGAATTACCGTATCATAGCGACAATTTCTCCCGTTCTTTCAAAAAGTTACAGGAAATCCGACGATGAACCGCGATTTCGCCCGACAACAGATGGTCCAACAGCAAATCCGCGCATGGGATGTCCTCGATTTGAATATCCTCGACGTACTCATGCAGGTACCGAGAGAGCAGTTCGTCCCATCTGAATTCGAATCGCTGGCGTTCGCGGACACTGAGATTCCGATCGGGCACGGCCAGTTAATGATGACACCCACGCTGGAGGGTCGTGTCCTGCAGGCACTAGCGCTGCAGAAATCGGACGATGTTCTCGAGATCGGAACTGGCGCCGGATTTTTGACCGCCTGCCTCGCGCGCCTTGCCAACTCGGTCACAAGCATTGACCTGTATGAAGACTTTCTGCAGTCAGCATCGGCGGCCCTCGAAGACATAGGCGCCACTAACGTCGAATTATTCTCTATGGACGCCATGCGACAACTTCCAGATGGCCAGTTTGACGCCATCGCCGTAACAGGCTCGATTCAGAATTTCGACCCACGCTTTATCACGGCGCTAAAGCCGGGTGGCCGGGTGTTCGTAATTGTTGGCACTGCACCGGTAATGGATGCACGAGTTGTGTACCGCACCGGCGACAACGACTGGCGCACCGACAGCCTGTTCGAAACTGAGGTGGCGCCGCTCGTGAATAGCACGCTGGCGCCGCAATTTTCGTTTTAGGCAGCGAAACCACTTTGCGTGTTGTTGCATCTAATCAATAATCGCGTGCCGTGACGACAAAAGAGAAACTGCCGGCCCGAGGCCTGTTGCGCGTGTGCAGAGCGCAAATCAGGCGAACTTTAGCGGCAGTCGGGCGTCCGAGAGCATGGGAAATTGAAATCATCAATATCGACGATGCCTGTAGTCCCGTGTACTGCTGCGGTACAAAATGCCATGGTTGTGGGCTGGCCTATGCAAATATTGACTGATATAGTGATATAGTTAACTATAACACCTTGGCAATTACTGAAAGCCGACCAACCTGCGGAATCCAAAAAATGAAAAAAGCTATTAATTTTAGAACCTTACTTATCATGCTCTGCGCTCTGGCTGTGCCCGGGGTCGGACACTCGGCGTCACTGCTCGAGGTATACCAACAGGCCCTGCAGAGTGATCCGAGGATCCACGAGGCCGAAGCACGCAGGCTGGCGGCACTTGAGGCTGAGCCGCAAGCGCGTGGTGTATTGCTGCCACAGATCAATTTCGGGGGCGATTGGACGAAATTCGATTCATCGGGTACGAGTACCCGGGAAGGCTCCACCGGTATCTTCACATCTTCAACAGAATTCCGCAGCGAAACCACGCGCTGGCAGTTCACCTTACGCCAGACCCTGTTTCGCTGGGACCAGATCGTCAATTTGCGCCGGGCGGACAAGATCGTGGCCAAGGCCGAAGCTGACCGCGAGGCCGCGCAGCAGGATCTTGTCGTGCGCGTTGGGCAAACCTATTTTAACGTATTGGGCGCCGAGGATCGTCTGACATCGTTACATGCGAACCGGCAAGCGATTGCGCGCCAACTCGAGCAGGCGAAACAGCGATTCGAAGTGGGCTTGATTGCGATTACCGATGTTCAGGAGTCTCAGGCTGCTTATGACCAGGCCGTTGCAGATGAGATCGGTGCGAAGCGCTCACTAGCCACATCTCGAGAATTTTTGCGCGAAATTACGGGCGAGTTCGTTGGCACATTGTCGGCGCCTGGTGACGAGTTCCCGATGCGCGTACCGAATCCGGCGAGTCAGACAGCCTGGGTTGACCTCGCATTGGGTCAGAACCTCACTCTCATATCCAGCCGACTCGATGAAAAACTCGCTCGAGATGAAATTTCTTTCCGCCGCAACGGGCGCTACCCGACGATCGATCTCGTCGCGAGCACCGGTGAATCTGACTCGACCGGCGACCTCAGAGTAGCACCGGCCCCCGCATTCACCACTGCTGACAGCGACGGGAAAAGCAACAGCATCAGTATTCAATTCAGCATGCCGCTGTTCGCGGGTGGCTATAACACCTCTCGAGTGCGAGAAGCTGTCTACCTGCATCGAGCCGCCCGTGAGCAGTTGCAACGCATAACACGCGAGACCGAACGCCAGACACGCGACGCATATTTAGGTGTCTTATCCGAGAAGAGTCGTGTCGAGGCGCTGCAGCAAGCCGTCGCATCGAGCCGCACCGCACTCGAGGCCACGCAGGCAGGTTTTGATGTTGGTACACGGACAATCGTCGACGTGTTGAATTCTCAATTCTCATTGTTTCGATCTATCACGCTCTTCTACCAGTCTCGATACGACTACCTGATGAATGTCCTGCGACTCAAGCAAGCAGCCGGCAATCTGCAAATACAGGATCTCGAAGAAATCGATCAGTGGCTCAAAGAACGCCCGACACCTGAACAGGCGATTGCGGAGGAAGAAGCAGCAGCGGCAGCAAGCGAGTAGGCAATGACTTCAGAGTTTTTTCTCGACGATCAGCGGTTCGAGAAGGCCGAATAGCCGTTCGAGAGCGCCGCGGTTTTGTTGTACGATCGCTCGCCCCTGGTTGCCCAGTTTCGCCGCCATGGCGGGGTCTGCGAAAAGCTCGGCAACGGCCGCCGCAAGCTCAGCGCCATCGCGCACCATGCGGCATGCACCAAGTTCGACAAACATGTCGGCAATGTCCTGCGCGTTAAAAACATGCGGCCCGCTGATAACAGGCAAGCCGAGCGCAGCCGGTTCGAGCAGGTTATGCCCTCCAATAGGCACGAGACTGCCACCAACGAATGCAACATCACTTGCCGCATAAAATAGCGGCAACTCCCCCATCGTGTCGCCCAGAAAAACATCGGTGGACCGATCGCAAACTCTTCCATCTGTTCGTGAAACGCAATTGAATTGCTGTTGGCTGATCAGCTTCCGTACACCTTCGAATCGATCAGGATGCCTGGGGACGAGCAGCAATAACAAATCCGGTTGCTGCTTTTGAAGTTCACCATGTGCAGCCAGTACCTGCTGCTCTTCAATGTCGTGCGTACTCGCTGCAATCCAGACAGGGCGGTCACCAAATAATTGCGTGCGCAGCTGCCTGCCGTCCTCGACAAGGCTGGCCGGCAACTCGATGTCGAACTTGATATTTCCTGTTACCCAGGTGCGCGCCGAACTGGCGCCGAGTGAGCGAAAACGATCGGCGTCCGCTTCGCTTTGTGCTGCGATGATAATGCCGTGGGAAAGCGTTTCGCGAAACAGCGGTAGGAAACGACGATAGGCACCCACTGATTTGGGTGAAATCCGCGCGCTAACGAGAACCAGTGGTATGTTTCGAACACCGCATCCGCGGTACAGGTTCGGCCAGATCTCAGTCTCCATGATCAGCGCCAGTCGCGGTTGGACTGATGCAAAGAAGCGGTCTACGGCCACGGGCATTTCGAACGGGATGTAACAATGTGTGACCGAGTCGCCGAATAATGCCTCCACCCTCGCGGCCCCTGTCGGCGTAACGGTTGTAACAAGCACATCATAATCGGGGAAGCGTCTCGCGGCTTGCCTGATGAGCGGTGCCGCGGCTTGGACCTCACCGACCGAGACAGCGTGGATCCAGATGCAGCGAGACAATTGCGGATAACCGATGCCAAAGCGCTGTCCCACCTTGTCGCGGTAGGAGTGATGGACAATGCCGCGAAACAACCAGTACGCGGCTACAGGAATCTGTAGCAGATAAGTCAGCAGGCCGTAGAGAATTCGCACGAATTATGCGGGTGTACTCAGACTCCCGATTACCCGCACTTCGAATCGCCGCATGACAGGCAGGTCGTGCAACCGTCCATCTGGACCACCGCAGCCGTATTGCACTTGTGGCAAAGCTGCGCACCTTGCGGATAATCGCTTTCCGCAAACGCGTCCTGCTGTTTCTTTGCCTCCTCATACTCGGCGCGCTTTTTTTCGATGAGCTCTTTCTGACTATCATCAAGCTCAGGTACGGTGAGCAAGCCGATGGAGATCAGATGCTTCTCCACGATGTAGCCAAGTTCGGCAATGATCGACGGCATGTATTTACCGCCTGGTTTCCAATAGCCACCGCGCGGATCAAAGACCGCCTTGAGTTCGTCCACGAGAAACACGACATCGCCGCCCTTGCGAAATACCGCAGAGATGATTCGTGTCAGCGCAACGATCCACTGATAGTGATCGAGGTTTTTCGAATTAATGAATATCTCAAATGGCCGGCGTTTTTCGTGTTCCGTGCCCTGGTTCAGCACAATGTCATTGATGGTGATGTACATCGCGTGATCTGAAATCGGCGTCTTGACTTTATACGTCGAGCCAATAAGCACCTCGGGGCGCTCGAGCTTTTCGTGCATGCGAATGATTTCGGCGCCACTGCTGCCGCCACCTTCACGCTTGTAGTCCGGCTTTGCCGCCTTACTGTCGGCTTCCGGTCGCCTGACTGCGTAGCCGACTATTTTTTTGTCTATCTTGATCATCGTCTGTTCAGAGTTTTCCGTAGTAGCCTTCTTTGAGGGCATCAAACAAATTAGCGGCTGTGTGAACCTCGCCGTCGTATTCAATCTCCTCGTCCCCCCTGAGCTCGACCGTCGTGTCATCGGCGAGCGTAAACGAATAGATCGTATTCTTCAGGTCCTTCTCTTTGACCAACACGCCCTGGAATGCCTCCGGGTTGAAACGAAACGTTGTACATCCCTTGAGGCCCTTTTCGTAGGCGTACCGGTAAACGTTCTTGAAATCTTCGTAGCGAAAGTCTGTAGGTACATTAGCCGTCTTCGAGATCGATGAATCGATCCACTTCTGGGCGGCAGCCTGAATATCGACATGCTCTGTCGGTGAAATATCTTCCGCCGTGATGAAGTAGTCGGGCAAGGCGTTGCCATTCTTTTTCGCGGATTCGCCAGGAAAAGCGTGCTTGTTCACAAATTCGCGGTAAGCCAGCAGCTCGAAAGAGAATACGTCGATCTTTTCCTTGGTCTTCTTGCCCGGACGAATGACATTGCGGAAATAGTGGTGCGCGAAACTCGGTTCGATGCCATTGCTCGCGTTATTGGCCAGCGACAGTGAGATCGTGCCTGTTGGTGCGATAGAGCTGTGGTGCGTGAAGCGTGCGCCTACCTCGGCCAGCGCTGCGACTAACTCTGGCTGTTCGCTCGCTATCCTTTGCATATATCGGCTGTAGCGTGCGTGCAAGATACGGCCTGGTACCTTGTCGCCCACCTCGTAGCAATCAGCGACCATCTCCGGGCGCTTGCGCAGCATCTCCTCGGTGACTTCAAATTGTTCGCTCATAATCGGGGCCGGGCCTTTTTCCTTGGCGAGCTCCAGGCTTTCTTCCCAGCCGGCGAGCGCCAACTGCCGTGCGACCTCTTCGGTGAACTCCACGGCATCCTGTTCGCCGTACTTCATGCACTGCATCGTGATCGCAGAACCGAGGCCGAGGAATCCCATGCCATGGCGGCGTTTCCTCTGAATTTCGTGGCGCTGCTGCGGCAGCGGCAGACCATTGATTTCTACAACGTTATCGAGCATGCGCGTAAAAATCTTGACGACTTTCCTGAATTCCTCCCAGTCAAATCGCGCTTTATCCGTGAACGGATCGAACACGAAGCATGTCAGGTTGACCGAGCCAAGCAGGCACGAACCATAAGGTGGCAATGGTTGTTCCCCACAGGGATTGGTCGCGCGGATATTCTCATCGAACCAGTTGTTGTTCATCTCGTTGACCTTGTCGATCAACACGAACCCAGGTTCGGCGAAATCGTAGGTCGACGCCATGATCAAATCCCACATCCGTCGCGCCGGCAGCGTCTTGTAGATCTTGCACGCGACGAGACCTTGAGCATCAGACGCGTAATTGGCCGCTTCGGGCCACTCACGCCAGACGAACTGCGTCGGATCCTGGAGGTCGAGATCTTCCTGCTCAACTTCTATTTGCGTCACTGGAAAAGCGAGCTTCCAATCGTCCTCGTTGATCACAGCCTGCATAAACTCATCGGTGATCAAGAGCGATAGATTGAATTGCCGCAATCTCCCGTCTTCACGTTTCGCTCTGATGAACTCGAGAATATCGGGATGCCCGACATCGAACGTTCCCATCTGTGCGCCACGACGCCCACCTGCGGACGACACCGTAAAACACATCTTGTCGTAAATATCCATAAACGACAGCGGCCCTGAAGTGTAAGCGCCCGCACCCGTCACGTAGGCGCCTTTCGGCCGCAACGTCGAGAATTCGTAACCGATACCACACCCGGCTTTGAGCGTCAGGCCAGCCTCGTGCACCTTGTTGAGGATATTGTCCATCGAATCGCCGACCGTACCCGAGACCGTGCAGTTGATCGTCGATGTGGCGGGCTTATATGCCTGCGCCCCGGCATTCGAAATGATACGACCCGCCGGCACCGCTCCATTGCGCAATGCCCACAGGAACTCTGTGTAGTATTCGTCGCGCTTAGACTCGACCTCGACGTTCGCCAGAGCCCGGGCGACGCGTTTGTATGTGTCGTCTATCGACCCGTCAATCTTGCTACCATCTTTGGCCGTCAGTCGATATTTCGCATCCCAGATATCGATCGATGCTGCTTGATACTCGACGTCGCTGACCGTGTGCGCAGGCATATGCGCAGCAGACTTCATTGGTCTATGTTCTCCCATTTCTCCCTCAGGAGACCCCTCAGTATTGGTTTGACTCACATTTTTCAGAGGAAAAGATCCCCGCTCACCGTGTATGAATTTCGACGCGGTGAGTGCCAGTATCGGCCCTTTTCCTGCATTAGTTGGACACAAGATGTTGTGTCCAATGCACACAAGATTATTCCCGTACGGGTCGACTGTCAAGGGTTTAGTTGAAAAATATATGAGTTCTTTTTTCTTTATTTTTCAAAAACTTATGGTATTTTCTGCAATAAGTGCTTTAAATACATAGAAAAAAAAACAGCACTTTCATTGAACTTTATATCCACTACATATAGTGGTATTAAGTCAAAATGTGTGATCGCTATCGATGCTCGCAGATAGTGGTCAAAATGGCCCATTCCTTCCTTGAATTAGCGATTTGCGCCCTTATTTCAGCGAATACAGACGCACAATCGGATGCCCCCCTAGGGCTCCGTTTGCACAAATGACAGGAGCAAAATCATGAATCTAGTACGTTTTGAACCCTGGTCGATCGTTGACCTGCTGCACCGCGATTTCGATCGCCCGACTCTGCGCCGCTACGGCCGAGCAGATGGCAAAAACGCCGTCGCCGACTGGGTCCCGGCTATCGACATCATCGAACGGAAGGACCGTTTCGTTGTCCGCGCAGACGTGCCCGGTGTTGAACCCGCCGACATTCACGTCAGCATGGACGGCCGTGTCCTCAGTGTTGCAGGCGAGCGCAAGGCAGAGGATCACAGCGAAGTCGATGGCGTGCAACGCTTCGAGCGAGTTAGCGGACGCTTCGAACGACGTTTCACACTCCCTGAATCAGCTGACGCCGATGGCATCACCGCCAAAAGTGCGCATGGCATTCTCGAGATCTCGATTCCGAAACAGCCCGAATTGCAGGCGCGACGAATTACGGTTGAAGCCGCCTGATTGCCGTCGGCAAGATACCCGGGTGCAACGATTTATTGCGCTCGGGCATCTTTGATTTAATGAACCGACCTTAAGGAAACAGGTCTGCCAACCGTATTCACAGTCGATACAGCCCGGTTGGCGTAACATGCGCGACAGTGGTTCGAATCGAGAGGCTCAGATGCAAACGAAAACCCGACTTATGCTGACCGGCTTACTGCTGACTCTCTCGGCACTTGGTTTGGCGGCATTTCCCGGCGAGATCGACGGCGACGCAATGCCAAGCCTGGCGCCGCTCGTAGAAAGAGTCTCTCCCGCCGTTGTCAATATTCGAGTGAGCCAGACAATAAAAAGCCGATCGCCACTTGGCGACGATGCATTTCGCCGGTTTTTCGGCCTTCCTGACGTGCCTGGAGGTTCGCGCGAAGTTGCCAGTGCAGGATCCGGCGTCATTGTCGATTCGGCGCGCGGCTATATTTTGACCAATCATCATGTCGTCGAAAACGCAGATACAATCCAGATCTCTTTGATCGACGGAACAATTCTGGACGCCGAGATCATCGGCTCGGACCCTGCCACAGACATCGCATTGATCAAGGTTGAGGCTGATAACCTCGTGGAAATGCCGATAGGCGACTCGGCAATCATGCGCGTCGGCGATTTCGTCCTCGCGATCGGCAATCCGTTTGGCCTCGGACACACCGTGACATCGGGCATCATCAGTGCATTGGGTCGAACCGATATCAACCGCAACGGTTACGAGGATTTTATTCAGACCGATGCGTCAATCAACCCGGGAAATTCAGGTGGCGCACTCGTCAACATGCGCGGCGAGCTCGTCGGTATCAATTCGGCGATCATCAGTCGCTCGGGCGGCAACGTCGGCATTGGCTTTGCCGTACCAACCGCGATTGCCAGCTCAATCATGCTGCAAATTCTCGACTTCGGCGAGGTTCGTCGCGGACTCTTGGGTATCAGGATTCAGACGATCGACGCTGCGATTGCGCGCTTACTCGAGGCCAGTGTCGATCGCGGCGCCTTGATCGCATCGGTCGATCCGGGGTCAGCGGCCGAGGATGCTGGCTTGCGCGTTGATGACATCATCATCGAGGTCAATGACAAGAAAATATCCAGCGCGTCTGAGCTGCGCAACACCATCGGCCTGATGGGCTCCGGCGAGCAGATCAATATCAAGTACATTCGCGATGGTCATACTGAATCGACGATCGCGAGACTCGGACGACTACAGGTGGCACGCAGCGTCAGCAGGGACATTCACCCAGGACTCGAAGGCGCCCAGTTCGCGTCGTCATCGTCGACCAGCACGGCAGGCATAGAGGTTACTGAGGTAGAAGCGGGCAGCCCGGCTGCCCAACGCGGCTTGCGAGCCGGCGATGTGATCACGGCAGTCAATCGCCGCCCCGTCAGGAATTTGCAGCAGCTCACAGAAATCGCGATGTCCAACCGGATCCTTTTTCTGCTGGTACAACGCGGCGATCGCGCATTGATGTTACAAATTCGCTGAGTCGTTGCGCACCTTCTACACATTCAGTAAGGTCCGATGAGGAACTGATGTAGATACCCGTGTGTAGATGTCTGTGACTCGATTTGCCACGCTCCGGTGCAGAAATTGCCTTGCCGCGGTCACGATCTTCGCGATTTGCACACCAATCGCGATTGCCGATGAAATCGATGCGCAACGCAAACTATTTCAAAGCGTCTACGCGACGGCCGAGCTAGGCAATTGGCGTGAAGTCGACAAGCTCTCCGTCGACGACGGACAACTGCTTGCCAGCTACGTTCTCTGGCCCGACCTGCGCGCCGCATGGTTTCGCGGCACACTCAGGAATGCCGTGCATGCCGATATAGACTCTTTTCTTGCGCAATACGGCGTGCTGCGCCCCGCCCGTGACCTGCGCTACCGGTATGCATTGCACCTCGCAGAGGCCGGCGACCTGCCCGGTTACCTGATGATCTATCAACAATTTTACCAGGGCCTCGAAAATCCCAAACTGGATTGCCTGGCATTGCGCGCGGAGCTTGTCGCGGGCCAAAATCAGCGCATCGTCAATCGAGCAATTGACCTTTGGACGGTTGGCAAGAGCCAGGTTGAAGAATGCGATCCCGTATTCGCTTTTCTTACCGACAACAAATTGCTGGGACACGCTGACTTCGCAAGACGTTTCGACCTGTCGATCGCAGCGCATGAGTTCTCCCTTGCGCGCTGGATTGCGACGTCAATCGACCAGGATCATGTCGACATCGCCGATCAGTGGCGCAATGCACAGGACAAGCCAGAGGTTTTTGTGCGGGCCCACCAGCGATGGAGCAAGGACGAGACAAGCCGCAAGCAACTCGTCTATGCGATCGAACGCATCACGTTCAGCGATCCGATGCTCGCACTTGAATTGTGGCTGGAACTGACAGGAGCGCATGCCTTCTCAGTAGAACAGGACTATCGGACCAGGCGACATATCGCGCTTTGGGCCGCTCGTGACCAACTTCCCGGTGCGTATGCTTTGCTCGCCAACCTGCCGCAGCCTGCACAGAACGACGAAGTGCTGCGATGGCGGGCCCGATCGAGCCTCCGAGAGCAAGACTGGGAGAACTTGCTTGTGGATATCGCGCTGATGTCCGACGGCGAACGCAATTCTGAGCAATGGCGATACTGGAGTGGCGTCGCATTGCAACGCAGCGGTGCGGCAAGCGCGGCCGACGCAGCGCTTATCGATCTGGCCGCTGAGCGCAGTTACTACGGTTTTCTTGCCGCGGATGAGATGGGTCTGACCTATGTGCTCGACGATGGCGAAATCACCGCCGATGAATCCGTGATCTCGCAACTGGCAGGTCGGCCAGAGCTCATTCGCGCTCGCGAATTATATCTCGTCGGCCTCGATGGCCGCGGTCGCGCTGAGTGGGACGATATCGTTGGATATCTCACGCCTGAGTACAAGCTGCAGGCTGCAAAACTAGCTGCCCGTTGGGGCTGGAATTCACGGGCAATCGCTACCACCGCAAGCGTGGGCGAGTATGACGATCTGACGCTGCGTTACCCACTGCCTTTCCAGAAATCATTTCGGCAATTCACGGCAAGCGCCAATATCTCACTGACCTGGGCCTACGGTGTTGCTCGCAGCGAGAGTCTATTCATGCGTGATGTGCGCTCCAGCGCCGGCGCAATCGGACTGATGCAACTGATGCCGACAACCGGTCGCAAGATCGCGCGGCAATTAAACCTGCCGTATTCAGGGCTCGACACACTGACCAATCCACACGACAACATTCGTCTCGGTACCACCTACCTTGGACAAATGGCCAAACGTTATGGTGGCAATCAGGTACTCGCGACCGCCGCGTATAACGCCGGACCACACCGCGTGGATCGCTGGATTCCGGAATCAGGGAATGTCGATGCGCGCATCTGGATCGAAAACATCCCTTATGACGAAACGCGCCAGTACGTTAAACGAGTCCTTGCTGCAGAGACAATCTTTCATTGGCGCATAACGGGCCAGATTCGCCGTCTGTCGGACGGATTATCGCTCGTCGAATCCGCAGCTGATTCACAAAAGGTCGCAGAAAATCGTAAGTAATATGGCGCTTACAATGCGGCCAGCCGTGCTTCTCGCGTCTCTTTGTCCAGGTTCGAAAGCGTTTTCGCTGCCGTGTAAAAACATTGCAGGTCATCCTCGCATCGTCTGAGTAGCGCCCTGAATGCGGGAACATGTCCGTTGTACAACACCAACGATACGATGCGCGCATTGTTCAGTCCCGCATCCAGCCAGGTCGGTGCGCTTTGACCTGCCTGTGTGAACTCAGCCCTGATAGCTTCTTCGAGACGCGAGATGCGATCTGCCTTGAGTCTGCGTTTCTCGTTTTGACCGATCGCATTCGAGTAAACCGTTCTCAAGTCTTCGCGGGCAGCATCGACGAGCTGCATTAATCTTCGTCGACGGTCGATTCGATCGTAATACTCGCCCAACTCGGCGACATTGCCAGTCATGGCCAGCCATCTTTCGATGCCGGTCTGTTCGACAGCCGTCGCGAACGACTCGTTAAACCCTGCATCGTCCTTGACGTAGAGGACCTGGTGCGCGAGTTCGTGAAACATCACCGCCACGAGATCGACATCATCCCAGTGCATCATCGTATTGAGGATCGGGTCGTTGAACCTGCCGAGCGTCGAATACGCCACGACACCGCCGAACGCAACGTCGTAGCCATCCGCTCTGAGCTTTGCTGCTTTGCGCTGCGCCGCCTGCTGCGAAAAATAGCCGCGGTAACTCACACATCCGACAATCGGGTAACACCAGCGTTTTGGCTGCAGCGAGAACTCAGGTGCGGCTATGACATTCCAGATAACGTAGTCGCGCTCCAGATCCGCATAGCTTCGATAGCTGTCGTTGTCGGGAAGCCCCAGCACTTCGATGGAAAACTCGCGCGCCTGCTCGACAACTCGCAGGCGTTCGCTGAGTTCCAGGGGCGTCTCGTCGGACCGAATCACGTCAGCAATCGGCTCACGGGACCGCATGACGGCAAGCTGACCACGAGCTGCCTGTACGTAATAGCAGCCGTGCAAAGACATCATGAATCCAATTATGACAACGGCCGTCGCGAATCTACGCGATGCGAGGGCAACTTGAGCTAACACCGGATTTCGAAATACAGCCATCTTTTCGTATTGGGTCGATGCGTCTGCGCAGACGACCCCTAGCCGAATATCGACCAGCCGTTATGCAGGTCATCCTCACAGCGTTGCAGCTGCACCCACCATTCTCGTGCCCGGACATCCACGCGCTGCGCCGTCCTTTTGAGCCAGTCTTTATCCTCGTAGGATCCGCGAACCCAGCCAGCCTGGCCTTCGTGATACGCGAGGTATTGATTGTACGGATCCCATTTGGAAATGCCCACAGAACTGTTTGACAGGTTCGTATACCAACCTACAAAGTCGATGGCATCGTTGAAATCATCGCGATTGGCGTATCGTCGTCCGGTAGCATTTTTGTATCGTAGCCAGGTTTTATCGAGCGCCTGGGCATAACCATAGGCATTGGATTGTCGCTTCCACGGTATGAACCCCAGCAATTTTGTTCGTGGAGATTTAGCGTTATTTTTGAATGACGATTCCTGCCGGATTATCGACATCTGCACATGCTTCGGCGTGCCCCAACGCTGTTCCGACTTTGTCGCCGCGGCGTACCAGCCGCGCTTGTCTTCGAAGATTGCACAGATATCGTCGAGATTCCTGGGTGTTGCGTCCCTGAAAACCACATTGACAGCTGCCCACAGTCCACCCAACAACAGGACTGCCCGCCACATGCGGCCTCGTGCAGACTTACGAGATTTTCCCGAAATCCCCTGCATACTGCTGATCTAATTGCGAAACTATTAGCCCAAGGATTGTAGTATAGGGCGATCGGCCCACGATTGTACGAGATCCGGCCGCGCAGAGATGGCGTTGCTGAATCAATATTGGCAGCGTATCGTGACCCGCAAACCGTGACGACTGCTTGCAAAGGTTGATACACCGTCAAGGCGATATTGATGGAGTACGAGTTTAATGGCACTGATTAAATGCCGTGAGTGGAATCACGAGATCAACGATCAAGCGAAGATCTGCCCCAACTGCGGCGTACTCAAAAAGACATGGCCGTTAACGAAATTTACTCGTTTCTATTTCATTGGCGGATTCGTATTCGTCATGCTCTACGCCCTGGTCTTCGATCCTGATCTGCTGGTTTATCTGGCTGCAGTTTGGCTGTTGATTGGGTTTGGATTGGGCCTCATCGTTTACGGCAGGGCACGCAGGGACGTAAGCGACATTGCGGGTCCAGTGTACTTACTGGGGATTGCCTGGTTAATAATGCTGCTTTTCGCGGGCATTTTTAGAATTTTCGACCCACTTTATAATTACACTATCAGTAACTAGAAATGATTTTCTCAACATCCATGCGCGCCTGAATCGATGCAAGTGTATCTCGTCGGTGGCGCTGTTCGTGATGAGCAGCTCGGACTGCCTGTGAAAGAACGGGACTGGTGCGTCGTGGGTGCATCAGCCGATGCACTGATTGCACAAGGATACAAGCAAGTCGGCAAGGATTTCCCCGTGTTTTTACACCCGGAAACGGGCGAGGAATATGCACTCGCGCGTACCGAACGCAAGACCGCTGCCGGATACCATGGTTTCGCATTCAATACATCACCCGATGTCACGATCGAGGAGGATCTGAGCCGCCGTGACCTGACGATCAATGCGCTCGCCAAAGACGATGATGGTCACCTGATCGACCCCTGCAATGGCTTGGCCGACATCAAACAACGCCTGATCAGGCACATCTCCGACGCATTTGCGGAGGATCCTGTCCGCATTCTGCGCGCCGCAAAGTTTGCAGCAAGATTTGCGCATCTTGGTTTTCGTATCGCCCCCGAAACTCGTGACCTCATGCGGCAAATGGTTGCTGACGGCGAGGCCGATGCGCTCGTGCCCGATCGAACCTGGAAAGAAACTGCCGCAGCACTTGCCGGAAAAGATCCAAGAATATTCTTCGAGTCATTGCGGGCATGTGGCGCACTGCGAATCGTCTTTCCGGAAATCGATGCGTTATTCGGCGTGCCCCAGCCCGCGAAATGGCATCCCGAGGTCGACACGGGTGTGCACACAATGATGGTGCTCGACGTAGCCGAAGAACTAAGCAGCGATGTCGAGGTTCGATTTGCAGCGCTGGTGCACGATCTTGGCAAAGGCACGACGAGCGCTGACGATCTGCCGAGCCACCCGGGGCATGAACAGCGCGGCTGCGACCTGATCAGGTCCCTGTCGAATCGACTGCCCGTGCCGCGATCCTGCCGCGACCTCGCGCTGATCGTTGCGGAATATCACACGCATTGTCACCGCGTACTGGAATTACGCGACTCTTCCGTCGTCAACGTCTTCGAGAAGACCGACGCGTTTCGTCGCCCTGAGCGATTCTCACAGTTTTTGCTGGCTTGCGAGGCCGATGCGCGCGGTCGCCTTGGGTTAGAGCACGTCGAGTATGCACAGGCTGACTATTTGCGTAGTGCGTATCAGGCCGCGCTGGCCGTGGATGCGGCGAGTATCGCGCAGGACAAAAAAGCAGGCGAGATCGAAGCCGCAATCAGGCGCGCACGGATTGATGCTGTTCGCCAGTGCCGCAAAGCACGCTAGTCGCCACCGTAAAAGTACAGGAATACCGAGAAAAAGGTCACATCACCGTACAGCTCGGAATCGTCGTAGCCGACGCCAAATTCGATATCCGTCTTGCCGGTTGTCGGCATTAAATAGCGAACGGTCAACGATTTCGTGCGTGACTTATCGACTACGCCCTTCCACGTTGCTATGTCTAACTCCCATCGCTTGAAGCCACGATCGATTGCGAATACGAGGCTCGCCTTGTTGTCGATGAGGCTGTTGATCAGACTGAGTCGCGATACAGATATCAGGCTAATAACATCGCGATTTTCTGCGGGTCGAAAGTCGACGCTGTAATCGTATTTCATGCCCGCTATGCTCAAGCTCGCATTTTCACTTAATTGGAATTTCGCCTTTACGCCGAACCCATCAGCATCGAATATTATCTCGCGCCCGGGAAACACGTCGACACCCGGAACGGTAAAGACGAAATCCCTGTATTCATACTCGCCGCTGAGCGTGATTTTTTTGCCTCGCCAATACAGTGAACCACGCCAGTCGAACGAGTCGAGAATGTCAGAATCGCCCCAATAGGCAACGCCAACGCGAACGCCAACAGGATCAAACCAATGATCCAGCTCAAAATCAGCGTAAAGCATGTCGATGTCCCGACCCGTTGGCAGTTCAACGGAACTCTGGGAGAGGCCGCCCGAAATCCAGCTTGTTTCGCTGATCCCAACTCCGCCGATCAGCGATCCCCTGATGCCGCCCTCAGAATCGCTCTCGATACCGCCGCCGATCAGGAAACCATCACCCTCGGCGAGCACATTGCCGGCGGCCAGGATCAACAACAAAAAATTATACGAGGACATACACAATCACCGCAGCCAGCGCAAGCCGGTAAATTGCAAACGGAAGCAAACCGATTCGGCTGACGAATCGCATGAAAAACTCGATGCTCAGATAGGCCACGAATCCGGATATCAGCGCTCCAATACCCAGCTGCTGCCACGCAACGGGTACATCCGTGGCAATCAACCGGGCCAACTCATATCCAGACGCAAGCAATATTACAGGCGCTGCGAGCAGAAATGAGAATCGTGCCGCGTCCTGGCGATCAAAACCAAGCGCCATGGCTGCCGTCATCGTGACCCCGGAGCGTGACGTGCCGGGAACCAATGCAAGGGTTTGAGCCAGGCCGATAAGCACGGCGTCGGTGACCCGGATCGTGGCGAGTGTGCGCGTTCGCCGGCCGAGGCGATCCGCCGCAATCATCAATATAGCGTAACCGGACAATGTACAGGCGATGACGGCAGGGTTGCGCAGGTTTGCCTCAATCCAGCCGGCGAGCATCAATCCTGCTATCGCAGCTGGAATCGTAGCAAGCGCAATACCCAGCGCCATGCGCGATTCAACGGTCTCAACTTTTGCGCCAAGCACCTGCATCCCGCCACGCAGCAGTAACACGATATCGCGCCGGAAATACACGACGATCGCACCCAGCGATCCGAAATGCACAGCTACATCGAAGGCCAGCCCCTGGTCGGACCAGCCCAGTGCGCTCGGCACCAAGATCAGATGTCCTGAGCTCGACACCGGCAGGAACTCTGTCAGCCCCTGGATAATAGCGAGGACGATGAGTTGCAACCCGGTCACGAATGCCCTCGAATTTTAGGCCGCGGCGCATGCGGATTGATGAGATGGGTTCTAGTTTCTGATTTCATAGAGCGGCTGTCCTGTCTGCAACTGCGAATGCGCTGAGCGATATGTCCATGTCGCGGCTAAGCCCGATGCATTTGAAGTTCTCGCCCATTTCGCCCGGCAGAGTCAGTAACTTAACCTGACCCGATAACTGGAGCTGTGCAGCAAGTGGCAAATCCGTCAGTCCCGCGAGTTCTTCGGCGAGACCGCCGCCAATCAGGAATTGCGCCTGTGTAACAAAGCCAGCTATTTCGAGTCCGTGGTCCACTGCCGCTGCCGCAACCGTGGAGAAATCGACCCAGGCCGTCAGATCCTGTATGCCGGGCAGGATCAACGGATCGTTGTGCGCGTAATGGCGAAAGTGGCACCGCAACCAGCCTTGCGAACGATCTTCGGCATAGTACTCGCGCCGACTGACGCCGTAGTCGAACAAGAACGCAAACCCGCGGTTGAGCAGCCGCGCAAGATCGCCGATCCATGCAGGCACAGCCAGGCAAATCTCGGATACATAGCCAATCGGAAGCCGCCGCCCGAGGTCGATTTCGATCTGTCTAATCGCGACAGCAAGACCGTCAGGCGCCGGGCGCTGTGCAATGATGAACTTATCAGCATCGATACCAACACAGAGCTGCGCAGACCCTTCTGCCAGACGCACAAATCGCTCGACAGGCATTGCGTCGAGCACTTCATTCGCAACGATGACACCGGTATGTGTATCGGGCAACTGATCAAGCCAAGTCACCTTGTCTGCCAGCTCAGGCACTTCACTCGTCAGGTACGATTCCTGCCGTTCGCGGAGATCTGCAGATACCTCGAGGATCTGGTAACTGTGTGGCAGCGCATCGAGCTCGGCCAAGGCTTGCAGAAGATCGCCCGCGAGCTTACCGCTCCCCGCCCCAAACTCAAGCACGGCAGGCGCATCAAGCTCGGCCAGTACACTGGCACACTGGCGCGCCAGCACGCGACCAAAGACCGGCGATACTTCGGGCGCGGTAACGAAGTCGCCCGCCTCACCAAACTTGGTTGTGCCGGCGCTGTAGTAACCAAGGCCAGGCGCATACAGCGCCAGATGCATGTACTCGGCGAAACTGATCAGACCGCCCGCAGCCGCTATGGTTTTTCGTATGTAGTCGGCAACGCAAACACTGTGAGCCGCACTTTCAGCATCGGGTGTTGGCAACGATGAATCAGTTTTTTGTTGCATATGACCTGCAGAGTCTTTCAGAATGTTGCCCCTCTATCGTTTTCTCTCGCAAGGATCGCCGATGCCGTCGCCAAACAGCCTTAGCGGCAAGGTCGCACTGGTCACGGGCGCCGCCCGACGCATTGGCGCCGCCATTGCCACACGTTTGCACAGTGCCGGAGCCAACGTTGCTATCCATTATCGTGACTCCTCGGGCGAAGCGGCGGCGCTGGCGGAAAAACTCAATGCTGAACGATCGAATTCGGCCACAATAATTGATGCCGATCTCACGATCACGTCGAATTTGCCCGGCCTGGTCGAAGCCGTGGTCGCGTGGCGTGGCCAGCTCGACATACTGATCAATAATGCCTCGAGTTTCTACCCGACACCGCCAGGCGAAATTACCGAAGCGCACTGGGACGACCTGATTGGCAGCAATCTGAAGGCGCCATTATTTCTTTCTCAAGCCGCATTGCCAGAGCTGCAGAAGACCCATGGCGTCATTATCAACCTTATCGACATTCACTCCCGACGACCGCTGAAGAACCACACGGTATACGGCATCGCGAAAGCGGGCCTCGCAATGCTGACGCGCTCACTCGCGAAAGACCTTGCACCGGCAGTGCGCGTAAACGGTGTGTCGCCAGGCGCGATCCTCTGGCCCGAGGACGATATGAATGACGCCACCAAACAGTCGATTTTGCGCCAGGTGCCGCTGGCACGAGCCGGTGATCCCGACGATATCGCCGGCTGCGTGCTCTATCTCGTTCGCGACGCCAGCTATGTGACCGGCCAGATCATCGCAGTGGATGGCGGGCGGTCCATCGGCTGGTAATCAGAATGCGCCGGCAAATTGCCGCCACGGTGGGCCGCCGCGATCGAGTTGCCGGACTGATTCCTTAAATCCTGGCTTCGCCTGGCCCGGGGCCAAGGACATCACCGGGCACGACCCGGTATTGATATAGCCCAGCGCCGCAATCATGTTTGGGTCAGCATCTTCGCCGACATCGATATTGAGATCATCGGCCACCGCACAGTCCACAGGCAGGCCATCGAAATACTCGCCAAATCCATCCGCGTTGACCGTTTGAAATGTTACCGGGCGCAATATCTTCTCGCAGAATTCGAAGCCCGCCTGCCCGACGGGCTTGCCGTAAGTTGTCGACCCAACGATCGCGACCGCAACGTGTGGGTCCATGCTGTTGGTGACGAGTTCGCTCGCAGAGGCCGTGCCCGATGTCGCGATGACCACGAGTCGTGACAGACTCATCGAATTACCAAGCCGTTCGAAAAACTCGGTGAAATCGTATTGCGCTGCACGATCTGCGTTGAACTGCGTCACCGAGAAAACCAGGTTCTCCGCAACGTCACCACCGAGGTAGTCGCCAAGAAGTTGTGCTGTACTGACGAGACCGCCGCCGTTGTAACGCAAATCGAGGATCAAGTCGTTGTCGCCACTGGCCCGAAAGTTAGCGAACACCGTGTCGAAGACCGGGTCAGCCGTACTGATAAACGTTGACAGCTCCATATAACCAACCATGCGCCCTGCCCCGACATCGATGATGCGAGTCAGCGGGATCGGGTCGATTGTAACGATGTCACGATCGATGCTTACGGTGAACCCGTTGCCACCGGTCCCCAGCATCGTGAAATCCAGGGGCGTTGTACCAAATACGGCAATAATGCCTTCTGCCGCATTGATCTCGGCGATCGTTCGACCATTCAGGGCCACGATGCGTTGCCCCCGAGCCAGGCCACCTGCCGCGGCCGGGCTGCCGGAAAAGACACGCGTTAGTCGTATATCGTCACTGGCTTCGTATCTGAAGCTAAAGCCGAATCCCTCGTATTTGCCCTCACCGAAGAACTGCGCATCGGCCTCGGCCGAATTGATGAAACTAAAACCTCGACTCTGGTCGATTGGCTGACCGGACCCGTCATCAGGGCTATAGGTCGTCAACGCGTCCAGCAGCGCTTCAGGGCTTGCGTAATCATCGATATTGATCTGTGCCGGCAACAGATCATTCCACAGGTACCAGTCCTGCATAACCTCCCAGACAAACTGTTTCTGCTCATCGTTTGAGCAGGACACAGAACCAGATTGCCCGCCAAAGTCGTCTGACGAACCACAGCCAACGAAAAACACGCTCGCAATGATGAAGAAGATATTACGCATAGTGGCTCCTGGTTCTCTACAGGATAACGTCCACGGGCGTTAGTGGGTGACTGTCTTTGTCATATTCCGCCCATTGCGATGCGATCGATTTGCCGGTCACAGGGTGCACGAGACTCGGCGCGAGCTCCGCCAGCGGCCGCAGTACGAAACTGTATTCGAGCACGTCCCGGCGCGGCAGTTGCAGTCCTGGCTCGTCGTATATGCGGTCTTCGTAAAGCAGCAAGTCGATGTCCAGCGGGCGTGATGAGTATTTCGCTGTGACTGGCCTGCGCCCGATCCGCTGATGAATTGCCGCGATCTCGCCCTGGATTTGTTCGGGGCTATCGTCGGTCTCAAGCCCGACGACCATGTTCAGGAAATCGGCACCGGTGAAGCCCAATGCCGCGTTACGATAAATCTTTGACAATTCAAGGTCGCCGAAATGAAACTGAAGCTCACGAATCCCGAGGCGCAGGTGATATTGAGAATCGATGTTGCTGCCGAGCCCGAGATAGACCTTTGCCATGCTGCACTCGGAGTCAGACCGCTGCTGAGGGTGAGCCGCGTTCAATCGTGACACCAACATCGTCGGCATTGCGAATTGCACCGGGCTTGTTGACACGCACTCGCACCCAGGACACATCGAATTCCTCCAGCACTATCGCCGCGATTCTTTCTGCCAGGGTTTCGACGAGCTGAAAACTCGATTCCGCGACAAACTCCTGAATGCGTTTCGCAACGAGTTTGTAATTGAGCGTGTCGTGCACATTGTCAGTAGCGGCGGCTTTGCGTATGTCGGCGGACATATCGAGATCGATGGACACAGTCTGTCGAATTTTTCGCTCCCAGTCCCAGATGCCAATGACGGTATCGATTTTCAGATCGTGCAAAAAAATGACGTCCATACGACCTCTGTATCAGGCCAACGCAGGCGTTGTGCCTGGTATTGACAGTGTATCGAGTGACCAGCGCGCCTGTGCGCGAATCTCGGTCGCGGCACTTGCGTCGGCCAGGCGCAACGCGCCAGCGACCGCGATCATCGCACCATTATCCGTACAGAACTCCAGTCGCGGGTAGAAAACTTCGCCATCGAATCTAGCCGTCATATCCCGTCGTAGCAGGACATTTGCCCCCACGCCGCCCGCCACGACAATTCGCTGGAGATTTTCCGCCTTGGCCGCTCGCAGCGTCCGGCCGACGAGAGTGTCAACGGCGGCACGCTGAAAGGAAGCAGCGATATCTGCCCGGCAGGCGTCTAACATGCCCGCATCGCGCACTTTTTTGACCTCGAGCATGACAGCGGTTTTCAAGCCGCTGAAACTAAAGTCAAACCCTTCCCGATTGAGCATGGGCCGCGGCAGAACATACGCGCTATCGTCGCCGTCCTCGGCCAGCAGCGCGAGTGCCGGCCCACCGGGATAGCCGAGGCCCAGCAATTTAGCCGTCTTGTCGAACGCTTCACCCACCGCATCATCGAGTGTCGTACCGAGCACGGTGTAGTCGCCGAGTTCCCTGACGGCGATCAGCATTGTGTGGCCGCCGGATACCAGCAACGCGAGAAATGGATATTCCGGAGCGTCATCCTCCAGCATTGGCGCCAGCAAGTGCCCTTCCATGTGATGTACTGCAATAATCGGGCAGTTCCAGGCGAACCCAAGACCGTTGGCCATACCGCTACCGACCATGAGCGCGCCCACGAGGCCGGGACCCGCCGTGTAGGCGATTGCATCGGGCTGGTCCACGCCGGCGGCCGCGAGTACCTGCTCAATCAGTGGCAGCAAGCAGCGAATATGGTCGCGCGAGGCGATCTCCGGAACCACTCCACCATACAGTGCGTGCAGGTCAACCTGGCTGTGCAAGGCCTCGGCGACGAGGCCTGAATCGGTGTTGAAAATGGCCACACCGGTTTCGTCGCAGCTCGTTTCGATTCCAAGAACGTTCATAATCGGCGGATAATACCGCAGTCGCCCTCTCTAACGGGCGACCCTGCCGGCCCGGTTACGGTCGGGGTGTTCTTCGGCGGAAGTAAAGCGCAGCGCAGCGAGCTCCCGTCCAGCGGGATCGAGACATGACGACGAGGAACACCCCGACCGTAGTCGGGCGGGGATTTCCCGCGTCGCGAGGCCCTAAAATGCCTGGAATCCGCCTGATTCTGCCGTTATACTGTGCGGCTCAGTCCCGGCCCTGTGCCGGGTTTATTTGTATTTGGAATGATGATCGTATGCCCAGTGTTCGCCTCAAAGAGAACGAGTATTTCGACGCCGCTTTGCGTCGCTTCAAGCGTGCCTGCGAGAAGGCCGGCATTCTGACAGAATTACGCCGCCGCGAGTATTACGAGAAGCCAACGCAGGAGCGTAAACGCAAGAAAGCGGCTGCGGTAAAACGTCACCTGAAGCGTATCTCTCGCGAAGACGCCAAACGCAAACGACTTTATTGACCCCCCTGCTCCGTGCCCGCGGGGCTATTGGAATGTCCTTACAAGCTCAAATAAGAGAAGACATGAAGACCGCCATGAAGGCCGGTGACAAAGACCGGCTTAAGGTGGTGCGCCTTATCATGGCCGCTGTGAAACAGGTCGAAGTGGACCAGCGCATTGAAGTCGATGATGCCGGCGTATTGACTGTACTCGATAAAATGGTCAAGCAACGCCGTGATTCGGTTGAGCAATTTGAAAAAGGTGGGCGCGATGATCTGGTACGGATCGAGCTCGATGAAATTACCGTACTGGAGGGGTATTTGCCTGAGCGTTTAAGTGACGTCGAGCTTGACGCTCTGATCAATGAGGCGATCTCGTCAACCGGCGCCGAGAGTATCCGCGACATGGGCAAGGTTATGGGCCAGATAAAATCCAAAGCGGCGGGCCGGGCCGATATGGGCAACGTCGGCGCCAAGGTCAAAGCGCTACTCGGCTAGAACTGGCGCGTTGCGCCAAAGTAACTATGATTTAAAGACCCGCTACCGCGGAGCCACCGTTTACACCAATATGACCGGACTGATTCCCCAAGACTTTATTGACGATCTGATCGCGCGTGCAGACATTGTCGAGGTGATTGGGCGCCGCGTTCAGCTCAAGAAGGCGGGCCGTGAATTCAAGGCCCCGTGTCCGTTCCACGACGAGAAGACTCCCTCGTTTACGGTCAGCCCGGGCAAGGGCTTTTACCATTGCTTTGGCTGCGGCGCTCATGGCACGACCATCGGCTTCCTGATGGAGTTCGACCACATGAGTTTCGTCGAGGCGATTGAAAATCTCGCCAGCTCGATGGGAGTTGATGTCCCGCGCGATGCAAGTGATCGTCCTGCGCGCCGCTATGACGAGCTTTTCTCACTGATGGCCAGCGTGGCAAAACATTGGCAGTCCTGTCTGCGGGATGACAATACCGCCGTCGAATATCTCAAGCAACGCGGTATCGATGGTGAGACCGCGCGCCGCTTCGGCATCGGCTTTGCCCCTGACGGCTGGAGCAATATCCTCGACAAGTTTGGCAAGACTCCCGAAGCCGCTGAGCGCTTATTGGCGACGGGACTTATCATTCGCAAGGACAATGGCAAACATTACGATCGATTTCGCGATCGCATCATGTTCCCGATACGTGAGCACCGAGGCCGCACGATCGGCTTCGGTGGCCGCGCAGTTGGCGACGGCGAGCCCAAATACCTGAACTCGCCCGAGACCGAATTATTTCACAAGGGCCGCGAACTTTATGGTCTGTACGAAGCTCGCCAGGCGCTGCGACAGATCGACAGTCTCATCGTCGTCGAGGGTTACATGGATGTGATTGCGCTGTCACGACATGGCATCGATTCCGCCGTGGCGACGCTGGGCACTGCAACCACGACCGAACACCTCAACCGTCTTTTCAGGCTCACCGGGAACGTGACGTTTTGCTTTGATGGCGATCGTGCCGGCAAAGCCGCGGCCTGGCGAGCTTTGGAACATGCGCTGCCGCAAATCCGAGACGGTCGCCAGGCACGATTCGTGTTCCTTCCCGACGGCCATGATCCGGACTCCTACGTCAATGAGCACGGCGCGGATGCGTTTATCAAAGCAGTCGATGAGGGTCTCGCATTGTCTGAGTATTTGATTCGTGAACTATCCAGTCAGGCAGATATGACAACAGTGGACGGCAAGGCGCGACTCGCCGAGACTGCGAAACCGCTACTCAACAAGATCCCAGCTGGCGTGTATCGCGAACTGCTAACCGGATCACTGGCTGATGCGGTAGGATTGACTCCGGCGAAGATTGAGAAAATGCTCGGCGAAGTACCGGGATCGGTGACACAGCGGGTCAGGGGGGGAACGTCAACATTGCTGGCACGGCGCAATAAAGCCATGGTGGGCCAACCCTCTATTGTGCGTCGAGCCATCGCCCTGCTGCTAAATCACCCCGAGGCATGCGCTAAACTCGATGTGGAAAAGCTCGCTGGAGTTACTCGTCCGGGTATCGAGCTGCTGCACTCGCTCATTGAAACCGTACAGGCTGAACCCAATATCACGACAGCCGGATTGCTCGAGCGCTGGAGAAATGACGACGAGGGCCGCCACCTCGGCAAGCTGGCGGCCGTTGAGATTCCTGAGGAAGAAGAATTTGATCCGGTCATCGAGCTCGAGGCATGCCTCGAGCACCTCGCACTGGCAGGACGTCGTGAACGAGTCGATTTTTTGATTGAAAAACAGAAACTTAAGTCACTAACCGACGAAGAAAGGTCCGAACTCAGGCAGCTGCATTAAGTGTCCGAAATCGTGCGAATTTTGTAGATTGTGCTTTGTCTGAATAGTATACTTGGTCGTTTGCATTTTTAACTTGGAGGTTGTTTCGTCTTGATAGAAAAACGAGCAGAAATTGGCGGCACCAATAAAGCCCGACAGCTCAAAGATTTAATTGCGCGGGGCAAAGAACAAGGATACCTGACCTATGCCGAGGTAAATGATCACTTGCCTAACGACATCGTCGATCCCGAACAGATCGAGGACATCGTAAATATGATCAACGACATGGGCATCACCGTGCATGAAAAAGCGCCTGATGCGGAGTCGATCCTATTGTCCGATGCCGCCGTTTCGAATGATGACGATGCCGCTGAGGAAGCGGAAGCCGCTCTCGCGAGTGTCGACGCTGAGTTTGGCCGCACGACCGATCCCGTGCGCATGTACATGCGCGAAATGGGTACGGTCGAACTCCTGACTCGTCAAGGCGAGATTGAAATCGCCAAACGTATTGAAGATGGCTTGAACCAGGTCAAGTGGCACATGTCACATTTCCCGCCAACACTCGAGAAACTGCTTGCGATTGCCAGTGCTGTTGCCGCAGAAGAGACCCGCATGCAAGATTTCGTCGTCGGCTTCATCGATCCCAATGCGCCGGACGAAATCAAACCACCTGTGCCAAAGTCCGATGATGACGAAGAAGTCATTGATACGGGGCCTGATCCACTTGAGGTGAAAGCTCGTGTAAAAGTCATTCGGCGCCTGCACAAACGCTCAGTCAACAATATCGAGGGTTACGGCCTCAAAGACAAGAAGACGATCAAGGTTCAAGGCGAGCTCGCCGACCAGCTCATGGAACTCAAGCTGGCACCGAAATTGTTTGATTTGCTCGTGCGCAACCTCCGCGGCATCGTTGCGATTATACGCAGCCAGGAACGCCTGATCATGCAGATCTGCGTTCGCGATGCCGGCATGCCGCGCAAGGACTTCTTGTCCAGCTTTCCAAAAAGTGAGACCGACCTGGCGTGGATCGAGAAACACATTCGCGCCAAGCGTAAGCATTCATCGACGCTGGCTAAACTCAGGGATGATATTTTACGTGCACAGCGCAAATTGATTGGTGTCGAGGACATCACTCGGCTGAAAATCGCCGAGATCAAGGAAATTAATCGTCAGATGTCGATTGGTGAGGCCAAGGCCCGTCGTGCCAAGAAAGAAATGGTCGAAGCCAACTTGCGACTCGTTATTTCGATTGCCAAGAAATACACGAACCGTGGCTTGCAGTTCCTCGATTTGATTCAGGAAGGCAACATCGGCCTCATGAAGGCCGTCGACAAGTTCGAGTACCGTCGTGGTTACAAGTTCTCGACCTATGCAACCTGGTGGATTCGCCAGGCGATCACACGTTCGATCGCCGACCAGGCACGCACAATTCGTATTCCCGTGCATATGATCGAGACCATCAACAAGCTCAATCGTATCTCTCGCCAGATGCTGCAGGAAATGGGCCGCGAGCCCATGCCTGATGAACTCGCCGAGCGTATGGAAATGCCTGAGCACAAGGTGCGTAAAGTTCTCAAGATTGCCAAAGAGCCAATTTCCATGGAAACGCCTATTGGGGATGATGAAGATTCGCATCTCGGCGATTTCATTGAAGACCAGACCGTACATTCGCCGGTAGATTCTGCGACATCGCAAGGTCTCAAGGAAACAACGCATAATGTGCTCGCCGGCCTGACGCCGCGCGAGGCCAAGGTTTTGCGTATGCGTTTCGGCATCGATATGAACACGGATCACACGCTCGAAGAAGTCGGCAAACAATTCGACGTTACGCGCGAACGAATTCGTCAGATCGAGGCCAAGGCACTTAGAAAATTACGGCATCCGACTCGTTCAGATCAGCTGCGCAGTTTCCTGATCGAAGACTAAAGAGATTAGTCCTGCTTGCGGGAGATGACGAAACCTTCGTCGTTGAACCAAAGGCCGTTATGCCTGTGCAGTATTTTTGCAGTGGCATCGAGGTAACCCCTGCTCGCCAGTGCAGCTTCCAGGCGTTGGTCTTCGATCTGCGCAACATAGATTGCTGCGTTCCAGGCTGCGAACAAAGTTGACGTGCCGATGCTCGCGGCGATCTCGTCAGGCAAGGTATGCATCCGGAATTGAAAGATGGCTTCCTCGTCGGGGGACGCGCCGATGACGTAGTTGCTCGACTCTGCGCCCAGCTTGTTCTTCAATTCCCGAAGCAACTCATGACGATTGACCTGAAACGGATCCTCATCAGGCCACACTTCACGAATCAATTCGAGACCCGGATCGCCACCAATCGAATGCACGGCCAGTAGTCGGCCAGCCGGGCCAAGAGCACGGACCAGTGGCTCCAGAACATACTTCACCTTGAACTCGGCATCCATTCGTGCGCGCCAGGGTTGTGACGCAAGTATCAGGTCGAAGTCAGCGAACGCACTGCCCTCACGCGGAATGACGGCTTCCAGCGAGAACCTCTGATCTTTGCGGTACATGACGAGTACGGAAGGCTTGACGTACAGGGGGTTCCCTGTTTTCTTGCTCGAGGTGGCCTGCCAGGCATCGACGAGAAAATCATCCATCGAGCCCAGCTGCTGCCCGTACTCGTAGGCCGACGTACCGTCAATTTCGACAACATTCCAGTTTATGTTCGCCGCATTGCTGGGATCACGCGGCGTTAGCCACGGCGCCTCGGCATAGTAGAGATTGGTGAAGATGAAGACACTCGCCGGATGCTCTACGAAACGATCCGGAAGCTTTTCGAGACTGAGTCGAATATCTTCAAGACTGATTTCCTTGCCAACCACATAGAGCGGCAGCGTCGGGAAACGCTGGTGTATTGCGCGCAAGGTGTGGCTCAACACGGTGCCGTCGCCCATACCGGCATCAAATACTCTCAGCGCTGGCGGCCTGGGTTGCAGAAAATCCAACTCCTGCGTCGCACGTTTCGCAACTTGCCACTTCTCATTGCAGGTATTGATGAAGGCGAGGTACTTTTGCCGGTTATCGTAGAAACGGAATGGACGGTCCGTCGTAATCGATTTGTCCGAGAACTTGCTGCCTTTTGCGACATCTGCACACATCAGTTTCAAACCCATCCTTATGCATCTAAAGATGCGATTGGAACTGAATCCCCGGTAGCGGTCAATCGCTGCTACGTACGGTCGATGGTTTACGCAATCTCCAGTGCCTTGCGCCGCTGTGTGTGGAAATCCTGTTTCTCAATGAATTCGATAAATTCGGCATGTGGCAATGCCTCACTGTAGAAAAACCCTTGCACAAAATCACAGCCATTCTCCAGCAGAAAATCAACCTGGACGCGCGTTTCAACACCCTCGGCAATCGCTTTTCGGCCCATATCGTGAGCCATTCTGATCACAGTCCGACAGATGTTATTAGATGGCTCATCAGCGCCAATGCGATCAATGAACGATTTGTCGATCTTGATCAGGTCAAATGGCATTTGCTGCAAGTAACTCAACGATGAATAACCGGTACCGAAGTCATCGATCGCGACGCGCACGCCTTCGGCGCGCAGGGCCTCGAGTATCTTGGTCGCCGTGTCACGATTTTGAGCAACGGCCGTCTCGGTGACTTCGAGTTCCAGGTAGCCAGGATGTATCTGATTGCGGCGCAGCGCGGCGAGTACATCGCCAACAAAATCGGGATCGCGCAGCTGACGCGTCGAGACATTGATCGAGACTGCTCCGGGATGCAGGCCCATGTCGAGGATTACCCTGAGGTCCCGGCATGTCTGATCCACGACCCAACGGCCAATATCAATAATTAATGACGAGTCCTCGGCCAGTGGCACGAACTCGGACGGCGCAATGAATCCTTCGACCTCATGCTCCCAACGCAAGAGCGCTTCAGCTCCGCTGATTACACCGGTCGAAATATCGAATTGCGGCTGGTAATAAACTTCTAGCTTATTGTCGTTGAACGCGACACGCAGATCTCGCTCAAGCCCGATCTTCCGGCGACTCTCGGCGTTGAGCTTTTTGCTGAAGAACTCAAATCTTCCGCGGCCAGCATCTTTCGCACGATACATTGCAGCGTCAGCATTCTTGAGTAGCGTCTCGACACTATCACCATCGTCCGGGAACATGACAATGCCCATGCTGGCACCGACATAATGATCATTTCCACGAACCGTGAATGACTCGCTCAACCTTGCCAGCAGACGGGCTGCCAGCACACGCACGGTGCTGTCGTTGTGGACCCGCGGCAATATGATTACAAATTCGTCACCACCGAGCCGTGCAACTGTATCGCTATCGCGAATTTCCGCGGTGATGCGTTGCGCCGCCTGTATCAAGACCAAGTCGCCAACGGAGTGGCCGAAAACATCATTAATTTCCTTGAACCGATCAAGATCAAGGAACAACATCGCACCGTTGAAGCCTTCGCGCCGAGCATGAATTACCTGTTGCTCAAGCCTGTCCTTCAGTAATTGCCGGTTCGGAAGGCCAGTTAACTCATCGAAATGGGCCTGACGATATAACACCTCTTCACGCTCAACGCTCGCGAGTGCCACGGCAAATCGACCCGCGAGATCGATACATTGCAACAAGTTACCCTGTTGCATATTGAATCTCGACGTAGAACCCAACAACAGCATACCTTTCAGGTCATCATTGAGCACCACAGGAATCAGCACGACGTACTTGACCCCATAACCGAGGAATGTCTCTTTGTATGGCGCCTCAGCCAGAATGCTGTCGTCAAGCAACACCTGGCGCGGCTGACACCAGCGATGGCCCATCTCCATAGGCAATGAAATGCGCTCATGCTTGAACTCCTGGTCGCAGCAGGAAATCATTTTCGCCCAATGTGGCGTGTCTGTATCGCGAGCAATTACGGCGATCGCTGCACAATTCGTCATCTCGTCGAGATACTCGATCACAGTCTCGCTGACATCCTCGAATTTCGCGCCAGAAAGAATTAGCCGGTCGATTTCCGACATGGCTTCAAGCGCCGAAATTTGCTGCCCGAGGCGATCTGCCATGTCGTTGAATGCCTCGCCAAGCCATTCAAATTCATCGTTGGATCGGATGCGAACTCGTGATTCGAGATTGCCGTCGGAAATCTGCCGTACAGCATTGCTTAGCTGTTGCAGCGGAACCAGGCTCTTGCCAATAAGCGAGAAACTCAGCACACCGACGAATATGACGACGAGCAGGAGAGCAGGCACGAATATTCGCCGAAAATCGGCGCTGGATTGCAGCGCATACGATTTCGACTGAATGGCGATAATATCGAGTGACGGCGCACCAAACTCACCGGTCAGAAACAGTTGCCACGCTGCTGCGAGATAGTCTTGTCCGTCCTGTTGCCAGGCTGCCGGGAACTTCTGGTCAGCAGCGGCCGTCGTGGCAACCGCCGCATGGATACCACGATCGATTTCTCGTGTGCAATGAATTTGATCTCCGGACGGCAAGAATACGCAATAGTCCGTGCCGAATGCCAAATGTTCTTCTATGCCCCATGTTCTTTCTGCCAGGACTCTGAAAATCAGCATCGAAGACTGTTGCTGGCCTCGTCCAACAGGCCGCAACAGGGTCAATACACCGACATCGTTGTCACGGGTGAACAGGAGACGTACATCCGCCGCTGCGACAACCGGATCGACAGAGTTAACGGGATCAAAGTGAGACTCGATATTGCCGTGAATTATCGTCGCTTGCCCAGCCGCGTCGATATAACTGATCGACTCAAACGCTTTTAAAATGTGCTGGTGCTCTGCCAACGCATCTGCACCATGGCGCTCGAACATCCTGACTACTTCATCTGCTTCGTCTGATGTGCGTTGCAGTCGGTCGAGCAGATCGAAGCTGTACTCCTTGGCACTCGCGCGCAGGGACTTATTGACCTCTTGCTCGAGGCCGCGTGCAACTTCGAGATAAGCGAGCCCCGCCGTGAACGTGACGGGCAGAATCCCCGCCAGCAGAAACAGGACGAGAATGCGCCTGCCGACGCCACGCCTAAGTGTATTGGGCAGAGTCGGGAAGACCATTAGTAGTTTTCCGCCAGACCAATGAACGCGCCATTATTCGCGCGCACGATGTCGTCACGACTCGCTTTGGCCGACAATGGCCCTTTTGAGTCACCATCCCGGCCAACGCTGTAGAGATCGAAATCCGTATTGAGCGGGTTGAGGTTGCCGTCTTTGCGAAAGGCCCCGTTGCCCGGTCCGGCCGCTACGATGTTCAGGTATTCGTAGGTTTGCTGCCAGGGATCGAGCGGGATCTCAACACCGAGATCATCCAACGTCAATGGCAGCGCATCATTATTCCTGAGCTGAAACCTGCCAATCTCCAGGGCTATCGCGCCAATGCCGCCAATGGCCCCGGCGACTTTTGCGCGCTGCACGAACTGCATGTAGGCAGGGACAGCGATCGAGATGAGCAGTGACGAAATCACGAGTACGACCATCAACTCGAGCAATCCAAATCCTTTGGATCTGTGCATGCCGCCCACCCCTTGCTACTATTCCAAACCGCTCAAATAGTGGTCTACGGATCATTCCCTTTTACCTGCCGCCAACGATAAGTCCTTGAAATATAAATAGCGGTGACGATCGTCACGACGGATAGTGAGACATTGGTCGGGCGCATAAATCGTGTGTTTGCGGGACTGTGGATTCTGTTAAAATGCGCTCCGACTTTGGGCCTGTAGCTCAGTTGGTTAGAGCAGGGGACTCATAATCCCTTGGTCCCAGGTTCGAGTCCTGGCGGGCCCACCATTTTTTCTCGGTCCTAACTGGAGACACAGATTACAGATTATTCCGGAGACA
>JACZSM010000071.1 GCA_022574185.1 Pseudomonadota bacterium
AGGTCACAGCCAATAGCGGTCGTTCGTTACGATGTTCTCGGCCCCCATCCGTTCAATAGATTCCATGCCAAAACGCCGACCATTAGCCTAGAATGCGGCTATGACCATGATTCCCCCCGACTTAGAGCATGCCCAGTACGTGAGCCTTGCTACTTTCCGACGCTCCGGCGAAGCTGTTGCTACCCCGGTTTGGGCCGCGCCAACAAACGGATCATTTTACGTTTTCACCGCGGGAGAGGCGGGCAAAATCAAGCGCCTGCGGAACAGTGATCAAGCACGCATCGCAAGATGTGACTCTCGTGGGCGCCTGCAAGGCGACTGGCACGATGCGCGCGCAATAATCATCGACGAGGTAAACGAAGCTCGCACCGCACTCGCTGCGCTGCGCGAGAAATACGGATGGCAGATGTGGTTGGCCGATTTCGCCAGCCGCTTAACCGGCAAATTCGAGAAACGCGCTTACATCAAGGTGACGCTGATCGACGCTGTGTAACGCTTATTACCTGATCGTCCGCTTACGGCCAGCACCGGAAATCGACAGTACTAATCCGGTCCCGGAATGTATCGCATGATGCCACGAGATTCTGCATCGGTAGACCATTGTAGTTGCCAGATGCGTCCGTCAAGGCGATCCAGAAGCAATAAGTTATAGATGTTGTCGGTCGAGTAGAGCGTGAATCGTCCATTCGTCGGAGTCGCGCCATCAGGTAAGAGTGATAATTCGTTGATCACCCACTTTGTCGTTGGGGACTCGTCGACGGAATATTGCACCTGCCAAGCTCGACCATTGGTAGTGTCCAGCAGAACAAAAGTCCACATATTTTTTGTGCCGAACATTCGATATGGGAAAGCAGTGTCTGATTCGCGAATTGGATCATCTGGTATTGAGGGCAGCTCAATATCCTGGGCGCCTGCGATACCGCAAGAAAGAAGAAATGCGATCGTCAGACTCGCAACCAACGTTAGCTTTACTCTCGATCGGTGCATATTCATGTGTCTACTCGCAGCAACGAATTGTCTATCCAAAGCCCTCTCACGACCATCGTCGTTCTGGACCAACGAGCGTCCGCTTTCATCAATAGCGGTCATTCAAGTTACCCAGATCAGTCGATTTTCAATGGCTGCTTTCGGCCAGAAGCAGTTATTCAGGCGTAATGCCGAATCTCGATGACGTTTCCGTCCGGGTCGCGAAAGTATTCCGAGCGTTCAGCCAGACCTTGGGCGCCGAACGCCTGTTCGCCTCCTGATGTGAGGTCAAGTCCCTGTGCAATCAACCGACTTCTGAGTGCTGAGTAGTCTTCGGCGTTCATGGAAAGACAGATGTGATTGATGGGCGCTCCACCACTGTCGCCTCCGCCGGTAAACTCTTGCACGCCAGTCAGCATATCCCTGTTCATCAAATCAAGAATCGTCGAATCGTTCAGACGAACGCTGGGAAAGGCCGCGGTTCCTTCCTCAAACTCCTGCTGGCGGACAGGGCGCATGCCCATTATATTGACGTAGAAATCCAGGGAGTTTCTCGGGTCATCCACCCATAGCACAACGTGGTCAATGTTCATTGTTCTTGTCGTAACTAGATTTTCCCGATTCATAAATTGCTGCGAATGCGGGCAATATCCAAGTCATCATTGTCTCATATCCGCGCTTGCACAAACGGCCGCTTCGGGTCATTAGCGGCCCTAATGCCTGATGTTAGCTCAAAGTCCGCTTCCGAGGGGATAGCGGCGCCTCTATGATTCGGTTTAGCCAATCTCAGAATTAATGTCCGCTTTTCTCCAAAGCAGACGTAAACAGCCCCTGGGCACCCCATTTCGGAAGGTCTATAGTTAGCATATCTGGATCATGATGAGATTGAGGCGATTCAGGACACCCGAAACAGCTTGATTGATATGGCTGTGGATTAAGGCTTCAAATGGTGACGTGGCGCGAGGAGTTTACAAGGCTATCGGATATACACGACGAAGAGTGGTAGAAATTTATCCGCGGTGAAAACAACCAACATGCCGTTCGTAACTCCATGGACGGTGTTGCTGAGATACTTAGGCGTTGGGAAGCGGCGGGCTGTCCAGATAGGGAAGAAGAAATTTCGATCTAGCAAATTGGTCCATTCTTGGCCCTGATGAATCCGGCACGAGCTATTGCGGAGATCAAGAAAATGCTACTGCAAAGACACCAATAAGAAGGAGGAGGCAGATACCAATGAAGCTGGCAGATAAGAAATGTATCCCGTGCCGTGGCGGGACGCCTCCAATGGAATTAGATCGTGCCGAGGCGTTATTGCAGGAATTGCAGGACGGATGGCAGTTGAATGCGGACGGTCATCTGGAGCGGACCTACAAGTTTAAGAATTTCCGCCAAGCAATGGCGTTTGCCAACAAGGTGGCTGACCGCGCCGAAAAAGAGGGCCATCATCCGGATCTGTACATTGCATGGGGCCGATGCCGGCTGGAAATCTGGACGCATAAGATCCAGGGCCTGACCGAGAGCGATTTTTATTTCGCTGCCAAAGCGGATCGTGCTTTGGAGGAGTTTGGTGCCAAGGCGGAAAACTAGCTGGCGCGGACGCACACTCAAACAGTGAGGGAGACGCCACTAGCGGATCGGATGAAGCCATGCAGTTCAAGACTGGGCATTGAAGACGGAGCCACTCGGTGTTACGACTATATATTCCACATCGAGATTTGTTGCTGCTATGAAGCGCCTGCATCGCCCGAATCTGTTTGGCTGGTCAGCCTTTAACGAAGACCGAAACATCGATTTCCACAGCGCAGTGTGGGTTCGCCCAGAAGGCAACATGGTCATCGATCCATTGCCACTTTCCGATCATGACGAAGCACACCTGAGGGAGTTAGGCGGTGTGGCCTGGATAGTGATCACCAACTCCGATCACGTGCGGGATTCAATCAGGCTCGCCGAGAATACCGGTGCGCAACTCATGGGCCCGTCACAAGAAGCTAATAATTTCCCCGTGGAGTGTACTCGTTGGTTGACAGACGGGGATGAAGTAGTTCCCGGCATGCTGGTATTGGAACTGGATGGTTCGAAAACGCCGGGCGAGCTGGCGCTGTTGCTCGAGGGCTCCACACTGATCACGGGCGACCTCATCCGCGCTCATGAAGGCGGGGCATTATGCCTTCTGCCGGAGGAAAAGCTGTCAGACAAGCGCAAAGCGATCGCGTCCTTGCGGCGACTTACACTTCTGCCGGAGCTTGAAGCATTGCTGCCCGGTGACGGCTGGCCTGTGTTTCGAGATGCAACAGTTCTCCTCCAGGAATTACTGAGGAATCTCGACTGCGGGGAAGATTTTACCGTCTAAGTGGACAAATCGAGTCAAAATCAGGATACGGAGGCGGCCCTGAATTATCACGAAAGCACCAAGCACAGTGAACAGAGTCTTCGTGCGAACGTGCATTTTCTTGATGGGGAAAACAAGCCGCTGCCCTTCAAGATTTACCGCGGCGTGGAATCTGTTCCTCTCGTTCGCGATCCGAAGGTTCTCGACAACTCGACGCCGACGACACTGGAAGCCATATCGATGCCCGTCGGCGAAGTATCGAATGAGGACGCAGGCGAGAATATCCCGGACCTTGCCACGCTCTCCCAGGTTCTTTTCTTAGCCGCCGGCATAACCAAGCACAAGCGCTATCCCGGCGGTGACGTATATTTCCGTGCCTACTCGAACACCGGTGCTCTGTATCACGTCGATCTTTATCTGGTCACACAAGATCTCCCCGATCTCGCGTCTGGTGTTTACCAATTCGGACCTCATGACTTCGCGCTCCATCGGCTGCGCACTGGCGATTACCGTGGAGTTCTGGTTGAAGCATCGGGCGCGCACCCCAGAATCGCGCGAGCCCCGCTGATTCTGGTCAGTGCCTCGACGTACTGGCGAAACGCGTGGAAGTACCAGGCTCGCGCGTACCGCCATTGCTTCTGGGACGGCGGAACATTGCATGCGAATCTCCTTGCCATTGCTGCAGCGAAAGCGCTGCAGCCGAAGATCGTAATGGGGTTTTCGGATTCTGCTGTAGAGGCCCTGTTGGGCCTCGACCCTGCGCGCGAGGGCGCGCTGACGCTAGTGACGCTCGGGCGTTCCATTCCAGAACCGCCAGCGGTGCCCCCCATGCGTGGGCTTAAGCTCGAGACCGAGCGGCTGTCCCGATCCGAAATTGATTACCCGCCGATTCGTCTCATGCATGCCGCCTCGTCGCTCGCAAGCGGTGACGAAGCGGCAGGTTGGCGGGGCAACCCGCCCCAACGAGAGGCGGCGCCGGCAAGCGGCCCCGTGCAACCACTCCGTCCGAGCGCAGACACCGAATTGCCGCAAGATTCGCTAGCAAGCGTCATCCGCCGACGCGGATCGACTCGTGCCTTTGACCGAGCCCGTTCCATCTCGTACGAAGAGCTGTCTACTGTCCTCGACCGAGCTACGCGCGGCATCCCCGCTGATTTCCTGGCCCCGCCCAGCGCCACGCTACTCGACCTGTATCTCATCGTGAATGCTGTGGATGATCTAGTGCCCGGCACTTACTACTACCGGCGCGTCGATCGGGCTTTGGAGTTACTCGTTGCTGGCGATTTTCGCCGGGAAGCCGGTCGACTCGGCCTGTCCCAACAGCTTCCTGCCGACGCGGCCGTGAATATCTACTGTCTGTGCTCGCTCCTGCCGATCCTGAAGCGGTTTGGAAACCGCGGCTATCGAGCGGCCCAGCTCGAGGGCGGGATTACTGGGGGACGCATGTATCTGGCAGCGTATGCCCAACACTTCGGGGCCACCGGGTTGACCTTTTTCGATGACGAGGTGACCGAGTTTTTCTCGCCACACGCAGCCGGAAAGGAAGTAATGTTTTTGATGGCACTGGGCCATCCAGACCTTGTCCGCATCGGTCGCCAGTTTTCGTGAAGAGCGGGGTTCCGTTACGACGTCTTCCTAGGATTACCGCTTTGGTATGTTCGTTAAACGAAAACTGCGCGCAATGGCTCGGCTTAATTTAGAGGCTCGAACGACCGTATATGGACTCCTCCTCTTTTTGCAAGCAAGTTGTTTGATGGAGATAGGGACGACTGCTCTCGTATATCCGGCCTCTTAAGTTGGCATTCATTGATGCCGGGCCATGATGGGTATTCGCGCACCAGTACCCAATCGCTTTTACGTGCTTTGAGCACGCGGACATTCACGGGTTTGACTGATGCCGGTCCGACCGTTTCACCATCTTTAAGCTTGCTTTGCAATCGTGATTGAGGAACTCCTTCTATCAGTACGTTCGTTATCTACCCAGGCTCAAATGGCGATCAGGCCATCGCGAGCTCAGGATCATAATCGGTTCCGTTGCGTAACATCGCCCAGGCGATACGCACAGTTTTATTCGCCAGGGCAACGGCCGCAACATTCGGGTGTTTGCGCTCAGCCAGTTCAGTGACCCATCGACTGAGTCGATCATCCTTGTGTTTGGCTTTACTCACCACCGATCTGGCGCCATGGATCAGGATGCTGCGTAAATAGGGATTACCCTTCTTGGTGATGCCGAATAGATAGTTCTTGCCCCCGGTGCCGGCATGTCTGGGGGTGATGCCAACTGAGGCGGATGCCTGGCGGCCACGCTTGAAGTGTCGGCCATCGCCGAACTGCGCCACCAGCGCGGTGGCTATCAGCGGCCCGATACCGCGCAACTGCTTTAAGCGCTTGGCATCGGCATGGCTCTCGGAGAGCGCAAAGATCTCTTTGTCGAGCACTTTAAGCCTGATATCCAAACTCTGCAGATCTTCCCAGAGACCGTGGAGTAATACACGGAAGGCTGGTCGCAGGCCATTCTCAGCATCCTCGAGCCAGCACGGAATCGCTTTTCGTAACGGCCCCATTTGTCTCGGTGCCACCAAGCCATACTCAGCGACCAATCCTCGGATCTGATTCGCTTTGGCCTTACGGTGGTTCATCAGACCTTCACGCACACGGTGGATCGCCTGGATGTTCTGCTGCTCTACTGTCTTCACTGCAACGAAGCGCATGTGGTGACGGCTCATCGCCTCACAAATCGCTTCGGCATCATTGACATCGTTCTTCAGGCTCTTTAGATACGGCTTGACGAACTGCGGCGAGATCAGCTTTACCTCAAAACCACGTGACTTCAACTCGCGCGCCCAATGATGGGCGCCGCCACACGCTTCCATGCCGATCTCGCATCCCGGTTCAACCGCCTCGGTCAGCACGCTTAGCCAGCTGGAACGTTTCAACTGCCGTTGCCACACCCGACGACCGGCTGCATCCACGCCGTGTACCTGAAAAACTTTCTTTGCCAAATCAACTTCAACGCGAGTAATCTTCATCTCGGACTCCTTCTGACTGTGACTGAATTGTTTACGCTCTCAGTCTGGCACATTGCGATGCCGGTAAGGTGAGGAGGAGTCCATCCCATTGCTTTGGGAAAGCTGCCGTTCGAATCCGATCAATTCTGACACTGTCTGTACGGTCGGGTCTGAGTTATTACAGTTACCTGACTCGTACCCGCTCGATGCCATCAGGTTCGTGACATATCCTGCCCCCGCTACCATCTGATCCTACACTTGTTCCGACGGCCTTCTTCACGAGGGCCGCGGGACGGGCGTAGAACTCAGCCCACAGACTCCCGTCCGGCGCTGGGCACATCTCAATCGGCCGCAGCAATTCCTTTAGTGTCACGCGTGCCTTAGTGGCCTCTCGGGGATTGTCGTCTAGCCCCAAGCGCGATTTGCCGCCTGTAGGCCTCTGCGGCCTTCGGTAATGCGGCAGTGTGCTTAGTCACGCAGATCTAAGGGAAGTAGCTCTGGCGGAATATTCTGGTATGCAATCGGCCTTAGGAATCGCCGGATAGACATGGTACCGACCGATGTCGCACCGAAATTAGTCGACGCGGGATAAGGTCCGCCGTGAACCATCGAATCGCACACCTCGACGCCGGTGGGAAAACCGTTAGCTAGAATTCGCCCTGCTTTGCGTTCGAGTATCGGCAGCAACGACTGGGCAAACTCGGTATCAGCGTCATCCATATGCAACGTGCAGGTTAGCTGTCCTTTTAAAGACTTCGCAATGGCTGTCATTTCATGCACATCAGCTGCAACGATAATCATGCCCAATGGGCCGAAGACTTCCTCGCCTAATGCTTCGTTGGCCAACCAATCTTTGCCTGTCGCAGAAAAGAGGTAGGGTGTGGCGTTGCGGCCGTCACACGAGGTGTTGAGCACTTCGCGTACGCCGCTCGTTGATCGAATGCGATCCCGACCCTGACGATATGCAGACGCAATGCCATCGGTGAGCATCGTCTGGGCGTCGATTTCACTCAACTTATCTTTCGCAGCGGCCGAGAAAGCATCCGCATCCGATCCGCCAACGACGAACGCAATGCCGGGATTCGTGCAAAACTGGCCTGCCCCCATAGTCAGGGACTGTGCCCAGCCACTTGCGATGGAATCGCCACGAGCGGCGAGCGCTGCTGGTAGCAGAAACATTGGATTGACAGAGCCTAGTTCGCCATAAAATGGAATGGGTTCGGGGCGCGCGGCGCATAGATCGTACAGCGCCCGTCCTCCAGCCAGGCTGCCGGTAAAACCCACCGCCCTGATTAATGGGTGAGTTACCAGGGCTTGACCAACGGCATTGTCTCCGCCTTGAATCAGGGAAAATGTCCCGGGATGTACGCCGCAAGTTTTGATTGCCGCATCTATCGCTTGCGCGACGATGTCCGAGATTCCCGGGTGGGTGGCCCCTGACGACGACGGGGCAACCCGCGGCCAGTGCCGCAGCCGTATCGCCGCCCGCCGCCGAAAAGGCGAGCGGAAAGTTCGAAGCACCGAACACGGCCACTGGCCCCACCGGGCGTTGCATCAATCGAAGGTCAGGACGCGGTAGCGGCTTACGGTCCGGTAAGGCTTTGTCGTGTCGCCGGTCCAGATAATCACCGGCATCCAGCAAATCAGCAAAAAGCTGAAATTGACCCACTGATCGGCCACGCTCTCCATTCAATCGCATTTCTGGCAGTCCGGTTTCCCGAACGCCTATCGTCGTGATTTCGTCACCGCGCGCGTCTATCTCTGTGGCGATCGCACGCAAGAATTCTGCCCGATGTGCTCTATTGGAATATCCGAATGACGGAAATGCCTGCTCGGCAGCACACACTGCAGCATCGACATCATCTAGCGTGCCAACGGCGAAGTGATCCGTAGCGCCGTTTATAGGAGCGTTTTCAAATGTTGTATGACTACCGACCCACTCGCCAGCAATCAGGTGTTTTCCGTTCAGCATGTTTCTACCTTTTTAGTGACCGCCAAGTTTAGCATCAAGTAGTTCTCTCTAAGGTTTCTTAACGGCATCTTGCTAGTAAAAGCTGCTGCGGCGAACTGGCTGGAACAGAGATTTTCGATGCGCGCAGACAGGGTCGACAACACACTGGCTGCAAAGCGGCTCGGTCATTTCGGGACATCGCTTGCGCGCCTGGAAAAAGAACCAGTCGACGGCGCCCATGCTCTTCCCTGAACGTTCCACCAGTTGTTCAATTGTAGAATGCGCTGCCATTCGTACGGCCGATTCCTCAGCCTCGGACAATAACTCGCGACCGACCAGTTTGTTCGCAAGTTGTTCGTCCTTTACATCGATCAAACCGGTTCTCAGGCACGAACGCATGATGTGGTAGTCGACGATGGGCGGCGCGTCGACTTCATCATCGGCAAGAAATTTTTCGGGTCGTTGTTGCAACAGGATCGCCAGCAAACTGGATTTCTTACGTAACGGATCCTCCTTGTAGCCGCTGATGTGATCCAGATAACGCAGCAGTGACCAAATCGGTGAGTTGGACTCGTTAACTCGTTCAAGAAGAATTTGCGGTGTCAGGCCGAGCGCCAACATATCCTGACCATAACGTTGCGCGAGCGACAGATGCAAATCGAGCGCAGGCATCGGCACTGTTCCGTCATCGGCGCGTAGCACAGCCCGAAGATCTTTTTTTGTCAAAGCGGCCTGGCCGGCCGGTGACAATCGTTCCGGGTCATGCTCAAGCCAGCGCAGGTAAGCGCGAAACAGGTAGAAAGCACCCTTACGCTCCTCGCCATCAATTGTCGCGATAAGCGGTTGTTCGTAACGGCTATTCCGTGCTGTCCAGAACCCAAACTGCTGCAAGGTAGACGCAAAAAAATAGTCGAGCGCTGCGGGATGATCGACAGCCGGTAGATCGGGGCCGGTAAAGGGAAATGGCGCGATGTCGGTGCCCGCGGCTATCACAGCTGCAATTCGAGCGACCTGTTCTTCGTCGACGACAACGCGATCGTCGAGCGTTGGTTTCGGTAGTGCCGAAGACCGCAGCAGCGCCGCGGGTCCAACGGCCTCTGTCATTTGAGCTGCCAACGGCATCGCACGTCGCGCGGCCATAACCGGGTGCAGGCCCGCTGCGATGCCCGCGAGTGTCGCACCGCAAAAGGTATCACCCGCGCCGGTTGGATCAACGACCTCGGCCGTTACGCCCGGCAGATCGGTGCATGTATCACCCTGGATGACAGTCGCGCCATTCCGGCCCCTGGTGACATACAAGACTTGCCCCGGCCGCGACCGTGCTGCGGACGCCGAGCCGAAAAGGCGAGCTGCCTCTTCCTCGTTCATAAACAGAATATCGGCATTCTGCATTACCGATTGCGCAATGTCGGGTTGTTGGTCGATCAGAGCAAGCGCAGTGCCGACCGAAATTCGCAGCGCACCACGTTCTCGACAGGTGTGCAAAATTTCGTGCTGCCGGCGAATATTGCCAAGTGGCACAAGGTGAATACAATCAAAGTCGGACAGATCGTCCGGCAGCTCAGCGGTTGACAACGAGTCCTCTGTGCCGAATTCTGCTTTGACGTAGTTGGCCCGGCCATCTTCGTAGTGAATCTCGAAGTGCGCGAAGTCCTCCTGGGCGATTGCCGGCCCTAGCCAGGTCAGCCGCTCGTTGACCGCGAACAGTGCATTCGGCATGGGTTCCGGACGCGGTGCGTACAGCGTCACTTTGGCGCCACTGCGATGCGCGGATATGGCCGTGTACATTCCGGCGCCACCAGGCACGAGCTCTTCAGTACCCTGAAGCGTATCCAGCGACGCGCCACCAATAATAAGAATTCGCAGGTCAGACAATTCCCACGCTCGTGATTAGTCTTTTTGAACCGGCCATTGGCGGCCGCGCTCAGGAACCGCAACCACTTCATGGTCGCGAAAATACTGAATGATGATGTCGGATACCTTGCCGACACTGGAAATGACCTCAGACTCAGGAAATGAATCGTAAAGGTCTCCGCCTTCAGTCAAAAAGCTGGGTGCGGCGACTGTAAAGAGATCGTCATCCGCAACTGGTTTGCCGTTGTGGTGCAGCGTGACAATGCGGTTGTACCTGGGCTCATCGAGATCGTAGGTCATCTCGAGTTGAGACAACTGCAACATGCCGCGCTCAAACGTTAACGATTGCTCGAGTGCGCGCCGAATCTGGCTGCCACTCAGTTTTTTTACATTGACGGAGTCCACAAACGGGTAAGAATCGAGGATATCGACCAGTCGAATATCGCCCTGCGGCAGATCTTTTCTGAGGCTGCCACTGTGCACCATGCCGATATCGGCCCCAGTCGCATCGACGAAAATATCAGCGAACAGGTTGCCGATGTCCGACTCCTCGATATAACGTCGAAGCAAGGGTTCTTCAGTGCTGCCCACCTTGGAGAAAATGTCGGCGTGCTGGTCGCGGTAGTGCTTCAACTTGGCAAGAATGCGCGCGTCAGGCACGAGACTGGATGATTCAACCGGTATGAGTTTACCAACATGGCTCTTGATGGCACCGGTCAATCCGTCGAGCGTGAGTTGCAGATATCCCAGGTGCGTCGCCTGACCGTAGGTTTGCATGATCAACGTACCTGTATCCGGATGAACCACGGGTTCCGGTGTTCCGGCATCGGCATGGCCGGCCAGTAAAACATCGATTCCTTCGACCGCTCCGGCCAACGCGATATCGGCGTCGATATCACGTTGTAACCTGGGATCCGCTTCGGCATCCGTTTGCATTGGTGCTGTCTTGCCCTGGTGAGTCAACAAGACAATTAAATCGACCTGGTCGCGCAATTCGGCAACCGATTTGCGAACTGCTTCCGCTGGATCACGCACGTCCAGCGGTGCAATGTAGGAGGGAATGATCGCCGTCGCCGCATCTTGCCCCATGATGCCGATGACGCCGATTCTTATGCCGTCACGTTCAATAATTGTATGCGCCTGCGCATACGGATGGTCGGTGTCTTTGTAGAAAAAATTAGCGCCGAGAACCGGGAACGGTGCTCGATTCTTTGCCCACTCAAAAATATCGACGCCATACTCGAACTCGTGGTTACCGATTGCCATCGCGTCGTAACCCATAGTAATCATCAGCTCGAACGCGAGCTTTCCATCGGTCAGTTTCGCGAGAGCGCCGGTAAAAATATCACCGGAATCAAACAGAAAAACATTGGGTTCTGATTCGCGCAACGTTTCGATTAACGTCGTCATCTCAGCGACGCCACCGATCATGTCAACGTCATCAAGCCAGAACGCCGGAATCGGGTCGTAGGCGCTTTCAACGTCATTGGTAAACAGAAGAGTTACGATCTTGTCGCTATGGTCACTTCCGGCATGTGACTTTTCGGTCGCAGGTAATGTTTCGGCCACGTCACAGGCAGTGAACACGACCCCGCACAGGGCAGCTAACAAAACCGATCGATCCAGTGACATATTACTTGAACTTGTCGCTGTCTGTAGCACCGAAGCCAGTTCGAGCCCCCAGTACCTCGGGCGGTGTCGGAAGTTCAGTGCTGTTGCGGGGCCAGGCGATCGGGTGACCCGGTCCGACGAT
>JACZSM010000018.1 GCA_022574185.1 Pseudomonadota bacterium
AGTACTAGCATGCAAACCACAGCGAAGACCCTGAGCGACGTACCGGCGATCAATCGATTCCTGAGCTACTGCCGTGTGCGGACCGTGCCATCAAAGACAGTCATGATTCATGCCGGCGATTTGCCGGACGTGCTGTATTACATCGTTGCTGGCTCTGTCGAAGTCATGATCGAGGACGAGGATGGCAACGAAATGGTTCTTGCCTACCTGAACAAGGGTCAGTTCTTCGGCGAAATGGGCCTTTTCTACGAGCAGCCGACGCGCAGCGCCTGGGTGCGTACTCGAACGGAATGCGAAATTGCCGAAATGACGTACCCGCGCTTTCGTCAAATCGCGAGTGAAAGTCCAGGGCTCATTTTCGAACTCGCCACGCAGCTGGCGACACGCCTTGATAAAACGAACCGCAAACTCGGTGACCTCGCTTTTGTCGATGTCACAGGCCGTGTTGCACATGCCATTATGGATTTGTGCAATGAACCCGACGCGATGACACATCCGGATGGCATGCAGATCAAGGTAAGTCGACAGGAACTGAGTCGACTCGTCGGTTGTTCGCGGGAGATGGCGGGTAGAGTGTTGAAAGTTCTCGAAGAGCAGGGACTCGTCACGGCCAGTGGTAAGACCATCGTTGTCTTTGGCGCGAGGCCAAATCGAAACCTGTAAATACGGCAGGCTCCTACATCGGGTTATTAATTTCTTGTTTCATCGCGGCAATCGTTGTCGCGTAGTCATCACTGCCGAAAATAGCCGATCCTGCAACGAATGTGTCAGCTCCTGCAGCGGCAATCTCAGCAATATTATCGATTTTGACTCCACCATCGACCTCGAGGCGAATATCGAGCCCGCTCGATTCGATGATGCTGCGCGCCTCGCGCAATTTGTCCAGCGCCGTCCGAATGAAATTCTGCCCGCCGAACCCCGGGTTCACCGACATGATAAGCACCATGTCGATCTTGTCGATGACATGTTCCAGACAAGCCAGCGGCGTCGCGGGATTGAATACGAGTCCAGCTTTACATCCCTGCTCTCGAATGAGCGCCAATGAACGATCAATATGCCGGCTCGCCTCGGGATGAAACGTAATTATGCTGGCCCCGGCCTTCGCGAAATCGGGAATAATGCGATCGACGGGCTCGACCATCAGGTGGACATCGATCGGCGCTTCGATGCCGTGATTGCGCAATGCGGCAAGAATCAGCGGGCCGATCGTCAGATTCGGCACAAAGTGATTATCCATGACGTCAAAATGCACAATGTCGGCGCCGGCATCGAGAACCGCGCTGACATCATCGCCAAGTCGCGCAAAATCGGCAGATAGTATCGAAGGTGCTATGAGTGGTGTCACTGTGTTTTCCTTTTCTTGCTGTTAATTGGTCTGGGCAGCCAGGTTCAGTTCGATCCAACAACGCGGCTAGCGAATCGATCGTCTGGCCTTGAGCATTTCGTAGGCACGCCGAATTTCGCGCGTCCGTCGCTCAGCCTCTGCGACAACGGCAGCGTCGGGGCTGCGTGACGCAATTTTATCTGGATGATTCTTGTTCATCAGTCGTCGGTAGGCCTTCTTGATGTCCTCGTTCGTCGTCGACTCCTCGACGCCCAAAGCCAGATAAGCGTTTCTGACCCGCTGTGCGTCAGCGTCGCCAGCGGGTGAATGTCTGAATCCTTTTTGCGCACGAATCATCGCCTCCAACTGCGCCAGGTCGACACGACCGATGTCGAGCTCGGTGCAGATCGTCCAGATCATCGCACGTTCCTTCTGGTGCAAGCTGTCTTTGGCGAGTACCACCTCAAGTAGCAAGCGCACAAACAACAAACGCATATCGGTTCGGCGTGCGTCTACACGCCGAAGCTGGCGCATCGTCTGTATGAGCGGAAAAGCGGCTTTCTTGCCGTCCTCAAACCAGTTGATCGCGTGCCTGACCCTTGCCGGCCCGAGACCGATACGGTGCATGATAGCGCGAGCAGCTCGAATCTCATCCTCGCTGACACGGCCGTCAATTTTTGTCAGATGCCCCATCGTCTGAAATAAAGCCCTGACGTACTCATCGGGCAGGCGCCCGATCCCTGTCCCCTGCCGTTGGAATCTCCGGTACCGCTCCGCAAACCCGCGATCAAACTGGTGGCCAAGAAACAGGCCAAGGAGCGCAAACAAGGGCTTCAGCGTCACAAGCCCGACCAATGTGCCAACAATTTTTCCCCAGTACAATGCAGGTTCTCACTATTAGGCGATGCGTAATCCTAACGTTTGCGCAACAGGTTTCCTATTGCCGCAACTTGCCTCGTCCGGGCCGAACAGCGATCATCCGTGTCGGGTTTCCGTGACGGACGAACATGACCAACAGAAATTCTGACGACGCGCTGTTCGAGTCAGTAATCCCGGACCTGCCACTGATTGGCCGCGGCAAGGTACGTGACATCTACAGCGTCGACAGCGATCACCTGCTGATTGTCACGACTGACCGGCTTTCCGCCTACGACGTCGTCCTGCCCGACCCGGTACCGATGAAGGGTTACGTACTCACGAAAATATCGCTGTTCTGGTTTCGAATGATGGCCGACCTTGTCGATAATCAATTGACCAATCGGACCGTCGACGACGTGGTCACGGATCCGATTATTTGCCGGCCATTGCGAGATCGCTCCCTTGTCGTAAAGCGACTCAAGCCACTGCCAATTGAGGCTGTTGTGCGCGGATATTTAATCGGCTCGGGATGGCGCGACTATCAGGAGACAGGCCAGATTTGCCGAATTTCTCTGCCGTCGGGCCTGCAGCAAGCCGAGCGGTTGCCGCAGACCTTGTTCACTCCAGCGACCAAAGCCGAAGCCGGCGACCACGATGAGAATATTAGTTATGACGACGTGGTCGACTTGATTGGCGAACGCCTTGCCGAGCGCGTTCGCGATCTGTCTATCGCAATCTATACGCGTGCCGCACAGCACGCGCTAGCACGTGGCATTATCATTGCCGATACGAAATTCGAGTTTGGGCTCGATGACGAAGGCCAGTTGCATCTCATTGACGAGTTGATCACACCCGATTCGTCACGATTCTGGCCCATTGATGGCTACGCAATCGGCATCAGTCCACCGAGTTTCGACAAACAGTTTGTGCGTGACTACCTCGACACCCTCGACTGGGACAAGACAGCGCCCGGGCCCGAATTACCGGCCGACGTATTACGGCAAACCAGCGACAAATACCAAGAAGCCCTGAACCTCCTGACATGATCGCAGCGATCGCCCATGTACAATGACGCTCTTGGCAGGCTTTGGCTCTTGATATCGCAAAGATGATGGCTACGCTTCGCAACCGTTTCGATAAGCTCGTTTGGGGAGACATGTTGCATGAACACAGCCTTCCCGGCCGCATAATCTCTACGGCGCTGCGCTATGTTTACGCACTCCTGCGGGACATGGTCGCAGGCCAGTTGATGTTGCGTTCGATGAGTCTCGTCTACACCACTTTGCTTTCCGTTGTCCCTTTGATTGCATTCAGCTTTTCGGTACTGAAAGGCTTCGGTGTGCACAACGATCTGCAGCCGTTGTTATTCAAGTTGCTTGAACCGCTGGGCACGCAAGGTGCGGAAATTACGCAACAGGTCATCGACCTCGTCGACAATGTCAAAGGCGGCGTGCTTGGAGGCATTAGCCTGGCATTCTTTATTTACACCGCGATCTCCATGGTGCAAAAAATCGAGGAAAGCTTTAACTACGTATGGCATGTCGCCAAGCGTCGCAATTTCGCCCGGCGAGTTACCGAATACCTGGTCGTGATGTTGATTGGCCCAGTCGCGATCGTCATAGCGCTTGGTATCATTGCCTCCTTGCGTAGCACCACCATGGTGCAATTGTTCTTAGCATCTGATGCACTCAGCCCACTCGTTCTTTTCACGAGCAAGCTGACACCCTATGTGCTGGTCACATGTGTATTTACGTTCCTGTATATTTATGTGCCAAATACGCGCGTACGATTCCGTTCAGCACTGGTTGGCGGCATCGCCGGTGGTTTCATTTGGGCGAGCATGAGCTTGATCTTCGCGACATTTGTCGTCTATTCGACCCGCACACAGCTTATTTATTCGGGTTTTGCCGTCGCGATCACAACTTTGATCTGGTTGTATATGAACTGGCTCATCCTTCTCGTCGGCGCACAACTCGCGTTTTATCATCAAAATCCAGCGTTCCTGCGAATCGGGCGTCGCGAGCCGCGTCTATCCAATGCCATGCGCGAACGTCTTGCACTGAACATCATGTTTCTTGTCGGCCGCGCATTTCGCAATTCCGACCGGTCCGTAACGATTCAGACGCTCGCCAGCACGCTCAGAATTCCATCGATTACGCTGACACCGATTGTCGCCGGACTCGAAAACAGCGGGCTGTTGACCTCATCCGAAACTGAAGTCTTGATTCCAGGCCGAGAAATGGCACGAATTGAACTTGACGACATCCTTGACGTTGTGCGTCAGCAGGGCGAAACGGGCTCGTATCGTGACCCTGAGTGGGCCAATGCAGTTCAAGATCTCGGCAGCCAACTCGATGCGGCAGTCTCTGCAACCGTGGGCGAGCGCACGTTGGCGGATTTATTGACCCAGGCCGAACCATAGCTGCGCCATCAGTTGCCGGCGATCGTCATCTCTTCCACAAGTAACGATCCGCATCGAATACCACCGCGGATATCCTGATCTCTGCCAATCGCGGTGACGCGACCAAACAGCTCGCGTAAATTACCCGCAATTGTCACTTCGTGGACTGGAAACTGTATCTCGCCATTCTCAACCCAATGGCCGACAATGCCGCGCGAATAATCACCGGTCACGGCATTGACGCCATGCCCAATCAGTTCCTCAACAATCAGGCCCTTGTCCATCTGTTTGATCAGCGCCGCAAAATCCTCTGCGTTGCCGCAAACAAGCAGGTTTTGTGTGCCACCCGCATTCGCCGTCGTTTGCAAGCCGAGACGGCGAGCCGAGTAACTGCTTAACACATATCCCTGCAGCACCCCATCGGTCACAATGTCACGATCAAAAGTGGCAACACCTTCGGCGTCGTACGGTGCGCTTGCCATGGCCTTGAGCAGATGCGGCCGTTCCTCGATGCGGACGAAATCAGGAAATATTTGTTCGCCGACAGCATCCAGGAGAAACGTTGCGCGCCGATATTGAGCACTCCCCGAGATAGCGCCGATCAAGTGGCCTATAAACCCGCGTGCTAGTTCTGCAGTAAAAAGAACGGGAGCGCGTGATGTTTTAATCTTGCGTGCACCGAGGCGACCGACAACGCGTCGTGCCGCTGCTTCGCCGACATGCTGCGCACTTTCGAGATCAGCAACGTCGCGCGCAACGCTATAGTAGTAATCACGTTGCATTTCTCCATCGGCGCTCCCGAGTACAGCACAACTGATGCTGTGGCTGGTCTTCGAATAACTGCCAATGAAGCCATGCGTATTGCCATAGGCGCGAGAACCGCTATTGGTGGACACGGTCGCACCTTCGGAATTATTTATTTGCGGATCGAATTGCAGCGCCGCAGCTTCACATTCAATCGCCATTTCGATTGCGGCCGATGAGTCGATGGACCAGGGATGATTGAGGTCGACGTCATGTACATCAGCACACATGAGATCCGCATCTGCAAGTCCGGAGTGCGGGTCCTGGGCCGTGTAGGTCGAGAATGTACATGCCTTGCTAACCGCTTCCCGTACCGCCTCGGGCGATATATCCGAAGTACTTGCACTGCCTTTCCTGGAGTCCCGGTACACCGTTATGCCGATACCGCGATCGTTGGTGTACTCGAGGTTCTCGACATCGCCGAGACGCGCGGTTGCCGACAGGCCCGTATTATGACTTGCAGCAACTTCAGCCTGATCGACACCCTGCTGCCTGGCGAAGGCCAGCGCTTGCTGTACCAACGCCTCGAGTTCCTGGCATCCCAGCGACTGCCCTCGTACGGTCTCATTCATCGTGCCCAACGTCCTCCGCTCCGTGACCCGTTCGAGCGCGTGTTAAACTGCTACGACTCATGGTCCTGATCAATTCCCCGGGGTAGCTTAGCCGGTGACCCAAGCAAAGCCCAGCAAAAGCGCCAGAAAACGCGAGCAACTGGATTTACAGGAACTCGGCGAGAAACTCATTGCACTCACCGATGCTGAACTTGACGCAATGTCGCTGCAGGAGAATTTGTTGACGGCAGTGCGGGGCGCCGCACAAATGAAATCACACGGCGCATTGCGCCGCCAAAAGCAGTTGATCGGCAAGCTGATGCGACACGCTGATGCCGCTCCAATCCGCAAAGGTCTCGAAGCCATCGGTACGAGCGAACGTCAGTCGAAGCAAGCCTTTTTGTCTGCCGAACGATGGCGTGACCGCCTCATCGACGGCGGTGTTGGCGAACTTGACGCATTTGAGACCCAGACCTGCCATCAAGACAAGGAACTTCGATCTTTGCTCAGAGAGCTGGCTATTACCGTCAACGATAGAACCGAGAAATCTTTGCGCCGGCAGATTTTCAGGCACGTTCACTCTATTCTTGCTGGATGACTGCAGGAATAACGCCGGCGACGCAGCTTCGGGCGATTTCGCACCACAGGCAGCACTCCAACTGAATAATCGGGTTAGAATTCGACGATGAGTATTCAGGTCAGCATCATTATGGGTTCCCGGTCAGATTGGGACACAATGCGTCATGCCAGCGAGGCGCTTGACAGCCTTGGAGTTGAACACGAAGTTCGCATCATTTCGGCACATCGTACCCCGGACCTGTTGTTTGAGTACGCCGAGTCCGCCGTGAAACGAGGGCTCAAGGTAATTATTGCAGGTGCCGGCGGCGCCGCCCACTTGCCGGGAATGATGGCTTCGAAAACACGATTGCCCGTGCTCGGCGTTCCGGTGCAGTCAAAGGCGATGCGAGGACTCGACTCGCTATTGTCGATCGTACAGATGCCTGCGGGCATTCCCGTGGGTAGCATGGCGATCGGCGAAGCGGGAGCAACCAACGCGGCGCTTCTCGCCACCTCGATCCTTGCTCTTGCCGACGCGCAACTTGCAACCGCGTTGGATGAATTTCGACAAAATCAGACCGACATGGTCCTGGCAAGCGACATTCCGGCGATCTAGCCCGGATTATTCATGAATAGCCTGGGCTAGATTTCGAAACCATGCGCATTGGCATTATTGGTGCCGGTCAACTCGGACAGATGCTCGGGTTTGCGGCACGGGACCTCGATCTAAGCTGTCATTTCATTGATCCCTCTGTATCGCCGCCAGCCGCCCAGGCAGGACCGGTCGTACAGGCGGCGTTCGACGACAGTCAGGCGTTGGCGACGCTGGCCGATACCTGCGACGTCGTCACTTATGAATTCGAAAATGTCCCGGTGACCGCGCTACTGGAGATTGCTGATCGCGTGCCGGTGTACCCGCCGCCCGATGCACTTCGACACGCCCAGGACCGGCTCGCCGAGAAACAATTGTTCGAAATGCTGGACATACCGCTGCCGGCATACCAGGCCATCGATTCGATCGCTGACCTCAATGAGGCGGCCGCCGCAATCGGTCTGCCCCTCGTTATCAAAACCAGACGTTTGGGCTACGACGGCAAAGGCCAGTTCGTCCTTCGACATCTCGATGCGATCGAGACTGCCTGGCGGACTCTTGGTCAAGCCGATCTTATCGCCGAGCAATGGGTCGATTTTGACAGTGAGGTATCGGCAATCGGCGTACGCAATGTTGATGGCGACATCGTCACCTACCCTCTAACGCGCAATGAACATGTCGACGGCATGCTGCGCGTATCGCGCGCGCCGGTCGAAGACCTGGTATTAACGCGCCACGCAGAGCGCTACGTACGCAAGTTGCTCGATAACCTTGATTATGTTGGCGTACTCACCCTTGAGCTATTCGTCGTCGGCGACAAATTGTTCGCCAACGAGTTCGCGCCGCGCGTGCACAATTCAGGGCACTGGACGATCGAGGGCGCCGCTACAAGCCAGTTCGCGAATCACCTGCTCGCGATCACCAACAGGCCCCTGCAGTCGTCGCAGATACGTGGATATGCCGGCATGATCAACCTGATCGGCCGAATTCCGGACGCTGCACGGCGACTCAAAGTCGGCCAACTCCATGATTATGGAAAACCTCCACGCCGCGGCAGAAAGCTCGGGCACATTACGACCGTCGCCGACTCTGCGGCTGAGCGTGATCGAATAATGGCCGATATCGAGAGAAATGTGACGCAATCGACGCGTCAGTCTGGCACTGGAACATAGCCCGTGACCCGAAAAACCGGGTAAACTAACCGTAAAACAAGAAAGGCAACATGTCGTATCTAGAGCAATTCAATCTCAGTGAGCAGCCATTCAGGCTGACAGCCGACCCGGATTTCCTTTACTGGAGCAAGCAGCACGCCCGGGCCAAGGCTTATATGGAGTCGACGATCTGGCTCGCCGATGGATTCGTCATCATCACGGGCGAAATCGGCTCGGGCAAGTCGACGTTATTGCAGTCTTTTGTCGCCGACCTCGCGGATGACATCGTCTATGCCATAATCTCTCAAACGCAGCTGACGCCTAAACAATTTTTGCAGTCCGTTCTAACCGAGTTCGGCTTCAAACCATTCAATAAGCGCAAGGTCGAGCTGCTCGATATGCTCAACATGTTCCTCATCGAGCAATATTCGAACGGCAAGAAAGTTGTACTGATCGTCGACGAGGCGCAAAACCTGTCGAAAAAAGTACTGGAAGAAATCCGCATGCTCTCTGGCATCGAGACGCACAAGGAAAAAATATTGCGGATTATCCTGGCTGGGCAGCCTGAGCTGAAGGCAACGCTCGACTCACCAAATCTCAAGCAGCTCGTGCAACGCATCCGCCTGCGCTTTCACATCGGCCCGCTTGACAGCCGCGAAACACGTGAATACATCGATCATCGTATCGCGGTCGCGGGCCGTGAACCCAACGATCTGTTCGATGACGATACTTACGACATAATTTTTCGCTACTCGGGTGGCATTCCGCGACTTATCAACACGCTATGCGATACGGCGCTCCTGTGTGCATTTGCGGACGAAAATTCTGTTGTCAAGGACGAGGACATCATGTCGGCCGTTGAGGAACTCAACTGGAAAGAACACGAAACCAACACCGGCCGCTACAGACAGTTATGCCCGGTTGTCCCGGTGCCAAGATTGAAATCGCACATAACGATGCTCGAGGTACTCTCTGATGGCGAATCGCTGTCAGTGCATTCATTTCCGATCGGGCGAATTATTGTTGGCCGAGCGCCTGGCAACGAGATCTATATCAAAAGCAAATTTGTCAGCCGCCACCACGCACAGCTAGTCAGTGACGAGCATGGCTGTACTATCGAGGACCTGAACAGCACCAATGGTGTGTTCATCGGCGAGCAGCAGGTCAAGAAGCAGCGCTTGAAAAATGGCGACGTTATATCGTTGGGCAGTCACGAACTCGTGTACACAGATCTTCGTGAGACGAGCGAGACGGACGAAACGAACAATGCAGATCCTTCCGCAGAGAGCGCCACAGCATCAGCCGTCGGCGAATAGCGCCAGTCAGTGTCCGGTGCGACGATCGCTCACTCGATAGTCACGACGTTTGAGTATCACCACAATTCCGGCAACCAGAGACACGAGCCCGGTCACGAAACAGATCGTTGGCCAGTGCCAGTAATTGACATACATCGATAAGCCGAGCGAGATCGACCCGAACAGCAGATAGAAGTACGGCAGACTTTCGTAAATTGGCTTCGAAACCCACATGGCATCTTGATTGTCCATAGCTGCGGTCGCTTAGTCCAGTCACCATAGCAAGCGAACCGGTCATCGACCGGGTCTGGATCGTAAAAATTCAGAAAGCAGGGAAGTGGATTGTCGACGGGCTATCTTTGCGATTTGCCCCTGCCGAAGAGACTGAGCAGCCGCGAGAAAATCGAGTCTGACATTCCGTCAACGGCCAGATCTGGCTCGTAATCATGGCTTTCAGCGCTGAATCCTTGCACCAAGTGCTGCGCGTTGGCGTCCAGATCAATCTCTGTGATCGTGCTCTCGAATGCCATACGTCTTACTCCTCCATGAGACAGGAGAACACTACATAAACGATAGTTTGAATTGAGTGAACAAGCTCACAGTGCGAACCGCAAACCATCTATTAGTACATTATGTCAAGAAAACCGACATGTGGGCCGTGTAGCTCGCAAACCGCGAGCGCGTCATGCCGTTCCGCCAACCGTAATTTCGTCAATTTTAAGCGTCGGTTGGCCGACGCCAACCGGTATCGACTGGCCTTCTTTACCGCAGGTTCCAACGCCGCTGTCGAGTTTCAGATCGTTACCAACCATCGAGATTTTCGCAAGCGCTATCGGCCCGTCACCGATCAGCATTGCCCCTTTGACAGGTGCGGTAATCTTGCCCTTTTCGATCAGGTAGGCTTCGCTGGCCGAGAACACGAACTTGCCGGAAGTAATATCGACCTGACCGCCGCCAAAATTCGGTGCGTATAAACCCCTGTCGACTGATGCGATGATTTCTTCGGGATCGTGCGGGCCTGCGAGCATGTACGTGTTGGTCATGCGTGGCATCGGCATATGGGCGAATGACTCGCGACGACCATTGCCCGTTGGCGCAACGCCCATCAATCGTGCATTGAGCTTGTCCTGCATGTAAGCACGTAGCACCCCATTTTCGACGAGTACGTTGTATTGGCTTGGAGTACCCTCGTCGTCGACAGCAAGTGAGCCGCGCCGGTTTGGAAGGGTGCCATCATCGACGATCGTGCAGAGTGATGAGGCAACTTTCTCGCCGAGTCTGCCTGAAAATGCGGATGTTCCCTTGCGATTAAAGTCGCCCTCAAGACCATGTCCAACAGCCTCATGCAGCAGAATTCCTGGCCAGCCGGGCCCCAGCACAACGGGCATCACCCCAGCGGGGGCTGCAATAGCATCAAGCTGAACGAGAGCCTGTCGCACGGCCTCGCGTGCATAGTCCATCGGCAATTCGCTGCAGAGAAAGTAGTTGAGATCGGCTCGTGCACCACCACCTGCATAACCTTGCTCTCTGCGGCCGTTGCGTTCGACGATAACACTTATGTCGAGTCGCACCAGCGGCCGTACGTCGGCCGCAAACGTACCGTCAGATGCGGCAATCAGCACCATGTCATGACAACTCGACAAATTGATAATGACTTGCTTGATGCACTGGTCGAGCGCGCGTGTTGATCGCTCAATTTCACCAAGAAAAGCTGTCTTTTGCGCGTCGCTGACACTCGTGATTGGATCTTCTACAGGGTACAGCGCCGCCGACTCGCTTCTTTTCCAGGCTTGCAAGGCCTTCGTTTCGCCCTGCCGCGCGATGGCTCTGGCCGCTCTCGCCGCGTTTTGCAGTGCTGGCAGCATCAGCTCGTCGGAATAAGCGAATCCTGTCTTTTCGCCGCTAACAGCCCGCACTCCGACACCCTGGTCGAGGCTGAAACTCCCTTCGCGAATAATACCATCCTCAACTGACCAGCTTTCCCGACGGCTCACCTGGAAGTACAGGTCCGCGTAATCGATGCCGCCGCGCATCATCGAGCCCAAGGTCGCATTCAGGTGCCGCTCGTCGAGCCCAACAGGCTCGAGCGTGCGCGAGATGACAGTGTCAAACGTTTGTTGGCTGTTCTTGCTCAAAACAATATTCCACTTGCTAGCCTGAATAATACTCTGTTAAGGCATTATTGATGGGTTCAGAGTCGCCGATTTGCGAGTGCCGGAAATTCACTGCGCAGTCGCGATGGCAACTCCGGATCGATATCGGCCGCAATGTGACAGTCGCCTGCAGCCTGTTCTGCGAGGATTGTTCCCCACGGATCGATGATCATCGAGTGTCCATAAGTTGACCGCTTGTCCGGGTGATCACCATATTGCCCTGCGGCGACGACGTACGCCAGATTTTCGATCGCGCGGGCTCGCAACAGCAGTTGCCAATGCGCCTCGCCGGTCACAGATGTGAAGGCCGCTGGCACAGTGAACGCCGTCGCACCATCGTCGACGAGACGTCGATAGAGCTCGGGGAACCGCAGGTCGTAACAAATCGTCAATCCGATCTTGCCGATCGGCGACTCAACCGTCACGGGATCAGTGCCCGCGCACATCGACCAGGATTCCTGGTAGGACTCATCACGATCGGGCAGCTTCACGTCAAACAAGTGAATTTTCCGATAGCAGGCTCGCTCGATTCCATCCGCGTCATACACTGGACACGCCCCAAATACCTTCTCGGGTTCGGGTGCTACAAGCGGTATGCTGCCCGCGATAATCCAAATACCGTGGCGACGCGCGGCGTCACTGAGAAATTTCTGGATCGGGCCGCTGCCAGGCTCTTCAGCGTGCACTACCTTGTCCCGGCTACGCTTAGGCATCAACGCGAAATTCTCGGGCAACACAGCCATCTTGCAATCGTCCGCCGCGGCATCGCTCAGCAAGCGATCGGTCAGGCGCAGGTTCGCATCAACGTCGGCGCCACTGTTCATCTGAATCGCCGCCAGACGCATGTCACGACCTCCAAGGTGGAGTTCTATTGTGCTTCATCGACGCATTCCGATGTGGCAACCAGCCGCGCGAATTCTCTGGCACTCGACGTTTCGATTATTGGCTCATCCCAGGAGCCGCCAATTGCGTAGTAGATCTGACTAACCTCCTGCAACGGCTTCTTGAAGATCTGTGAGAATACCAGCAACACGGCGGCGACCTGCGGGCCGCCGACGACGGCGCCGACGACGGGTAAGGTATTGCCAAAGTTCGCGCTAACAACGGCTGTTTGATCGTAGTCCCGGCTAACCAGTCCCGCACGACCCACAATTCCTATATTGGCCGCGGGACCCTCAAGCGACAGATTGCACGTGTAGGTTTCGCCATCGACAATGCGAAAGGTACCGTTGATAGTGTCGAATCCGAAGCCCTTGGCAAATACATCCCGAAAATCGAGTGACAACCGACGCGGCAACGCAACGATACTCATGAGCCCGAACACTCGGCCTGCCCCAGGTTCAACATCATCGAGTTGTCCTGTGCCGATCTGAATTTTGACCTCTCCGCGCAGCGATTCCATGAAGTCCTCTCGGGGGCCACCGGACCAACTAAGGTCCAGCAACATTGAGAGCTGATCGGACACAATACCCGGCTCGTAACCCAGGCGCTGCATCGTGCGTTCGACATCCGTGCTCGTCATGGTGACCGTCAGGAAGCTCCGATAGCCTGTTGCGTCCGATTCGTCGACAATCCATCCGCCGTTGCCGACAATTTCGAATGTTTCATCCCTGGCGATGATGCTGTCCGCCACAAGGCCGTCAGCCGTATGCCGGAATTCGGCCTGGAAGGCGCCAAGATACCGCTCCCCCAACGCAAATTCGTTTACTCTGATCGAAATCGGCGGCAAAGAGCGAGGATCGATGTCTGGATCATCCTGGCCTGAGACCTCGTCGTCTCCGGGGAGCACCATGCGCTCCATTTCGATCGTCAGCGTGCGTCCCGAATTGAAATCGTATGGTACGAATGCGGAGCCTTTGAGTTCGTCGCCGTCGAACTGTACGAGCCAGTCACGCGCACTTCGGTCAACGCGAATACGGTGATCGACGAGGTGCTGTCCAAGCAGATGCAGGTGGCCGATCGTCATCTCGATAGACCGAATGCGCTCGCCCATGCCAGTCTTCGCATTATTGCGCTTCGGCAGGCCGAACCAGTCCTGCATGCGCACGTAGTCAATGTTGCCGCGCAAGTGCAGGCCCCGTATTTCGGTTGCCGCGTCAGGCTCCGTTGTCGCGGCGGTCGCGACACCGAATGTCACAAGGCCGCGGTCGAAGTCCCACTGCTCTTGCTCCTTGGCAAACGCGAGCTCCCAGGACAAGAGATCAGTTACGGTTCCCGTACTCACAATACGCTCGCTGCCTTGCGGTAGCTCTATTCTTGCAGATACTGCGACCGAATCATCTGGCATTTTTTGCAGCGGCTTTGGCAAATCGAAGCCCAGGCCAGCGAGGTCGGTTTCAATCTCTATTGTGAATGGCGACGGTGTTTCGGCCTTGCCGCGCGGGAATAATAGCCTCGCCGAATACGCGGTCTCGCCTTGAACCAGACCCTCGAGCGGCAGTCCGAGTCCCTCGGTCAGACCTTCGGCCGTGATAGTACCAACCGTACTTGCGATCACCCGGAATGAGTCCATCTCCTCCGGCGCCATCATGAGCTCGATCGATACCGGCCGGCCAAGAAAAGTACCCGCAAGGGATTCGCTACTTATATCGTCACGCCGAATTGTCACAGCACCATTCAGATCAGTGATCGACGGCGCAAAACCCTCCATCTGCAGACTGGCATTGCTGATCTGCAAACGTGATGTGAAGTCGAAGTTCTGCCAATCCCGGATAGGCACCCTGAGATCGAGGCTGAACGATCCGTCACCGGTTACAGCGACACGATCAAGTCTGCCACCGAATACATCGGTGCCGATCGGGCTTTGCGCCATAAGTTGCCGTATAGACTCAAGCGTGCCCGTGGAAAAAGCGTCGATCGTGAGTACAGGCTGCCTGAGGTCATCGATTTCGAATCGTGCGTTGATAATTTCGTTGCCCACATTTATTATGTGGTTGCGTTCCGAGTAGAGCCGTGTGTTGTCGATGACAAGATCGAAATCAAGCACCTCGGCTACTGGCCAGCGCCGCTGATACATGATGAGCGCGTCACGGATGTTCGCTTCAATTAGCAGGCGTCCCTCACCACCGTCGAACGGAAATTTATCCAGCGGACCGTAAAGCCGAATAGTGCCGTGCGGGATGCGTCCTGCCAGCAGCCCTTCCTGTAACCATTCACTGGTCCTCGGCATTTTCGGCATGAATGGAATGTAGCGGCGTAACTTCGATAAATCACTGATGCTCCAGGTCGTCGCCAGATCAACGATTGGAGTACGACTGCCGTCGGCGAGCGTAATCTCGACATTCGTTTCCATCTCAATTACAGCGTTTCGAATCAAGATGCTATCTGATAGGACGGTGGTGCGATTGTTGCTTCGACGCCAGATAATAGTCCCGGACACAGTATCGAATACGGCAGTCTCTTCAAGGTAATTGGGAAAGCTGACGGCAAGGTCTTCCGACTTGATTTCGAGCCGGCCGCTCACGCGATCAGCCCGCAGTCGTCCCGAGAACCCACGTATACCGGGCCGGTTGTCGACTGCGGCAATACCGACGTTCACGAACTCGGCGGATACATCGAAGCGCATGAAATCCGTATCAATGCCGCTCAGCGTAGCGACTAGCTCGCGAACCGCGCCATCCGGATCGTATGCCGCAACCAAGTCCCTTTGTTGCCTTGTGAGCCAGGGATTGAGAACACCGATATCAGCAAGGTTGATATAGGATGCGCGCGCATCAAGCATTGTGATCTGGCCTTCGCTGCCGGTTGTCGCTTCAACTCGCAACGAAGAATCTGGCCATTCGCCGCCCACTGTCTGCAACTGATAATGATTCGCAGCAACTAACCAACCGTCAATATTGCTTTGAAATTCGAACAGACCATTAATTGAAAAACTGGTTTCGTCACCTACAGCAACATCCTGGAAATCAATATCCACCACCGCACTTTGTACAACGCCGTTCGCGATCACGAGCGATAGATCCAAATCGCCGCTTCCGGAGCTGAAATGAGCGGCTTGTGCGCCATGCAGCGCAGACACACCCGATAAAATTATGTCGTCGACGGCTATGGTCACATCCCAACTGCGATCTTCGTCCTGCTGAAAAAGCAATTGCGTTGCGGCCATGGTGAGGCGACCGCCGAGGTCCTCAGGCAGGTCTACGATCGCGTTGACCGCGATGCGCACACTATCCCGTCTCACGACGACACGCGGCACCTGAAAGATTCTCGGCCGTTCATCACCCGGTTGCAGAAATTTCACCTCGATGTTCTCGCCAACCACCTCGATGGCGCCGGCCGTTTCAGGGCCGTCACGGCGAGCGGGCAACAACTCATTGGCCGGGCTGCCTTGAATCCACCACTCGCCGTTGCCGAGTTGACGAACCTCGATGCTCGTATCGCGCAAGACTATTCGATCGACGACCAATTTCCTGTCGATGAGCAGGCGCATGAGCCCAACGCCCACACTGACCTCGCCGGCTGAAATAATGCGCGCCATGCTGTCGGGCGCAATCAATTCAGCATTGTAAAACTCGATCTCGGGACCATTGAGCCCCCAACGCGCATCCATGCCCGTAAATTCAACATTCATGCCGATCGCGGTGCTTGCCCAGCTTTTGATGTCCTCCTGATATTCGGGAAGTCGTGGCAGCAACAGACGAAATAATCCGACTGCGATTGCCAGCATTATCACAACGCCCGCGGCCGCATATACGGCAAACTTGATCAGGCGTTGCATAAATTTTTTCATCATCAATTCGCGCTACAGCGTCATCACATCAGGACAACGTCAAACTGATCCTGCAAGTACAGTGCCTCGGGTTGCAATCGTATCGACTTGCCTGTCTGCTCTTCGAGCAAAGCCAGACTTTGTGCCTGTTCGTCAAGCAATAACTCGATCACGTCCTGGTGAGCCAGTACCAGCGCGTTCTCAAAATCGAACTGGCGTGACTGACGAATGACCTCCCTGAATATTTCGAAACAGACCGTTTCCGCCGTCATTAGGAACCCGCGTCCTGTGCAACCCGGACACTCGTCGCACAGTATATGTTGCAGACTTTCCCGCGTGCGCTTGCGCGTCATCTCGACCAGGCCAAGTGGTGATACCGACGAAAGCTGGTGGCGTGCATGATCCTTGGCAAGTGATTGCTCCAGGAGTTGCAACACATTGTCCCGATGTCCGACCTCTTCCATATCTATAAAGTCGATGATGATGATGCCGCCGAGGTTTCTAATCCGCAATTGCCTGGCGATCGTTACTGCCGCCTCAAGATTCGTGCGGTAGATTGTTTCCTCGAGGTTGCGGTGACCGACATATCCACCCGTGTTAACGTCGATCGTGGTCATCGCCTCGGTTTGATCGAAAATAAGGTAACCACCGGACTTTAAAATAATTTTTCGATCAATCGCCTTGCGAATCTCGTCTTCGATCCCGTGCAGATCGAATATCGGACGGCGACGCTGGTAAAGCTCCAGCATCGGTGCAACTTCTGGCAGAAATGTCACCGCAAAATCATGCATCTCCGCATAGACCTCCTGCGAGTCGACCAGGATGTGCTCGACGTCACTTGTCACGAGATCTCGCAATACGCGCAGCGGCAATGACAGGTCCTCGTGTACCAGTGTTTTTACGCCAGCTTCGCTGCACCGCTCCTGAATGACGCTCCAGAGCTTCGTCAGAAACTTGAGATCGGCACGTAACGCTTCGGCTTCGGCCCGTTCCGCAACGGTTCGCACGATCGCACCACATTCAAGATTCTGGTCAGCAAGCAACTCTTCGACCAGTGAGCGCAGGCGGTCGCGCTCTTCCTCGTCTTCGATCCGCGCCGAGACGCCGACACTGCCGCCTTTCGGCAGCAACACGAGGTGACGAGACGGCAACGTGATGAAGGTCGTTAGCCGTGCACCCTTGTTGCCGAGCGGGTCCTTCACGACCTGTACGAGCAGATCATCACCCTCCCGCACAAGCTCCCGGATGTCGGGCATTTCGTCGTTGCCGTTGTCGTCTTTTTCAAGCCTCACGATGTCTGACACATGCAAAAACGCTGTGCGTTGCAGACCAATTTCGACAAATGCGGCTTGCATGCCAGGCAAAACGCGCATCACCTGGCCATTGTAGATATTACTGATCACACCGCGACGCGCCGCTCTCTCAATATGCACTTCCTGCAGCATGCCGTTTTCAAGCAACGCTGCGCGAACCTCACTCGGCGTCACGTTGATCAGGATTTCTTCTTTTGGCGACTCGTCGCTCATTCAATCCGAAACTCTCATTACTCGATTGTTGCAGCTCCGCTCACAACACGGCCGTGACCTTCGATCAGCGTTTCCAGGCCGGCTTCTCTGAGCAGTCTTGCCGTCTCAAACGCGGGCAGCCCAACCACCCCCGAGTAGCTGCCAACGATGGCTTCCACAAACACGCCACCACGCCCCTGAATAGCGTACGCCCCCGCCTTGTCGCAGGGCTCTCCACTGTGCCAGTAACTAAGCGCCTCGTCAGGATAAATTTCCCGAAATTTCACCGCGGTGATTGAGAGTGCCGTCTGCAGGCTCGCGCCACGGCGCAATGCAACACCAGTCATGACCTGATGCGTTCGACCGGAGAGCCTCGCAAGCATGCTCAGAGCATCGTCCACATCCCGCGGCTTGCCAAATACCACATCACCAAGCACGACGGCAGTATCCGCACCAAGCACGAGCTGCGCGACGTCGTCAGTGGCCGCAGCGGCTTTGGCAGAGGCCAGGCGCACAACCATGACCTCCGGTGCCTCACCCTCAAGGCGCCGTTCGTCAACGTCCACGCCGGCCGCGCTGAATGACAGACCCAGCGCCGTCAGTATTTCGCGACGGCGCGGTGACGAAGAGGCCAGATGCAATGAAGGTGTGGACATAGACTGAGTTCAGCGTCGATCAGCCGCGATGATAGGGATGGCCTGTCAGCAATGACCAGGCCCGAAATAACTGCTCGGCGAACAGGATTCTTGCCAGTCCGTGCGGCAGGGTCAGTTTCGACATTGACCAGACAAAATCACTGCGTTCCCGGCACCCGGCTGATACGCCGTCGGGACCACCGATAATAAAACAAAGATTGCGACCACCTGCTTGCCAATCGGACAAGTTCATCGCTAGTTCCTGACTGGTCAAATGCATGCCTCTCTCATCGAGCAGCACGGCCCGTTCAAGCGCGTCAATTTTCGCAAGAATCTGTTCGCCTTCGGCCTGTATCGCATTGCTGGGTGGATTATTTTTGGACCGACGTGCCGCGGCAATTTTGTCGATGCGAAATTTCCACTGCCGCGGAAATCGTTCCGCGTAAGTCTTGAACGCATCGTTGACCCAGGACGGTTGACGATCTCCGACTGCAATTAAGCGAATGTGCACTTGCTAGCCCATATGCATCGTTGATTAATCGCCACGACCGAGCTAGCGGTCAGTCGCCACGAGATCGACCGACGGGCCCAGTGACCAGAGTTTTTCCAGATTATAAAACTCACGCACTCTCGGCAGCATGACGTGTACAAGCACATCCTGCAGATCGAGCAAGACCCATTCGCCACCCTCTTCACCTTCAATACCAATAGGCTTGTGCCCTGACATCGAAGCTCTTTCGGCGACGTGGTCAGCCAGTGCCCTGACATGACGGGTCGATGTGCCGCTTGCGACGATCATATAGTCAGTCACATCGGTCATACCGCGAACGTCGAGGTTGATGATGTCGAGCGCTTTGGCAGCGCCCAGTACGTCGATGATGAGTGCGGTCAGTTGCTTACTTTGCATGCACGGTGCTCGTTTTGGTTAACAAATAATTCTCCTCGCAGTCATCATTATTTATAACAACCACTGTTCATTATCACGTCGCGAACAACGTCAGGCATCAGGAATCGTGGATCGCGGCCAGCCCCGACCAGATCGCGAATTTCAGTGGATGAAATCTCGAGTTGTGTCACGGCATGGATATGAATGAAACCCTCACGGTGCTTATGCAAATCGTCAACGCGATGTGTGCCGTGCTCGGAAAGCAGCTCGCCCAGCGGGCCGATATCGGGTGCCCGCCAGCCAGGCCGATGCGCGACAACAATGTGTGCGTAATTGAGGAGTTCATCCCAGCGATGCCATGATGTCAGGCCTAAAAATGCGTCCATACCCAAAATCAGACCCATAGGTTGATCGGAAATTTCCTCGCGCATGGCGCTGAGCGTATCAATCGTGTACGACGGACCATTGCGCCTGAGCTCACAATCATCGACGACAAACCCCGTTTCGGCCGCCGTTGCGGCACTTACCATATCGAACCGCAGAGCGGCTTTTGCAATCGAAGCACCTCGGTGTGGCGGATCGCCACTCGGGACGAAACGGATTTCGCCAAAGCGAAGCGCCTGTAGGATTTCGAAGGCTGTGCGTAGATGGCCATAATGAATTGGATCGAATGTGCCGCCAAAAATTCCAATTGGCCTCATGCGGCCTTCCTGCTACCCAGCGATATCCGGAGGACGATTTCGGTTGCGAGCTGCCACGGATCGGCGCGAGACTGGCCTTTCGCCGCCTGGTCGGCCTGACCGGCTGCTTTGAGCAAGCGGTGAAAATTACCGGGCTGGTGGCGACCGATACAGCTGCGCACAAGTGCCTGGCGACTGCGCCATACGCCCGCTTTTTGCATGCCGCCGGCCAGGCCCATACCGCTTGCTATTGCGTCGCTAAGGCTCGCCAGCGTCCGCAGTTCACGGGTCAGCGCCCAGATGACGATGACAGGCTCTACACCTTCGCTGCGCAGCCCCTGTAACACTTTCATTGACCGTTTGGCATCGCCCGTCAACGCCGCATCAACTAGCTTGTACACATCATAGCGGCTGCTGTTGGCGACGGCCTTGCTCACATCTTCGACGCTGACTTTGCCTGCACCCAGCAACAACCTGAGTTTCTCGATTTCCTGACCTGCCGCAAGCAAGTTGCCTTCGACTCGATCGGTGATTAACGCGACAGCCTCACGATCTGGCTGCAATCCAGCCTGACGCATACGCTGCGCGATCCAGCCAGGCAATTCACGCAGGCCTATCGGCCAGACAGGAACCTCAACACCCTTTGCGGTTACCGCTTTCGCCCATTTTGACGACTGGCCACTTTTGTCTAGTTTCGGCGCGCTGATGACGAGCATGAGATCCGGCCCGGTTTGCTGAACAATATCGACAATCGTCTGCCCGCCTGTTTTCCCCGGCTTGCCCGTTGGCAGCCGTAATTCAATGATGCGTCGTTCCGTAAACAGCGACAGGTTGGAACTCGAGTGGCGCAGCTGTGCCCAGTCGAAACCCGAGGCCGCGATATGCAAATCGCGAAATTCAAATCCCCGATCCCGTGCGGCCTCGCGAATCGCATCGAGCGCTTCGGCTACAAGCAGGTGCTCATCACCGGTAACCAGGTAACACGGCGCCAGGATTTTCTGCAGCTTGGATGCGAGCTGCTTAGCCTGTATTTTCACGCTGCTCAAATTCGCGCTGGTTGCCGGATTGTCTCGTCAAGTGACTTGCTCCATATTGACCGACTCGCCTTCGAGCAGTACTGGTATACCGTTCGTAATCGGATACAGAACCTTGCCGTCATCTGTCACGAGCGCCTCAGACAGCGGTTCGGCAAGCAATCGACCATCACGATTGCAGAGCTTTCCCGCATCGATGGCGGCATTGACGTCTTTTAGCATCGTGCGCTTGGCAAGTTGCAGTCCCTTGTGCGTTACGGGGCAGCGAAGAATGGCAAGCAGGCGTTTATCCATGGTTGTTGCCTTAATTATTGCAAGGTTAAGTGTTTGTTTTTAAAAGGCTTGAACATCATAATGTTATATTATATCCTTTCTGGCTCGCAGCATCGACGATAAGCTTCAATCGTCCTGTTCATGCAGCATAACGGCAATTATCAATGCATCAAAATTCGTTGAATTCGAACGAGTGGCTTGACGGCACGGCAGGCGCGTTGTCGGTGCTGTGCCTCGTGCATTGCCTGGCGTTGCCATTCTTCGTTGCGGGGCTGCCATTTCTTTCGCAGTTCTCCGAGGGCCACTTGCACGCCCAGGTGCTTGTCATCGTCTTGCCATTGAGTATATTTGCTCTCGGCATCGGTTTTCGTCGGCACCGTGACATGCGCATCGTTGCCGGAGGCGCACTCGGTTTGCTATTGCTTGTGACGGGAGCAACGGTCGCGCACACAACTTGGGGCCTCACGGCAGACCGACTGTTTACGATAAGCGGTTCACTGGCTCTCGCGACATCGCACTTTTTCAATAGCTATCGCAGAAAACTGATCAATTCTGCATTGTGACAGTGCTTGGCGGCGGCCAGGGCCAGCGGCATATCGTCGGGCAGTGGTCGAAACGATTCGTTGACGAGTCGACACCGCATGATCACCTTGACGGCCGCGACATCTTCGTCGTCGTGCAATAGCTGACTCAGATACTGTTGTGCGAACAGCAGAGCCGCCACATTGTTTTCCCATCGCAACATCTGTTCGAGAAACCACGGCCAGGCGGTCGCGGGATCGGGATCCTCTGCAAGCCAGTCGTAGACGTGTTCGAGGCCGCCGGCGCGATTACCGCGACTGATGAAACCGTAGGCATGATCGAGAACATCGGTCCGCGCACGGGTTTGTTGCATGGCAATTTGTGCATCGCTGGGATCTGTTGGCACCGCAATAGTGACCTCGCGATCCAGGCGAAATGGCCTGATGACGCCGCCAATCAACGTAAAGAAACCAAAGAGCAGGTAGAAGCTCAAAAACTCCACCACAAGATCGGGCAACGACATCAGTTTGAGCCACTCCAGGACGACGGCCCCAGCAAGCAGGTATGTGGGCACTATCCAGTAGCTTGCGCCGCAGCGGCGTATCAAACCGCCAATGGTGCGTGGCATCAAACTCTCAAGCGGAGATCGCGTTATCGCCAGCACAGCCAACGAAGCGGGTATCAGCGTGGCCAGGAGCAGGCCAGAGCCAAGCAATGCGACGCTGCCAAACGAGCTGCCCAGCAGGTAGGTCCCGTAACCAAACACCAGCATGTGCAATACCGGAAACAAACTCCAGGCATTGCCGACCCAAGAAAAAAGCTCTACATCCGGTGGTTCCGGGTGCTTGCCCCTGGCTCGCCAATCGAGCAATAACATCAGGTACCGGACCAGCGCCGGCAATGTCAACAATGCGAGCGCCAGCCCAAAAAAACCAGCAAACAGTACAAACTTGAGTAGCACGAAAAACACGACCAGCGCGATGAGTACCGTGGCGTGCCTCGCCGGGTAGGCGAGTTCCCGTCCTATGTCAACCGCTTTTAACAGGGTCGTCTACCTTGTCCGGAACCGGGTCATAGCCCGACCCACCCCACGGATGACAGCGCACAATTCGTTGGACGGTGAGCCAGCTGCCGCGAAAAGCGCCGTGCACTCGCAGCGATTGCATTGCATAGGCCGAACAACTCGGCGTAAAACGGCAGTTGTCGCCTAGCCATGGCGAGATCGTGAAACGATACAGGCCGACAAGTCCCAGGAGCGGCCAGGCCAGGAATGTGCTCAGCGCATTAATCATCCGGCTGCCTGCAGCGCTTGAGCGGCAAAGCGGCGGATCGCCTCAAGCATCGATGACAACCCATTACTGCGCGTCGGACTCAGGTGCTGCTCGAGTTGCAGCGCGGCCACGAAACTAGGTGGCGTATCGAGAATGTCCTGGGGGCGTCGGCCACTGTAAATACGTAGCAACATTGCAATCAACCCGGACACGATTGCCGCATCGCTGATCGCACGAAACGTCAATTTGCCATCATTCTCGTCGGCAACAAACCACACTTGCGCCTGGCAGCCCGTGATCTTGTTCTCATCAATGAGTTCCGACTCCGACAATGCCGGCAGCCGCCGCCCAAGATCAATCAGGTACTGATAACGGTCCATCCAGTTATCAAAAAATCTGAATTCCTCGATCAACTCGTCTTGCGCCGCCTGTACTTCGCTCACCATCGTATCAGTCGCTCCGTCGCCACGTTGTCCCTTCAGGGCTGTCTTCGATCGAAATTCCTGCGTCGGCAAGCTGATCGCGAATCGCATCGGCCGCATTGAAATCACGACTTTTCCGTGCCGCTTTGCGTTTGGCAAGCAACGCGTCTATCTCGTCGCCTGCCAATTTTCCTTCGGCATGACCGGCAAACCAGTCCTCAGGGTCCGTCTGCAGCAGGCCCATGACACTGCCTGCTGCCAACATGGATGCCGTCATGCGTCGGCGTTCGTCAGCATCTGATGTCTTATTTAAATCACGCGCAAGGCCAAATAATTCAGCCAATGCTTTCGGCGTATTGAGATCGTCCTCGAGTGCGGCGAGCAGCGCTGCGGGTGGCTCTGCAGCTGCACGCAAGTCGGCAGGCAGGTCGACGCCACGCACGGCACCGTACAGTCGATCGAGCTTGCGTCTGGCCGACTCAATCGTTGCATCCGACCAATCGAGTGGCTGACGGTAATGGGCACTCAATAGCGCCAATCGTACTACTTCGCCGGGTATTGTCTTGATCAGGTCGCGCACGAGCACAACATTGCCCAGTGACTTCGACATCTTCTCGTGGTCCATTGACAGAAATCCATTGTGCAGCCAGTACCGTGCGAATTCGGTACCGTCGTGTGCACAACGACTTTGTGCGAGTTCGTTCTCATGATGCGGAAACACGAGATCCTGGCCACCTGCGTGGATGTCGATCGTCTTGCCTAGGTGTTTCTTCGCCATCGCTGAGCACTCAATATGCCATCCGGGGCGACCCCGCCCCCAAGGCGAGTCCCAACCAGGCAGTTCCGGTGTCGACGGCTTCCACAGGACAAAATCATGTGCCGCCTTTTTGTAAGGCGCCACTTCCACACGCGATCCGGCAATCATTTCGCGTAAGTTACGCTTGGATAATGCACCATAATCGTCATGACTCGAGACATCGAATAGTACGTGGCTCTCCGCCTCGTAGGCATTACCGTTTGCAATAAGCGTTTCGATCATCGCGATCATTTCGGCGATGTGCTGCGTCGCGCGCGGTTCGATATCGGGTGGCAGAACTCCAAGAGCGCTCATATCTTCGTTGTAGGCATCGATGAATCGTGAAGTAATTTCGTCGATCGGTTTTCCGGTTTCAACAGACGCCGCATTTATCTTGTCATCGATGTCGGTGATGTTGCGGGCAAACGTCAGTTCGTAGTCCCGCCGCAGCAGGCGTACCAACAAGTCAAATACGACGGCCGGTCTTGCATTGCCGATGTGCGCGTAGTTGTAGACCGTAGGTCCGCACAAATACATTGTCACCTTATTGTCGTAAAGGGGTTCGAACGGGACTTTTCGGCCCCTCTTGGTGTCATGCAGGCGTAGTGTCATCGCTGGGAAAGATTCGTGCGATCAAAGTCGTGCATGATAGCAATATTGCCGCCGCCGGCGATGCCTTGTATTCTGCCGCTCGGCAAACTGAAAACCTGGGAATTCAAAATGTCTGACGCTCCGGTCAAATTTCGAGCCCGACAATCCGTCGAGCAAGTCGAGGAAGGCATCGGTCTTGCGCCCAAGTTCGACGATCGCGGCCTGATCACAGTGGTCACGACCGACGCTGAAACAGGCGAAGTGCTGATGCAGGGTTATATGAATTCCGAGGCGCTGGGGCTCACGATCAAGACGGGAGAGGCACATTACTACAGCCGCAGCCGTCAGACTCTATGGCACAAAGGCGCAGCAAGTGGTTTTGTGCAGAGCGTGCGCGAACTGCTCGTCGATGATGATCAGGATTGTATCTGGCTCCGCGTCGACGTCACCGGCGGCGCAAGCTGCCACATCGGCTATCGCAGCTGCTTCTATCGCCGCGTTCCAGTGGGTAGCGCGTTCGAAAAATTACAGTCGGATGGTCATATCGATCTCGAGTGGACCAACAGGGACAAGGTATTCGATCCAGAAGACGTCTACGGCGACGCACCGAATCCAACCCAGTTGTAGGCTATCGTGCTGCTGTTTGTCGCCTAGTAAGGACCTTCGAGGTCGTGGCGTCTCTTCTCGCGTCGACGTACGGCAGCGGACTGCGGCTCCCGGTACGCGATCGCCTTGGCCTGATACACATATTCTATTGTGCCAATCAACCAAAAAAAGTAGCCGATCAATTCGATAAATTCCTCGACAGCAAGTTTGACGATGCGACGATAGTCGTCGCCAAGAATCGACATCCAGAGCGCCTCATCGCCGACCAGGTGGACAAAAGCGAACAGGATCACTGCACCGCTAAACAGGAACGCCAGGCCCGGTGAGGGCCAGATACGGCCCAACGCAATTTGCAGCCGGCGTCGCTGCCGATACGTGTAGGCAATCACGAAAGCGGCAGCGATCACGATCAGAACCTGCCACAAGTTGTCAATCAGGTAGCGGTCAAAAAAATAATCCAGCTCGCGAATCAGGAAAGCCAGCGCAAGCCCGCCGAACGCGAACGCGATTGGCCGTTGCGACGGGCAGTACTTGGCGACCCATGCCATAAGCAGGCCACAGACACCAAGAATCAGCGACTGGATAATCTCGATCGGCGAAAATTCACTCGTACCAAATTGATTGCCTTCGTCGACAATCACATGCAACTTAAGACTCCCGGGAAATGAAGTCTCGAGTTGTGTAAGCATCCACGTAATCAACGCGACGCCGACAAAATAAAGAACGTAGCGGATCCAGACCATACGTGACTATACACTGCGCTCGTTCACGATTGTCACGGCCGCGCCGAAATTCAAGCGCTTACGACATTTCTGAGTACTTCAAACAGGTGTTTACAACGACGAGATTTGTTTAAGTACGATTCGTACCAGGTCGCTCACGATCGCCTCGCGCATCATTGCTTCTTCGCGGGCCTTGCCAAGCACGAGATTTTCGTTGTAAGTGTAATCACGCGTCAGTGTAAGCATTTGCGGAGCAAGTAAGCTCGTCTCGCCACTAAACAACTCATACTCGACTGAGTAATACACCTCGTATTCGGTCGGTACATTACGCGCCGATACGGAGAGGACACGTTGATCCGTTTCGTCGACGAGAATTGATAACGTAGCCGTGGCTTCGGCTGGAAATTCAACAAGAATTACGCCAGCAGCACGTAATCGCGATCTCAATTCCCGATAAAACTGACTGTGCTTATTTTCCGTGGCCAGATAAGTGCGCTCCATCACGGCAGGAGTTGTCAGCGCACTTTGCAGATGGAAACCGCAGCCCGACAACAGTAACAGGAGCAGCACTGTCAATCTTTTAAACAACAATGTTAACCAGCCTGCCAGGCACGACGATAGTTCTAAGAACTTCGTTCTTGCCCACAAAACGTTGTACATTAGGGTCGGCAAGTGCCTGCGCACTCACGGCATCATTATCCGCATCAATGGGCACCGAAATGCGTCCGCGCAACTTACCATTAACCTGCACGACAATTTCGATGACATCCCTCACGAGGGCCTGCTCATCTACCTTTGGCCAAGCCATATCGATGATTGGCGTTGCATGGCCCAGCACCGACCACAATGCATGACAAGCATGTGGCACAACCGGTGACAGCATCAGAACCACGGCTTCGAGCGCCTCATGCACGACGGCACGACCGGTATCCGATTCATCATCAAAACGATTGACAGCGTTGAGCAATTCCATTGCGGCAGCAATCGCAGTATTGAACGTATAGCGTCGGCCAATGTCGTCGCTGATTTTGGCTATCGTCTGATGCGTTTTACGACGCAGATTTTTCTGCGTGTCAGTAAGCGAATCCAATTCCAGTTCGACAACCGGGCCGCCGTCAGCATGCTCCCCAACGGTGTTCCAGAATCGCTTGAGAAAACGAAAGCTTCCCTGCACACCGGCGTCGGACCATTCAAGCGCCTGCTCGGGTGGAGCTGCAAACATCATGAACAGGCGAACGGTGTCGGCGCCGAATTTATCGATTAACCCCTGTGGATCGACCGTATTGCCCTTGGCCTTGGACATTTTGCCGCCGTCCTTTAACACCATTCCCTGAGTCAGCAGGTTAGTAAATGGCTCGTTCGTATCAATCAGGCCCTCGTCACGCAGTACTTTGTGGAAGAAGCGCGCATACAAGAGATGCAGAATCGCATGCTCGATGCCGCCCGTATATTGATCGACCGGCAGCCAATAGGCTGCGCGTTCATCGAGCATCGCCTGTTCGTTGTCCGGGCCGGTGTAACGCGCGTAGTACCAAGACGACTCGACAAACGTGTCGAATGTGTCGGTTTCGCGTTTAGCGTCTTTACCGCACTGCGGACAAGCCACGTTGATGAATTCCGGCATGTCTTTGAGGGGCGATCCATGACCGGTGAACTCGACCTCTTCCGGTAATACGACAGGCAATTGATCGACCGGCACGGGCACTGCATCACAGTCGTCACAATAAATAATCGGAATCGGTGTGCCCCAGTAACGCTGCCTCGATACCCCCCAGTCACGCAGACGATAATTGATCGTCCAGCTACCGCGGCCGCTTGCCTCGAAGAATTTGGTAATCGCATCGACAGCAGCATCAAAGTCGAGCCCGTTGAAGTCGCCCGAATTAATGAGCACGCCTTTGTCCAGGAACGCCGCCGCGTCAATTTCGATATCGCTGCCGTCACTCGGTGCGATGACCTGCACGATCGGCAGGCCGTGCTTCTTTGCAAACTGCCAGTCGCGCTCATCATGTCCGGGCACACCCATCACTGCGCCCGTGCCGTAACTCATGAGCACGAAATTCGCGACCCAAACCGGCACCTGCTCGCCCGAAATGGGATGCAAGGCAGAGATACCCAGCGGCATGCCCTTTTTCTCAATGGTCTCCAGCGTCGCTTCGGCAGCACCCATCTTTTTGCATGCTTCGATGAAGGTTGCGATGTCTGCATTGTCGGCAGCCGCTTTCTCGGCCAGCGGGTGTTCCGCCGCAACGGCCATATACGTTACGCCAAATAATGTGTCCGGGCGTGTCGTGAAGACGGTCAGCGGCTCATCCTCATCCTGTACCTCAAATGACAGCTCAAGACCTTCCGATCGTCCGATCCAGTTGCGTTGCATGATCTTGACCGAATCGGGCCAGCCAGGCATATGATCAAGCCCATCGAGCAATTCGTCTGCGTAGGCGGTAATTTTCATAAACCACTGTGGAATCTCGCGTCGCTCGACCAGGGCATCCGAACGCCAACCCCGACCATCGATAACTTGCTCATTGGCAAGCACAGTCTGATCCACAGGGTCCCAGTTAACGATCGCATTCTTGCGGTACACAAGACCCTTCTTAAAAAGTGTGACGAATAACCATTGCTCCCAGCGATAGTACTCGGGGCGGCACGTTGTAATTTCTCGTGTCCAGTCATAGGCATAGCCGAGCCGCTTGAGTTGGGCGCGCATGTCGTCGATATTGCTGTAGGTCCATTGCGCCGGCGGCACGCTGCGCTGGATTGCGGCATTTTCGGCGGGCATGCCGAAAGCGTCCCAGCCCATCGGCTGCAATACATGTCGCCCCTGCATGCGCTGATAACGAGCAATAACGTCATTGATTGTGAAGACGCGTACATGACCCATGTGCAACTTCCCGCTCGGGTACGGAAACATTGTCAGGCAGTAAAATTTCTCCTTATTCTTATCTTCGACGACCTCGAAACATCGTGACGTCTCCCAGTATTCACGGGCATTTTTCTCGACCGTTTCAGGATCGTACGCGATGCTCATTTTGGTCTTGTCATTCCTGGCCCGGATTATTCATGAATCGCCGCGATGATTGCGCAGAGCATTGTTCGCACACGGGTTTTTCCGACCGAGTGGAATACCCGTGTGTATTCCCGAGGAAGGAAAATCTCGTGTGCGGACAAGGATCAAGCAAGGGCGCGAGCGTATTCATGAATAATCCGGGTTAGGGTTGCGAAAACTCGCAAGCCTACATCAAGAAGCACGAGATCGCAGCCAGAACGCCGCAATGATCAGCAAGCACAGTCCGATGATGGGCAGATTGCCGCGGTCAGCATAGGGCGTACTGCCCTTGCGTGGCTCGACGTCCATTGTCAGCGTCACCGGCACGAACTGTGGCCCTGATTTGAGGATGTGGCCGTGCGGTCCGATGAAAGCACTTATACCCGTGTTGGTTGCACGAACCGCGGCACGACCCACTTCAAGCGATCGCATTCTTGCAATCTGCAGGTGTTGATGCGGGGCGATTGAATCGCCGAACCAGCCATCATTACTGACATTAATGAGCACCTCTGCTTCGGGTACCGCGTACAATTGCTCGGCCCCAAACGCGTCCTCGTAACAAATGGCAACGGCGATTTTCGTGCCATTGGCAGCGACGAGCAATGGCTGAATATCGGCACCCGCAGTCAAATCACTGAACGGCAAATTCATCATTCGCATCCATTTACGCACGCCGTTCGGTACCGGAAAATATTCACCGAATGGAACGAGGTGCCTCTTTCTATAATACTGCCGAGTAGTGCCGCCGAGCATTATCATACTATTGCGAACCCGGACCTTACCCCTGCGATCGTTGTCTCGTTCGAGAATGCCAATAAGAATCGTCTGCTTATTGCGGAAACTGTCTAACTCCAGCGCCGCAATATAATCTTCCATCAGATCGGTAACAGATGGTATGGCGACTTCGGGCCAGACGATGATGGCACTGTTTGAAAGCTGACTTGTCGTTTCCCGGTAGAATTTCAATGTCGGCGCGAGTTGCTCCGGAAGCCATTTTTTGTCCTGTGAGACCCCGCTCTGCACTATCGTAATCGAAATTGGTGCGCCTGCCGATGTCGTCCAATCGACCGTTTTAAGGACGGCGCCACCTATCCACGGCAGCACTATGACCGCGATTGCAAGCCATCGCTGACGGCTTCGCGTCATCATTGCCACAAGCATGGCGCTGGTACTGAGCACCAACATCGCTGATACGCCGTAAACCCCCAGCACCGGCGCCCATCCCGCCAGCGCCGAATCGATGTGGCTATAACCGAGCGTCATCCACGGAAATCCCGTCAGAACCCAGCCACGCAGCCACTCGATCGATACCCAGGTTGCTGGCGCCACGACCAGCAGCAGCCACGGCTCACCTCTGGAAAAACTGCTGATCAGCCACCCCGTTAACCACAGGTAGATCGACATGATCAGCGTGAGACCGAGCATCAGCAACAGAGCAATCCACGCGGGCGCGTCGCCATAGGTTACAACGGAAATGTAGATCCAGTACGTACCACTCAGAAACAGACCGAAGCCGTAGCAGAAAGCGTACTTTGCCGCATCGCGAGGAGCCTGGGTCAGGCACACAAAGAGAAATGGCAGAAGCAGCAACGGTACGAGCAAGTGCCAGCCGAAAGGTGCGAAAGCCGTTGTTGTCAGGCAACCGAGCACCAAGAAAACCAGCCTGCTGAGAATCGGCCGGTCAATCGGTAACAATATCAGCGCATTCATTCCAGGCATGCGCTAACCGTTTCGCTGGACCTGGAGCGAATCAATGCGTCTTCTGTCAGCCTTGACGATCGAGAATTCAAATCCACCAAAACCAATCTTTTCGCCACGACGCGGCAACTGCCCAAGTTCATGCATGACGAGCCCACCGATCGTTTCGTAATCCTCGTCGCTGAACTCGCAGTCGAAATACTCGTTGAAGTCCTCGATTTTAGTTAATGCACGCACTGCAAAACTTGGCCTGCCATTGCGGTCACCATCCGGGCGAATGAATGCTGCTTCAGCATGATCGTGCTCATCATCTATCTCACCAACGATTTCTTCGATCACATCTTCAATTGTCACCAGTCCGGCAACACCACCGTACTCGTCCACGACAATCGCCATATGATTGTGGCTGTCGCGAAATTCCTTGAGCAGCGCATTGAGTCGCTTCGATTCTGGTATGACCGATACGGGCCGTAAGAGCTTTGGTAGCGACACTTCATCTGCACCATCGCTGCCGAAATAGCGCAATAGATCTTTGGCCAGCAATACACCCAGGACTTCGTCGCGATCCTCGCCAATCACCGGAAAACGGGAATGACCCGATTCAATGATAATTGCGAGAAATTCATCAATATCCTGATCGATGTCAATGACGATCATGTGCGAGCGTGGAATCATCACCTCACGCACTTGCATCTCCGACACATCGAGCACTCCGGAGAGCATACTTTTCTCCTCAGCATCGAGATCGATCTCGGATTGATGAATGATGTCGTGGATTTCCTCGCGGCTCCAGGGAGCGCCTATGAATGCGCGCCTGATACGCGCGAACAATCCGGTGCTGACTGTGCCGCTGGAACTTGGAGGTTTGCCGTTCATCGAACCTGGGTGCTTGCCCCCCCTCTGCAGGACCTGAACCAATCAATATCACCTTGACCGAGTACTGGAGTGTAGCAGTTTGTCATTGTGAACTTGTACACCATAAAATTCACTTTGACGGCGTACCGGTATAAGGATCTGCAACGCCTCGCCCGGTCAGTATTCTGGTTTCAAGGCGCTCCATTGCGGCTGCCTCAGAATCGGCTTCGTGGTCATAACCGAGCAAGTGCAAGGCGCCGTGCACGAGCATATGAGCCCAATGATCAGCAATCTTTTTACCCTGTGCCTCGGCCTCGGCGCTGACGACCGCGGCGCAGACAACAACATCCCCGAGCAGTAGCACATCCCCGCCATGCAGCCCATGCGAATCACCCGCTGGAAATGACAACACGTTGGTCAGATTATCCTGTTGGCGGTACTGTCCATTCAGCGTACGAATCTCATCGGCGTCGACAACGCGCACCGCCACTTCGATCTGGCCATTGAGCTCCGTGCCCGCGCTGTCAACCGCGAGTTCGACCCAACTCCGTATCTCATCATCACTCGGTATGCCGGGATCGTTACAAGCGATCTGCACATCCACGGTAAACGAACGTTTGACAATCACCGCTTCGGTTTCGATTGAGCGCTGTGCCTGGCATGACGCCGACTGTCATCGGACTCGTACGCTTCAACGACTCGTTGTACGAGCGCATGGCGAACAACATCTCTGGGAGTAAAAAATGAAAAGCTGATATCCTCAACGTCCTCGAGAACGCTTATAGCGTTCTTAAGGCCCGATTGCTGCGCATTCGGCAGATCGATTTGCGTGATATCCCCGGTTACTACGGCGCGTGACCCGAACCCAATTCTTGTAAGGAACATTTTCATTTGCTCGACGCTGGTGTTTTGCGCCTCATCGAGAATAACGAATGACTCGTTGAGAGAGCGTCCACGCATAAACGCAAGCGGTGCGACTTCGATGATGTTACGTTCGATCAGGCGCGGCACTTTATCTGCACCAATCATGTCATAGAGTGCGTCATACATCGGTCGCAAGTAAGGGTCGACTTTCTGTGACATATCGCCCGGCAGAAACCCGAGTCGCTCACCAGCCTCAACAGCGGGTCGGACGAGTATGATTCGCCGCACCTCGTCGCTAGTCAGCGCCTCAATTGCACAGGCCACCGCGAGGTAGGTTTTCCCAGTACCCGCTGGTCCAATTCCAAAAGCAATATCGTGACTTCGAATACTCTTGACATACGCGGTCTGGTTGGCGCCGCGAGGCCGAATCAGTTTGCGCTGTGTTTGTATAGCGACATCGTCATCATTCGCGTTTGACTCCGACGCGACATCACCATCGTTCATAACAGACTCCTGCAACATTATGTGTACGCGTTCGGGATCGATTTGCTCGTTGTCCGTCATTCGAAACAAGGAACGCAATATGTCGCTACCGATTCGCGCAGCACCGGGTTGTCCTGTTACGCGAAAATGGTTGCCGCGGCTGGCGATATCTACATTGAGGCGGCGCTCGATCTGCCGAAGGTGCTCATCAAACTGGCCGCAAAGATTGGCCAGGCGGTTATTGTCGGCGGGCTCAAGGACTATGTCCCGAGAAATTTGGACAGCATTCAAAGTATCCAAAAGAGTACCGCGATGCGCATGGCTTGGGAAGCTTGAAAACGGTTGCAACCCATCTTATCAGGCAGCTACCCGATCACGTAGCAGCCGGCCACGCAGCGAATTGGGTAGCGCTTCGGTGACAACGACGTCCACAAACTGCCCAATACACGACGGATTCGCATCAAAGTTAACCCAGCGCATGTTTTCGGTACGACCGGCTACTTGATTGGCGCCCTTTTTTGACATCTTTTCCACCAGGACCCGCTGCGTCGTACCGACCATCGCAATACTGATATCCATGGCTTGCTGCCGGATTCGCGACTGCAGGATCTGCAATCGTTGTTTCTTGACATCCATCGGTGTGTTGTCAGCAAGACTCGCCGCGGGCGTGCCTGGGCGCGCGCTATAAATGAAGCTGAAAGACTGATCGAAACCGATTTCAGCAACCATGTTCATCAATGTTTCAAAATCTTCTTTCGTCTCGCCCGGAAATCCGATGATGAAATCTGACGACAGCGAAATACCCGGGCGCGCCTCGCGGAGTTTGCGAATTTTCTGTTTGTACTCAAGCACAGTATGGCCGCGCTTCATAGCTGCGAGGACGCGATCGGAACCGTGTTGCACGGGCAGGTGCAGATAACTGGCAAGCTTCGGCACTTCAGCATATGCCTGTATCAGGCTGTCGGTGAATTCGACGGGGTGCGACGTGGTAAATCGGATCCGGTCCATGCGCTCGATAGCTGCAACGTAGTAAATAAGAGTGGCCAGATCAGCGATCTGTCCATCGTGCATCGGCCCTCGGTACGCGTTGACATTTTGGCCGAGTAAATTGACTTCGCGCACACCCTGCTCAACGAGGCTGACGATTTCAGCGATGACATCATCCAGCGGTCGGCTGACCTCCTCGCCGCGCGTATAAGGTACAACGCAAAAACTGCAGTACTTGCTGCACCCTTCCATGATCGAGACGAACGCCGTCGGCCCATCAGCACGTGGTTCGGGCAAACAGTCGAATTTTTCGATCATCGGAAAGGAAATATCAACGACCGATTTGTTTTGACGACGGGCGTCATCGATTAATTGAGGTAGCCGATGCAATGTTTGCGGTCCAAAAACAACATCAACGAATGGCGCTCGCTTGATAATTCCTTCGCCTTCCTGGCTGGCCACACATCCACCGACCCCAATCATGACACCAGGCCGCTTCTCTTTGAGCGGCCGCCAACGTCCGAGCGCGGAAAATACTTTCTCTTGTGCTTTCTCGCGAATCGAGCAGGTGTTGACGAGCAGCAGATCGGCCTCATCCACATTATCCGTGAGCTCGTAACCGTGTGACTCGCGCAAGATGTCCGCCATCTTGTCCGAGTCATACTCGTTCATCTGGCAGCCCATCGTTTTTATGTATAGTTTCTTCGCCACTAATCTAACCTGCCAGGATTAAGGTATATATTGGTCTCGGGACGTAGCTGTAGGAGCCCGCCATGCGGGCGAGCCCCACCCAACATCGCGGCAGGCAATCGCCCGCATGGCGGGCTCCTACAAGTCCCTACCTGATAAAGCCCATGGCCTCCAATTTAACCAGTATACGATGTGCTGCCTGGTCCGGCGATATGTTAACCGTATCAATGACCATTTCCGCATTCTCAGGTATTTCGTAGGGGTCGCTGATACCCGTAAACTCTTTGATCTTACCAGCACGCGCCAGCGCATAGAGCCCCTTGCGATCACGTTCTTCACAAACCTCGAGCGACGTCGAGACATGAATCTCGAGGAAGCCACCACCAGTACTGACCACCTTGCGGACATGACGACGCGTACTCGCATACGGCGCGATTGGCGCACAGATCGCAATGCCGCCATTCTTGGTGATCTCGCTGGCAACATAGCCGATGCGGCGAATGTTCAGATCGCGGTGCTCCTTTGAGAAACCAAGCTCGCTCGACAAGTTCTTGCGCACGATGTCACCATCGAGCAGGCTGACTGGCCGCCCGCCCATCTCCATCAATTTGACCATCAGAGCGTTGGCGATCGTCGACTTGCCCGATCCCGAAAGCCCGGTGAAGAACACTGTGAATCCCTGCTTGTGGCGCGGCGGATGTGTTTTGCGTAATTCGGCTACAACATCGGGAAACGAGAACCACTCGGGTATTTCCAGACCTTCCTGCAAGCGACGTCGCAGCTCAGTGCCGGAAATGTTCAGTACGTGATCGTCATCGCTGGTTTCGTCAATTGGCACGTATTGCGCACGATTTTCAGCGTAAACCAACAATTGAAACGGCACCATCGAGATATCCAGTTCTTTCTCGTGTTCTCTGAGCAGTTCCTGGGCCTCGTAGGGTCCATAGAAATCGTTGCCGTTGCTGTCCTGCCCTGGTCCCGCGTGGTCGCGGCCGACGATTAGATGTGTGCAACCATAGTTTTTGCGAATGATTGCGTGCCACAACGCTTCGCGCGGTCCGCCCATGCGCATGGCGAGCGGCAGCAAACTGAGCATTGTTGTTTGTTCCGGGTAGCGGCCCAATAGTAGCTCGTAGCAACGCACGCGCGTGAAGTGATCGATATCGCCGGGCTTGGTCATGCCAACTACCGGATGGATCAGCAAGTTTGCCTCGAAATCGCGTGCCGCTCGCATCGTGATTTCCTGGTGGGCACGGTGCATCGGATTGCGCGTCTGAAACGCAACAACCTTGCGCCAACCCAGCTTTTTAAAACGGTCTCGGAGTTCACGAGGTGCATCGCGCAGATGTTTGAAGTCATAGTGGGTCGGCATTTCGACGCCACGCAGACGGCCGCCAACATACACCGAATTACCTATATTTTTCAAATAGTTAACAGCTGGATGCACATCATCATTGCTGCCATATACGCCCTTGGCTTCTGCATCCAGATCGGGTGACCACACGTCGCCAACTTCAAGCGTTGCGAGGACGACACCTTCAAGATCGCGAAGCGCAAGCTTGTCACCGGTCTTGATACCTGCTGCGAATTCCTCCGTGACATCGAGCGTAATCGGAATCGGCCAGAGTACGCCGCTAGCAAGGCGCATTGTATTGACGACCGAATCGTAGTCCTCCTTGTTGAGAAATCCGTGCAACGGAGAAAACCCGCCGTTGAGCAACAACTCAATGTCGCACAGCTGCCTCTCAGTCAGATCCCAGGACGTATACTCGCGCGCGGCCTTTTTTTCAGCCACAATCTCGTCGGCCGATAAATATAAATACTGCAGTTCGCCACCATGCGGCTTTTTAAACGCACCCATAAAATTCGTGTCCTGTAATGTAAAGCGCGGTGCAGGCTATCAAACAGCCTACACCGCGCGAAAATTCGAATTGTTTGCGTCCCAGACCAGGTAACCTCTGATCTATTCACGAACTCGTATCTTGCGTCCAGAATAAATCAGAGATTCCCTAGAAAGGGATGTCGTCATCAAAATCGTCGGAGCCCTGTTTCGGCGGCTCACTGACCGGGCTGTCTGCACTGGGGCTGGGGTCCGCGCCCATCGGCGCCGATCCGCCGCTGCGACCGCCGAGCATTTGCATTTCATCGGCGATGATTTCGGTCGTGTAGCGGTCGTTGCCGTCCCTGTCCTGCCATTTACGCGTACGCAACTTGCCCTCGATGTAGACCTGTGACCCCTTGCGGAGGTACTCGGCTGCCACTTCGGCAAGCCGATTAAACATTGCGACCTTGTGCCATTCGGTGCGATCTTTTTGCTCGCCCGTTTGCTTGTCTTTCCAGCTCTCGTTGGTCGCCACAGTGATATTGGTCACCGCCGAGCCATTGGGCATATAGCGTGTCTCGGGGTCGCCCCCGAGATTACCGATGAGGATGACTTTGTTGATGCCGCGGGCCATAGCAGGTCCCCTGTCAGATTATTTATTTCTTTAGTTATACCCACAGACCACCGGGCCTGTGAGGGTCGCCTATTGTAGTGCCTGTCGGCCCAATTACCAGCTCGATATCTGGTATTTCGCGACAGTTTACTAAATACAAGATTCAAGTTCAGCACCTGGAATAGCTCCCCCGTCATGTCTCGATCCTCCTTGACGGAAACTCGCTGCGCTGCGCTTTACTGCGGTCAAAAAACAACCCAGGCGCAAATCCTGAAATAAGTAAACTGCCCTCAGAATACCTGGTCACTTGCGGAACAGGCCGGACGCCGCGAGCCATATCGCGGCCAGCAGCACACAGACAAAAAATACATCGGGCGGGTGGCCGGCCGCCAGAAAGCGGCCGCCAATAAGACCACCAACGAATGCGCCGAAAAACTGCGCACTGGAGAACACACCCAGCGATACCCCTCTCGCAGCACCATCGGCAAGCAATGATAATCTCGCCGGCAGGCCGGCTTCGAGGAAGTTGAATCCGGCAAAAAACAGCACGAGCGCCATAAATACCGGGGTCACACCGAATGCCCCAAATGTCAGCGTGAGTTCACCCGCCAGCAGCAAGATAACGGCAATGCTGACGGTCGATGTCTTGCCTTGCCGCTCATCGCTGATAATCAGAGGCACGGTCACCAGCAGCGAAACGACGAGCGCACCGATATAAATTTTCCAATGATCGGTGATCGCTAACTCAAGCCTGTTCACGAACAGGAATGGCAGCGCGACAAAAGTTGCCGTCAGGATTGCATGTAACAGGAACACGTAAAAATCGAGTCGCAGCAGCTCAGGGCGCAAGGCAGGCCTGATGCTCCAGCGGCGTCGAGAGACCGGTCGTTCGATGTCCCTGGGCATAACCAGGAGCAACGCCGCACCGACTACGGCCAGGATCGCGGCTAACCAAAAGAGCGCTGCGACACCAATCCTGGCTGCAATGGCCGGGCCTGCAATCAATGCGACCATAAATGACGCACCGATACCAATGCCAAACACGGCCATGGATCGCGTCCGCACCTGTTCGCGCGTGGCATCAGCGATCAGCGCCGTCAGCGTCGCCGATATGGCTCCGGTGCCCTGTAACAGGCGGCCCGCAATCACACCCCAGATCGAATCACTGGTCGCCGCAACAATGCTGCCAATCGCGAACACAGCCAAACCGCCGGCAATAACCGGCCCACGCCCTATGCGATCCGAAAGCGCACCGAGCGGAATTTGCAGTCCGGCCTGGGTCAGGCCATAGGCACCTACCGCAAGACCGATCAGCATCGGCGTCGCTCCGTCGAGTTTCGCGACATACAGCGACAACACGGGCAGCAATGCGAACAATCCGAACATGCGCAGCATTGCGATCAGCGCAATAACACCGACGGCGCGTCTTTCGGCAGGCAACATCGCGGTCTGATTGCCGCTTTTCGTCACTGTCATCGCAAACACTCTTTGCGCCGGAGTTGCACGGCGGCGTATATTAGCAGGTTGGTCGCCGATTACTGAATCACAGCTATGAAGTACATTGATATCCGTGGCGCAAGGACGCACAACCTCCGCAACCTCGACCTGAAGCTGCCACGCGATAAACTAATCGTATTTACGGGCCTGTCTGGCTCGGGAAAGTCCTCGCTCGCATTCGACACGATTTATGCCGAGGGACAGCGCCGCTACGTCGAGTCGCTGTCCGCCTACGCACGCCAGTTCCTGTCGATGATGGAAAAACCTGATGTCGATCATATCGAGGGGCTGTCGCCTGCCATTTCGATTGAACAGAAGTCAACATCGCATAATCCACGATCGACCGTCGGCACCGTCACTGAAATATATGACTACCTGCGCTTGTTGTACGCGCGGGCCGGCATACCGCGCTGTCCTGATCACGACACGACGCTCGAGGCGCAGACCGTCAGCCAAATGGTTGACCAGGTTCTTGCGCTGCCCGAGGGCACGCGCCTGATGCTGCTTGCACCCGTGGTCGCCGATCGAAAAGGCGAGCACGTACAACTCATGCACGATCTCATGGCGCAGGGCTTCATTCGCGCCCGCATCAACGGTGAAGTGTATGAACTTGATCAGCCGCCATCGCTCGACTTGCGCAAAAAGCACCGCATCGATGCGATCATCGATCGCGTCAAGGTCAAGAAAGATATTCGCCTGCGACTTACCGAGTCTTTTGAGACCGCACTGCGTCTGGCTGATGGCGTCGCACGCGTCGCGTGGATCGACGCACCGGATCATGAGGAGATCATCTTCTCCGACCGCTTCGCCTGCAAAATCTGTGGCTACAGCCTCACCGAGCTCGAACCGCGCCTGTTCTCGTTCAATAACCCAAGCGGCGCATGCGCTGGCTGTGACGGTCTTGGGGTCAAACAATTTTTTGATCCCGAGCGTGTCGTCGTCAATGCTGATCTGTCTCTTGCCGGCGGCGCCATTCGCGGCTGGGACCGCAAGACGACGTATTACTACCAGATGATCCAAAGCCTGGCATCGCACTATAAATTAGATCTCGAAACTCCGTTTGCGAAACTCACGAAGAAGTTACGCGATGTCGTGCTTTACGGCAGTGGTGGCGAAAAAATCGACTTCTACTACGAGAATTCGCGAGGCATGCAGATCAAAAAACGACACCGTTTCGAAGGTGTCATACCAAATCTCGAGCGACGCTATCGCGAAACCGAATCGGGCGCCGTTCGCGAGGAACTCGCAAAGTTTCTCAACAGCCAGACTTGCCCTGAGTGCGATGGCAGACGTCTCAACCGCGCAGCAAGACACGTCTTTATCCTGGGTCTGTCACTCCCGGAAATCACGTGCATGTCAGTGGGCCATGCGCGCAAATTCTTCGAGACACTCAAACTCGAGGGCTGGCGCGCAACCATCGCCGAGAAAATCGTCAAAGAAGTTGCCGCTCGGCTCGGTTTCCTAAGCGATGTTGGCCTCGACTACTTGTCACTGGACCGCAGCGCAGATACGCTCTCCGGCGGGGAATCCCAGCGCATCAGACTCGCAAGCCAGATAGGATCGGGACTTGTCGGCGTCATGTATATCCTCGACGAACCATCGATCGGCCTGCACCAGCGGGATAATAAGCGATTGCTTGGTACGCTTACGCACCTGCGCGACATCGGCAACACAGTCATCGTCGTCGAGCACGACGAGGAAGCGATTTATACTGCTGACTATGTCGTTGACCTGGGTCCGGGCGCCGGCGTTCACGGCGGCAAGATCGTTGTTGCGGGAACGCCCGAAGACGTACGCAATTGCGCGCAATCACTCACGGGCCAGTATCTTTCTGGCAAACGCAAGATTCCGGTGCCCGACAAGAGGACGCCAGTCGACGACAAACGCCAGATCAAGATCATCGGCGCGAGTGGCAACAACCTCAAAAACATTGACGCAACGATTCCGGTTGGCCTGTTGACCTGTGTAACAGGCGTGTCGGGATCGGGCAAGTCAACGCTCGTCAACGACACCTTATATAAGGCAGTGGCTGACCTGCTCTACCGAAGCAATCGTAACCCATTGCCGCACAAGGAGATTTTAGGACTTGATCTGATTGATCGTGTGATCGATATCAGCCAAAGCCCGATCGGTCGCACGCCAAGATCCAACCCGGCAACCTATAGCGGTTTGTTTACACCGATTCGCGAACTGTTCGCGGGTACACAGGAATCGCGTTCGCGCGGCTACATGCCAGGACGATTCAGTTTCAACGTCAAAGGCGGACGCTGCGAAGCATGCCAGGGTGACGGTGTCATCAAGGTCGAGATGCACTTTCTGCCAGACGTCTATGTGCCTTGTGATGTCTGCCGGAGCAAACGATACAACCGTGAAACTCTCGAGATCCGTTACAAAGGCAAGAATATTTATGACGTACTTGACATGACGGTTGAAGATGCGGCCGGTTTTTTCAGGAACGTACCGGTTCTTGCCAGGAAACTGGAAACACTGATGGACGTTGGCCTGTCGTATATCCGACTTGGTCAGAACGCCACAACGTTGTCGGGGGGCGAGGCACAACGCATCAAGCTCGCAAAGGAATTATCGAAACGCGATACCGGCAACACTTTGTACATTCTTGATGAGCCGACGACAGGCCTGCACTTCCACGACATCAAACAGCTCATGCGTGTATTGCATCGATTACGCGATCGTGGCAACACCATCGTCGTGATAGAGCACAATCTCGATGTCATCAAGACAGCCGACTGGATCATCGATCTCGGCCCCGAGGGCGGCGACGGTGGCGGCGAAATCATCGCCACGGGCACACCTGAAGACATCGCCGCGAACAGCCGCTCGTTCACAGGCGAATACCTGCGACCGCTGGTCGGCGAAGCTCGCAAGCAGCGGCGCGCCTGAAGTTGGGTGGCCTGTAGCTGGCATATTTGTTAGCGGAAATAAAGCGCAGCGAGCAATGACGGAGAGGAATTGCGCCTGTAGGAGATTCTATGGCGAATGTATAGGCAGGCGCTCCTGTTTTCGGAACGATTGTTGATTGTTGAGCAGGGCAAAGACGATTCTGGCGAGCTTTCGCGCGAGCGTGACTTTGGCGGCGATTTTA
>JACZSM010000019.1 GCA_022574185.1 Pseudomonadota bacterium
ATTAGGGCGGGGGAACCACTCTACAAGACAAGGTCATAGCCTTTGGCAGCCTGCGGATTCACCCCGGGGTTCGAGGCCAGCATATCAAGCTGCCAAACAACCCGAACACAACATACAAGGAGCCCGCTCCCGTCAAGCGGGATCGAGACATGCGGGCGATAGCCGCCAGATCCGATTAGCACTGTGGGTATCGCCCGGTCCGATCGTTAGCTCTTCACCAAATGGTTGGCTCAATATTCTATTAGTACGGCGGGCTCCTACGGCGAGCTCCTACAGGCGTTGCAGCGAAACGATCTCGACAGGTTCTTCGAGCAACTGGCCGCGAAAGTATTCGATTTCGGTTGGAGCGTCCGCCGGCGATTCGTGGATCGCGCGCACGATATCCATACCGTCGACCACGCGGCCGAATACAGCGAAGCCCTGGCCATCGTCGTTGCGTGCACCGCCGAAATCGAGTGCAGGTTGATCGCCGATGCAAATGAAAAATTCCGTTGTCGCCGTGCCGACCTCGGCGCGGGCCATGGAAATGCTGCCATTGCGGTGCCGTAGGCCCGAATCTGCCGTCGTTTCGTGAGCCATCGGCGGAATCGGGCTCTCGACATCGCCAATACCACCTTGAATGACGGAGATTACGGGATTGCCGTTGTCGTTATCGGATGATACGACGCGATAAAACGTGCCACCTTCAAGATGACCGCCATCCACAAGGCGCAGAAAGCCAGCAACAGTGATTGGCGCCTTATCCGGATACAGTTCGAATTCGATGTCGCCGAGTGACGTGACCATCAGGATCCGAACGACCCGCACCGCCGCTGCGTCGAAACTGCCTGTCTGCAGGAATCGAATGGTCAGCTCAACAGGTTTTCGCATACGCATCATAAACGCATGCGAATTCTCGACGACCACAAAGTCGTCCATGCCCTCGAGTTTCGTATCCTCGACTGAGACCTTACCGTCATCAGGATTGTCGAGTACGGCTGATGTGATCGGATCGATGCTCCGATTGCCGGCGATAATTCCCAATTCGAAGTCGGCTGGCCCAAGCCGCAACGGCACACTTTCGGCACCTTTGCCTAACTGGCGACCCGCTGGACCGCTCACCCAATGGACGCCGGGCACATCGCCAAACTCGTCCACAGCATTACTGCCCTGGTTGGGTGGGCCAAGCATGACAACACGGCCAAGATTCGGAATTTCTTTATCGCTCAGATACTGTCGCACCAGGATGCCGCCCAGCGAATGCGTGACGAAGTGGACTCGATCACTCGCGCCGGCCGCATCACACAAGACCAGACCTTTGCCGATGGCCATGGGGGCAAGCACTTCGATCGGATGTTCACGCGATGGGTAGTCAATATTCACGGATAAATACCCAGCCTCGTCCAATGCCTCGGCCATCGAATCCATTGACGCTGAGGTCCGGGCAAGACCGTGCAGCAGGATGACGCATTCTTCTGCATGCACGGCCGACACGGCAAACAGCACCAGAATTGCTATCAGCCTGCGTATCATCTGCCGCTCCTTAAACCCGCGTACTATAGATGGCGGTCGTGCCAGCGACCCTTGTTGTTGCATTCGTTCCTCCCTGTAGATTTTACAATCGCTGGTGTCCAGGCGTTGCTCAGGTATAGCCGCTTTGACGCGGTACCTAGTAATGCGGCGGCCGCTCATCTTGCCCCGCATCATCCGTCTGCGTATCAACCATTGTACGAATCCTGTTGACGAGCGAATTGCAGAGTTTTTCGATCTGCACGATTTGTTCCTGCTGTTTCGTGACAACATCGTTGAGCTCATAAATAAGCTGATCCTGATGTGCCAGCTTGCTCTCAATATCGACCAGGCGTTCCTCGTTCATGATAGCCTCTGCCTTCCCGGTAGGCGTGCGCCAACTGCACGTTCACCTCATTGTTGCGCCGCAAGCGGCGCTCCTGCAATACCCAGCTGAAAATACCCACGTTTGATGTCATTACTGCGCTTCAATGAAATTTCGCTCGACTTCGGCGAACTCAAGATCCTGACTGAGGCGGATTTCGCTATCGACTCGGGTGAACGCGTCTGCCTGATCGGCCGCAATGGCGCCGGAAAATCGACAACTTTCAAACTCATAACCGGCGAAATCGACGCCGACCACGGCGAGATAGTGCGTGGTGCCGATCTCGTTATCAGCCAGCTTGACCAATCCTTGCCCGAGGTGACGGACCAGAACGTTCGCGATGTCGTTCGCTCTGGCCTGGCAGAAATCGAACAGCTGCTCGAAGCATACCAGCAACTGTCTGGGCTTGAGCTCGATCGCGAAAGTATGCGTGACCTCGAAGTTCTGCACGCTAAAATCGATGCGCACGATGGCTGGCATATTGAGCAGCGCGTCGAGAAAACAATGACCGATCTCAACCTGCCCGCTGACAAAAATATGAACGAGCTCTCAGGTGGCTGGCAGCGGCGTGTCGCAATTGCGAAAGCACTCGTGCGAAAACCAGATCTATTGTTGCTCGACGAACCAACGAACCATCTCGATATTGCAACGATTAAATGGCTTGAAGATCGGATCTACTCGTTCTCAGGCGCGGTTCTCTTCATCACCCACGATCGGGCTTTTCTGCAACGCCTGGCCACTCGAATTCTCGAAATTGACCGCGGTAAACTGACAAGCTGGCCGGGAAACTATGACAACTTCTTGATTAGAAAGGAAAAATCTTTAGCGGACGAGAGCTCGGCAAACGCCCGCTTTGACAAGAAACTTGCCCAGGAGGAGATCTGGGTTCGCCAGGGCATCAAGGCACGCCGCACGCGCAACGAGGGTCGATCACGGGCACTAATCAAGATGAGGGAAAAACGCGCGCAGCGCATTGCTCGCGACGGTCAGGCGCAAATTCATATCGAAGCAGCGGAGCGATCAGGCCGCAAGGTGATACGTGCACGAGACGTTTGTTATCGCTACGGCGACGATCCTCTCATCGACAATTTCTCTATCAAGATCATGCGCGGCGATCGAATTGGTCTGATCGGCAACAACGGAGTCGGCAAGACCACTCTGCTGCGTCTGCTGTTGGCAGAATTAGAGCCGCAGTCCGGTACGCTCAAGCACGGTACCAATCTCGAAATCGGCTATTTCGACCAATTGCGCCAGACACTCGACCTCAGCAAGTCAGTCGCCTACAACGTTGGCGAAGGCCGCACTTACATCAAGCTCAATGGCAAGGATCGTCACATCGTCGGCTATCTAAAGGGCTTTCTGTTCAGTCCAAAACGAGCTATGACACCGGTCAAGGCATTATCAGGCGGCGAACGCAATCGCGTCATTCTTGCCAAGTTGTTTACACAGCCCGCCAATCTGCTGGTTCTCGACGAACCGACCAATGATCTTGATATCGAAACGCTGGAGGTGCTCGAAAGCAAACTGTGCGAATTCAGCGGCACCCTGATCGTTGTCAGCCATGACCGTGAATTCCTCGACAATGTTGTAACGAGCACGATCGTGTTCGAAGAGGACGGCAGCATTCAGGAATACGTCGGCGGCTACAGTGACTGGCTCCGGCAGGGCCGCCAGCTCGCCTCGACAGACAGCCCCTATACAGAGGAGGCGCGCAAACGGGCAGCTGCCGAACGACGTCGAAAAGCACCGACCAAGCTTGGTTACAAGAAGCAACGCGAACTTGATCGCTTGCCTGGCGAAATCGAAGTCATGGAAGCATCGATCGCGATATTGCAGCAAACCGTACTTGAGCCCGATTTTTACGCGCAGGATCATGAACGGGCGCAAGCAACGCTACAGAAACTCTCTGACGAGCAGGCGCAACTGGAAAAGCGTATTGAGCGCTGGAGCGAATTGGAGAATCTCAAGTCCAGCTACGAATCAAGTTAGCTAATCCCATTGGTTAGCGGTTGCGTCGAAGTGTTTGCTGACAGGCGGTACCACGCAAAAGCGCTGGCCGGTCGGCGCCTCCATGACCCACCAATCCTTGATCCTCTCGATCCTGCGTGCACCGTGAGTCTCAAGACGCGCGGCCTCCGCATCAATGTCGTCGGCTTCAATGTCGATGTGTACGCGACTTGCATGAGCAACTTTCTGCACCTCGACATACGGCTCATTGTCCGGTGCCGATAGAAAAGCATACAACTGGACATTGTCTGTTTCCTTGCGCGGATAGCCTGGCGCGGCGCTCCAGAAGTCTGCCGCGGCATTGAGATTGTCAGTCTGGCAATCGATGATAAGACCTGCAAATCGGCTACGGTGCATTTCAGTTCTCCTCGATTATTACGGGTCTTGCCAGGTAGTCGCCCTCCCGGCGACCCGCATTATTCATGAATGATCTGAGTTAGTACTCCGTCACGGTGATATTGACGAAGTACTAGTGCGAAGTACCAAACAACCGGTCGCCAGCATCCCCGAGACCTGGCACGATGTATTTATCTGCATTGAGATGATCGTCGATTGCGGCTGTATAGATCGGCACATCCGGATGCGCTGCTTCGACCAGTGCAAGTCCTTCGGGACAGGTCACAATGCAGACGACAACGATCTGTGCGGCACCGCTTTCCTTCAGGAGTTCGATTGCCGCCACGGTCGACCCACCTGTCGCAATCATCGGGTCGATGATGATGCAGGTTCCGCCCCTGGCCTGTTTCGGCAATCGCTGGTAGTAACTGACTGGTTGCTTGGTAACCTCGTCACGATACAAGCCGACAAATCCGACGCGCGCGGTAGGAACGAGTTCGAGGATTCCTTCGAGCATGCCTACACCGGCCCGCAGAATCGGCACGACCACAAGATCTGTATCGATTTTTTTGCATATTGCTTCGGCGACGGGTGTCTGCACTACAATTTCCTTTACCTTGATGTTCTTCAGTGCCTCGTAGCATATGAATTTCGTAATTTCGGTCGCCAGTTCACGAAAGAGCTTGTGGCCCGTATCGACGTCGCGAATGATGCCGAGTTTATGCTGCACGCATGGATGATCGATCAGTTCATGCATTGTCTGGCTCCGTTATTGTTATTGACGATCAGTTCGTGGACCACGTTGCGAATTCGGTGCCTACCGGATCGACGCAATGAAATCGCTTCCCTCCCGGGAAATCGAAAATGTCCTGACTAATGGTTGCGCCGAGCTCTTTGACCCGTTCGACGTCTCGTTCAAGATTTTCACTGTAAAAAACCAACAGCACGCCTGTCGCAGGTGCGCTCTCCTCTGACCGGCGCAAGCCACCGTCAAGGCGCCCATCGTTGAAACTAACGTAATCGGCGCCCCATTCCTCGAATGTCCAGCCGTACAACGCCGCAAGAAAATCGCGCGCTTTCGCCGGATCGGTGACGGGAATTTCAATGTAGTCGATGCGTTTTTCGATACTCATGGTCGATGCTCCATGGATTTACAAGCCCTTGACAAGCCTAACGAGTATCCACGATCACCGACGTAATGGATAAATCCAGGATCATTCCAGACCGCAAGCATCAGATTCGCGTCGGCGAGTGTTAATCTGCGTAACGGCAGGCGTTCGGTCTCCAGTCGAAATAATTCGCTCATCCCGTCACCCCTCAGGCGGAAAGGGAAGCCTGAACGTAAAGGCTGCTGCGGATGAGCTGTCCTTCCAAAGTATGTCGAACCTGCTTTTTGCCTCCTGGACGGTTGGAATGTGTCCCACTTCTATCCACCAAAGGACCAGTGGCGCTCTGCTAGCCGGCTCGAACCAATTCGCCCGCTTGCGAACCGCTGCAACATGATTGCTGCGGTAGGCATAATCCTCAAGCGCTTTGATCGATTCCCAGACTGACATATTAAAGAGAACAAACTCATCATCGAAGACTTGCGCCTCAGTCGTATCACCCTCTGCAGTGATATGGCGCCAAACGAAACCGGGACTGGAGTCTGCAGTCTCGTTCAGAGGATCCAGCCGCGCAACGAATCCCTCCATAATCGGATCGTCGATTGACGCGCGCATTCGTGCGACGTTCGCATGGGCGAGCTGATAATCAGGCACTTCGTTCTTACTCGATGTTGAACAATCCAAAAACGTAAGGAAATATTTCGATCAGTATCTGGTGCACCTGTTGCGAATGCAAGAGAATGGCCCGACAATCTCGAGTTCGGAGACTGACATATTTGCAGGGATAACAAAGTGATTTTGGGCAGGTCACCCATTAGGTTAAAGAATGCGCTGCTTGGGGCGAGTGTCTTCGGGGTGTTGTCAGGCACCTCGCTCTCGGCGGGAGATGAATTGAGCGCAGCGCCTTCAGTAGCAGACCAACAACGCATGCTGCGACGGACGATTCGCCACGATGAAGTAGCGAAAAACACTTTCGGACTAGCCCAGTTTGCGGACACCGATCGCATCGCGAATCTCAGCAAGATAAGGCGCCGCAACCTCGCGCGCGCGCTCCGCGCCCTTTAAGAGTTCCGCTTCTACGATGGCCGGATTGCCCATTAGTCGCTCGTACTCTTCACGCGCTGGATGGATGTGATCGTTAATGAGTTCGAACAGTTGCTGCTTCATCTCACCCCAGGCGATACCATCGGCGTAGCGTGCTTCGATATCCATGGTTTCCTGCGTCGTCGCAAATGCTTTGTACATATCGTAAAGCGTGCTGCCGTCAGTTTCTTTCGGCGCACCCGGTTCAAGAGAGTTTGTTTTGATCTTCATTATCAGCTTTCTGAGCCGCGTTTCATCGGCAAATAGCGGAATTGCGTTATTGTAGCTTTTACTCATCTTGCGTCCATCAAGGCCCGCCAGCACCGCCGTATCAGCATCGATTAGCGGGTCGGGCAGCACGAGGACATCGCCGAAATGGTGATTGAATCTCTGTGCTATGTCGCGCGCCATCTCAACATGCTGTTTTTGATCTCGCCCGACCGGTACTTTCGTCGCCTTGAACATCAAGATATCTGCCGCCATCAGGATTGGATAACTGTAGAGCGCCATCGTGATGCCCTTGTCCGGGTCTTTATTGCCGCCTTGTGCATTGGCTGCAACGGCCGCTTTGTATGAGTGCGCACGATTCATCAGACCCTTCGCCGTCATGCTTGCCAGAATCCAGTTGAGCTGTGGTATTTCGGGTATATCCGACTGCCGATAGAAGATTGCGTTCTGCGTATCGAGCCCCAACGCGAGCCATGCTGCCGATATCTCCAGAGTCGACTGGCTGATCTTGTCGGGGTCCTCATTCTTGGCGAGCGCATGATAATCCGCGAGAAAATAATAGTTTGTCTTCGTCGGGTCTTTGCTCGCCTCGATGCCAGGTCGAATCGCGCCAACATAGTTGCCAATATGTGGTGTGCCAGTCGTCGTGATACCCGTGAGATAGATATCCTGGGTCATGCTGCGATGCCTTTCAAATTAATAACCGGCCGCCTGACCGTCCTTGCGCACTTCGGAGGCGCCATAGTACACGCCTTCTTTCTCGTCCCACAGTATCGCTTGATAGCCGCCGAACCCGCCGTCGCTCTCGCCGAGCGTGTGTCCCATGGCCTCAAGCTGTGCCCGAATTTCGCTGCTGAAGCCACGCTCGAGGTGAACAACACCGCCATCGGTCATGACGTGACCCGTCGGCTGCGACGAGCCGCCATGCCGAATACGCGCCGCATCGCCCGCTTCCTGCAGATTCATACCGAAGTCAACCATGTTGATGATGATCTGCGCATGCCCCTGCGGTTGCATCGCCCCTCCCATGACACCGAAACTCATGAGCGGTTTACCGTTCTTCATCACGAATGCCGGGATAATCGTGTGAAACGGTCGTTTGCCCGGTTCGACGACATTTGCATGCCCTTTCTCGAGGCTGAACAATTCGGCCCTGTCCTGCAGCACGAAACCCAGACCGCCCGGTGTCATGCCGGATCCCATGCCACGATAATTGCTTTGAATCAGTGACACCATGTTGCCATCGCGGTCCGCCACGGCCAGGTAAATGGTGTCACCGTCGTCGAGTATGGTGTTACCCGCGGAGTATGCCGTGGCCGCCCGATCCTTCGAGATGAGCTGGCGACGTTCGTCAGCATATGCTTTGGAAATCAATCGATCTACCGGGACATCGACGAAATCCATGTCCGCATAGAATCGGGCACGATCTTCGAACACAAGCTTTTTGGCTTCAACGAATGTGTGCACATACTCAGCGCTGCCGAATCCCATCGCGGCAATGTCGAAACCCTCGAGAATATTCAGTATCTGCAGCGCCGCTATGCCCTGTCCGTTCGGCGGCAATTCATACACATCCCAGCCGCGATAGTTGGTCGTCACGGGCGTCACCCACTCCGATCTATGCGCGGCAAGATCTGCGTAGCGCAGCAACCCTCCCTGTTCAGTCATGTACGCGTCAATTCTTTTCGCGATTTCGCCTTTATAGAAGGCATCACGACCATCATTGGCGATGATTTCGTAAGTTTCTGCGAGACGCGGATTGCGAAACAACTCACCCTTTCTTGGCATCTCCCCATCGGGCATAAAGGTTTCCGCAAAGCCCGGATAATCGGCTCGAGGGCCAGCACTTGTCGAAAAGTAATACGCGATCGTCTCCGAAACCGGAAAGCCTTCGCGCGCATACCGAATCGCCGGAGCGAGGATCTCAGCCATCGACAGTCGTCCATAGCGGCCATGAAGTTCGAACCAGCCGTCAACAGCGCCAGGTACGCTGACGGGTAGCGGACCGTATGGTGGGATGCTGTCGATACCATGCTCTCTGAAGTATTCGAGCGTCATGAGTGCGGGAGCACGACCCGACGCATTCAGACCGGTTAGTTCCTGTTTGTCCGCGTCCCAGACGATCGCGAACAGGTCGCCACCGATTCCAGAACCCGTTGGTTCCATCAGGCCGAGCGCAGCATTTGCCGCGATTGCCGCGTCCACCGCACTGCCTCCCGCCTTGAGGATATCAAGCGCAATTTGCGTGACCAGCGGCTGGCTTGTCGCAACCATGCCATGGGCCGCAATGACTTCGGAACGGGACGCAAACGCCCGGCCAGTTACACGGTCATATCCCGGCTCAGATCCCACCACGTCAGCGCCTCCCAGAATCAAAAGTACAATGCCAACCAGACTTGCACGTCGTTTCATTATGCGTTCCACACCGATGGACAAGAATAACAATGATGCCTAGATTGCTCGTGGAATGAAACAAGGTATTATTCCCGACATGAACGACGACTATTCGGACAAGAATTCCCGGCTTGGCGTACTGTACCCAGGCCACATCGAAGCCCTTAAGGCGCGCCACGATCACGCGCTTTTGAAATCGGGTGCCAGCCACGCCGTCATTTTCTCAGGCAGCCCGAAAGTCACATTCCTCGACGACATGTCTTACCCGTTTGTCGCAAACCCGCATTTTCTAAGTTGGGCGCCGCTTGGCTGCTTGCCGCTCTCCTACATCGTTTACACACCGGGCGAGACACCACGACTCATTTACTATCAGCCCCACGACTACTGGCATGTCGTTCCCGGAGATCCCGTCGGCTACTGGGCGCCTCATTTTGATATACGCATCGTACCTTCCATGGACGATATCGCCGCACTCCTGCCCAAGGACAGTGACAAATGCATATTGATTGGTGAGATCGACGATGCCGCACACGCCTTCGGTATTGAACGCGTAAATCCAGCAATGGCCGTCAATATTCTGCATTTTGCTCGCGGCATCAAGACCGAGTACGAGGTCGAATGCATGCGGCTTGCATCGCGCCGTGGCGCCCGCGGCCACGTTGCGGCCGAGGCCGCGTTTCGCGAACGTGCGTCCGAGTTCGAGATTCACCGGGCCTATTGTCATGCCGTAAGCCACATCGACAACGAACTACCGTACGGCAATATTGTCGCGCTCAACAGCCACGGTGCTGTATTGCATTACACGAACCTTGACCGCGAACCACCGGACGAGATGCGATCTTTTTTGATTGATGCCGGAGCCCGGGTGTGCGGTTATGCTTCTGACATTACGCGCACCTATTCTTTCGACGATGCGCGCTTTGCAGAATTGATCGAGCGCATGGACGCGATGCAACTCGAGATCGTCGGGAAATTACGCGCCGGCGTGGACTACCGTGAACTACACGTGGATGCACATCGCATGCTCGGTGATGTATTGGTCGATACCGGTCTGGCGCACGGTGATGCAGACACTCTTCTCGAAACCGGCGTAACATCGGCTTTCTTCCCACACGGTCTTGGCCACTTGATCGGCGTGCAGGTACACGATGTTGGTGGGCATACGCAAAATGAGTCGGGCACGATCATTGATCCACCCAGCGGCCACCCATTTCTGCGACTTACGCGTGTTCTCGAAGAAAACATGACTTTGACGATTGAGCCCGGCCTTTACTTGATCGACATGCTGCTCGAAGATCTCCGCGGCACACCCGCTGAGAGCCACGTCGACTGGAATGCTGTTGACTGGCTCAGGCCGTTCGGTGGTGTTCGTATCGAGGATGATGTACGGGTAACGCTCGATGGTTGTGAGAATCTGACGCGCGACGCATTCGCTGCTATTTAGCCCGCGCCTGTGCTTTCAGTTGTCGCTTGACCCGTGCGCCTCTGCGCTCGAGAATCGGTCGCATGGCACGCCCAAGCCACGGCATCAGGTAAATCAACATCGTTAACACACCACTGATCGCCGGAAGCGACTTTTCACGTTGATAATTTCCACAAAGATCGAGAACAGCTTGCGCGACCTCGTCCGCCGTGCTAATTGGCTGCGAGAATGTCAAGTCTGATACGTCGTCGATATTAGACATGATAAAGCCTGTGGCGATCGGGCCTGGCGAAACTACGGCAATCTTGATACCGCTGTCTCGCAATTCCTCAGCCATGGAAAGCGTAAAAGAGCGCAATCCCGCTTTGCTGGCTGCGTACGCGGCGCTGTATGGCACGGGTAAACGACCTGCGAGCGATCCAACATTGATAATCGCGCCGCCGCCCGCTTCCTTTAAATAGGGTATCGCGATACGGCTCAGCATAATTGGCGCTTTGAGATTGACATCGATCATTTTGCCGAGGTCAATGGCGTCGACCGATTCAACGGACCCTCGCTTGTGGAAACCCGCATTGTTGACAAGTACGTCCACACGACCGAATTCGAAATTCGCTTTTTTAAAAAGACTGACGCAGGCATCGGAATCGGAGACATCCATGGCGAAGATCTCAACACGCGTCTTATCACGCAGTTCTTCAGCGATCGCTTCAAGATTTCTTTTGGTTCGCGCAACAAGCATCAGGTTGGCACCCGCGATGGCAAACAACCTCGCCATTGCGGCACCGACGCCTTCTGAACCACCCGTTACGATGACTGTCTTGTCGTTAAAGATCATTCGCGAATTCTATCAGGGCCTGTGCCTGGAGTGTTCTTAATCGTTCGTGTCGTGAGAGGCCTTAAATGAAGTCGCCTGAAGGAATTATAAGCCGAGGTAGCCCTTGATCTTTGCCCACAACGACATTTCCCACCCGTACACGTCGAGACCCTCGGCGCCGAGTGTGGCTACGGGCATCGTTGTATCGGCCGGAATGATTTCATTCGCCGCAACATCTTCGGGTCGCAATTCGAGTTTGCCTTCGTCCCCCTCGCACGGATCAGTCAGACCATCGACGGCCAGGCTCAGATATGGCAAGACGTTATCATCGACGATGTCATCAAGAAAAACGGCGTCAGGGTCGAAGCTTTCCTTCGACAGGATGACACAGTCATCATAGGCTTTTTCGTTGCTAATGGCGGCACCCTCTACAGTGAGTTGCTCTAGAATAATCCGGATAGAAGGAACAATATGTGAGGAGACTCACAAGACCCGTCATTGGTCTTTTCTTTTTATATTCAAATACTTATAGTTAAATCAGGCGTTGGATTGTCAGCCGTTAACCTTATGTAAAATTTCGGCGCATCGTTAGTCGCGGATCAGACGCAAAAAAGCCGGGCGATGCCCGGCTTTTTTTATAGCTCATGTAATGACGACCAGTACCCCGTACCCCGTCAGAGCGGCTCTGAGCCCATCGATAACACGCTGACGAAGTACTAGTCTTCAGTCGCGACTTCGACCGCCGGCGATTCCCCGCTAAACATGACGATTGCCATCGGTGCCGAATCACCGGCACGTGGCCCGGTTTTGAGGATACGCAGGTATCCACCCGGTCGATCCTTGAACCGCGGACCGAGTTCCGAAAATAATTTGCCAACCACTTCCTTGTCGCGCAGGCGATCGAACGCCAACCGACGATTAGCTACGCTATCCTCTTTGGCAAGAGTAATAAGCGGTTCAACTACACGACGCAATTCTTTGGCTTTGGCCAGCGTCGTTTTGATCGTCTCGTGCTTCAACATCGACGCTGCCATGTTACGAAACATGGCCTTGCGATGGGAGCTGTTGCGACCGAGTCGACGACCGGATTTTCTATGGCGCATCTGAGTATCCTAAATCGTATATTACGGCTGCAGCATGAGTTCATGCTCGGGACGTAAACTCGGCGGTGGCCAGTTCTCGAGCCGCATTCCAAGGCCGAGGCCGTGTCCCTCGAGTACTTCCTTAATCTCGGTCAGTGACTTCTTACCGAGGTTTGGCGTCCGCAGAAGCTCAACCTCTGTTCGCTGAACAAGATCTCCGATATACATGATGTTCTCTGCCTTGAGACAATTTGCCGAACGAACGGTGAGCTCAAGTTCGTCAACAGGCCGCAGCAGAATCGGATCGACCTGATTCTCTGCTTGCGCACCGACACCTTCTTCCTGACCCTGCAGGTCAACGAAGACAGACAGCTGGTCCTTGAGGATGCTGCCCGCGCGACGAATCGCCTCTTCAGGATCGATCGTGCCGTTCGTCTCGATATCGATGATCAGTTTGTCGAGATCGGTTCGCTGCTCAACACGTGCTGCCTCAACGCTGTACGTTACGCGGCGCACTGGACTGAATGACGCATCAAGTTGCAGACGCCCGATCGGGCCGGTCTCCTCCTCGAACAACGGACGCTGCGTCGCCGGTCGATAGCCACGACCACGCTCAACCTTGAGAATAGTGTTTAGCTCACCGGTCTTCGTCAGATTGGCAATCACGAGTTCAGGATTCATGATCTCAACATCGTGATCGAGTTGAATATCGCCAGCTGTTACCGGACCCGGTCCCTTCTTCGAGATTCGCAGCTCAGCGACGTCACGCGTGTGCATGCGAACGGCAATCTGCTTCAGGTTCAAGAGAATTTCGACGACGTCTTCCTGCACGCCATCGATGCTTGTGTACTCGTGCAGCACACCCTCGATCTCTGCCTCAGTAATGGCTGCGCCCGGCATTGACGAGAGCAAAATGCGACGTAACGCATTGCCCAGCGTGTGGCCGAATCCGCGTTCGAACGGCTCAATGACCACTTTAGCCAACTGATCATTAATCGGCGTTACCTTGACAACGCGAGGCTTCAAAAATTCATGTACAGATTCTTGCATGGGTAATTACCTTCCTGACTACTTAGAGTAAAGCTCAACGACGAGGTTTTCATTGATATCGGGAAGCACATCTTCCCGATCCGGCAATGATTTCATGACCCCCGACATCTTTTTCGCGTCGACCTCAACCCAATCGGGCAGGCCGATCTGGCCAGCAATTTCCATCGCACTTTGAATGCGAAGTTGTTTACGGGCCTTTTCACGAATACCGATAGAATCGCCTGCCGCAACTTGCGCAGACGGAATATTGACAACTTTGCCATTCATCTCAATGCTCTTATGGCTTACGAGCTGACGTGCTTCGGCGCGCGTTGAGGCGAAACCCATACGATAGACGACATTGTCCAGACGACCTTCGAGAAGGCGCAACAGGTTCTCACCCGTTGATCCCTTCAACTGCGCAGCACGCTTGTAGTAATTTCGAAACTGACGTTCGAGCACGCCATACATGCGCCGCAACTTCTGTTTTTCGCGAAGTTGCAGTCCATATTCCGAAATACGCGGGCGACGCTGTGGCGCGCCTCCTGGCGGTACGTCAAGTTTACACTTCGACTCAAGCGGCCTGATGCCACTTTTCAAAAACAGATCCGTGCCTTCGCGGCGGGACAGTTTGCACTTTGGTCCTAAATATCTTGCCATTTACTTTAGCCTCTAAACGCGACGCTTTTTGGGCGGGCGACAGCCATTGTGAGGAATCGGTGTAACGTCCTCGATGTTTTGAATACGAAAACCCAGGGCGTTCAGGGCGCGCACCGCTGACTCGCGGCCTGGACCTGGTCCACGAACCCGCACATCCAGGTTCTTGACACCGAAATCCAGCGCTAATCGGCCAGCTTTCTCGGACGCAATCTGCGCCGCGAACGGCGTCGATTTGCGAGACCCACGAAATCCGCAGCCCCCCGCAGTCGCCCACGAAAGCGTATTGCCCTGTCGATCCGTAATCGTAATGATCGTGTTGTTGAAGGAAGCATGAATATGCGCTATCGCATCCACGACATGCTTTTTAACCTTCTTTTTCTTAGCTTCAGCCATTCTGTTCTCTCTAATTACCGCTATCGCCCGGTCCGATCGATACCACTAAACCATTCGGTTGGTCCAGCGTTCTCTTCGTACGGCGGGCTCCTACGACGCATCGTCGTTCTTACCTTTTAATCGGTCGCCGCGGACCCTTGCGAGTGCGCGCGTTAGTGCGAGTTCGCTGGCCACGCAAAGGCAATCCACGCCGGTGCCGAATCCCGCGGTAGGAACCTAGATCCATCAAGCGTTTGATATTCATGGAAATTTCTCGACGAAGGTCGCCCTCGACCGTAAATATCGCAACGGCTGTTCTGAGCTTCGCGACTTCCGGTTCCGCGAGATTCTTGACCGCTGTCTCCGGCGCAACACCCGCCGCCGCACAAATCTGTTGTGCGCGAGTTCGCCCGATGCCGTAAATCGCCGTCAAGGAAATCACGACGTGTTTGGTCAACGGAATATTAATACCTGATATACGTGCCACTTAGGTGATCCTTTTCGTTTAACCCTGGCGTTGCTTATGCCGCCCGTCGGTGCAAATAACTCGCACAACACCTTTGCGGCGAATAATTTTGCAATTTCTGCAGATTCTTTTTACTGATGCTCTTACTTTCATGAGCTTGCTCCTGTATCCGCTGACAATGTCAGCGTACTTGTCCGCCACGGCCGTAATTGCGCAGGTTGGCTTTCTGCATCATGCCCTCATACTGATGACTCATCGCATGCGCTTGCATTTGCGACATGAAGTCCATCGTCACGACAACGAGAATCAACAAGGACGTGCCGCCGAAGCTAAATGGCATGGTCGGATAGAACATACGCACAAGTTCCGGCAACAGACAGACACCGGCAATATATAGCGCGCCCCAGAATGTCAACCTCGTCAGTACCTTGTCTATGTAGTCGGCCGTTTGTGCGCCCGGTCGAATACCCGGCACAAACGCGCCTGACTTCTTCAGATTGTCCGCCGTGTCTTTCGAATTAAACATCAGCGCCGTATAGAAGAAGCAAAAGAAAATAATTAGTGCCGCATACATCAGCACATATATGGGTTGTCCGGGACCAAGGTTGGCGCCAATCGTCTGTAATAGTCGTTGCAAAAAGTTTGGCTCGGCCGCCTGACCGAAAAATTGCGCGATTGTCGCCGGGAACATCAGGATACTCGACGCGAAAATCGGCGGAATTACGCCCGCCATATTGATCTTGAATGGCAAATGCGTGCTCTGCGCCTGGTACATTTTGCGGCCCTGTTGCCTACGCGCGTAATTAACCGCGATACGTCGTTGTGCACGCTCCATATAAACCACGAATACGATCGCCGCGATTGCACCGAGAAGCATTAATATCGCGGTTACAGCTGACATCTCACCGCTGCGCACGAGACCAGCCGTGCCGGCGACAGCGGCAGGAAGTCCGGCAACAATGCCCGCGAGAATGATCATCGAGATACCGTTGCCGATACCACGTTCTGTGATCTGCTCACCGAGCCACATCAGGAAGATCGTACCCGTAACCAAGGTGATACAGGCCGGAATCACAAATGACGGCCCCGGATTGACAACGATGCCGGCCTGACCCTGCAACCACGATGCCGCGGCGATCGACTGGAAACTTGCCAGGAAAACCGTGCCATAGCGCGTGTACTTGACAATCTGGCGGCGGCCCTGCTCACCCTCTTTTCTAAGCTGCTGCAATGTAGGCACGATATGGCTCGCCATCTGCATAATAATCGACGACGAAATGTACGGCATGATGCCCATAGCGAAAATGCCGAAGCGTGACAATGCACCACCAGAGAACAGGTTGACCATGCCCAGCAGACCGCCAGCTTGCTGCTCAAAAAATGCAGCCAGCGCAACAGGATTCACGCCCGGTACCGGAATGTAGGTACCCGCACGGAACACGATCAACGCACCAATCAGGAACAGGAAGCGAACTTTGAGTTCGCCCAGTTTGCTCCCTGATTTCGCGATATCTGCCGGATTTTGTTGGGGCGTCTTTGCCACGTGGTTTGCCTGTTTTTTCCTGTCTTTGTTTATCGCCCGGTCATGTTATTAACGTCCAGCCAATCAATTGGCTTAAAGTGCTAATAACACGTCGGGCTCCTACGATTATTTCCTATTCCCTATTCGATGCTACCGCCGGCCTTCTGTATGGCTTCGCGTGCACCTTTTGTTACAGCGATGCCCTTGAGCTTCACTGCCTTGTCAATTTCGCCGGACCTGATGACTTTGACCTTGGAGACGAAGGCCGGCACAAGGTTAGCTGCCTTCAGTACATCCATATCTATGACATCCGCGGTCGGAATCGCGAGTTCATGCAAACGCAGCTCTGCCGTCAGGCGAGCTTTACGCGACGTGAAGCCTACTTTCGGCAGGCGCCGCTGCAGCGGCATCTGGCCGCCCTCGAAGCCAACCTTGTGATAGCCACCCGACCGTGCATGTTGTCCCTTCTGACCACGGCCACTGGTTTTGCCCTGGCCCGCGGAATGTCCTCGTCCGAAACGTTTGCCGGTTTTTTTCGCGCCCTTGCCGGGCGACAATTTATTAAGACGCATTTCAGGCTTCCTCTACCGTAACGAGATACGCGATACGATTGATCATGCCGCGATTCTCTGGCGTGTCCTGTACCCGCACCGTCTGGTGTAACTTCCTGAGACCGAGCCCAGCCACACAGGCACGATGCTTTTTCAGCCGACCGTGCTTGCTCTTGACGAGCGTTACTTTCAACTCTCTTGGCTTCGCCATGATTTAGTCTCTAGTTATCTGAATCCTGGCCCTAGGCCAGGATTTCCTTTACTTTCTTGCCGCGTTTCGCCGCGATCGATTGCGGAGAATGGATTTCGGACAGAGCGCCAATGGTCGCGCGAACGACATTGATCGGGTTTCGCGAACCGTAGCTCTTTGCCAGCACATTGCGAACACCGGCGCATTCAAATACGGCGCGCATCGCACCACCGGCAATTACGCCAGTGCCTTCAGATGCCGGTTGCATATAAACCCGAGTCGCGCCATGACGGCCTTTCTTTGCGTATTGCAAGGTGTCATTGTTCAGGTTGATCTCGATCATATTCTTGCGTGCGTTTTGCATTGATTTCTGAATCGCGATCGGCACTTCACGTGCCTTGCCATAACCGAATCCAACCTGGCCCTGACCGTCACCGACAACCGTCAGCGCCGTGAATCCAAATTGACGACCGCCTTTTACAACTTTAGCGACTCGGTTAACCGTCACGAGTTTTTCGATCAGGTCATCGTTCGACTGTGCGTGATCATTTCTTGCCATAGTCTGGTCCTGGCAGCGTTACGCGTACCAACAATCCTCTGTTAAAACCTCAATCCAGCTTCGCGAGCAGCGTCGGCCAGCGCCTTGACGCGTCCGTGATAGCGAAAACCCGAACGATCAAACGCGACCGTGTCAATGCCGACTGCCTTCGCCTTTTCAGCTATACGCGCACCGATAATCGAAGCCGCTTCAACATTACCACCACTTTTGACGCCCTTGCGAACTTCCGCTTCGAGCGTCGATGCTGATACCAGCACCGTGCCACCATCGGGTGCAATTACCTGTGCGTAAATATGCCGCGGTGTACGGTGAACGCTCAGTCGATTGATTTCGAGTTCCTGAATCTTTGCGCGTGATTTGCGAGCACGGCGCAATCGATTTTGTTTTTTGTCCAATTTCATAAGCTTCTCTAATTACTTCTTCTTCGCTTCCTTCATCACCACACGCTCATTGGCGTAGCGAACACCCTTGCCTTTGTAAGGCTCAGGTGGGCGGAATCGGCGAATATCAGCCGCAACCTGGCCAACCTGCTGCTTGTCCGTGCCCCTGATGATCACCTCGGTCTGACTCGGCGTCTCAACGCTGACTCCCTCGGGCACTTCGTAAACCACGGGGTGCGAAAATCCAAGCGTCAGGCTCAGAACGCGGCCCTGAAGTTGTGCGCGATAACCAACGCCGACGAGTTCGAGTTTGCGCTCATAGCCCTCCGTAACACCTCGAACCATGTTCGCGAGCAGAGCACGCGTTGTACCCGCGACTGCTCCTGCAAACCGTGATCCCGAACGCGGCGCTATCGTCAGCGCATCGTCATTTTTTGTCACCTCTACTTCCGAGTTCAACTCAAGCTTCAACGCGCCCTTGCTGCCTTTAATCGTGACAACATTGCCGTCTTGCCTGAAATCGACGCCTTGTGGCAACTCAACTGGAGCTTTTGCAATTCTAGACATAGTCTTGTCTCGTCTCGATCAGGTTCCGGCACTCATGAAACGATGCACAGAACCTCACCACCAATTCCCTTCTCTCTTGCCTGGCGATCGCTCATGACGCCAGCCGATGTTGATACAATCGAAATGCCGAGACCACCGAGCACTTTCGGCATCTCGTCCTTACCGCGATATATGCGAAGACCCGGTCGGCTCGTGCGCTCGATGTGCTCGATAACAGGCACGCCCTCAAAATACTTGAGCTCAACCGAGAGTTGCTTCGTCGCGCCCTCTCCATCGCTTGAGTAGCCAGTAATATAGCCTTCACTTTTTAATACTTTCGCCACTGCTTCCTTCGCACTCGATGCCGGCATAGAAACGCTTACTTTACGAGCCTTTTGCCCGTTACGAATGCGGGTCAGCATGTCCGCGATTGGATCTGTCATACTCATGTCTGCCTCCGCCTACCAGCTGGCCTTAGTGAGCCCTGGAATTTCGCCTTTCATCGCGGCCTCCCTGAGCTTGTTGCGGCCAAGACCAAATTTGCGATAGACGCCACGCGGGCGCCCCGTAATCGAACAACGACTACGTTGCCTTACCGGACTCGAATCTCGCGGCATCGCATTGAGCTTTATTTGTGCAACTGCGCGCTCCTCATCGCTGCTGTGAATGCTGCGAATCGTTGCTTTGATCGCAGCACGCTTTTTCGCATACTTCGCGACGAGCTTGGTACGCTTGAATTCGCGTTGGATCATTGACTGCTTAGCCATATTTTCTTCTCTACTTCTTAAACGGAAAGTCAAACGCATTAAGTAACGCCCGTCCTTCCTCAACATTGCGTGCTGACGTGGTAATCGTTATATCCAATCCGCGTATCACATCAATTTCGTCGTAGTTAATTTCCGGGAAGATAATTTGCTCGGAAACGCCCATGCTGTAGTTGCCCTGACCATCAAACGACTTCGGGTTCAGGCCACGAAAGTCACGAATTCGTGGGATCGCAACGTTTACGAGACGATCGAGGAACTCGTACATGCGTTCACGCCGCAGGGTCACTTTGCAACCGATCGGCATACCATCACGAATCTTAAAGCCTGCTACCGACTTGCGCGCAATTGTCGTTACAGGACGCTGACCCGAAATTTTTTCAAGGTCAGCACGCGCATACTCCATGACTTTCTTGTCAGCAACAGCCTCGCCCACGCCCATATTGAGCGTAATTTTGGTGACACGTGGCACCTGCATTGTATTTTTCAGACCGAGCTTTTTTTGGATCTCGCCCATCAACTCTGCGTGAAATTTTTTCTGTAATCTCGCCATGTCTCTTTTACCGTCTTTGGCAGTCACGCGCATTTGCGTCGCGTGCACCGATAATTTCCTGTCTAAATGTCGACAACATCGCCCGTACCTCTGAACACCCGCACCTTGCTGCCGTCTTTTTCAACTCGGATACCAATTCGCTCGCCCTTTTTCGACTTCGGGTTGAAAACGAGAACATTCGAAATATCGAGAGGCATCGTTTTGTCTTTGATACCCCCGGGCTCCCCAACGCTTGGGTTTGGCTTCGTGTGCTTCTTTGCAATGTTGACGCCTTCAACCAGCACGCGCCCGTCATCGAGGACCTGTAACACAGTACCGCGACGGCCCTTGTCTTTGCCAGTTCTTACGATGATGTCATCGCCTTTTTTAATCTTGTTCATTTGTCTATTACCGTGGTGATCGAGACCCTAGAGAACCTCAGGCGCCAACGAAATAATTTTCATAAACTTAACTGTTCGAAGCTCGCGTGTGACCGGACCAAAGATACGAGTACCGATTGGCTCGAGGCGCGAATTAAGCAATACGGCCGCATTTCCGTCGAAACGAATCAACGAGCCGTCTTTACGGCGCACTCCCTTGCGCGTGCGGACAACAACAGCGTTATATATCTCACCCTTCTTGACCTTACCGCGCGGAATAGCATCCTTTACACTGACCTTGATTACATCGCCGACGCCGGCATAGCGACGCTTCGATCCACCGAGCACCTTGATGCATTGAACACGGCGTGCACCGGAATTATCGGCGGCGTCCAAAATTGTCTGCATCTGAATCATGACTGAATCCCTATATCACACGTGGTCGGCAGCACGTTCGACGATGTCGACTACTGTCCACGACTTATTCTTCGAAATCGGTCTGCACTCAGAAATCGCAACGCGATCGCCTGACTTGCATTCGTTTTTCGCATCATGCGCAAGTATTTTGGTCGTGCGCCGGATGTACTTGCCATATACGGAGTGCTTGATCAGGCGCTCAATCGCGACTGAAACGGTCTTGTCCATCTTGTCGCTGACAACGCGACCTACCATCGTGCGTTGAACTTTCTTGTCTTCGCTCATTTGCTTTCACCCACTGCGCGCTTGAATTCACTCAGAATTGTCTTGACTCGCGCGATATCTTTTCTTACGAGACGATGCTGATGGTGTTGTGGCAACTCGCTTGTTGCCTGTTGCATACGCAAGTTGAATTGTTCACGACGAAGCGCGACGAGTTCTTCATCGAGCTCTTCAACCGACTTTTTACGAAGTTCCTGAGCTTCCATTACATTACCTGTCGCGTTACGAATGCGGTCGAGAACGGCAACTTCGCCGCTGCGAGACGAAACGCCTCGCGCGCGATTTCTTCCGACACACCTTCCATCTCATACAGGACACGACCCGGCTGAATCTGGCATACCCAGTACTCAACATTGCCCTTACCCTTCCCCTGACGCACTTCAAGCGGCTTCTTGGTGATCGGCTTGTCCGGAAACACACGAACCCAGATTTTGCCGCCGCGCTTGATATGACGCGTCATCGCCCGACGAGCTGCTTCGATCTGACGTGCTGTCATACGGCCACGGCCTGTTGCCTTGAGGCCATAGGTACCAAATGCCACCGTGCTGCCGCGTATTGCGAGGCCGCGGTTGCGCCCCTTGTGCTGTTTTCGAAATTTCGTCCGTTTTGGCTGTAACATACTAAATCCCCAGTAAACGCGAAGCCCTTACGAGCGTGCGCCTCCTGATGTGTCGGTGGGCTCTGCGTCTGCTACGACGGGTTTGTCGAAAATTTCGCCCTTGAAAATCCAAACCTTGACGCCGATTACACCGTAAGTCGTATGTGCCTCAGCCAGGCCGTAGTCAATATCCGCACGGAACGTGTGCAATGGCACACGCCCCTCGCGATACCACTCCGAACGTGCGATTTCTGCGCCGTTCAGGCGACCACCAACTCTTACCTTTATTCCCTCTGCCCCGACGCGCATCGTGTTTGTCACCGCCCGCTTCATCGCACGACGAAACATTACGCGACGCTCAAGCTGTTGCGCAATTCCTTCAGCAACGAGCTGCGCGTCAAGCTCAGGCTTACGCACTTCACTAATGTTAATGCGCACATCGCTAATGTTCATGCCGATCATTTTTGCGGCTTCTGCGCGCAGTTTCTCAATGTCTTCACCCTTTTTGCCAATCACAATGCCCGGTCTGGCTGTATGAATTGTAATATTGGCTTTCTTGGCCGGGCGCTCGATCGTTATACGACTGACAGATGCGTCCTTGAGCTTTTTCTTGATGAAGACTCTCAGCAGATGATCCGTGCGAATGTATTCGGGAAACGTCTTCGAATCGGCATACCATATGGACGACCAGTCCTTGACAATGCCGAGGCGAATTCCAATCGGATGTACTTTCTGACCCATACTTATTACTCGTCTGCTACCCGAATAGTGATGTGACTATTGCGTTTGATAATGCGTGCACCACGACCTTTGGCGCGAGCACGAAAACGACGCAGCGTAGGTGCCTCATTTATCTCAATCATCGAAACCTTCAATTCGTCAATGTCCGCGCCGTGATTGTGCTCAGCGTTGGCAATTGCCGACTCCAATACCTTTTTCACGATGCGCGCGCTTTTCTTTGGCGTAAAAGTCAAAGCCCGCAACGCATCATCAACCGACATGCCGCGAATAGCGTCGGCCACCAAGCGGCATTTCTGCGGCGAGATACGCGCATAGCGAAGTGTTGCTGCAACTTGCATGAGCCGTTACTCCTTCGACTTATTTCGTCTTGCGATCACCGGAGTGACCGCGAAACGTCCGGGTGATCGAAAACTCGCCCAGCTTGTGGCCGACCATGTTTTCAGATATTAAAATCGGTACGTGCTGACGACCGTTATGCACAGCGATCGTCAATCCGACCATATCGGGCAGCACCATCGAACGACGCGACCACGTCTTGATTGGTCGGCGATCATTGTTCTTTGCAGCTAAAGCCACCTTTTTCGCCAAATGCGTATCGACGAACGGGCCTTTTTTCACACTACGTGGCATTACTCTGATCCTTTTCCCTCAATCCTGGCATTTACCGGCGCGTAGCGGCCGGTGCAATGCCGAACAATTCCTTTATCTATTATCTGCGCTTGCGACGACGCAAAATCATGCTATCTGTGCGCTTGTTCGAGCGCGTTTTTGCACCCTTAGTCGGCTTGCCCCATGGACTCACCGGATGACGACCACCTGACGTACGCCCCTCACCACCACCGTGGGGGTGATCGACAGGATTCATCGCAACACCGCGAACCGTTGGGCGCACGCCTCTCCAGCGTGACGCACCGGCCTTACCGAGCTTGCGCAGATTGTGTTCCCCATGCCCGACCTCACCGATCGTCGCGCGGCAATCGACATGTATCTTGCGCGTTTCGCCAGAACGCAGTCTGAGCGTCGCATAAGCACCTTCACGAGCAGTCAGCTGCGCAGATCCGCCTGCTGAACGCACCAACTGGCCACCCTTGCCCGGCTTCATTTCGATGTTGTGAATTAAGGTACCAACCGGAATTGCTTTAAGTGGCAATGCGTTGCCTGGCTTGATTGCCGCGTCTTCGCCACTCGCGATAAGCGCACCAGCCTCAATACCTTTCGGCGCCAGGATGTAACGTCGCTCACCATCAGCATACTTAATCAATGCCAGATGGGCGGTTCGATTAGGATCATATTCGAGACGCTCAACGACGCCAGGAATACCATCTTTATCGCGCTTGAAATCAACAATGCGGTAGCGCTGTTTGTGACCGCCGCCCTGATGACGAACAGTGATGCGCCCGTTATTGTTACGACCGCCCTTCGACGTTTTCTTGTCAAGAAGTTTGCTGTAAGGCTTGCCTTTGTGCAGACCAGGCGTCTTGACGGCGACAACAAATCGGCGACCAGCAGATGTCGGTTTTGCTTTGTGTATTGACATATCTCGTTACCTTATTCCGTGCCCAGCAGCGATTCGATCGAGCTGCCTTCGGCAAGCCTGACGTATGCTTTCTTCCAGTCGTTACGACGGCCGCGCGTCTGGCCAAATCGCTTGACCTTGCCCTTGACATTCATGACCGTGACATCAGCGACTTTAACGTCAAATAACAACTCGACGGCTTGGCGAATTTCTCTCTTGGTGGCGTCCTTGCGAACCTTAAGAACAACCTGGTTACTTTCGGCAGCCATATGGCTTTTCTCGGACAAATGCGGGCCACGGATTACGGTCATCAAACGCTGATGATGAGCTGCAACACTCATGACAAGCGCTCCTCAATCAGCTTCAGGGCTGGCAAAGTGATCAATACTTTCTCAAAACGAATCAACACAACAGGGTCGATCGACGCTGCATCGCAAATGCCGACGTTCGGCAAATTGCGTGCTGCCAGAAAGATTTTCTCTTCAAACGCTTCGTTCAAAATCAGCACGTTGTCCAGATCAAGATCTTTCAATTTGCCTGCAAGCATCTTGGTCTTTGGTGCCTCGAGCTCGAGATCCTTGACGACAACCAATCGATCCTGACGAACAAGTTCAGAGAACACCGAACGCAAGGCGGCACGGTACATTTTCTTATTGACCTTTTGCTTGTAGTCGCGCGGTTTCGCCGCAAATGTACGCCCACCGCCCACCCAAATAGGACTGCGAATCGTTCCAGCACGAGCCCGGCCAGTACCCTTCTGTGCCCAGGGCTTGGCGCCACCGCCCCGAACCGCCGCACGATTTTTCTGTGCCTTGGTTCCAGCTCGACTACCTGACAGGTACGCTGTCACGACCTGGTGCACCAACGGTTCGTTAAATTCTGCACCGAACGCAGAGTCGAGAACGTCAACTGATCCACTACCTTGCATCTTCAGTTTCATCGTCGCGTTCCTTAGTTGCCGGCCTTGACTGCCGGACGAACGATGACTCGTCCGCCGCTGTGGCCCGGGACCGCGCCCTTGATCAGGAGAAGATTGCGTTCCTCATCCACGCGCACAATCTCAAGGTTCTGCGCCGTGCGACGAACATTGCCCATGTGGCCCGCCATTTTCTTGCCTTTGAAGACACGGCCAGGCGTCTGGTTTTGACCGATTGATCCGGGTGCCCGATGCGACAACGAGTTGCCATGAGTCGCATCCTGCATGCTGAAGTGGTAACGCTTGATCACACCTGCGAAACCCTTGCCGATCGATGTGCCGGTTACGTCAACTTTCTGCCCCACCGAAAAAATTTCGACTTTTATTTCCTTACCCTTTTCGTATTCACGCTCGTCAGCTTCATCAATGCGGAATTCGGCCATCAAGTCACCAGCCTCAACCTTGGCCGCCGCAAAGTGACCAGCCTGTGGCTTGGATACTCGAGATGGCTTCTTGTCACCCGAGGTTACCTGCAGCGCACGATAGCCATCCCTCTCAATGGTCTTCACCTGAGTAATCCGGTTTGGTTGTGCCTCAATCACGGTCACAGGGATCGACTCCCCGTCTTCGGTAAAAACACGTGTCATGCCGCACTTGCGGCCAACAAGACCCATTGTCATCTTCAAAACCTCACGCTGGCTGCAATTGGCCAGCGCCGCTAAACATTCCCCATATTTCAGACACGCGAAAGGGCCAGCCATCGCCGAGAACATCCTGTTCTCAATAAGCTCTGGGGCTGACCCTAGCTCCGAACCAAAAATCAGTTCTGGCCCGGCGGTCCGGGATTTGCCGTGTCGCCTTCGGTTTCCTGGCAACTTTAAATGTAAGCGTCACAGAGCAAAGCCTCGTGACGCCTTTCCCAGACTTGGCCGACTCCCGGCCCGGCCAATTCCAGCGAGCCCGCAATTATAGCCTCATAACCCTGCCCCGCAAGGGTTTTTCGGTCTTTTTCTCAGCGTTTTTCCCCATCCTGACGTCCGGATACGAACTTTCGATCTAACTTATTGATTATAAATGATTTAATGGCGTAATTTGCGTGTGCTTGCCTGTGCAGCATAAAGCTCGCGAAGCGAGCAGCGAAGCGAGCAGCGAGCAAGCGTCCCGATAGTCACACCGCGGTAGCCGCATGTGCAATAAATATCCCGAACCCCCGCAGTGGGCCCATCAGTCCCGAAGTAGGCCGTATAGCGCGAAATCCCGCTAGTTCAGCTTAATCTGCACGTCCACGCCAGCGGGCAACTCGAGTTTCATCAATGCGTCCACGGTTTTATCCGTGGGGTTAACGATGTCCATCAGGCGCTTGTGCTCGCGGATTTCGTATTGGTCACGAGCATCTTTGTTGACATGCGGTGAAATCAGGATCGTGAATCGTTCCTTCCTCATCGGCAGCGGAATCGGTCCCTTGACCTCGGCGCCAGTGCGTCTGGCTGTCTCTACAATCTCACGCGCTGATTTATCGAGCAGACGATGATCGAATGCCTTCAGGCGAATTCTAATGTTTTGATTTTTTGCCACGTTCCATCCCTTCAGTTACCAGGCAGTCACGTACGCGTAGCGGCACGTGCACTGCCAAACAATGCCTTTGTTCCATTTACTCAATAATTTTTGCCACCACACCGGCACCCACGGTACGACCACCTTCGCGAATGGCGAAACGCAGCCCGTCTTCCATGGCGATCGGTGCGATCAATTCCACGACCATCTGCACATTGTCACCCGGCATCACCATCTCTGTGCCCTCGGGCAACTCAACGGCGCCCGTGACATCCGTCGTACGGAAGTAAAACTGCGGACGATAACCCTTGAAAAACGGTGTATGACGACCACCTTCATCCTTGGTCAGAATGTATACTTCCGCTTCAAACTTGGTGTGTGGTGTGATCGATCCCGGCTTCGCCAGCACCTGTCCACGCTCAACGTCTTCGCGCTTCGTGCCTCTGAGCAATACGCCGACATTGTCGCCCGCCATGCCCTGGTCCAGCAGCTTCCTGAACATCTCAACGCCCGTGCAAGTCGTCTTCTCGGTGTCCTTGATGCCAACAATCTCGATCTCGTCGCCCACATTCACAACACCACGATCTATACGGCCCGTCACTACCGTGCCACGACCCGATATCGAAAACACATCCTCAACCGGCATCAGAAAATCACCGTCAATCGCACGCTCGGGCACCGGAAAGTAACTGTCCATCTGCTCGACAAGCTTCAGTACCGACGGTACACCAATTTCCGACTCATCACCCTCGAAAGCCTTCAGCGCCGAACCCGTAATAATCGGCGTGTCGTCGCCCGGAAACTCGTACGTCGACAGAAGATCCCGCACCTCCATCTCAACCAACTCCAAAAGCTCGTCGTCATCAACCTGGTCGGCCTTGTTCAGGTACACCACGATGTACGGAACACCCACCTGGCGTGCCAGCAGAATGTGCTCTCGTGTCTGTGGCATCGGCCCATCAGCCGCCGATACCACCAGAATCGCACCGTCCATCTGCGCCGCACCCGTGATCATGTTCTTCACGTAGTCCGCATGTCCCGGACAATCCACGTGCGCGTAGTGACGGTTTTCACTCTGGTATTCCACGTGTGCCGTCGCAATCGTGATACCACGCGCACGCTCTTCCGGAGCATTGTCAATCTGATCGTAGCCCATGACCTCGCCACCGTGCAGCTCCGCCATGACTTTCGTCAACGCCGCTGTCAGCGTCGTCTTGCCATGATCTACGTGACCAATCGTGCCAACATTTATATGCGGCTTGGTTCTTTCAAACTTCTCTTTAGACATTAGCTTTTCCTGCGTATCTAATGTGATCGCCCGATCCGATCGATACCGCTAAACCATTCGGTTGATCCAGCAATCTCTTCGTACCGCGCGTTCTTACGTTGCACCAATGTTCTTCCATATCCAGTCGGCCTGGAGCCCACACCCGGATTTGAACCGGGGACCTCTTCCTTACCAAGGAAGTGCTCTGCCCCTGAGCTATGTGGGCTTCGTCCCCGGAGACCCCATCACCTGCCCGTTGGAGCGGGTGATGGGAATCGAACCCACATCATCAGCTTGGAAGGCTGAGGTTCTACCGTTGAACTACACCCGCCCTTGCATGCCGCTTCGCTCAATAAGCTGACGACCCTACATCCTTCGTCGTGTGCCTTTAAATTATGGCGTAAAAAAACCCTGACAGTCTTTGCACCTCAAACCGTCCGGATCATAAAACTCTCGTTGTATCTTCCCCGCGGTGGAACTGCCAACTCAGCTACTCGCCCGGTAAAGATTGTGTCTCGCGGCCTTTTATCCAGTACCCAAAAGGGGTCAGAAAACAAAACAGTCCATTGCTGCTATACTTGTCCTCTACCTTCCTCCGCCGAAAAATCATCGTGGTGGAGGGGGTAGGATTCGAACCTACGTAGGCATAGCCAGCAGATTTACAGTCTGCCCTCGTTGACCGCTTGAGTACCCCTCCGCGGACACAAGCCGGCTATTGTCTAACTCGTCGCTACCAGCTGTCAATAACTTAGACGCGATTATTTTGTTTTTTTTGCCTGCATCGGCATATTGCCCCTCATCGTGATCGCCCGCATGTCTCGATCCCGCTTGACAGGGGCGGGCTCCTACGATGCATTATCGTTTATCCCGTCATCGTGATCGCCCGCCATGCGGGCGATACCAATAAGGGGCAATCACCGTATCAGCTCCGCAATGACCAATGCCAGGGTTCATAGGCAATCCGCCAGGAATTATGCCGCGGATAGGTCATCGAAAAGTCGAACCGGCCTGCCTCAGCCTCGAGCCAGCGAAACGCGTCGGTAGACTCGAAGTCTTCAGTGAGCGGACGTGAACCCGGCGTTGCGATATCAATGGCCTGGCCCGAGTGGTGTTCGCTGTAACCGGGCGCCGTGTTAACCCTGAGAATCTCCTCGATTGCCTGCCCTGCATTGAGCTTCTTGCGAATCAGTGCGCCCTGGTATTCGATACTCCGATATCCGGAGACGATCAGCAACGTAATTTGATCCTCGGTCGACGCGGCCACCATCGCTTGCCATCTCAAGGCCGCCAACGCTGTCAATTTCTGCATCCGTCCGAGGAGATTCGGGCCAACCTCAACCAGATCAATGGCCTCATAAAATACAGGCTGGTCGACGTCGACACCGTAATCGTCGGGAATACCGAGTTCTGCATGAAGTTCGCGTAGCATGGCAGGTGCGATTGTCCCACAACCGATGACTACCCACTATGACCAAGGACAGGATATACGCAGTTGATGACACCGGCGATAAACCGTTTCGTTTCGATGAATCTGTCGCCAGGGTTTTCCCCGACATGCTGCGTCGGTCGATACCGGGTTACGCTGCGTCACTCGAAGCAATCAGCTCACTGGCTGCCCGTTACGTCACACCGGCAACGAACTGCTACGACCTCGGCTGCTCTTTAGGCGCGGCAACGCTTGCTATGCGCCAGGGCATTCGTGTCCCCGACTGCCGGCTCATCGCCATCGACAGCGCTCCAGCGATGATCGAGCACTGCAAGAGCATCTTTGCAGATGATGACGGGATTGCCGTGCAGGACACACCGGTCGAAATCGTATTAGCCGATGTCCGTGACATTGAAATTTCCAATGCGTCCATGATTGTCATGAATTACACGCTGCAATTTCTCGACATCGAGTGTCGTGACGCAATGGTCGCACGAATCTGCGACGGCCTGCTGCCAGGCGGCCTGTTCGTCTTGTCCGAAAAAGTCGTCGATGCAGACCCGGACATGGAGCAACTGCTTGTCGATTTGCATTACGAACACAAGCGTCGCAATGCCTATAGCGAGCTCGAAATCAGCCGCAAACGTGCAGCACTCGATAATGTCCTGGTTCCCGAGTCGGTCGCGGCGCACCGCGAGCGCCTGGAAAATGCCGGTTTTTCGCACACGGGAGTCTGGCTGCGCAACTTCAACTTCGTCTCGATTGTCGCGATCAAGTAAGCATGCTCGATTTCTCGTCGCTGTCACGTTGTCTGCGAACCCTCGGTCTCGACTCCTGGCGACGATCGCTGCAGCCAATTCTAGCTCATCGCTTCTCCGCGCAAGGACATGGCGACTTCCCGCGCTGGCAGAAACTCGTGGCCGGCCTCCCCAGCATAGACAGCTCGCCCGCAACCCTGAACAGCGACACTATTTGCGCCGGTCCCACCGACCTGGATCCAGAGGTGCAACGAGCTATTCAATCTTCGCTACTCGGTCTTGCGCCATGGCGCAAAGGTCCTTTCGAGCTCTGCGGCATCGGCATCGACGCAGAATGGAGAAGCAATCTCAAATGGAGTCGTCTGACCGATGCGATCGCACCGCTAGCGGGGCGTAATGTACTCGATGTTGGCTGCGGCAATGGCTACTACGCGCTGCGTATGCGCGGCGCCGGCTCGCATTGCGTCATCGGCATTGACCCGACGTTGTTGTACGTCATGCAGTTTTTTGCTGTGCAACACTTCATCAATGACGAAGCCGTTATCGTGCTGCCATTGCGTCTGCACGAATTACCAGAGTCTGCGCGAGTATTTGACACAACATTTTCGATGGGCGTGCTGTATCACCAGCGCTCCTCCATCGCACACCTGCAGCAACTGCAAGGCACGTTGCGCCCTGGTGGCCAACTCGTGCTCGAGACCATATTCATGCCCGACGACAAAGCCTGCACGCGCATGCCCGGCGATCGTTATGCGCGCATGCGTAACGTCTGGCAATTGCCGACAACGGCAGAACTTGTGACCTGGCTTGCGCGTTGCGGGTTTTGTGATATCGAGATAGTGGACGAATCCGTCACTACGGTTGCCGAACAACGATCAACGCAGTGGATGACGTTTGAGTCACTGGCCGCAGCGCTGGACCCGGACGATCCATCCAGAACGGTCGAGGGCTGGCCTGCACCGCGCCGCGTGGTTGTTCTGGCCAACGCGCCATAATTGTGTCAGCGCTGATCTGCCGCACGACGCCAGGCGCTGGGCTGTCCGTGGCGGAGCTTGACTCCGGGACGTAATTTCCCTAATTTCTGTTCGAACAGAAACCAGGGAAACTACGATGCAGCTTTCGCCGGCGGTCGAAAAATACGTCCTGCACTGGGGCGAAATGGGTACGCGCTGGGGCACCAATCGCACGGTCGCGCAAATTCAGGCACTTCTGTACTTATCGCCGCAGCCGTTGCGTGCTGATGAGATCGTTGACGCGCTTTCAGTCGCCCGCTCCAACGTCAGCACCAGTATTCGCGAGTTACAAAGCTACGGCCTGGTGCGCATGACGCACGTACTCGGCGATCGCCGCGATTATTTCGAATCGCTGCACGATGTGTGGGAATTATTTCGCGTCATCATCGAGCAACGTAAACAGCGTGAACTCAACCCGACGCTGTCGATGCTACGCACGGTTGCCGCAGAAGTCGCGAAAGAATCGGACACAGATCCGGTTACCAAGGAACGCATAACTAACATGCTCAACTTTGTCGAAACGACGAACGCCTGGTACGAGGATATCCGTGACATCCCGACCAAGACACTGACAAAAATCATGAAGCTTGGCCACGGCATAACCTCATTCGTCAAGAAATAGCATCGCGTTACTGCGGCGCGATCTTGCAACCAGTGACGACTGTAGTCGACCCCGTGGACTCGCGCAGGAACCAGATCGCCTCGACGAGTGCGGCAGCCTCGGAACCGCCGTATACGGAATTCGCCGGCCGGTGGAAATAGCCGCCCGGGAAGTAGGTGTCGGTATACGGCTCGCCATTGACGCACTCGCTGTCGCGGTATTGGCCGGACACAAGATATCCCTCGCGAAGTACCGAAGTTGACTGCCAGGCAATCTGGGCCTGCGGTTCGACACGCAGCAACCAGGTGCGGCCGCCGCTGCCCGGATCGGCGCGAAGGTCTTTGGTGAATACGCCAATCGCGTCGGTCGCTTGCCAGTCGACGAGGCTACTGTCGAGGATTAATGGCGTCCGGATCAAGGCACTCGAAACAACATCATCAAGAAAGTAGAGGATTCTTGCACCACCGTCTGACTGCATATTAAAGCCCAGCGAACCTGGCGGAATATACGCGTAGCCGCCGCTGCCCAATGAAATGTCAGCCAGCCGTAGTTCCCCCTCGAGCACGAAAATCTCCAGCGCTTTGCCGGGCGCACCGCCAGTCGTTCCCTGCCAGTCCGCTGGCAGGTCTACGCGGTTGCTGGTACTGCGTGTGTGAAAATCTCCGACAAACTGCTTGGCACGAATGCCGGGCAAGCTCGCCATGAAAATATCGGGCAGCTCGTCAGAGTTGATGAACGCCGGGTACGAAGGCGGCGTCGGTCCCGAAGCACAGCCGACGGCAAGAGCAAGCAGACTAATAGCGGCGAACAATCCGGGCCAGGGATTGTCTGTTCCATGATGAAAAAAGCCGCCCAGAAATCTGGGCGGCATAACAAGCAAAAGATGTGTCTGGCTGGTTACGGATTGCATACGTGTGACCGGAACCTCCGTGTTGCAGTGAATTTCTACGTGCTTCGTCTTGCTTACGGGGCGCTTCGTTGACAGCCTTATCCGGTTACGCAGGTAACTGGTTATTAAGGGCTACGTGTTGAGAGGAAGCACGTGATACCTGCCGTCAATTCATGCATCCGGCATGGCGTCCCGCTCGCATCGCCTTCTACATCCCATCTCCGTGCGTACCGAGTTGGTACGCACGGGATGCTACTACATATAGTATGGGAAGGCTAATAGGACACTATATGTAGTTATCATCGGCGACATTAGCGACGACACGGTGACAAACCGGTAGGATTCCCCTCGGCATCGACACAGGCAACGGATCTTGCACAACGACGAGAAAATTTCAGGTCGCTCAAGGTATCAAAAGGTCGGGCTTGCGCTCGGACCGTTGCTCGCGATCGTCATGCTGCTAAGCGACGCACCCGCCGAATTATCGACTGCCGGTTGGGCGACCGCGGCAGTTGGTGTACTCATGGCAACCTGGTGGGCAACCGAAGCCGTGCCGATTGCCGTAACGGCATTGCTGCCGCTGGTCGTATTTCCGCTGTTCGGCATCGCCAGCATCCAGGAAACGGCCGCGCCGTATTCGAACAAGGTGATTTACCTGTTTCTCGGCGGATTCATTGTCGCTTTCGCGATGCAACGGTGGGATCTGCATCGACGAATTGCCCTGAACGTGCTGCAGGTGGCAGGTGGCAACGGGCGCTCGCTGGTCGGTGGTTTCATGCTGACGAGCGCCCTCATCAGCATGTGGGTCATGAATACGTCGACAACGATGATGTTATTGCCGATCGCCATATCGATCATCGCGGTCATCCACAAGTCAGTTGCCGGTCTCGATCAAAAAGCTCGTGACGATTTTCAATACTCCCTGTTATTGGGCGTCGCCTACGGCGCGACCATCGGTGGCATGGCGACGCTGATTGGAACGGCTCCGAACGCCATGTTCGCCGCGTTCATGCAGGAAAATTACGGTACTCAAATTGACTTCACGAGCTGGATGATGGTTGGCCTGCCGTTGTCGGCGGCAATGTTGCCGCTGGCCTGGCTGGCACTGACGCGGTGGGTCTTCAAGGTGCAATTTGAAACTTCGGGCGAGAGCCGTGCTGAGTTGCGGAGAATGCGAGACGAACTCGGGCGCATTAAGGTGCCTGAAATTCGTGTCGCCATCATCTTCGCAATCATGGCGCTCGCCTGGATCTGCCGCCCGCTCCTGACTCAACTTCCCGGGCTCGCCGCCCTCGATGATTCAGGTATCGCGATAGCCGGTGCCATTGCAATATTCCTGATACCCAGCGGCGACAAGAAGGATCCCTTGTTGCTGCGCTGGCACGACGCGGAGCGATTACCCTGGAGCGTACTAATTTTGTTTGGCGGCGGCCTGACGCTTGCGGGTGCAGTGGCCCGCACGGGCCTGGCCGAGTGGCTTGGCAGCAGCCTGCAAATGCTCGGCACATTGCCTCTGGCGGTCCTCGTGATAGTCGCAGCAACATTGATCATTTTCCTGACAGAGTTGACCAGCAACATCGCGACAACGGCAACCTTCCTGCCGGTCGTCGGCGCGATCGCCATCGAATCGGGAATCGATCCAATCGTGTTGGCGGTACCGGTTACGTTTGCAGCGAGTTGCGCGTTCATGTTACCCGTCGCAACGCCACCCAATGCGATCGTATTCGGCTCCGGAATGCTGACCGTTCCCAAAATGGCGCGTGCCGGCATGGTATTGAACGTGATCGGGATATTCCTGGTCTCGCTCGTAGCCCTGACACTGGCACCACGATTCCTCAACTGAGACTTGTGCAATGACCGACTACCCGATCAGCAAGCAAAACAAGGTTCGTCAGCTGCATGAGATGGCCGTGTATGACCGGCAGGTCGTACACGATATTCTCGCCTCCGGCCTGGTGGCGATTGTCGGTTTTGTGCAAGACGGCAATGCCATCGTCGTCCCCATGATCTACGGCCGTGAGGACGAGAAAATTTACCTGCACGGTGCACGCAAGGCACGAGTTGTTCGCCTGCTTGAGCAGAATTCATCTATATCGCTGAACGTCACACTGGTCGACGGACTCGTGTTTGCACGCTCCGCATTCAATTCGTCGATGAACTATCGATCGGTCACCGTGTTTGGCGAGCCTAGACTCGTTGAAGATCGTGCGGAGAAACTACATGCAATGCGAGTTATCAGCGAACATACAATGCCCGGTCGTTGGGACGAATTACGCGAGCCGCTGCAGCGCGAAATCAAAATGACCGGTGTCATCGCGCTGCATATCGAAACCGCGTCCGCAAAAATCTCGACGGGCATGCCCGAGGATGAAGACGACGACTACGATATTCCGATCTGGGCGGGAGTCCTGCCGCTCGAAACCCGACTGACGAAGCTGCAGCCGGATGACCGATTGCTCGAAGGCGTCGAACCGTCAGTGGTCGTTAGCGCGATGCAAGATAGCGCCCTCTAGCCGCGAGATTTATCTCCCTCATATCTCGATCCCGCTTGACGGGAGCTCGCTATGCTGCGCTTTACTTCGGTCGACAAACATCCCGGCTAGAGGGCGCTATCTTGTACCCATGAAATTGCGGCTCTCCGCTTCGAGCCGCAGTAACGCCGCCTTTATGTCGAGGCCGCCGCCGAAGCCCGTCAGGTCCCCGCCGCTGCCGATGACACGATGGCAGGGAACGATGATTGGAATCGGATTGCGGCCATTGGCTGCACCGACGGCGCGTACGGCCTTGGGATTGCCAATACGCGCGGCGATGTCACCGTAAGATGCCGTCTCTCCGTACGGTATCCGCTGCAGCTCCTCGAGCACGAGCAATTGAAAATCCGTACCTGACAGCCGCAACGGTAATTCGAATTCGGTGCGCTGCCCGTCGAAGTACTCGAGTAATTGTTTGCGGGCCGCCGTAAACGGCTCTTCATTATAAATCCAGTCGGGATCCGGATCGCGTCGCCTCGACCCTTCGGGAAAACCGATGAGGCTCAATGCCCGGTCATCGCCCGCCAATAGCAAATCGCCAATGGGTGTTGTCAGGTAACAGTAATACATGTCCTATCCTCCCGAGCTCGGCAACGAATTCCATAACAACATTGCCGCATAAGCGCGCCAGGGCCGCCATGCCTCGGCTCGAGGCCGCAACTCTTCAGCACTGACATCCAACGCCTTGAGCAGGCCAAGGTCTGACGCGGGAAACGCGTCGGGATTTTTCAACGCTCGCATCGCCACGTATTGAGCCGTCCAGTCGCCGATGCCAGAAATCGACATCAACGTACGGCACAATTGATCTGGGTCCTGAAAATCGTCGAAATTTATTTCGCCGCTTACGACCGCTTGCGCCACACGCCGAATCGTCTCCGCACGCTTGCCAACCAGACCGATGCCATTGAAGCGTGCCCGCGACAGCTTTTTCGCCGTTGGGAACAACCTGTCGAGGTGCAGAGTGTCAGCAAGACCATGCAAAGACCCGGGAAGCTCGACAGCCTCGCCATATCGATCCGCAATACGACCTGCCAGCGTCGTAGCCGCCTTGACCGAAACCTGTTGCCCGAGAATTGCCCGGACCGTCAATTCAAAGCCGTCCCAAGCGCCCGGTACCCGAATTCCGGGTCGTGCGCGCAATAGTTTGCGAATCAACTCATCAGCTCTTAGTGCTTGCGCAATATCGGCGACTGGCGCATCGACATCGAACATTTCGCGAACACGTTGCACGAGTCGAAGCAGACCCCTGGTCCCGACCCCATGCAGGGATAGGCGCAGACTGTCGCTACTGTGGTCTGGTCGACATTCGATAACGCCGGGCTGTGCGTCGACCATGACGGTGCGAAAGTAACTATCAGCTGTCACTTGTTCGACAGCTGGTGTCGCTCGACGCGACAAGAAATCACACATCGCGGCCCAATTGAACGGTTTGCGCCATGGCAGACGCACTGTCAACGTGCCACCAGTGTCGACAGCGTGGTCGCTACAGCGTCGCAGATCACGTGGCGACCGACCGTAGGTGTTCTTGAACGCATCATTGAAGCGACGAGTACTGCCGTAACCAGCCGCTGTCGCAACAGAGCTCATGGGCAAGATAGTCTGATCGATGAGTCGTTTGGCAAAATGCAGCCGCTGTGTGTGGGCAACGGCAAGCGGCGACGCCCCCAGATGCCTGGCAAAAAGTCGACACAGATGACGGCTCGTGACGCCCAGCCGATCAGCGAGTTGCTCAATAGAGCCTGCATCGAGCGCGCCGCCTGCAATCAGACGCAATCCGCGGCGAACCGTCGTTGACGTGCCATTCCAGGCCGGCGTGCCCGGTGCGCACTCCGGCCGGCAACGCAGGCAGGGCCGAAATCCGGCTTCCGCGGCTGCAGCGGCACTCTCATAGAAAGAAACATTTTGTGGCTTCGGCGGCACGGCCGAACATATCGGCCGACAATAGATGCCCGTCGTTTTGACGCCAATAAAAAACTGGCCATCGAATCGCGCATCTCGTGACAGGCGCGCGCGCTCGTATATGTCGGTGCGTTGCATGGGGCCATTGTACGCCGCAACTCAACCCGAACTAGCCAGAATCGGACTTGTACTTGCGCCCCGTAGGAGCCCGATGGAATCGCCCGCATGGCGGGCGATTCTTACTTGTCGATGCCACCGATGCACATGTATTTGATCTCGAGGTAATCATCGAGTCCGTACTTCGATCCTTCGCGACCCTGCCCCGATTCCTTGACGCCACCGAACGGTGCCATCTCGTTCGAGATGAGGCCTTCGTTGATGCCGACAATACCGTACTCGAGCGCCTCGGCAACTCGCCAGATCCTGCCGATATCACGAGAATAGAAATAGGCGGCAAGCCCAAACTCGGTGTCATTGGCCATGGCAATGGCCTCTTCTTCAGTCTTGAACCGGAACAGTGGCGCCACCGGGCCGAAGATCTCCTCACGAAACACGCGCATGTCATCGTTCACTTCCGTCAGGACCGTGGGTTCGATGAAACGGGTACCGAGATCGGAACGACCTCCACCTATTGCGATTTTGGCTCCTTTCGCGACGGCGTCCTCAACAAACCCGATAACGTCGTTGGCGGCCTTCTCGTTGATCAATGGACCGATCGTTACTGCCTCGTCGATCCCCTGCCCAAGCTTCAGGCCAGCCGTGGCCTCCTCGAAACGCGCGGCGAAATCTTCGTAAATACCATCTTGAACCAGGAATCGGTTCGCGCATACACAGGTCTGCCCCGCATTACGAAATTTGCAGATCATTGCGCCTTTGATGGCCTCGTCGAGGTCCGCATCGTCGAAGACAATGAATGGCGCATTGCCGCCAAGCTCCATCGACATACGCTTCACAGTGCCCGCGCACTGTTCAATGAGCATCTTGCCAACCGCCGTCGAACCCGTGAATGTGAGCTTCCGGACGATCGGGTTGGACGTCATCTCCGCACCGATCTCCTGTGTGATTCCGGCAACGATGTTGATGACGCCGGCAGGTACGCCGGCGCGCTCCGCGAGTTCGACGATAGCGAATGCCGACAGCGGAGTTTCACTTGCTGGCTTGCAGACCACTGTGCATCCGGCCGCGAGAGCAGGCGCTATCTTGCGCGACAGCATTGCATTCGGAAAATTCCACGGCGTGATGCAGGCGACGACGCCAACGGGCTGCTTGATTACAACAATTCGCTTGTCGTTGCTCGGGTGCGGAATTGTGTCGCCGTAAATTCGTTTGGCCTCTTCGGCAAACCACTCTATGTAATTTGCGCCGTACGCGATTTCGCCCATCGACTCGGCAAGCGGCTTACCTTGCTCAGCCGTTAAAATCTGCGCCAGGTCTTCCTGCGCCGCCATCATCAGCGTAAACCATCGGCGCAATACTGCGGCCCTCTCCTTGGCCGTTTTCTGCCGCCAGCTTACAAGTGCGCGTTCTGCGGCGCTGATCGCCCGATGCGTCTCGGCCGTGCCGCACTTCGCGATCTGGGCAATCGTTTTACCCGTCGCCGGATCTATGACCGCAAGAGTTTCGCCACTATCGGCATCGATCCACTGCCCATCGACGTAGGCTTGAGTCCTTAAAAGGCCCTGGTCTGAGATCTGCATGTTGTACAGCTCCTGTCATGCTATTACTCCAACACTCAGTGCAGGAGGGTGGAAAATGGCGAGGTGCCCCGGGGCGGTCCTCGCCTGGCCGACGCTTCGTCGTCGGTACGTAACCGCGCTTTCTACCTCAGGCCGGTCTCAACTTCAAATAACTCTTCGAGCAGCCTGTGCCACTCCGCATATTTCTGATCGACCCAGCCCTGAAGTTCGGCGACACGAGCCTCCATTGCAACAACTTTCGGGCCGATTTCATTATTGAACGCCACCGCCAAAGTTTCCTGTTCCTGCGCAGTAATTCTATTCCACTTGTAGTTGTCGTAGCGGTTCTTCATCGCCTCATAACTGCCGCGCGGAGCACTTGATTGCGTATCTTGCGCTCGCCTCACATCCTCCACCTGGTACTCAATGACCTGGCGACGGTACTCACGCCACAAATTGTAAGTCGACGCGATTTCCTCGTGGAGTTCCTGAAATTTCGCATCCACGGCATCCGTGATTACATACTCGATACGGCGCAATCGGTCGATTCGACCCAACATCGGATCGTTGCGAGCGGGCAGACGAATTATCGTGAATGTGCCATCGGCTGCTTCATGCAGGTAATCACCAAAGGCAGACGGTGCCAGCTGATTCGCATAGCGCAGCAAAGAAATCTCAACAATGTCTGTCAGTTCTTTTTTGCTTAGCTGCGCCCGCGCTGCCTGTAGAGCTGCCGCAATTTCAAAAAAGAGTTCTTGATTATCCACCGTAGCGGCGAATGCCCTGTCGAGCCACACCCGTCCGTTTGCGTCGACAGCTCGAATCTTGAGTTCCAGGACTTCCCCATCAGATTGGATAATCTCTCCGGTCAGGAGTAACTCCGCCGCAACATCGTGCTGTGGCACGACTCGCACAGCGCCCCATGCTTTCGTCCCGGCCAGCGTTTCGCGCAACACGAAGGGCAAAAACATCGCCTCGATCTCGCGTATTCGTGGAAACACTTGCTGCTCGCGGTGCGACCGCGGATCTGCAGGCACGCCAGGATCGAAGACCGCGATGGACACATTGAGCGCTGCAACATCATGCGCGTCCTCCGCAAGTATCGGCTTGGTCTCGGCGGGAAATGGCCCCGCTACAGCGAGTTGCGGCAGCATACCCATCAACAAAAAGACCGTCTGCGCCACCAGCATCCGAGACCTGACTACTTGCAGCGTCACAGTACGAGCTCTCCCGTGCTGCACACGCGCTTCATGCTGAAAGTCTCGATGCAATTGAACTCAGAGGGCATTCGCTCAAATTTTGAGTAAAAGCGCCTAAGGGTAAACGGCACTCGCGACGTACTGGACGACACGGTCGTCACCACACGCAGTTGCTGACCGTTTTGAGAAACCGTGAATCGGTGCGTGACTTGCAGGCCATCGGGCAGCAGCAGATTTGACACGAGCTGCTCACCGTCCCAGCCACATATTTCAGTGCCATAGTCATTCTGCGTGGCCTTTGCAACGCCGCCGTAGAATGCACACAGCATGGCAAAGTCATCCTTCCTCTCGATGCTGATTTCGTGCTCATTCTGTGAAATTGTCAGAACGTCGGGACGCGTGATCAATTCCGCCAGGCGTGCAAGCGCGAGTAACGAAGACATTTCTTGCGGCGACGGCATCACAACGCCAGGGGCCCTGGGGTTTCGCTGGTCCGGTGATGTGCGGACCAGCTTGTTATACGCCACGCGAAGCACGGCGTTTACGTCATCGTCACGCGTATAGTTGCGTTCCCACGAGCCACCGAGATCGGCCGGCATGGCACCTTCGTAGCGCCTCATCTCATCGCGTATCACAGGCTGTTGCGAACAGGCTGAAATTAACAACAGGACGAGCAGGCTCCGCATTCGCGACATCGGTATCGTGTGCCTCAGAAACAGCGACTTAATTTGACTGATTGTCGCATTATTGCCAGAGAAATTTTCGAGGCCAAGCTGGAACGATAGTTCTACGGAAAGTGCTCGGAGTTTCCGAACATGACAAATCAACGCCCCTGAACAGGAGCGCTAAGTTGTTGAAATATTTGGTGCCGGCACCAAGAGTCGAACTCGGGACCTACTGATTACAAACTATTTGCGCAAGTATCAGAGCGAATCGAGACGAATCAGAGCAGATCATCAATTGCGCTATGACTGGCGTCCACGGTCGGAGAACCGCGATCTGCGAGCCGCGCTGCGCTTAGTGTTGTGATTTTTTTCTGACGCTTTTCGACTGAGAATCGCATTGCGATAGTTATGCGGCACTTCTACAAAAAGGACGCCTTGCTGACGCTGTTAAATCCTTTGAACACCTGCTAAACAGCGAGCAAAGCAATCGAGAAGCGCTGTATTACCTTGCTGTCTCTCACCGAAAAAATAACAACAACGACAAGGCGTTCGCGACACTGGAGCAGTTAGAGTCACTGCATCCCCGTTATGGTCGAGCCTTCCAGGAAAAGGGCCACAACTACCTCTCTATAAACCAGCCGGCAGAGGCCCTGACCGCCCTTGAACAGGCCGTTGATTTAAATCCCGCATTTGCCTGCCTAGTTGGAAGGCGCTGGCCTCCTTATACGAGCGCTCTGGAAATACGGAAGCAAGCAAGCCGCTCAGCATGTTGCGTGGCTATCGAGCTTGCCTGCGCAATTGCTCACCGTCACGAGCTTGATTCACGAAAACAAACTGTTTAAGGCTGAACAACTGTGTCGGGACTTCCTGCTAAAACATCCTCACCATATCGAGGCCATGCGCTTATTGGCCGAATTGGGCATGAAACTGCAAATACTGGATGATGCCGAGTACCTGTTGGAAAGCTGCGTTGAATTCAGTCCGAATCACCAGCGGGCAAGACTCGACTATGTCCAAGTATTGCACAAACGTCAAAAATTCAAGAAGGCGCTGGAACAAGCGGAGATACTACACGCCAACCACCCGGAAAATTTGAGCTTTGAGATTACCTTGGCCACAGAAAAACAGGCAGTCGGCGATTTTGACGATGCGCTCAAAATCTATGACAACTTGCTAAAACGCGAACAACCAATGCCCTCCATACATTCGGCACGTGGTCACGCTTTGAAAACAATCGGCAGAACAGAGGATGCCGTTGCCTCCTATCGAGCAGCGTATGCAGCTAAACAGGATTTTGGTGATGCGTTTTGGAGTCTTGCTAACTTAAAGACAGAGGTGGCCCCGGAAAATCGGACAGCGTTATAAGTGGAATCCAAGCCTGGTATGAGCCATGTTAATGGCAATAAAATCAGGAGGCAATCATGCCCAGAAGACCGCGCCGGAATCACACCCCGGTATTCAAATCCAAAGTCGCATTGGCGGCCATCAAGGGCGACAAGACGGTTGCCGAGCTGGCGCAGCAGTTCGATGTTCACCCCAACCAGATTACGCAGT
>JACZSM010000072.1 GCA_022574185.1 Pseudomonadota bacterium
CAAACCCTATCGATTTTTCCGACAACGCGCCTTTGCGTCTTGGAAATGTGTGGCAGCCACATGAGTCATGTATACACGGAAAATAGCACGAGACGAAAAGTTAATTTGTCAGTACCGTTAGGCGTTGTATCGACGGTACTGAACCGGGCCGCAAGGGTCTGGCGAGATGAGGATGGTCAGCCCTGGCTTTGCCAGGCACCGGCGCAAATCAGCCGGCTGTCCGTCAAAGGCAAGCAAGCCAAACCCTACCCTTTGTCGTGGTCGGAACAGGACACACTGTTCCAGGAACTTCCGCGACATCTTGTGGATGCGGCATTGTTTGCGGTCAACACAGGCTGTCGGGAACAGGAAGTTTGTCAACTGCGATGGGACTGGGAAGTACAACTGCCCGAGATGGGAACTTCAGTGTTCATACTGGGATCTTCTATCACGAAGACCAGCACGGAACGGGTGGTGGTACTGAATGCTGTGGCACGGCGGGTGATTGAGTCCCGACGAGGCATGCATAAAGAGCGTGTATTCACGTATCGGAGCAAGCCGCTGGGAAAGCTGCATAGCAGCGCATGGAAGCGGGCATGGAAAGCCGCGAAACTGCCGACCGAAACTGGCATCTTGAAAGGCGTTCATAATCTGCGACACACCTTTGGCAGGCGACTAAGGAGTGCGGGTATTCCACTGGAAACCCGTAAGGCGCTGCTTGGTCATGCCAACGGAGACATCACAACGCACTACTCAGCTGCAGAGCTCTCAGAACTTATCAATGCAGCGGAATCTATTGTGAGTCGTGGCAGGACTGAAACGCCAAATCTGATGCTGATCCGTCGACGTAACGAGAAAAGTGTCGGAAAAGTGTCGGAAATGAAAAAAGGGTTAACCAAGAAAATCGGCTAACCCTTTGATTTAATGGCGCGCCCGGAGAGATTCGAACTCCCGACCACCTGGTTCGAAGCCAGGTACTCTATCCAGCTGAGCTACGGGCGCATTATTTGGTTTCGTGATTCATTATTCAGTGTCGGCAGCCATTGCCGCATCCAGCATTTCGATCAATTCATCGCGGCTAAACGAATATTCCTGGTACTCATTGAGCTGCACGAGCTCTTTGATCTGCTTGCCAATCGTCCAGCCCGCCTCTTTTTCATTCGGTACAACCATGTAGCGGCGAAACGGATTTTCATCGAACAGTGCATGGATAGCTGCATCAGCAACCTCGTCAGGTTCCTTATATTGGCTGCGGTCCCAAGACCCGTCAATCCACTGCGCGTAGCTTTCGGCAAACGGTGATCCTTCCTTCGCGTACTCATCATTCTTTGCGAGCATCCGCGCTCGCGCAGTATCCCCGATCCTCGAGTCGTAGTTGCCGGGCTCAATCACACTGACGTGAACGCCCAGGGGCTCCATCTCCGCGGCGAGCGAGTCGGTGTACGCCTCAATGGCGTGCTTGCTCATACTGTACTGCCCGGAGAACCGGCCGGACAATGTACCGGAGATGGATCCGATCGTGGTAATGCGGCCCTGCTCCGCAATTATCATCGGCGCAAACGCCTGCGTTACCCGATAAACGCCATACACATTGACGTCCATCAGCCATCGAAATTCGTCCAGATCAACATCCGCCAATGGGCCACCGATGAACACACCGGCGTTATTGACCAGGCCATACAACCCTCGCCCGCCGTCACTTACGGTCTCAACTGCGGCCTCAATCTCTTCGTCAATAGTCACATCGAGTTTGATCGACTGCACGTTTTCAATCTCGTTTAATGCATCAAGGTCCGCCTGTTTGCGTGCACCAGCGTAAACGAAGTAGCCTGCTTCGGCCAGCGCCTCTGTTATCTTGCGGCCTATTCCAGTGCTCGCGCCGGTTACCAATACCGCCTTTTGATTGGCTACACCCTCGTCGTTCGAATCAGCAGCACAGCCGGTGACCGAGAACAACAGAGAAAAAATTGCGATCCCGAACATTCGGAAAATTGTTTTCATGGGGCTCCCACCTGATTATTGTCGTTTTGCTTCAGGGTTGTGGAATTACAGTGGCCTGCCAGGCCACAACCTGCCAAGCGCCGTTGCGCTTCACAAACGTACCGGTATTGAAGTAGTACTGTACTACTGTATCGCTACCGGACGCATCCATTGTATCCGCAGGTGTCGCGATCAGTCGAAACGCGACGACGGCCGTGGTGCCGTATACCTGTATCTGGATATCTTCAGCAGTATAGACCGGTGTGGCTGCGTCGCTGTCGCTATCGTCAGACGCGTCGAAACCCTGCATGATCTCCGCTTTGTTGGTCCTCGTACCCCGCGAAGACGTGTAAATAAGGTCCTCACCCCAGAATCGGTCATGCACCGCGGCATCGCTGACGCCGGCCAGAAACTGATGCAGCATCGCGGTTAGATCGTCGGCGTCAGACGCATGGCAGGCAGACGAGGCCATTAACAGCAAGGCGACAATACTGCAGCATCGGGTCATCGGATTCATTGCTTCTCCCAGGATGATCTTTAGCCATCGAGGGTACTTATATCAAGGAATGATAGTCCGTTGCACGGACTAATGTGACGAACGCTTCGCCCGGCGCGCACTGAGTGATATCGGCGTTGACTTACGCTTTGGCAATTTCACGGGACGGCCAACGAAATAACCTTGTGCCATATCCACGCCCAACTCACTGAGCAAGGCCAACGATTCAGCATTCTGCACATATTCGGCGATCGTCTTCATGCCGGCCTCACGGCCGATCTCTGCGATCAACTTGATCATTTTTTGATCTACCCGGTTATTGAGAATATCTTGCACGAATGCACCGTCGATCTTGATGTAGTCAAAATGCAGCTGCTGCAGATAACTGAATGAACTGTAGCCGGTGCCGAAATCGTCCAGCGCGAACTGGCAGCCGAATTCACGAAGCGTGTCGATCTGTCGTTCGACATGCAGCGGTCGTCTGATTGCCAGGCTCTCCGTTATCTCGAGAATGATGTCGCTGGGTTTCACGTCGAATTCCTTGAACGTCGCTTCGATGTACGAAGTGAGATTTTCATTCTCGAATGCATTTGCCGACAGATTGATCGATAACTTGAGATGGCCATACTCAGGCGAATGCTCGGCGTACGCTTTGGATGCGTGTCGAATCATCCAGAAATCAATTTCGGACATTAGCCCGAAGCGTACCGCCGACGGCAGGAACGCATCCGGTGAGATAAGCTTGCCATCTTCTGTCCGCAATCGGATGAGCACTTCGTGATGCGTCGTTTCACCTGAATCAATGTGATTGATTGGTTGGAAACGCAACTCGAATTCGTCGTTGTCCACCGCCTTTCGCAAACGATTCATCCAGCCGACATCGGCCACATTGCGCCGTTGTGTATCCTCTGACGGTTCGTAGAGATGCATTCGATTGCGGCCCGCCGACTTAGCCTCCCGGCATGCTATATCCGCCTGATTAATCAATTCATCATGGTTCAGGTTGCCACCGCTCATCATCGTAACGCCGATGCTGCAATGGACGTGAAATACTCGTTCATCTTCAACATGCGCCATGCTGCGCATATTCGCCAGCATAGTTTCTGCGGATGCTCGCGCGCCTTCCTCGCCGGTGCGTCGAACCAGGACCGCGAATTCGTCTCCGCCGAAGCGCGCAACGACATCGTCGCGCCTGACACTGCGAGTCAGCTCGTCACCTACCTTGCAAATCAGGCGATCGCCGGCCGCATGCCCACATGCATCATTGACGTACTTAAATTGATCCAGATCGATAAAGAACAACGCACTACGGTGCCCGTTCCGCTTCACGCTTTTGATTTCTTTCTTGAGTTCTTCGATAAACCGCCGCCGATTGAATAGCCCGGTCAGGCTATCGTGATTGGCCAGTCGCAACAGTTTCGCATCACGCTCACTCAGAGCTGTGGCTGTTTTCTCAAGTGCTTCGACTATTTCTGAGATTTCGCGATGTTCGGCCGGCGCAAATTTCACATTCAGATTGCCTTTGGCGAGATCCTTAATGGGCTGCTGCAGATCGGAAATAGATGACAGCGCCTTGCGCAGTGCACGCCTGCCATAGAGCGCGGACGCAATGAGCAAGACCAGTAGTATCAAAATGGCGCCTTTGATCTTCAACAACAGGCGATCGTGGAACATGACGAAATCAAGGTGAATTCCAACGAACCCCAGCAACTCGGTTTTCGCCGAGAGTTCCGCGTTCGACGGGTCGAAGACAAATAGACCATCGTCCGATATTGACTCCGTCCAGACGGGTGCCAGAATCTCAAATTGTTTCGGGTTCAGTAAGCCGCCATGCATCAGGTACGGTTTCACATCGCCGATAACGGTAATTGCGTCACGTAGCCTCGACGTCGACAGATTGGCAACAGGCTCAGCATCGTCACGATTTGAAAAAGAAAACAGGACGGTGCCATCTTTGGAGAAATAGGCAACCCGATCGATTTCGGGATATCGCCCAACAAAACTCTCGAGTCGGAACAATGCCTCACTGTCGTTGGCCAGGTATAAAGGCGAGCCGAGTTCGTTGAGCTCTTCGGTCCACTGCAAGGCCCACCGGCTGTAGTTATCCTGCAGCACCCATTGCCCGCCCCAATACAGGCTCGCTATCGTGAATACGCCAACGATTGCGGCGCTCAGAATCTGTATCGACAATATTTCGTGCACCAGCAGGCGCTTGCCGCCGCTGCCGCCTTTGCGGCCGAATAGCTTTGCAATTCTCTTGATCATTGCGTCAAGTCGCGACCCAGACGACGCGTTGAGGACCGGGCAACAGCTCCACTTTTCATCATCGCATCATTGGTCTCGACACGAATTTCAGATAGTTGACTAATCGGCGGTACCCGTTCCAGGTTACCAGCCTGAATCTGTCGAATGATCTGGACAATCGTCTCTGCAATATCGGATGCCACGGTGGACATGCTTATTGTGGCTCCCATTTTCAACATCGACTCGTTTGGCACGGCAACAGGAACCCGCAGTCGATTCGCATCGTCGAGCATCTGCTGCAACACACGACTGCTGAGAATGCGATTATCCGGAAACAGCCAGAATCCATCGATTTCGCGAATCATGCGTCTGAAGATATACAGCGTCTCCTGGTCCGAATGTGCAATTTGAATGTGTAACTCCATACCGTGCCGTTCCGCTGCGAGTTGCGCTTCAGCGATCAAATCGTCATGACCATCGCCGATGATTACGCCAACGCGCACAACCGTCGGATCGGCCTGCTTCCAGGCTGCGAGTTGCGCTTCCAGTGGCGCAAGTGCCGCAACACCACGGCTGTTTGTAGTCAATAGATCATGGTCCTGGTGATTGAACACCTGGCTGAACACCACTGGCACTCCGGCCATCGCGACAGACGACTGGGCGGCGCGCAAACCAACCGCCACAACTGCAGTTGAGTCGGAATCGTTAATCATTCGCAAGACAGTGACTGGAGGTCGGCTCCTGTCACTCAAGTCGTAGACCTCGTAATTCTCGAAGCGGCGTGTCAATTCCGTCGCAACATCCTGATACGCTGGCTGCCGGCTCGACAGTACAATCGCGACCGACGGCAGAGGCGGTGGCTTAATCAGTGGTCTGCTAGCCGCCGTCGGCGCTGGCGTCTCGATTACGATGTCGGGCTGATTCTTGTAATCATCCGGATTGGGGAACAGCACCGAACATCCAGACAGGGTCAGCGCCGTGATGACCAGCACGTAGAGTGTCCATCCCCTGGGCTGTATGCCGATCCCTCGCATGCCGAACATCCCTTATGTCAAATACCCAGCAAACTAGCGTCACGCTAATATCTGGAGACCTACCTTTTTATAGGATTTCAGGGGGAGATTCTGTGCCACAAGTCGTGACTCCGACCGATACACTAATAATGAGGAGTGATTGCATCGATGAAACCCGCTGGCTGTTCAGATATGACGGTTATGACAGCATTACCGAGTCCTTGTATCATTGCGACATGAGTGATTCGACTGACAGCCGAGTGCCAGTTCTGTTGTGGCCGATCCATGCGATCTGGCGACTTCTCACGTTCATTCTCAATATGGCTGGTCGAGCACTTTGTGTTTTATTGGGCATCGCCATGATGGCCGCTGGTGTGACGATCGCACTTAGCATTGTTGGCGCACCGGTTGGTATTCCACTTGCGTCGCTCGGTTTTCTGCTGCTGGTACGGGCGCTTTTCTAACGCATAGCAACATTGTGAAATTTCGGTGAAGCTCACCAACATCCTCATCGTCGCGAGTTTTGTGTGGCTTCTCGTGTCGTTCTGGAACAGGAACGATTTGCCCGGAAATATCGACTATGTGCCCGAAATTCTCAACGAACCGGCACAGACCCCCACGAGCAAGCGTCCGTTTGACGTCACATTCAACGACGTGCAGTACCGGGTCGTTCCCGAGTTCGCCTACGACATCGTCGGCATGATTGTTTCCTACCGTCATCACGACAATAACAGTCGCATGCACCGCCTTGCCAACGATCACCTCAACATGCTCGACGTCTGCGTTGTCTGGGGCGACAACACGCAGAGCGCTCAACTGCATAAACTCGATTTCTGGAGCGGCATCTTCACTTGCAATGTGAAGACCCGGGATCAGGATGCCTGGGACTCGTTCGACATGTACCAACTTTCGAATAATCACCTGTTATCGGACAGCGAGACAATTCGCGACAAAGTCAAAGACATCCGCATTGGCGATCAAATCCGCGTGCAAGGCTACCTGGCAAGTTATTCCAACCCACAAAGCGGTACGCGTGGCACGAGCACGACTCGACTCGATACCGGTGATGGCGCATGCGAGACGCTGTACGTGGAGCGTTTCGATATCGTGCAAGCGGCAACAAGTTACTGGCGCCTGTCGATGTACGCCTCTCTGTTCACGCTGTTGTCCGCGCTCGTAGTGTATTTCAGGCAGCCTTACCGGCCCTACTGAACACAAATCAGGATTCGCCGATGTCTTCATTCCAGAGCAAAGGATTCGCCGCAATGAAGTCGAGCATCAACTGCCTGCATTCGACGTCGTCAACAATGTCCAACTGCACGCCCCGGGAACGCAAATAGTCCTCGGGTCCCTGAAACGTACGGCTTTCACCGGCGACGACCCTGGGAATGCCATACAGCAGGATTGCACCGCTGCACATGTCGCAAGGTGACAAGGTGGAATACAGCACCGCCTTGCGATAATCCGAAGCCGGCAGGCGGCCCGCATTCTCCAGGCAGTCCATTTCAGCATGCAGCACTGCACTGCCTTTCTGAATTCGCTGGTTGTGCCCTCGCCCAACGATGCGGCCTTCGATAACGAGCACTGCACCAATAGGGATGCCGCCAGCAGCCTGTCCTTTACGGGCTTCATCTATCGCAGCTGCAAGATACTCGTCCATACCCGGTTACCTTACACAGTCGCGAATCGCATTTCGACTGATCAACCTGGTTGCGCGTCGGCAGTGGCAATCGCAATGAATCGAGCTCAGTACTATTGTTTTTGGTGGGGCAAGGATATCCTAGCGCTCAATTTAAGATCGCCTCACCCGGATTCGAGCCATGCCCTATCGCCATATATGTATCGTCGTACTGCTCGGCAACGCGATTTTCTTCGCCGCTTCATGCTCTGAAACCGAAGAATACGTTGCGGAGCCGCAATCCGGAGTCGATTACCACTCCTTTGCCAATACCGGGGACTACCGCATTACGCACGTCGATATGGACCTGACGATCGATTTCTCGCGCAAGGTCATTGTGGGCATTGCAACACTGCAGATTGAGCACCTCGGTGACGGCAAGAACCCGCTGATTCTGGATACACGGGATCTTACGATTGAGTCAGTACAGGCCGGCAACCACGATCAGATGCGAGCGGTTACGTTCTCTTTGAGCGACAGCATCGACATCCGTGGTGCAGCTCTCGCCATTGACCTGCCCGCGACCGCATTAACTGTAGTAATCCACTACCAGACTTCGCCGGCAGCAACGGGTCTGCAATGGCTGGAACCGCAACAGACTGCGGGCAAGCAACATCCATTCCTGTTCACCCAGGCCCAGGCGATTCACGCCCGCAGCTTTGTTCCGCTGCAGGACACGCCGGGCATTCGCATGACTTATAGCGCCACGATTCGCACACCAGTCGAATTACGCGCGGTAATGAGCGCCAACAATGACCCTGACGCCGAAAAAAGCGGTGTTTACACGTTCAGCATGCCGCAGCCGATTCCTTCCTACCTGCTCGCATTCGCTGTCGGCGATCTCGAATTCAAGGCCATGGGCCCACGCACCGGCGTCTATGCAGAGCATGAAGTTCTGGATGCGGCGGCCGCAGAATTTGCCGATACCGAAGCTATGCTGGAAATCACTGAAGAAGTCTACGGCCCGTACCGATGGGACCGCTACGATCTCCTGATATTGCCACCCAGCTTTCCGTTCGGCGGCATGGAGAATCCGCGGCTGAGTTTTATCACACCAACCGTGATAGCGGGAGACAAGAGTCTTGTATCACTGATTGCTCATGAACTTGCTCACTCGTGGTCGGGCAATCTGGTCACCAATTCCAGCTGGCGCGATCTCTGGCTGAACGAGGGATTTACGACCTACCTGACCTATCGCATCATGCAGTTCGTCTATGGGGACGAACGATACGAAATGGAGATGTCGCTGGGTTACGCAGATCTGCAAACCGATCTCGACGAGCTCGAAGACCACGACGAACTTCTCGCCATCGACGTGCGAGGCCGAGATCCCGATGATGTTTTTTCCAATATTCCCTATGAAAAGGGAGCATTGTTGCTATACGAGATCGAGCAGAAGATCGGTCGCGACGCGTTCGATCAATTCTTGCTCGACTACTTCAACGAATTTGCATTTCAGAGCATCACGACCGAAGACTTTCTGGCGTATCTGGACCGAACGCTTTTGATCACGCACCCGGAAGAACTCGATGTAGATCGCATTCGCGAGTGGATTTTTGAACCCGGGATCCCCGCGGGCGCACCGCATCCGCAGTCCGATGCATTCACTCAGATCGATACGATTCGCCAGGATTGGTTGAAGGGTACCGAAGCTGCCGAAGGCATCGATACCAGCGAGTGGACGTATCACCAGTGGAAACATTTTCTGGACGGCATGCCCGATCGACTCAGCCGCGAACAACTCGAAGACCTGGATCAGGCGTTCAGGCTGACTGCATCGACAAACAATGAAATTGCGTTCAGCTGGCTACGTATCGCAATTCGTAATGATTACGAACCAGCGTATGACCGTCTGGAAGATTTTCTCGTAAGCATCGGCCGCAACAAGTTCTTAATGCCGCTGTACAAGGACATGATGGCTGCCGGCAAAGCCGATATGGCCGATCGAATATTCCAGAAAGCGATGCCCGGATACCACCCGTTGTCCGTGAAAAGAAACAGCCAGATTATATATCCGGAATAAGCGCGGCTCTTTGGACACACAGTGCGTCATCCTCGTGTCGATCAGCAAGGTAGTTTCTGATCGAGGTTCGACTGTTTTCGTGGGCGGCAACTGCTGACTGGAGTCTTTCAACGCTCGCCGCCGTACAGCTTGTCGGTATCAGGTATCTTGCGAATCCTCGTGCTCGTGAATAATAGACAGGATCCGCCTCTTTTTCGTTTTGCAGAATCTGCGCCAGGATTTCGTCGGCGAATATTTCATGCAACTGCTCTTGGCCATGCGGAAACATCGCACGCATCGCGATACGCTGCATCGCATACGGATTTTCAGACTCGACATTGATGACGTCGGCAATAATCGCACGCTTGACCTCGATGTCTGGCCACGCGGCCTCCACCGAAACTACCCAGCGCCGCCCGTCATCGGACGGGTCGCGCTCTATTTCGATTGCCAACAGCTCATTGACGCGCCCATGGCCCTCGCGACTCAGCACTCGCAACATGGTCCAGCGCCTATCCTGGTCTAATTCGCGCCCGGGAATGTCAGTTTTTCCGGTCAACAAATCGACGAGTCCTTCAAGTCCGTCATTTGCCGACACGAAGCTCAGGTAGCGATCGAGGTACATCGTCTGCAGGTCGCCACGCGTGCGTTCGACATTGGCCCAGGTGATGGATTCTGCCTTGGGCCGATATTCCTGCAGCGCATCGGCTCCAGCGCCTTGCATGTCTCGCAAGTAGTGGATGGCAACGCGGACGTAATAGTAAACCTGGTCAACAGTATTGATATCGTCTTCGTGCGCGGCCGATGCGAAGACTGCATCGAGAAAATCGGTCACGGGAACCTGGGCAAAACGTACATTGTCCCAAAGCGTCTGCCAAAACATGAGGACTTGAAAAGAATCGTCAATGCGGCCAATCATTTCCTCGAGATTAGCCCGCGTACGCGAGTCGAGTTTGACCAACGCATAGCCAAGGTCTCCATAGTTCGGATACACGAGATCGGGGCAGTTTTTGCCGATGGCTTCGGGTAGTTCTGTCGACGTGCCGGAATAAGTGATCGGGAGAACTTCGTCTCTCACAACGACACCGTCGATGTCGCGGAAGAATCCTACCTGGATTTTCTGGGTTCTCAGTATCGGATAGTCAGCAGGGGCAGTCTGCAAAAGTGCGAATTCCGTGACCTTGCCATCTGCGCAGGTGAATTGCGCCTCGATCGTGTTGGCACCGGCCGTATACAGCCACTCGTCCGCCCAGATCTGTAGCTCAACGCCCGACGCCTCCTCAAGTGCGCCGACGAAGTCCTGTAAATTCGCATTACCCTCGGCATGGCGCTCGAGATATTTATTAATACCGCGCTGAAACGCATCATGACCCAAACGAAATTCGAGCTGTCGAATAACTGCAGCGCCCTTCGCATAGGAGATCGAGTCGAAATTCGCACCGACCGAGTCAGTATCCGCGACCGGCGTGTCGACAGGGTGCGTGGTGCTGCGCTGATCGGCCCAGTAGGCGGCATACTTGCGGTCAAGATAAAAACCTTCCCAGGCATCGTCTATGTCGAGCTTGGCCGCGACAGCATGATACGCCATGAACGTGGCAAATGTTTCGTTGAGCCAAAGGCCGTTCCACCATTTCATCGTCACAAGATCACCGAACCACATGTGCGCCATCTCATGCAAAATGACAGTGCCGAGGTTCTTCTTCTCCTTGTAGCTCCAACCATCGCGTTGAATGAAAGATCGCTCGGTAAACGTCACTGCGGCCGCATTTTCCATCGCTCCCGCATTGAAATCGGGCACGAGCAACTGATCGTACTTACCATAGGGATAGTCGACGCCGTAATAATCTTCGAAATAGTCGAATCCGGCGCGAGTGTACTCAAACCACATGCCTGTATCCGGTGCAACGAGCTCGGCCATCGATCGACGTGCAAACAGCCGCAGCGGAATGCGGAAATCACTGTCCTCCCATACGGTATAAGGCCCGGCATGCAATGACATGACATAGGCTGGTATCGGCGGCGTCTCAGGGAACAGCCAGGTCCGCGTCGACTCTGCGGCTTGCTCATTCGAGGATTCCCTGCTTGCCGACACCACCTGCCAATCATCAGGCGCCGTGACCGATAAGGTGAATCGCCCTTTGATGTCGGGCTGATCAAACAGCGGGAACGCGGAATTCGCGTCGTAGGGTTCGAAGTCCGTGTAAAAACAATGATTGCCGTCATCGGGGTCTGCGTAAC
>JACZSM010000117.1 GCA_022574185.1 Pseudomonadota bacterium
GGTGGGCAGACGCATCTTGTCATCGTCGGAGACATTCTCGATCGTGGACCAGATTCACGTGATGCAATGGACCTGCTCATGCGCCTTGAGGATGAAGCGGTAGCAGATGGCGGCCGCGTTCACGTGCTGATGGGCAATCATGAGGTGATGAATCTCATCGGTGACCTTCGCTATGTGTCGAATGAAGAATATGCGGCGTTTGCAGCCGAGGAATCTGCAGAGGAGCGCGAAGGCTGGTTCAAAGCCTATTTGCGGAGTCGAGTGGGTGACGACGCACCCTTCGCGGATCATCGCCGGGCATTCGATGAAAAGTCTCCACCGGGGTTTTTTGCGCACCGCAATGCATTTGCATCTGAGGGCCGCTACGGTCGTTGGTTGTTGTCAAAGCAAATCATGGTCGTCATTGATGGTACGGCATTTGTTCACGGCGGTATTTCGCCGTTGATCGGCGAGATCGGCCTGCAAGGCGTCAATGAAACGCTGCACGATCAAATTGCCGTGTATGTGCGCCAGGTCGAAAAACTGATCGAGTCAGGCATTCTGCTGCCAACCGACACCTATCGTGAACGACCGCAGCTGCTCCGCAATTTCACGCCAGCGGCGGATGCTGACGTAGCGACCTTGGCAGCCCTGAAATACCTGAACGGATCCGAGGTGTACGCCGTGAATGGACCATTCTGGTATCGCGGCAATGCCTATTGTGGTGACCTGATTGAAACCGATCGACTGCAGGCATCGCTGCAAGCAATCGGTGCTCAGCGGGTCGTTATTGGACATACGCCAACACCTGGCCGACGCATATTCGAGCGTCTCGGCGGCCGCGTCATCGAAGTGGACACGGGCATGCTCAACAGCTACTACAGTGGTCACGGTAACGCGCTCGTTATCAGCGGCGACGAACTATCCGTCATCACCGAAAGTGGTGACCATGGGCCGGCGCCAGCAGCACACCCGCGCTTTGTCGGCAATCGCCCGGGCGGGCTCGATACTGCGGCACTGGAAGCGCTGTTGGCTAATGGTGAGGTGCTGCCTATAGGACGCGATGCGGCCGGAACGCAACGAGTATCGGTCACGGAAGGCGAGTTTGTCGTAAATGCTGTTTTTTCCAAACGTACGCGCCGCAATTTCTACCCCGAGGTGGCCGCCTATAGAACCGATCTGCTGCTGGGACTGGACATGGTGCCGGTCGCTGTCAAGCGCGAGGTCGACGGTGTCGACGGTTCACTGCAGTTTCTGCCCGCAGGCACGATCGATGAAAACCAGCGTCGCGAGCTCGGCGGTGATGCGGACTGCCCATTTGCGGTGCAATGGAATGCGATGCAGATATTCGATGCACTGATATTCAATAAAGGACGCTCTATCCCCGCGATCAGCTACGATCAGTCGACTTGGAATCTAATTCTGGCTGGCCATTCGAAGACATTCGCAGCGAACAAGTCGATACCCAGAAATCTTTCCGACGTGGAGCTCGATGTTGGGACGGCCTGGAAAGAGGCCTTGTCTTCGTTGACCGATGAGTTACTCGAGAAGAAACTCGGCGACGTACTCGACAGCCGCCGACTTCGGGCGCTTGGTGCGCGCCGCGATACCTTACTGAACAGCGAGTCCTAATATATTACGGCGATGCACTCGATCTCGACGCGCGCGTCGAGTGCGAGCCCGTTCGATCCAAGCGCGCTGCGTGCCGGCTTGTTGACGAAAAACGTTGTATAAATTTCGTTCATTGCGCTCCACTCGGACATGTCGGCGAGAAAAACGGTGCACTTGACGACCTTGTCCATCGACGAGCCGAAATTTTCAAGTGTTTGCGAGATATTCTCGAGTGTCTGGCGCGTCTCGCCCTGAATGCCGCCCTCGGCCAAATTGCGTGTGCCGGGTACCAGGCCGATCGAGCCGGACAAATACAGAATATCGTCAACTCGTACGGCCGAAGAAAACGGAAAATTCATATCTTCGGTGCCGGGTGCAGCGAGCCACTCAACCTTTTGCGTCATACTGGCCCCGGATTCTCCCGCGTCGCTGTTTACGTCGATCTCGCAAGCGAACAGCGACAGTGAGCCCAGTAATACTAAAACGTGCTTCATATTTCGCTCCTGATTAGATATTTCCGGTGCGAGCGGCGGCAATGATGTGATCGGCTGCCCGGAATGCAAGCGCCATAATCGTCATCGTTGGCTGACCGCGACCGGACGTCACAAAACTGCTGCCGTCGCAGATAAAGAGGTTAGGCACGTCGTGACTGCGATGTGTGGAATCGACGACCGATGTTGTAGGGTCATCACCCATGCGGCAGGTCCCAAGCAGATGCTCGCCACCCGTGGTCGTCAGTATCGGTAACCGCCACGATTTGACGGCGCCGGCAGCATCAAACAACTCCATTGCGCGATCAAGGAGGAAGCCACCCATTGCGAGATCGTCGGGAAGATCGCGATAAGTTTCACGAATGGCAGGCCGGGCCCCGATATCTTTGCTCTCG
>JACZSM010000118.1 GCA_022574185.1 Pseudomonadota bacterium
AGGGGAAATATTAGTTACGATTTGTGCCTGTAATTTCTTCAGCCCACGCATTGAGAACGGCAGATGATAAAGAGCATCAGTATAAAGAATTTTCGGTGTTTTCACTCTTTTGAGATAAAGAATCTCAACTCTGTAAACATTTTTTCAGGAAAGAACAACGTCGGCAAAACGTCGCTCCTAGAAGCCATATTTCTATCCGTTGGGAGCCACAATGCAACCTTACCGCTCAACATCGATAAATTCAGAGGCGTAACTACAGCTGAATTGAATGTCGAAGATTTGTGGGGGTGGCTATTCAACAACCATAACATCGAGTCTGATATCCGAATCGAATGCAAATATGACGGCCGCAACAGTACCTTACTTCGGCTTTATTTGTCGCAGCATGATGAAACAAGCCAGTCTCAACTGGACTTGGTTGATCCGGCAGTTGGCAACGGCAACGGAGATGCTTCGCCGCTTACAGGATCATCCCGATTGACGCTGGAATTCTCATCGCCTGGCCAGAAAGCACGCGTTGCAACGGCGTGGGTAGATGGTGCTGCTCTAAAGCTGCAGAACGCCGAACAGTCGGAAATCACAGGCGTTTTCTTGACTTCGCATATTGGTTCAATTAACGAGAACGCTAAGCGTTTCAGTATGTTGAAACAGCAACAGAACGAGGACAGAATACTTGCTCCTCTCAAATTGATCGAGCCGAAACTGAAGGAACTCACGTTGCTCGTCCAGGGCCGGATACCCATAATCGCGGGGGACATGGGGCTGGGCCAACTTGTTCCTCTCTCGTATTTGGGTGAGGGCATTAACAAACTTCTTACGATTGTCCTTGCTATTGCTTCCTTTCCCGGCGGCGTAGTGTTGATCGATGAAAAGGAAATTTTACACGCGGCTTCGTGGGGTTGTTATCGCATGAAGTACGCGCGACTGACACGTAGCCTGTAGCCCGACGACGAATCAGAAGTCAAGCGGGTAGTGCCCATCGGTCTTCTACGAGGGTCCATTTTGGAGGCCTGTTCACTACGCGGCCGTTCCCACGCTCAATCAGGACACACCCTGCTTACTGCTAACAGGCTTTGTCCTAATAGGGCTACAGCCAATGGGCTACGCCGCCGACTTGCCTTGAACGGCTTTATCAGTGTCGCCGCGTGGTTTCGTACCAGGCCAGTGGTATTCGGGCGCGGAATTCCGGAACTCGCCTACGTGTCCGCAACGCTGACACATGCCTTTGCTCATCGGGCCGTCTGGCGCCGCGATCACCCAATAGTGGGCGCAATGCGCGTGGACGTACTCGGCTACCTTGCTTTGGTTCTCGTTCGATGGGACCACGCCTCGATATACCCAGTCCTGGGCCGTCTTTAGCGGTATGTCTAAGTCGCGGGCAAAATCACGTACCGAGAGTCCTTGCCCGCTTAGCCACGGTTTCAAGTCCAGCATACGGGTAAGTTTACTACGGTTGCTCCGTCTACGTTCTGGATCTGTCGTAAGCCCCTATAAAACTATGACGGGAAAACAAAAGGGGCGTGGTAGTACTAGTTAAATAGCCTTTCATGGTTGGTCAGATTCTGGTCCTAAATCAGAGCGAAATGGCGGTCCGGCAATTGCTAAAGCAGCCACAAATTTTTGGTAGGCCGGGGTCACGATCACGAGGAGAAACCCAACAAGAATCATGGTATCGGCAAGATTCGCGATGAAGAATCGATGGTAGGAAAAGATGTCAACCCGGAAATACAGAAAATCTGTCGCATGGTTGAGCAGGGCGATTTCCCCTTGATTACTGATGCCACCAGCGAAGACCAACCCCATACCTACATACTTGGGAATCAGCCCCGAGCGATCTTGACCGATGGTGGAGAGGCTCACGGGTATAACGACGAGAGCGGCTAATGCGATGAAGACGATCGTCTCTAAGTTATCGATGCCGACTACGGGTTGTATGAAATCGCTAATGTTGCAGGAAATTGTCCCAAATAATCCGTCGCAATAGTCAGGCCACACCTCCTGCCGATGCTCAGCGTGAGTTATGGCGAATCTACCTGATGGAAGGGTTACATTTGGGTTAATGGGGTCGATGCGGTAATTGACGACTGTTTTTGCAGCCACCGATAGAAGTAAGGCAAAGAAGAGGACCTTGTAAAACAGGCCGTTAAAGAATACGAAAGAGCGCATGGAAACCTGCGGCTGCAGACTAGTCTTTAGGCGGTATTCTACCAACTCGGAAAACAGCCATATACGCCTCGCACATTGACGAATCAAACGTTGCGCGGGTCCTCTCGAATGGCCTTTCTGAAGCTAATATTGCGTTGGCGGGAGTGCGAGGGAGTCGAACCCACCTACCCCGCTCGTCACGAGGCATAACGGATTTGAAGTCCGCAAGAGCCACCGGGCCCCATCCACTCCCAATTATTGGCTTTCCTGGGATTATCTTT
>JACZSM010000020.1 GCA_022574185.1 Pseudomonadota bacterium
TGCGCGCCGTCATGACACGTGCGCCAGGGACATAGCCGGCAGCATTGGGATCGTATATCGGGTCGCCAGGATTGACGTAACGGTCAACGGTATTGTCTTCATTAACATCGATGCCGAACTGAATCTGGAGATTCTCGACACCTGGGGCGACTTCCTGGTCCGTGATCTGCTGGACACCGCCCACCATCGTCAAGGTCTTGCGACGCAATGTCGGCACACCCGGTATCAAGGTCGAGTTGGCCGCGACGTAGTAGGTATTGACCAATAGATTGTGCGTTGTTGAGTCGGCTGGGCTGAACGTGGCCGGAATGACACCGTCATCGAACAGTTGTCCCTGGATTCGTGTCGTCTGGATCTGCAGGCGACCGGCCTCGAGCGGTGCCGGAGCAACGCTGGCACGGCGCACCGTTAGCATATCGGAATTCGGCTGCAAACCGCCGGTCGGGTCGCAGTCCAACGTCCAGCTGTTGTTGTCGCCATCCACGGTCATCGCAAGGTCCAGGGCCCAGTCAGCACCACAATCGGTGGGTGCAGCCAGGCCATTGGGGTTCGGGTTACCGTTGAGCGAGCGACCTTCGACGGCGAGCGCTCGACTATTGCGGCCCCAGTTGCTGGCCATACGCAGATCGGCTTCGATCGTATCCATCGCAAACTGCGCTGTTTCCTGCACGCGTGCGATCGACTCGTTGATGACAAAGGCTTGACGGCTCTGGTTGTAAACCTGTACCGAGCCGATCATCAAGAATGAGCCGATAGCAAGCGCGACGAGCAGTTCGACCATCGTCAGGCCCGCCTGATGGCGAGATACCTTTGGTACTGAATGATTGTTGCGCATCTTCTTCATATTCCGAGTACGGGTATGGTGATTGTGTAGCTCAAATTCTCCCCGGGCTCATCCCAGGAAATAGTGATCGTGTACAACGGCGGGGAGACGCTATTGTCAAAAATCACCACGACATCGCCATTCGGCATGGTTTCTGCCGCCTGTTGATCCCAGCTGAGTATGTCGTGCGCCGCCATCTGCCCTTCATTGCAGTCGATATTGGCCGCGACGCAGTTGTTGTTGGCGCCGACTCCGGTGTAGGCGACAGCGGCCCTTGGGTTCGCACGAATGCGATCCGCGATATCGCCAGCCAGTGTTACGGCGTTGTGGCGTAGCATCGATGTTCGACCCGCTCGCATGCTGTGGACGTATAGCCCCGCAATACCGAGCATGCCCACGGACATGATGACCAGCGCAATCAACACCTCAACGAGCGAAAATCCTCGTTGGCTGCGGGGTGCGTGCTTCTGATTAGTGATCAACATCAATTATTTTCCTTAATTTAGGCGATTACGGGCAGGTCTTACCCATGCCGGTCAGTGCAGCATCGATCATGCTCTCATCACGCAATATCGTTGCGCGGCCCAGCGGGGTAGTGACAAAAAGGCGCGCCGCGGAGTTACCGCCGGCAGCCTTAATATTGCCGCGCTCATCGCACATGACGACCTGCGTAATCGACGGGTTGCCGCCGACATCACCGCGGCCAAGTCCGGTAGCCGCGAAGCTGAAAAACGTCGCGTCATTGGCAATTGCCAGCGTCACGCCTTCGGCAATCACCGGATGAGCTCGCAGGACCGTCTCGGTGGCACCCGCCCGCGCGATGTCACCGTTGTCATCGACAAATACGATGTAGCCCTGGTCCCAGGTGCCGCCACAGTCTGCATTGGCATCCATCGAGTTGGCACTGGCACAGATCGTGATATTGGTCTTCGCTCGTGCTGCCTCACTGCGCGCCATATAAAAAGAAGCATGCAGGTCGTTGGCCGTACTGGTCATGCGGCTGTTCTTCGTGAACTCGCTGAGATTGGGAATGCCAAACGACAGGACCACGCCGACGATCAACAACGTGATCAGCAGCTCGTAGAGCGTAAAGCCGGTCTGGGTTCGTTTTTTCATGCACGCAATATACTGTGTGGGGTGCAGACGTTCGCGGCCGCCCGACGAACGGCCAAATTGCTCCGATGAGCGGTCGATTTTGACCGCTACGATTTAACTTAATCATCACAACGGTAGGGCTTGCCACGGCGGTCCTCGAGGGTGACGCGCGGTCTGCCCGTGTAACTGATGACCAGCGCTCGCGGCGTAACCCGGCCAGCAACATCACAGACGACGATCGTGCCGTTTGTCGCGCGCTTATGCGTGGCTCTGAGCGTGAAGCCATGCCGGTTGGACGAAATCACAACGTTTTCAGCCACTGTGTGCACCTGCAGCAGCGGTTCGCCGGCATCGATCTGTGGTGGCGAGTCGCCATCGTGGTTGGCGAACATGATCCAGCCCTGCGACCAGTCGCGACCTGGTTTACAGGTGCGGCCATCGATGCTGGGGCAAAGCGAGACCACCATGCGACGCATGATCGACTCCTTGCGGGCGACGTGCATGGCGTGAAAAAGTGCGTTGATTTCGGTGTGCAAGCGATTGCGGGCGGCAATGGCCGAAAATGACGGCAGCCCCAGGCCGATCAGTACGATGATCAGCATCAGGGTGATCAAGAGTTCGTACAGTGTAAAACCAGTCAGGTGACGGCGCATGGCGGACCTCCTTGTCCACGCACAGCGTAGATACTGCCGCCGCCGGCAGCCCGCTTCAAATCTGGCCTATACTGCCCAAAACAGGGCTTATGACGCTATACTGCGCGCCGCTGCAAAGCCGGTTTAGCTCAGTTGGTAGAGCACATCATTCGTAATGATGGGGTCAGAAGTTCGAATCTTCTAACCGGCACCATCCCCTTCGGCCTGCTCACCGCCGCAGACTAATTCTTGCGCAGGTGAAAATCGAAGGACTGCCGAGCATCGCTACCATAGCGATTGTTGATCCACAGGATCAGCATGCCTTCGACCCAATGCGCGTTCTCAACCGAGCCGACGTCGATTGCTTCGAGTCCCATGCCTTCCACGAGCTCAGCGACGACCTGTTTGGCTTCACTGCTGTTGCCGGCCAATGGGATTGAGACGGGCCCGCCCGCAGAGGCCGGGTCGACCATCGTCCTCCAGTTCAGTGTGTTGAAGGCTTTGACGACATATGCATTTGGCGCCGCACTTTGAATTATTTCTGCGTTCGATGTCTCGACGGCATGTGTGAGGGTTCCTGACGATCGTTGCAGCGGGTTGGTCGGATCGATGATGATCTTGCCCGACAGATCGCCAAGTCCTCGTACGATCTCCTCGATCAGCAAGCCCGGTACAGCAAGTACGACAATGTCGGCACCGGCCACCGCTTCTGCCTGCGTCGTTGCAGTTGCGCCGTGACCGGTTGCGGCCACGAGTTCTTCGACGCTGGCTCGCGATGGATCTCGTGAGCCGTAGATTATCGCGTGTCCCTGTGCCGCAAACGCAGGCCCGAGCGCTGTAGCAACATCACCGGTACCGATGATCGCGATCGTCTCGGCGGCCGCCGGATTGGCTATCGCGAGACTAACTATCGCGAGAAGCAAAATACGAGTCAACGATGCGTAGTTTTTCATTTTCGGCCCCCGATTCTGGCAGCGTTAAGTGCGTACCTCAGCACAGATTATAGAACAAAGCTGCTATTACACGCGCTCGCGCGCCAAGGAGTAGCGATTCCTTTCATTGGTTGGAATCTTCGTATTGGCTGATTCGACGGGCATGTGAATCCTAAGCTGCTTTGTGCGTGCCGCGAATCGGGTAGTTGTTATCTGGGTTTTTGATAAATTCGAGACCTGACGTAAGCGCTTCAAGTTCGGGCCGCGCAAATGGACCGTTCGATATATCCACAAGCTGGACCTGGTGATCGGCATTGATCACAAACAATCCGGGCTCGGGGAACGGATGATCCGTCTCCTGTTCTGATCGCGGATTCGATACGTACAGGCCGAGTTCCTGCATCTGCTCAACAGTGAGCCCGTAGTACACCGGCACAGTAACGTTGAGCTTCTCCAGGTGAGCTTCAAGCTGCTCCTTGCTGTCACCGGACACCGCCGCCACTTCAATACCAATATCGGCCAAACGCTCGAGGTAGCCTTCGAGCTTGTTCAAGTATTTGGTGCACAAAGGACAATGCTGGCCGCGATAAACGACCACCATTTTCCACTCCGCATTACCCTTGATCATTCCGATGTCATCGATGGCCCCGTTCAGGCTTCGGACGGGGATGGATGGAAATACGGATCCAGCTTCAATCTTGTTATTGCTCATCGTCAAGCTGCCTCGTGCATGTCGAGAACCATCTTCTCGAGATCGCGGTAGTCGTTGTTCCAGACGTCGAACATTTGCCGACCTGCGGCATCGGGGAATATATCGGCTTCGTCATTCTCCAGCCCGATTAGAATATTTACGGCCGTGTCTGCAGGGCTGGCTTTGTCGGCCGGAAAGTCCTTAGCCATTTCGGTGTCGATCGGACCCGGATTCACGGTATGCACGGAGATCCCCCGCGATGCCAGTTCGATGCGAATACCTTGTGACAGCGAGAACAACGCTGACTTGGATGCGCTGTATCCGCCGGCCATCGGAAAATTCGCAAACGCAGCAATTGTGACCACGTTGACGATCGCAGCATCCTGTTTGTCTTCAAGAACCGGGACGAATGCACGCACCATGTCGAGCGTGCCGTAGTAATTGGTCGTCATGTCACGCTCGAGCAACTCCCGAGGTCCGGTGAGCAGGCTCGTGAAAGCGGCGACCCCGGCATTGTTGATGAGCAGGTCGACGTCGCTGGCGACTTCGGCCGCATGACCGATCTGTACGCGATCATTAATGTCGAGTTCAAGTGGTACGACTCTTTCATCGCTGAAATCCGGCAACTTCGATACGTCGCGCGAAGCGGCGTAGACTTTCTTTACGCCCCGCTCGAGTAAGGCATTAACGATAGCAAAGCCAATGCCGCGGTTTGCGCCGGTAACCAGTGCGGTCCTGTTCTTGAGGTTCATTTTCGTCTCCTGAAATTGGTGCGAGTGTCGATCTGTTGGCAACATGTTATGGTGTGCAAAGACGAACGTAAATAGGAAAAAATGCACAATGATTGTGCAAAAAAGCACACGCCATGATTCCTCGATGAATTGGGACGACCTGCGGTACTTCCTGGCGCTGAGCCGGGAAGGCTCGGTCAGCGGGGCCGGACGGACACTGGGCGTCAATCACACGACAGTGGCGCGCCGCATTACCGCATTGGAGTCGTTGCTAGGCACGCGGCTGTTTGACCGCACGGCTGATGGCTACGAGATGACCCAGGCTGCCGAGAACATGTACGACCATGCATTGCAAATCGAGACACAGGCGCTCGCGATCGACCGGGAAATCTTCGGACAGGACGCCGAACTCAAAGGGCCGTTGAAGATCACGATTGCACACGATGTCGCCAACCTGCTGCTCATTCCGAGACTGGTCGAATTTCGCGAGGCATATCCCTGCATCGACCTGGATATTCTCACGACAAAGGGCTTGATCGATCTGACGGCGCGCGAAGCGGATATTGCCGTACGCCTGACGTCTAAACCACCCGATTTCCTCATCGGTCGCGAGGTAGTGCCGTTGCGGCACGGCGTTTATGGCACCACGGAATACCTGGAGCATAAGCGGCAACCCGCGGAGGTCGTTTTGTTTCGTGGCAATACCGAAATGCCGCCCTGGGTAAATGAGCATTTTCCCGACGCGAAGGTTGCGCTGCAGGTTGACGATGTCGGCACCATGTTGACGGCGGTACGGAATGGCCTCGGTCTCGCGCGAATTCCGTGCTACATCGCCGACGCGGACCCGACTGTTCGCCGGCTGGACGTACGGCTGACCCCATCGGACTGGGGTATCTGGATCCTGAGTCACATCGATTTGCGGTGCACCGCAAGGGTCCGTGTCGCCCGGGAATTCCTGGTGTCCGTAATCGAGCAACAGCGAGCGCTGGTCATGGGCGAACACTCGCGCTATTTTGGCTCCTGAAAAGGGGGCGCACAATGCTCTTTGTCAGCCGCTTTAACTACGAGTGACCAAACTATGAAAAAAACTGTCATTGCTGATTGGGAAAAACTTGAAGATCGTGCGCCGCAGCATGCGCTGGTCGGCGCCGTCGATCTCGTCATCGTGCGAATGGACGATGATGTGTCGGTCATGTACGGTCGCTGCGCGCACCGCGGTGCGTTGATGGCCGACGGATTCGTCAAAGGCGACAACCTGATTTGCGGCGTGCATTTCTGGGACTACCGGCTCGACACCGGCGTCAGTGAATACAAGCACTCGGAAACCCTGGCGAAATTCAAGGCCTGGATTGAAGATGGCAAGGTGCTCGTCGACGCGGATGAAATCAAGGCCTGGTCCAAGTCGCATCCGCAACCGTACCAGCGCGATGCCTACCAGGGCATGTACCAGGATCACTCGGGCACGCCGGATGAACCCCACGTCAAGTTCATTCGCAACCTGGCGACCGACGGCCTGAGCAAAGTCGGGCACCATGGCCAGGCCGCGGCCATGGGCGTGTCGCGAAATCTTCTGCCCAAGTGGGACGACATACAATTTGTCGTCGGCCAGCTGCACAAGCTGCCGTTGCTCGATGAAGAACCGGTAGGCACCGATGTCGTGATCGGTGGCAATGCGGCCAAACCGCTTGTGCTCGACATCCCGTTGTTCGTATCGGACATGAGTTTCGGTGCATTGTCCGAAGAAGCCAAGATCGCGCTGTCGAAGGGTGCCGAGTTGGCCGGCACGGGCATTTGTTCGGGCGAGGGCGGCATGTTGCCCGAAGAACAGGCTGCCAACTCGCGTTACTTTTACGAACTGGCATCGGCACGGTTTGGTTTCTCGTGGGACAAGGTGCAGAAGACCCAGGCGTTCCACTTCAAGGGCGGGCAGGGCGCCAAGACTGGCACGGGCGGCCATCTGCCCGGGCCGAAGGTCAAAGGCAAGATTGCGCAGGTGCGTAACCTGCCGGAAGGTGAGCCTGCGATATCGCCGGCGCATTTTCCGGACTGGACCGAGCTCAGTCAGTACCGCGACTTTGCCGCCGAGGTCCGCGACAAGACGGGCGGCATTCCGGTTGGCTTCAAACTGTCGGCACAGCACATCGAGAAAGACATCGATGCTGCCTTGGAGATTGGTGTCGACTACATCATTCTCGATGGTCGCGGCGGCGGTACGGGCGCCGCACCGCTGATCTTTCGCGACAACATTTCTGTACCGACGATTCCCGCGTTAGCTCGCGCGCGGCGGCATCTCGATTCGTGTGACGCTAAAGGCGTGACGCTGGTCATCACGGGCGGATTGCGAATCCCGGCTGACTTCGCCAAAGCGATGGCACTCGGTGCGGATGCCATCGCCCTGTCGAATGCGGCTATCCAGGCAATCGGCTGCATCGGCATGCGTGCCTGCCACACGAACAACTGCCCGGTCGGCATCGCCACGCAAAAGCCGCATCTGCGAGCGCGGCTACCCGTTGATCTCGCGGCCGAGCGCCTGGCGCGATTCTTCTCGGCCTCGGTCGAGCTCATGACCGTACTGGCCAGGGCCGCAGGTCACCATCATCTGCAGGACTTCAACCACGACGACCTGACAACGTTCAAGACCGACATGGCGAGCCTGACCGGTATTGCATACGGTGGCGTCAACGGTCCCTGATAACGCCGACCGCTAGCGCGATATCACCCCATCATCGTTCCGCTAATCATCCACAATGTATAAACCGACACGACCAGCGTAAAGCGCGGTGACAGGTAATTGCATGTCGTTTCCGTCTTGTTGTTTTATTTGCGTAGCTTGGTCTTAACGATTTTGTGGTGTAAGTCCTGCATCGGAAAGTTCAGCGCCAGCCGCAGAGCTTTCGCTGCGAAGTTGCTTTGCTCGTAAATACTGCGCGCATTCGAGAAGCACTTGAAGCCTTCGATGCCGTGGTAGCGGCCGGTACCCGAATTGCCGACACCGCCGAAGGGCAGGTCGTGTTGCATGACGTGCACGATGACATCGTTACGCACGGCACCGCCCGATGAGGTTTCCTCGAGGACTGTGCGCCACTCTTTATCGTCCGCACCGAAATAATATAGCGCCAGCGGCTTAGGCTGCGACTTGATGGTGTCGATGGCGTCGGCAAAATCGGTGTAGGTCCTGATCAGGAGTACGGGCCCGAATATTTCCTCCCGCGCAATGACCATGTCGTCAGTAACTCTGAGCACAAACGTGACCGGCATCTTGCGTGCTGCATCCGGGAATTCTTCGTTGGCCGGGTTGACCTCGATAATCTGCGCGCCTTTCGCCCGCGCGTCGGCCAGGTAGCCCTTGACGCGCTCGAAATGCCGTTCATTGACGAAACTTACGTATTGATCATTGCCCACCATCGTCGGGAACATCTCTTTGACAACGTTACTCGCGGCGTCGACAAACTCGGCTTCGGTGCCGGCCGGAACCAAAGCGTAATCGGGTGCGAGGCAGACTTGCCCGCCATTGAGGACTTTGCCCCACATGATGCGCCGCGCGGCTGCGTTGATATTGGCCGTGCGAGAGATGATGACGGGCGACTTGCCGCCGAGTTCCAGCGTGACTGGCGTCAGGTTTTTCGCGGCTTCGGCGGAGATGATGCGAGCCAGGGCAGGAGAACCTGTAAACATCAGGTGGTCGAAGGGCAACTTCGGGAATGCGACGGCGAGATCCAGACCACCGGCAAATGCGGCAAGTTCGGTCGCATCGAAATATTCGCGTATCGCCGCTTCGATCACCTGCGAGGTCTGCATTGTCTGGTCCGATGGCTTGATCATGACGCGATTACCGGCGCCAAAGGCCGCGCCGAGCATCGAGAAAGACAGTTGGATGGGGAAATTCCACGGCGAGATATTGCCGATAACGCCAAGCGGTTCGTAGTGAATTCTTGATCTACCGCCGAGCAGGCCAAGCGGAAAAGTCGATGCACGACGCTCGCCGCGCATGAAGTGGGCAACAGATTTGCGATCGTGCTTAAGCCCATCGACGAGGCTGACCATATCGATGGCTTTGGCGAGCAGCGGGTCCCTGGAACCATAATCGGCGTGCGTAGCCTCAGCAAAACGGTCCGCATACTTGACCACCATCGCGATAACACGACTGATACGATCGGTGCGCGTCTTAAGATCGGCATCAGTGTCAGTTCTCAAAGACTGCTGCTGTGCCTCGAAGACGCGTTGCAAGCGCTCAATCGCGGCAGCGTCGGCTGACTGGGTGATTTCGCTTGTAGCAACCATGGCATGGCCTCGTGGTGTGGATTGCCCATTGTGCCATGCGCGAGTCGTGTAGCGGGCTATTCGGCGTCGCACAGGGCATCGGCTATGCACTTAGCGAGGAACTCATCGTCAAAGAGGCCGTACGCAAAACCCATCACTAGGAAACTACGTGATACCGATGACGGCGGAGCGGGTGTTGAAAGGCTAGCGGAACTTGGAATTGAACGCTCGGTCAGGCGGCTGTCTTGCCAAACAGGATCTTCAAGCGTCCTTGACCGATAACTTCCTTGTTTTGCCAACGCAATGTGTAGTTGATCGCTATTTTCTTTTTTTGCATGTTGGGTCCCACTGCCATTCGCAGTGGGCATCTAAACGCCTGCACCGAGCAACCGGGGCTTAGACCATCTAATGAACTTCGCACCAATATTGCCTTGGCAAGGACATCTACATCCGGGTAGCCGAGATTCTTGATCTCATTCGATGAGCGTTTGTCAAACGGACTGAGGTATAAGTGATCGGCTATTTCGAAGTCCGGAATTCGCGGGAAGCCGAGTTCAATACTCACATCTTCGACGCTCTCTTTGCCTTCGTTGCACACCGTAAGATTCAGTTGTAGTGCTTTTTCTTCGAAATAGTAATGGTCAGCGGCGCCGGCAAATATTGTCTGGGTTTCCCTGAACATATCGGTCGACGCAGTCGCATTGTGCGTCTTGCCAAGGCGCAAGATTTGAACGGTTACTGTCTCGACGACATTTTTGATTGTCTGCGTCAGCGTCGTAGGTTTTTTGACCCTTTGTTTTTCTCCGCCAAACGGTGGATCAGACGTATCCGGCACGGTCAACTCGATTTGCTTGCAGTCGGCCTGGTCATTGAAACTCACTGTTAACTGCGGTGGTTCGATCAGCTTGTGCAGTCCGGACGCTTCGGGCGTGCTTTTCGAAGCCAGGTCGGATTGATGCACGGCGCGAAGTTCGTGGCCTTCCCGGATCCAGCAACGACCGCGCGAGAGCTCTTCGGAAAAATCCTGACCGACGACATAGGGTCCCTCGTCGCAGCCGTCAATTTCAAGAGCGCCGACGAGCTTGCTGTTTATCTTGTCATAGATGAACGCCAGGTGCAGAACCGGTTCGATCATTGCGGATAACAGCCGATGGGCTTTCTTGAGATCGGCCATGGCGCTGTCAGCGATGCCGACGTAGCCACTACCTTCCATGGCGCCCGCATTGACCCCAAACAAGATGTACCGGGGGCCATCAACGTCGGCGTTCGCCAGGCCGATGACCTCTTTGACCAATTCCTCGTGATCGGGCTCGCGAAATGGGTCACAGACGAACAGCTTCGAGGAGGTCTGCGGCTGTTGTAGCAGTTGCTTCAGAAGCATGATTTTGGACCATCGGAATCCAGCTGGAACCATAAATCTTTCGCTTTACATAAATCTGCGACGGCGGTCCCAGTTTCAGACTTTTATCTCTTTTTTCTGATTGCGCACCGCAGCAGCCACCCGATTAATGGCTCCCGGGACGCCTTCCAGATCATGGCCCCAGAAATCGCAGACACAATAAGACATCATCAAATCAGGATCAGAATCAGGCGCATTGCGAGGGTGCTGTAACGCAAATTGCCATTCCGCCGCGCAGTGAACCTTTACGCGCGCTTTGCGCAACGATTGGTTTGCTTACGGTTTTTTCGGTCAGCGCCTGGTCCGACGACAACATTCTCGAGGCCGATACGATGAGTGTTGTGGCCGCGTTCTCGGCACGACGTCGAAGGCAGCATTGACGCCTTACAATGCTGACGTATGATCTGCCTGGACCTGAATTTTGCCGCAGGCCGACCGCCCTATTACGTCGAGATAGTGACATGACCTTCGATATTCATTATCAAGCCATATTGACGAGCCTGGAACCACTGTTCGAGAAAGCGGAGCAGGAGCAGCTCTGGTTTTTTCACCATTCACGCGACGGCGAGGAACTATGGTGCTCGCCGCCGTATCTGCGGTTGCAGCAATCGAAGGGGGAGTTGATATGGTCGCCCGAGCATTGGGAGCTGCGTAATCCAGTGGGCTACCTGAAGAAATTAATTGCCGATGCCAAGTCTATCGTCGGCGAATACAACCAATTGGCAAAACAGCTGGGTTACGAAGAGACACTGGCTCTCGAGTCGCATTCGACCAATCCGGCGGATGCGCGATAAGCATGAGCTTTCCAGAGCAATTCGGCTAGTCGAACTTCTTCCTGATTCGCGGCAGGATTTCCTTTGCATATAAACGCAGGCAGCGTTCCTGATGGCGATGAAAGCGGCCGCCTTGTATGATAGCGGGGAACCCTGCGGGCTTGAGGCTAACGCCGCAAAATACCTCGGCGCCGAAGCCGGATTTCAAACTTGCACACGTGCCGTCATGACGCATGGCGGCATGGGCTATGCGAAGGAGTTTCACGTAGAGCGTCTGATGCGTGAGGTGATGATTGCCCGTCTCGCGCCCGTCAGCCCCGAGTTGATCCTGTGCAATATGGCCGAAAAGGCGCTTGGATTACCGAAGTCCTACTAGGCGTATTAGTTCTGGCTCATTAATTCAAGGTTTCGAAATTGAGGGCGATTATGATCAACGAAGACTGAGTTTTTCTGAGGAAAAATACGATGTACGGGATGGTGAACAAGTTTCTCATCGAAGGGCTGGTCAACGAGTACGGTAGTGAGACCTGGGACAAGATTGAAAAACAGTCTGGCGTAAATACTGAATTCTTTGTCGGTCTGGAACAGTATCCCGACCAGATCACCTATGACATCGTCGGGGCGGCGGCGGAGGTCTTAGAGATCTCTGCTGACCAAGTGTTGGAAATGTTCGGCAAGAATTGGGTCGAGATGACGGCGAAAGGCGAATATGGGCATTACTATGCTTTGGCCGATGATCTGTTTGATTTCCTGGAAAATCTGGATTCCATGCACAAGTCTCTGGCCGCCGGCCTGCCCGAGCTGCGGCCGCCCTCTTTATACGCTCTTAAAACTCGACGACAATACGGCACAGTTGCAGTATGTGTCTGATCGGCCTGGGCTGATGCCCTTTGTGCTGGGGCTAATCAAGGGACTGGGCGACCACTCTGGTCAGGCAATCACGGTTGAAATTATGGCAGAGAAGCAAAGTGGGGCCGCACAAGATCAGTTCCGAATTACAGTCCGTTGATAGCAAAGCACAGTATGTTTTTGCGTGATTTCAAGCTTGGGCCGCGCGTGTGTATGGAAGCATTTCCTTTCCATTTTGTACTGGACAAGGATCTCGCCATTCACCAAGTCGGCGATGGACTGCGGAAATTGATCCCGACTATCGAGCTGGGTAAACTATTTCAGGATTTTCTCGTCGCCCACGATTCCCCAACCGCGCTCAGCTACGATGAAATCGAAGGCAACATAAAGAAAACGTTCCATTTCATCAGTCGTACGAATTCGGCCGTCGAAATTCAAGGCGGTTTTTACTCGATTGACGACCGCTACCTGCTGTTTCTGGCAGAACCCGTCATTAAGAAGACCAGCGATATCGCGAAGCTTTCACTGAAATGCAGCGACTTTGCGCGGCACAATCCGGTTCTCAATTACTTAGCGGCCATCCAGGCGAAGGAAGCCTTGCTCATTGATACGCACGCGCTCGTCGAGCAACTGCATAAAAAGACAGAGCAACTGGAGGACCGGGCTAAGGAGCTCGAGATTGCGAGAGACGACGCGGAGACAGCTAACCGAGCTAAATCGACATTTTTGGCCAATATGAGCCATGAGTTACGAACTCCGTTGAATACGATCATCGGCTACAGCGAGCTGTTGCAGGAGCAGGACGAGGACTTCGACCAGGACGCGTTGCGTTCGGATCTGAAAAAAATCTATGCGGCCGGCACGCACTTGGGATCCCTGATATCAGATGTGCTGGATTTATCCAGGATCGAAGCCGGCAAGGCCGATCTGCATATCACTACATTTATTGTGAAAGATGTAGTGGATGCGGTGGTAACTGTCAGCAGTCAATTGATCGAGCAGAATAACAACACACTGGAAATAAATTGTTCGACTGGCACTGACACGATGCGATCGGACATGACGATGGTGCGTGAGGTGTTACTTAATTTATTGAGTAACGCGGCCAAATTTACCGAGCATGGCCTAATTGAAATTAATGTCCGACGCAATATGGCTGATAATGATGATGTGATTGTCTTCGAGGTGCGTGACTCCGGAATTGGCATCACCGCCGAGCAGTTGAAAACGGTGTTCGACCCGTTCATCCAGGGTGAAGTTTCCGCACTGAGTGGCAGGACGGGCGCTGGGCTGGGACTGTCGATCGCCCGGGGCTATTGTCATTTGTTAGACGGCAAGTTGGAGGCTTCCAGCATACCCGGCGAGGGGTCGGTCTTTGCGGCTACATTGCCGGCGGACATCCTCCGCGCGCGGTTACTCGCAGAGAAGCACAGTCGGGTCGAGTGAAGGCCAAAGTTATAATGTGAACGACGGACGCTAAGGACGACATGCCAAAAATTCTCCTGGTCGAAGATAACGATATGAACCGTGACATGATGTCACGCTGGCTCGTATCGAAAGGCTATGATGTGGTGACGGCTGTTGATGGGAAGAAGCCATCCGCAAAGGTCTTGATGACAGTCCAGACCTGATTCTTATGGATCTGGGCCTGGCGAAAATTGATGGTTGGGAGGCCACTCGTCAATTGAAGGCCACTGCCGAGACCAGTCACGTCCCGATCATTGCGGTGACAGGGTATGTGATGGAAGGTGATCGCGACAAGGCGCTGGAAGCTGGCTGTGATGAGTACAGCGCCAAGCCGGTCGATTTCGGCCGACTGCAGGAAATGATCCAGGCGCTCTTGCAGCGTGGCCCGTCAAAACCCAGCTGACATACTGTGTTGGTGACGAGTTTCGATCACTGTGACAGGCGCGCCCAGTCATCACGTAAATGATCCCGATACTGCGGCGCGGGCAATACGTTCAGCGCCGGGGCGGACCTCGCCGACCTGAAAGATACTGTCGAGGACCTGGCGATGGACGTGGCTATCGAGAAAGTTGTCGACGCCATGCTGGAGTTGCTGGCTGCACGCATGGGCCTCTTATACAAGCCTCGCGCAATCCTTCGCTGGCGCAACCGCCTCAGCGGGTTGACGCTGAGATGCATGCTTCTGGCGGGTGAGTGCATGGCTGCTGATGCCGCGCTGCAGGCCGGCATCGCGTCCCATGTCGTTGCGGCCGGCAGCGCACTGGAAAAGTCCCGGGAGCTGGCATCACCGGTGCTTGCGGGGGACGCGCGACGCTGTTGCTGCGACCAAGAGCGTGCTCGTCGCGTTCGAATCCGGCGACACGAACTTAGAAAACTGGCAGATGTTACGTGGAGCCACTCTCGCTTCGCCTGAACGCAAGGAGTTGGTAGACCGCGCAAGGAAATCAAAACTGAGCTGAAAGTTCGCATGTTGCTACGGAATCCAGCTTTAATAGCCCAGACCCGACCTTACAGATAGTGTCAGAATTGATTGGATTCGAACGGCCGCCTGCCCTGCTGATTCAACCGGTGAACGCAACACCTAAACTCTAGAGGAAGAGAAGGAGGTGTTGCTTATGAGGTATCGAACGAGGATCTATTATACGGATTCGGATAAGGCGTTGATGTGGGATCGCATTCGTGCAGGCAAAGCCCACTCGGAAAACATTTCTGCGTTTTAATTCTTCAAAGAAGTTCATGGCAACAAACCCGCCTCTTCCTGCATTTCGACGAAGCGTGGGTCATCGCGGATAAAGTCATACAGGGGGTTGATCTTCATGCTTAAAACACTGCGTGATCCTGCATGTTCGTCGAGCGCTGTTCGCAGCGCTGCGAGCGCGGTCTCACCGTCACCAGCTGCGGCGTAAATCTGGCCAAGGTTTTCTGAGCCAACTTCCAGTTCGTCCAGGAGTTCATTCTGCAGCTCGACCGGTGTGCCTGTATCGGGGTATTGCTGAAGTTGGCGGCCCAGGCGGGTCGCTGCCTGTGGATTACGCCCGGTACCACTTGCCCAGATGGCTAATGCATTCGTCGCGTCGTCGTAACGCCCGGCACGAAGGAAAGTCAGCCACATGTTGCGCCACAATTCCGGGTAATCGGGCTGCAGTTCCAGGGCTTCATTGCGGACCTTGACGGATCGTTCGTAATGTTGGGCGTCCATCAGGATGTAGCTGAGATTCATTCTCATCAGCGGCGACAACGGATCACTTTCGACAGCACGCTCAGCTATCTTTATGGCTTCATCGTGATACGCCTGCCATGAAAGCACGTGGGAGAGCCAGTGCAGCGCGTCACTGTTGTTAGCCTGTACCTTTAGTGCCTTGCGTAACAATCTTTCTGCTGCAACCCAGTCGTAATGGTGGATCAAGTGATTCCAGGCCATAACCGTCAGACCTTCCGGCAGATCGGGATTCAGCTCCAAAGATCTCGCCGCAGCCTTTTCGGAGTTTACCTTGGTCAGGCCGCGGTCAATGGAAGCCGAGTACTCCGGCATCAGCAGCCAGGCATAAGCCAACCCGGCATGAGCAAGGGCAAAGTTGGGGTCGTAGGCAATCGCTTGCTCAAATCTGGGGATTGCGGCCTCAATAGCCACTTCGGTACGCTGGTCGACCAATTGCTTGCCCGCAAAGTAAGCATCCAGCGCTTCCATGCTGTCCGTCGGCACTGAGCCCAGGCGAAGTTGGTCCTCGGGTGTCAGTGTCGCCTTCAGCGTATTGGCAATCTCGGTCGCGATCTCGCTTTGTATCGCAAAAATATTGGCGGCGGTAAGTTCCCGATCATAGGTTTCTGCCCAGATGTGTTCGTCGTTTCGCGCATCGATAAGCTGTACGTTGATCCTGACGCTATTCCCCACGCGTTGAACGCCACCTTCCAGGATGCTGCCGACGCCAAGCTCTGCTCCGATCTGCCGCATGTTTTTTGTTGTATCCCGGTATTCCATTACAGAGGTTCTGGAAATGACCTTGAGGTCGGCAATCTTGGCCAATCGGGTCAGCAATTCATCGTGAATGCCGTCAGCAAAGAACGCTGCGTTTTCTTCCTCTGCACTACGATTTGCGAACGGGAGTACGGCGATGGAACGCAGGCTTTCAGCTGCTTCGGGGCTGAACGACGGCTCCTCCAGCACGTATTGATCAATGACTACGAAAATCAAAACCAGGGAAAGTGCCGCGATTATGAAGAAGTCGAGTTTGCGCCCGGCGAGATGAGTGACCGACTCAGATCGCACTACGTCCCTGTCGAGCTTGATGCCTTCGGGAGTCAGTTCAAAGGCCCATGCCAGGATCAGCGATAGGGGAAAGCCGATAACGAGCAGCAGAAATATTAGTCGGCCGACCCAATCAGGCAGGCTCAGCAGAGGTATCAGCACGTCCGTTAACTGTAAAATCAGCCAACTAACGATGGCATAGGCGACCGCTACCCGGACGACATTGCGTCGTTTTAGCTCCCCCAAGAGTGAGGTCATGCATCTTCCCCGTATATGAGACTCAGAAGTTATGCCAGATTCTACATAGATCGAGGCAATCGAAAGCCGAAAATTGGATGAAATCTCGCTAACTGGGGTCGACGTCGGCCCGCTAGAGGGAATTCTGAATGTCGGCTTGGGGTTGCGATCTCAATCTTGTCTGACAGTGTCTGTCTGATCAAGTACCGATTATCACACCTAGCAATCCAGCGTGTGATCGCGCTCCCAGGGAGTGATTTCGCGAGTGAAGCGTTGCCACTCCTGATGTTTGAGTTTGACGTAGCTGTCGATGAATTCATCACCGAAGGCCGATCTCGCAACCTTGCTCGCGTCGAGCAGGCGAATCGCATCGAGCAAGTTCGCCGGCAGCTTGCGGACTTTCTTGAGCTTGTGCTGCTCCGTGTACATGTTGAGATCGATTCGTTTTCCGGGATCGCGTTTGTTCGCAACACCGTCGAGTCCGGCGGCCACAATGGCCGCCTGCAACAGGTAGGGATTGGTCGCACCGTCCATCAGACGGATCTCGAAGCGGCCCGCATCCGGAATACGCACCATGTGGGTTCGATTATTGCCGGAGTAGGTAATGGCATTCGGTGACCAGGTTGCGCCTGATGTCGTCACGGCGGCATCGATGCGCTTGTAGCTGTTCACGGTAGGAATGAATATCGCGGCCATCGAATCGGCGCTGTGCAAGACACCGGCCAGGAACTGGTACGCGAGTTTCGATAAACCCATCTCATCGCGTTTGTTCAGGAACAGGTTCTTCTTGCCAGCTTTGTCCCACACGGATACGTGCGCGTGACAGCCGTTACCGGTCAGGTTTGCGAATGGCTTCGGCATGAAGGTCGCACGGTAACCATGATTCTCGGCAATCGACTTGGCCATGAACTTGAAGAACGTATGCCGGTCCGCGGTCACCAGGCAGTCTGCGTAATCCCAGTTCATTTCGAACTGACCATTAGCGTCTTCGTGGTCGTTTTGATAGGGCTTCCAGCCAAGATCCAGCATCGCATCGCAGATTTCACTGATGACATCGAAGCGGCGCATCAATGCAGACTGGTCGTAGCAGGGCTTTTCCTCTTTATCCATCGCATCGGACAGTGCATCGCCTGCGGCATTGGTCAGAAAGAATTCGCACTCGACACCCGTCTTGACCCGATACCCTTTTTTCGTGGCCGCCGCTATCTGGCGCTTTAACGCCACTCGCGGCGAAGCTTCCACAGGCTTGCCATCCATCCACAGATCCGCAGCCAGCCAGGCGACTTCGGGTTTCCAGGGCAGCTGGATCAGGCTGTCAGGATCCGGAATGGCAAACATATCCGGATGCGCCGGTGTCATATCCAGCCACGCCGCGAATCCGGCGAAGCCTGCGCCGTCTCTTTGCATGCCGCGAATGGCACGCGCGGGCACGAGTTTGGCGCGCAATTGCCCGAGCAGGTCGACAAAGCTGATCAGGAAATAGTGGATGTTGTTGGCTTTAGCGATGGCCGCCAGGTCTTTTGCCATCGGGATTCTCCTTTTCGCAGTGTTTGCGTTATTCGTTATTCGTTATTCATTGCTGCCCGGGATCCAGTCAGTGCCGGCCAACGGTACCTTTGCCATGGCCGCCGCTTCAACCGTCAGCGCGACCAGGTCTTCCGGTTCCAGGTTCAGCACATGTGACTTGCCGCAGGCGCGAGCCAGGGTCTGAATTTCGAGCACCATCGTACTCAGGTAGTTCCTGACCCATCGTGCACCTTGCTCAGGCTGCAGTCGAGCCTCCAGTTGCGGATCCTGCGTCGTGATGCCGACAGGACAACGGCCCGTATGACAATGATGGCAATATCCGGGCGCCGTACCCAGAGCGGCGTAGTCTTCAATGAATACAGCGCGGTTGCAACCCAGCGCGACCATCGCGGCGCTGCCGATGGATACGGCATCAGCGCCCAGTGCCAGCGCTTTTGCGGCATCGGCACCGCTGCGTATGCCGCCCGATATGATGAGTTGAACTTTACGGTGCATGCCGAGTTCCTGCAGTGCGTCGACGGCCATGCGTACCGCCGGCAACGTTGGAATGCCGACGTGTTCGATGAATACATCCTGCGTGGCGGCGGTGCCGCCTTGCATGCCGTCGACGACTATGACATCCGCGCCCGCCTTGACAGCCAATGCGACGTCGTAGCTGACTCGCGTTGCCCCGACCTTGATGAATATCGGGATCTGCCAGTCGGTGATCTCACGCAGTTCCTGAATCTTGATTTTCAGGTCATCGGGTCCGGTCCAGTCGGGATGCCGGCAGGCGCTGCGTTGGTCGATGTCTTCTGGCAGGTCACGCATTTCGGCCACGCGCGCGGTGATCTTGTGGCCGAGCAACATGCCGCCACCACCGGGTTTGGCACCTTGGCCGACGACGACCTCCAGGGCATCCGCGCGTCTGACATCATCGGGGTTTAATCCGTATCGAGATGGCAGTACCTGGTAGATCAACGTCTTTGACGCCTGCCGTTCTTCCTCGGTCATACCGCCGTCGCCCGTGGTCGTACTCGTGCCCATGGCCGTTGCCGCGCGACCGAGAGACTCTTTCGCGTTTGCGCCGAGTGCGCCGAAGCTCATGCCGGCGATCGTGATCGGAATCTTCAGCTCGATGGGTTTCTTTGCATATCGCGTTCCCAACACGACGTCGGTCGCGCACTTTTCGCGGTAGCCCTCCAGCGGATAACGCGACATCGACGCGCCGAGGAAAACAAGGTCATCAAAATTCGGCAGAGGGCGTTTCGCACCGAAACCCCGGATCTCGTAAATACCTTCGTCCGCTGCTCGATGAATTTCATCGAGCACATGCTGAGAAAATGTGGCTGATGGGCGCAGCGATTTATTATCAGTAGTCATTGGCGTGATCGATGTCGAAGTGATAGAGCTTGCGAGCCGAGCCGTAACGACGAAACTCGTCTGCAGCTGCATCGATGCCCGTTGCCGCCAATAACTGCGTGAGGTCCTGAACGTGCTGATCGGTCATTTCTTTTTCGATGCAGTCTGCGCCGAGCTCCCCGACCGCACCGCGAACGTAGATGCATGCCTCGTAAATCGAATCGCCAAGGAAATCGCCGGCATCGCCGCAGATAACGAGGCGTCCCTTTTGCGCCATGAAGGCACTCATGTGACCGACGCTTCCGGCGACAACGATGTCGACGCCTTTCATCGAAATACCGCAGCGTGAACTGGCATCGCCTTCGATGATCAGCGTGCCACCGTGACCGCTGGCACCGGCGTATTGCGAGGCATTGCCCTTGACGCGAACCGTCCCCGACATGATGTTCTCGGCGACACCCGGGCCGGCATTGCCGGTAATCGTGATATGTGCTTCTTGGTTCATGCCGGCACAGTAATAACCGACATGACCGTCGATCGATACCTCGAGCGCCGCGTCAATACCGCATGCAATGCAATGTTGTCCGCCCGGTTTGGTCACCGACGTGTGGCCGGACGATGCATCGTGCAGCGATTGATTCAGTGCGCGGACCGAGTCCGTGTTCAAGTCGAAGGTCGTCATCAGTGACCCCAGGTATACACGGTGGCAGGTGCGGGTTCCCATATCGTGGCGTTATCCACCCCGGGAAGCTGTGCGATGGCGCGAAATTCCGAGGCCATGGCAACCCAGTCATCGGTTTCGGCCATGACGGCGGGTTTGCAGGCAATCGGATCACGCAGCACGGCGAAGCCATCCCTGGTGCCGATGGCGAAGGTGTAGAAACCATCCAGGTCCACCAGCGCCCGCTCCAATGCGGTCTCGAGCGAGTCTCCCTCACGCAGTCGCCACATGAGATAGCCGGCAGCGACTTCGCTGTCATTGTCTGTCTGGATCGACACGCCCTGGTCACGCAAGAATCGCCGCAGACGATTGTGGTTTGACAACGAGCCGTTGTGCACGAGACAAAGATCCATGCCGGTCGAAAACGGATGCGAGTGTTCGGTCGTGACAGCACTTTCGGTCGCCATGCGCGTATGCCCGAGCGCATGAGTGCCATTGAGTTCATGCAGTTTGAACTGCCGGACAAACTCGCTCGGCAATCCTTTTTCTTTGTAGATCTCTATGCAGGAACCGGCACTCATGATCTGCAGTTCCGGGTGCTCTGCACTGAGCCAATCCTGTACAGAGGCGACGTCGGTTGCTGCGATGACGACGGCATGACTGGCATGAACTTCCAGTTTGACGTCGGCTTGCAGATGCGCTGCCATCGCTGTTTGCAGCGCATCCCAGTCGTAGGCGCCGGCGGTATGCAAGGTCAGCTTGCAACTCGAATCGGCGACAGGATCCCGATACAGGGCGATGCCGGCACTGTCCGGCCCACGGTCACTCATTTCGATGAGCATCGCGGCCAGGAGCTTGCCGAGCTCCGGGTTGAGGCGCTCATTCTTCAGATAAATGCCAACGATTCCGCACATGATCGATCCACGATTGCGCCACAGGGCGGGCTGTTGCAGTGTACACCTCTGTAAACTGCTGTTAAAGTAATTTTCCTGACATGAATAACTGAGTCCGGAGATCCTGACCATGAGCAGGCCACGGCAGGCAGGCGACGCAGACGACCCGGCACACGTGCAAGTGTCTGCATACGCTTTGGAAAAGGCGATCGGCAGGCAGGTGAAACGCTACCGGAAGCAACTGGGCCTGACGATCACCCAGATGTGTAGCCGCACTGGCCTGTCCGCTGGCATGGTGTCAAAGATCGAAAATGGCATTACTTCGCCGTCGCTGGCCACGCTGCGATCGCTGTCCACCGCGTTAAACGTTCCCGTTACCGCGTTGTTTCGTGAATTCGAGGAGCAGCGTGACGCAACCTTCGTCAAAGCAGGGCAGGGACTGGCGATCGAAAGGCGGGGAACGCGGGCCGGCCATCAGTATCAGCTGCTTGGCCACAGCATTCACAGCGATGTTGCGGTTGAGCCTTACCTGATCACGCTGGAATCAGACGCTGACGTATTCCCTATTTTTCAACACACGGGCGTGGAGTTCATCTATGTTCTGCAGGGACGCATGGTGTATCGGCACCTGAATGCGACTTATACAATGACGCCCGGCGATTCACTGTTCTTCGATTCGGATGCGCCGCACGGCCCGGATGAACTGTTGGAGTTGCCGCTGCGCTTTCTGTCTGTGATGTCCCAGTCCAGCGAAAAGTAGACGACTCGTCAACGTCGGTGCATTCGACTCGTCATAAACATCGCGTTGACGGCAGTCTTGTTTACTTCTTCTTGCAGGTCTGATGCATCTCTTCGTGCTTTGCGGAGAAACAAGAAACCGTAGAGGTACCCGGCAACACCGCCCGAGACATGCGCGAGCACGTTGATAGCGCCGTGCTCGTCACGCGTGAACAACTGGTAAATATCGCCACCGATGTACCAGGTGGCAAGTATCCAGCCGGGTATGGCGACGGAGCCGAATATGACGATGACCCAGTAGTAACAGCGAATCTTGCCTCTTGGCAGCAAATAGGCAAAAAGACCCATCATGCCCATAACGATTCCGGATAAGCCGAGTGTCCAGTGATGATCGTCCAACAGCGTAGACACGATTGAGTCAGTTGCGCCGATGATCAGGGAGTTCAAGACAATGAAGAAAACGAACCCGATCGGACCGATCAAGGACTCGACCGTTGCCGCAAACGCAAAGAAAAAGACCAGGTTGAAGAGGATGTGTCCCCAATCGCCGTGCGCGAAGCTCGCCGTAATCATGTGCCACGGATTCCACGATGCCGTGTTGTAGGCAACGGCTGAATCCGGGTCATCGGGGACGTAGTTTCGAAAACTGCGCAACTCGTCATTGAGTAAACGATCGAAATACTCTCGGGAGTCCTCGGCGCTGAGGCCCGAGAGCGGTTTGAGCGAGCCGACGATTGCTTCGATCTTTTCGGCCGGGTTGTCCGACGTGTGGATCCTGTACATCGTCTCACCGCAAATTGTTGCGTCCTGTTGTTCCTGAACCCGCTTGATGACCATCTTGACCAGCCGGCTGCGCGGTACAGCGCAGTAACGTTCGATGGCCGTCTCGAATTCCCGCCAGCCACTTTCCTGTACGAGAAAAACGCCAACGCAAAGCAGGCAAATGAGCACTGTCATCACGGGCATGCGAGGCAATACAAAATCGGCTTTGACGGGGATGAACATTTGAACGAGCTTAGCATGCACGCTGATGGGCTTTTGCTGTTGCGTCCCACAATGCGTCACGCAGATCGTGAACTTCGTCACACGATTTACTGTCAAATTGCGATATATAAAGTAAGACGAGGAATAAACGATATGGGTAATCGATTAAATCATGATCGCGTAATGCCAGTGCATAATCTTCGTGACTACTTTCGTACGTCGATTGATGACGTAATCGCGAAGCAAGGCGTCGATCTGGATCCGCATGCTGCCCATTACGTTGTCAATCTTCTTACCCTGTTTTCCCGGTCTGAAGAATTCTATGAAGACGACGGCGATTCCTACGGTGTCAAGCCTCTTGCACTGATGCTTGCGGACGCAGCTGATGCGCCGAACGTCGAACAACGATCGCAATACCTGCAACGCATTGGCGATGTTGCATTGTTCGTATCGGGATTCTTCATCGAAAGTCTGGCGAACAAAGCAGTCGACGTCGACTTCTACATTCACATGGGTGAAAACGCCTACGGGTCGTTGTCCGATGAAGTTCGTGGCACCTTTCGAGGCAATGCATTTGCCGACATTTACAAGGAGCTGGCTAGTAATTTTCAGACGCTGATCGACGTGCTCAACGAGGTACGCGATGGGGCGCGCAAAGAATCTGACGTCGACCTGCTGCGTACCTATGAAATCTGGCTGAAGACCGGTAGCCGGAGAGCCGAAATCCTGCTGCGACAGCAGGGCGTTGTGCCGATCTCGGCTGCCAAGAGACTGCGCCACTGAAATGCTCGCCGAACTGCAACGTCAACTGAACGACATCTACCAGGTGGATCGCGCTTGTGACGTCCGGGATTACCTGATCACGGATCCGGCGCTGGCAAAGTTCATCGGCCAGGATGCAATGCTCAGCAACACGCACGAGACGCTGCTCCTGTCAGAAGACAATGATGGCCTGGCCCTGTCGCTGTTCCTCGACGGCGAAATGCTCGAGCGCCTTGAATCTGCCAGGCCGCTGGACTGTCTGCGCACCGAATTACTCGATGACCTTTGGAAGGTTCTCGAGGGCATCAGCCACTTCAATTGCCTTGTCTGGAAAGCCACGCAGAATCGCACCGTCTCGCTGCTTGAACTCGAATTGCAAGGCGAGATCGACAAGTATGTCAGTACGATGTTGATTGCATTGGGCCAGACCGATAATGCCCTGGTAAGGGGCTTGCACGGCTGGTTGTTCGACAACGTCAGTTTTCACGGCGATCTCGATGGCGAACAGCTGCAGCGATATCGATCGGCAAATAGCTATGCCGCGCGATTTTGCCACGGCTTGCAACCACAGCTGATCGATGACGACAGGCTCGCCCTTGCCGAACTGCGCCAGTTTTACCGCCTGCAGCTGCCCGAAAAGATCAGCCACATTCACACGCTGGCATGGTCGAGGCCCTGCTGACGGTGAGCTCATTCGGCAATACACGACAAAGTGCATCGTCGAATGACCAGATTATGGAATCTTGCGCTCGCTACAGCGTGTATTAAAGGAATAATACTAATAACTGGCACTTTCCGATCGCATGCAGATGCAAGCAAATCACTCCTTACTGGGCAATCAGGCGTTTGCGGAGGACGCCGGATCGCTGATCACGATCAAGTACCTGTCGCATCACGATGGGTTGGCATTCCTGCAGTCGGCGCTGCGCAATCCCGATGGCATCGGTCTTCTGCACGGACCGGCAGGCTCTGGCAAAACCACCACGGTGCGCGAGTTGGCCCTGCAATTGTCCAGCGACACTGAGATTGCATTCATCGACGGTATGCAACTCAAGCCACGCGGCCTGTTGACGAGAATACTGTGTCAATTTGGCTTCGAGTCCAGCGCCGACGCCGACGAAGAATTGCTCAAAACACTCCACCAGTTTGCTATTGTGCAGACACGCTCATGGCAGTCCCCGGTGCTGATCATCGACAACGTTGATCGTATGTACCCGAGCACACTGCGTATATTAAATGCGCTTGCAGGTATTTCGGTGCAGGGAAGATTCGCGTTGCGTTTCATTCTCACGGGCACTAAAGACCTCGGTACGCTTATCAGTTCAGACGGCATGGGCAGCATTGCTTATCGCGACCCTGGCACTTTTTCGATGCAGCCATTGTCCGCAAAGGAAACGATGATTTACTTGCACGCCAGGTTGCACGCTGCGGGTAGTGGGTGTGCGGAGACAGTTTTTCCATTCGATGTCTGCGATCGTCTGCACGATCAGTCGGGTGGGTGGCCGGGTTCACTGAATCATTACGCGCTTGAGGCCATGCTGCGTTCCGCGGATATCCCGATCAGCGTCGTTGATACTTACGCTCCGAATGAAAACATCGATCCAACCGATGTGGATATTCCGGTATTGGGTGTCTGCGAGGGAGTCGGTCGCATACCACCAAGCCTCGTTGTAACGAAAGACGGTGAACTGCTGCAGGATTACACGTTCACGGAAAAAAAGGTCCTGATCGGTCGCTCAGATTTTGCAGATATCGTCGTCGACGACGACTTTGTGAGCAAGTTGCATATTGTACTGCTGCTGTATTCCGATGCCCTGATACTGCTCGATCTGAACAGTGCCAACGGCACGACCGTCAATTCGGAAATTGTCACAAAGACCATACTTCAGGACGACGACGTTATTTCCTTGGGCCAGCACCGACTCAAAGTCAAGCACGCACCCGCAATCAGTGAAGAAATGGCGGAGGTCATGAAGTCAGCCGACACGCTCAAAATGAAAAACTTCATCGATATTCGCCGCCAGCGGGCAAGACGCCGCACAAAAGCTGCAGGCTAGTGCAGCAACTCCCAATTCCTAATGTAATTTCGCAGAAAAATTACCGCGGAAACGTTTATTACTCGCCGGCCTCTGCATCGGCTTCTGTGTCGGCTTCTGCTGCTGGCAACGCAAGGTTGCTGTTGAAGATGTCGCGATACATTTGCCATTTGCCGTCAATATGTCGCCAAATTTCGATGTATTTACCGACGTCGATTGTTGTTCCGTCGGCATCGGCTATGGTGAATGAGCCTACTTTGTAACCGACATCACCGTGCGCATACACGTCGCTGTCTTGCAATTCGACGGCCAAGCCAGCGGCATAAAAACCACCAAAAAATTCTTCGATAGCGGATCGGCCATGCACCGTTTCGCCGTTCGGTGGCATTATTGCGCCGTCCTCTGCATATACTGCGGCAATTAACGCTGCATCGTTCGTGTCATAAGCGGACTGCCAAACGTCACGCATTGCCTTGAGTCCGTCCAGATCTGTCTGCGGGGCCTGCATACATCCCGTGATCAACAGGGTCAACGCCAGGATTGTTAGTTTTTTCATTGGAGTCTCCTCTTATGCTTCTATTGTGCGCCAATTTTATCAGCTACGCCTGAAGTTCTTCATCTGAATCTTGGTCTGATGTCCGGCAAAGGCATTGCCCATCGAATCCTGACCCTTCATATACGTGCGTTGCCATTTCGCCTTTGCGGCATCGGAATCGGCGTCTTTTAAATCAGCATTGAATGCCACTCGGGTCTTTCGCCACGCGTCATATTGACCGAATAGCTTGGTGTTGTGGTGGATGTTTTGAATTTGAGGATCGAATTTGCGTATGTAATGCCGCGGGTACGGCAGAATCCTGCAAATTGGCTCGCCTGCATCGAATTGTACCTTGTGTCGCGGCCTCGTGAACTTCCAATTCATCGTAAATGAAAATGGTGCCCAATCGGTTTCGATCAGGCCCTCGAGTGGCGCAATGCCATCCTTGGGGCAGTTGGTCGGTCCTTTAACCCACAGATTATGCGACTTGCTGGTGCGAAATAAATAACCCAGCGTAAACGTGAGGACGCCATGGCCGAAGTGGGAGCTGATCAGCGGCGATTCCTGGCCCTGGTATTTGATCTTGATAGCATCTATGCCTTCCCTGCCGTTCCATTTGGCAGTAAATGCGACCGGACACAAAATATCCCAGCCGACCTGATTGGCGATCGCTACGGGAAGGCATCGATAAGCGAAACGATCGACCGTAGCGTCCATCCACTGTCGCGACCGTTCGGCGGTCTGCAGGACCATCGGTTTTTCGATGATCTCGTACGCGGTGATCTGCAGATTTTCCTTCACGGCGTTCCCCAGTTAATTTCAAACCTGACGCGATTGTAGCGTGGGCTACAAGCAAAAGCTGGAGCGGCAAGCAGCAGTTTGGATTATTTGCAAAACAGGGGTCGAACGCCGCTGTGTGAGTGTATGCGCTGGGCCTTAGAGGGTGACTACCACATCCACGGATTTGTGGCGCCGGACTAATTCTTCCAACTCGTTTGCGGGCAGTGGCTTGCTGAACAGGAATCCCTGGATCTCGTCGCACTGATGTTTTCGCAGGAATTCGAGTTGCTCCTCAAATTCGACACCTTCTGCGATGACCTTCAAGCCCAGCTCTTTTGCCATCGCGAGGATAGCGGTGCAAATAGTCGCGCCATCTGCGTTCTGGTGCAGTCCTTGCACGAAAGATCGATCGATCTTCAGAGCGTTCAATGGAAACTGCTTGAGGTACGCCAGAGATGAGTAACCGGTGCCAAAGTCGTCAACCGAGAGTCGGAATCCCGCTTCTCGCAATGAAACCAGTGCCGCGACAGTCTCTTGCACATCAGTCATCAACATGCTTTCCGTAATTTCGAGCTCGAGGAGTTGCGGTCGGACTGCTGCTTTCTCAACGATGTTCAGGACCGTGTGCAGGAAGTCGCCACCACTGATTTGTTTGCTCGAGACATTGACAGCAATGCTGAGCTTATCCAGATCACTGTCCTGCCACTTACGCAACTGGGCGCACGCTTCGCGAATCACCCACTCGCCGACTTGTTCAATGAGACCGGTATCCTCGGCGATCGGAATAAAATCTCCTGGTGAAATCCAGCCACGCTCGGCATGGTTCCACCGTAGCAGCGCCTCGACACCGACGATTGACCACGTCGCTATCTCGACCTTCGGCTGATAATGCAGACAAAACTCCCCGTTGGCGATTGCCTTGCGCAGGTCGGCTTCCAGATCAAGACGCTCGAGCGAGCGAGTACGCATCGTGTCTGAATAAAATCGGTACATGTTCCGGCCAGCGGACTTGGCCCGATACATCGCAATATCTGCATTCATCATCAGGTCTTCTACATTGTCGCCATCTCCTGGAAACATGGCGATACCGACGCTTGGTGTGACGACAAATTGGTGGTCCTTAAAATTGAATGGAGCTGCCAGTGCATCCACGATGCGCTTCGCAACCACGGAGGTCTCTTCTTCATATTTGATATTCGTCATGAGGATGACGAACTCATCACCTCCCACGCGCGAGAGTTGCACATTGGGCAGGTCCTGCGTGTCCAGCCTGGCAACATAATCCGAATTTCGGACGCAATTCTCCAGTCGTTTAGCAACCGACTTGAGCAACATATCGCCGACACTATGCCCCAATGTATCGTTTATGCGTTTGAAACGATCAAGGTCAATAAAGAGCAGGGCTATCGACGTTTCTTCGCGTCTGCCAATCGCGATTGCGAGCCGCAAGTCTCGCAGGAATTGTTGACGATTTGGCAGCCCGGTAAGATTGTCATAGTAGGCAAGCCGATGAATTTTGGCTGCCGATTCCTTACGGTCTGTGATGTCTCGCACAATGGCCAGCACATTGTTCTCATCTCGCGCTATCAGGCGGGTCTCACAGTATCGTTTATTGTCGGCGAGCACATGCTCGCAGACATGCACGCCTCCTTTTGCCAATGCGACATGCATGAACTCGCGTACCGTCTTGGCAACGGCCGGCGGGAAAAATGATTCCAGTGGTTGCCCAATATGGTTTTCGCAACCGTCCGAGTAACGCATATCACCGCCTACGAGCTCCTGAATTACACCCTTCGAATCAATGCTCAGTATCATGTCCGGAATGGCTTTGAGAAGGGCGCGAGTCTTTTGCTCCGCGCGCCTTAGATCGGCGAAGGCCGCTTTCGCTCGCAAAAGGTAGCGAACGCGATGCGGAAGTACAGCCCACGCGATGGGTTTCCTGATGAAATCGGTTGCGCCGAGATCATAGGCGCGATTAATTGATTCAGTATCGTCGTTGCCGGTGATCATGATGACTGGAATGTCTGCCGTCGATTTGCGTGCGCGAATTTCCTGGCATACCGAGAATCCATCAGTGCCGGGCATTTCAACATCCAGCAAGATGATATCGGGTTGCAGCGCAGACAAGGCTTCGAGCGCGGATACGCCGTCAGGGAAGCACGATACATTGAAGCCGGTCGGCCCCAGTGACTGCTCGCAGAGTAAACGTACGGCCGGATCATCGTCCACAACCATCACCACTGGATTTGAGCTGTCAGTCATGCTGCTGTGTCGTGCATTTCTCTGTTCAGCGCGTCAACGACGCGGCGATATTCCGCATTGAATTGCATGAGCAGAGATGCGGCGCCGTTGAGATCATCGCGGCGGCCCATCGATTCGAATCGCTTGCCGAGATCGGCAAGCACTTTGGCGCCGACGTTGGCGCTGGACGATTTCAGTGCGTGGGCAGCTTCGACCAGCGCATTCGCATCCGCTTTGTCGATAGCCGTGCGTAGATTGACCAGGAGTTCCTTTGAGGTCTCGAGATACAGGTTGATTACTTTGCTCAGCAAACAGGGCTCCCCGGGTTGCTGAAGCTTGCGGATAGTGTTGAGGGCATTGGGTTCGAGGACGACGGTGTCAGTCTCGAAATTGGCCGGTAGCGTATCGGTTCTGATCAACTTGTTATTTGTCGGGCTCGATTCGAGCGGTGTCGGTTCGATGCTGTTCGACGCGCCAGTTGTCGCCTTCGATTCGAGCGGTGTTGGATTGTTGCTGTTCGACGCGCTGGCTGTCGCCTTCGATTCGATTGGTGCGGCGGTCGCCGACAGATCGGCCAAATGTGCTGATAGCACATCGAAGAGACTGGCGATGTTAAATGGCTTGCTCAGGTAGTCGTCCATCCCGGCCGCCAGGCATCGATCTCGATCGCCCTGCAGGGCATTGGCTGTGAGTGCGATTATGGGCGTCCGCGATTGCTTCTGCTTGGCTTCCCATTGACGGATGAACCGGGTTGCTTCATAGCCATCCATTTCGGGCATCTGGCAGTCCATGAGTACGGCATCCCAAGACGCGCCCTGGTACTTCGCCACCGCTTCGCGACCGTTTTTGGCAACGGTCACGCGACAACCCATTTCGACGAGCATTGATCGCGCTACTTCCTGATTGACCAGGTTGTCATCTACTACCAGAACATGTGCGCCAAGGTTTGCCGGCTTACGATAAATCCCGGTCTTTGCCATCGGGTTCTCGCGGGTTTGCGCCGTGGTGGTGTCGGCCAACGTCCTTGTCAGGCAGTCATACAAATCGGCGCGTCTGACCGGTTTGGTCAAGTGTGCGCTGATTCCGGCTTCCTGGATCTCGCTATTTTGCACATTTCCCGTCACCGAACTGAGCAGCACCAGCACCAGATCGGCCAAGGTCGGCGTCGCCTGCACGGCCCGCGCGAGATCCAGTCCGTCCATCTCGGGCATCTGCATGTCCAGTAACAGCACGTCATACGATTCGCTGCTATGCGCCGTTTGCCGTAGTCGCTCCAGGGCAAGGGCCCCGGATGTTGCTTCGGTGACGTCCATGCGCCAGCTTTCGAGTTGCAGTCGCAGAATTTTCCTGTTGGTTGCATTGTCATCCACGATCAGTGCACGCATTCCGGCGAGAAGCTCCGGTTTCAGGGTCAATGTGTCGGGTTCACCGTTTTCCAGCCGCGTTGTGAACCAGAACACCGAGCCTCGGCCCGGCTCGCTGTTCACGCCGATATCACCGTTCATCAGAGCGACCAATTGTTTGGCAATTGCCAGTCCCAGTCCGGTGCCATCAGTTCTGCGCGTGTCGGAACTGTCCTCTTGCGAGAAGGAGTCGAAAATCAAGGCCTGGCTCTCTGCTTTGATGCCAATACCCGTATCTCGAATCTCGAATCGAAACAGCGTCGACCCAGCCTCGGTACTGATCTCCCTGACGCGAACCACGATCTCGCCTTTTTCCGTAAATTTCACCGCATTGCTGATGAGATTAATCAGCACCTGCCGCAGGCGTATCGCGTCGCCACGCATGCCCCTGGGGATATCTGGCGGAATATCCACGATCAGCTCCAGGCCCTTCCTGTGTGCGAGCTCGGCGAGCAGGGCGACGCTACTTTCGATCATCCTGCGAAAATCGAACGGCGCAACCGCCAACTCCAGCTTGCCGGCCTCGATTTTGGAGAAGTCCAGGATGTCATTGATGATGGCCAGCAAGGCATCGCCGGACTGGCGAATGGTAGTGGCGTAGTCTCGCTGGCGGTCATCCAGCTGCGTCGTTGAGAGCAGCAATTCTGTCATGCCCAACACGCCGTTCATCGGCGTTCGTATTTCGTGACTCATGCGCGCAAGAAATTCACTTTTGGCAAGACTTGCGGCTTCCGCGATTTTTTTGGCCTCTTCAGAGGCTGCAACAGCAGCCGTAAGATTTTGCGTGCGTTGGATTACCCTCTTTTCCAGCTCCGCACGATGCTTACCCAGTCGCTTGTCTCTGATGTGTATCTCGCGCAGCATGAGGTTGAAACCGGCGTTCAACGAATCTATCTCATCACTCTCATCGCCAACCTCTACAGGTATTTGCAGCGAATAGTCCTGTGTGTCTGACACGATCCGCATAAGATTTGCGAGCTCAAGAATCGGCCCGGAGACCGTCCGATTCAATTGCACAGAGAGAACGTATGCGACGACTATGGCGAACAGGAATGCGACTCCGGTGATGTAGGCAAGTGAAATCAGGGATTCAACGAGGCTTGATAGTGCGGCTCGCATCTGCACGACACCGAGCTGCTCGCCATCGAACAGGACCGGAACCAGGACGTCGATGAACTGAAATCCACTGATACGAACTGTCGCTTGTTGCGATTGAAAGTTCTCCGTTCGCCATGCAACGTCGGCCTCAGATATCGACGGGACATCGCTCGACGAGTTGCTGGAATTCTCAAATCGCGCAATCAGGCCGCCGGTTGGATTACGCAGCTCGGCGAAAACGATATACTTTTGTTCTTCAAGTGATGCCAGGATTTCGGTTGCACGAGCCGTATCGCCGAAGGTAAGAGCGCCAACGCTGTTTTTTGCAATAAGACTCGCGACAGAGACGTAGTGGTCCGCCATGTCCTGACGTTTTGACATGATTTCGGTCAATAGAAACGTAATGGAGGCCAGAAAAACAGCGGTCATCGTTGCAATAACCGAGATTACCTGCAACTTGTGACGAATCGACTTTTTCGGGTTATGCATCTATTTGTCCCCTGCCTGTTCGTCACCGACGATTATCGCTAGCTCGAGCAGGCGAGCGTCGATCCGCAGTCCCGCTATCTCACTCGATCGAACATTGATCTCGAATATCACGCGGTCGTTCTCAATCTCCAGATTGAGGATGCCACCCAGGTGCGCAAATCCCTGCGTATCGGCGATAGTCAGGATTGGCGATGTCTTCAGCTTGGCAAGGATCGACGTCAGTCGTGATTTCTCGGAACGGCTGATGAAGAGGATATGGCACCTGTCCCGGGCGGATTGCAGGTTCTGCAGCCGTTCAGTCGTCAGTGGACGTCCACCGACTTGCTTGTCACGCAGTGCGTCGAATGCAGGTCCGAAGGGGTCGTCGCCCAATACGCAGACGTGCAGGCTGCGGCCGCTATCGCTGGTTTGTGGCCATTGGATAAACTTTGCCACCTGGACGATGAGAGCGGCCTTGACGTCATATTCCGGGAAAGTCTCAGCTGCCCAGGCCGATCCCACGTTCAGAGATGGGCTGGTCGATACGATTAAGGCGATTGCGATAAACAGTCGTCGAAAACTGAATCGGATCAGAATACCCATTGCAAGCCAACGTTTAGATCATATTCTTTTGCCAGCTGTGGGCCATCGAGTGATTCGACTATCGGGTAGGTAAGCTCGAGTACGACACGACTTCCCGACAATACGCCCTCGGGCATATAAAAATTTATGCCAATGCCCAAATCCAGTCGCTTGCCACCGCGCCTGGCGGGATCTGCTGTTGGGACCATGCTCGGATTGAGTTCAGGATCCGCACCGTCGATGTTGCCCCAATTTTCGCCGCTGAGCCGCAAGGTCGAAGACAATTGACCAGACCATTCGCGGACCAGCCATGCGTCGAATCGCTTACGATTACCCAGGGTATAGTCTTCGCTGTTCTCTCCGAGCCGATAGGTGTGGGACAAGTGAAAGCCCCATGACCAGATGGTTTCGGTTGCCACGTACGTGATACCGACAACAGGATCGAAGGTTCCGGAGCCAAGCTGCATGGGGTAAGGCAATTTCTGATCTGGGCCAAGCGGCGTAGTGCCGCGCTCCTTGATCGAGCCGGTCGGCAACATCAGTCCGGCCGTCAGGTGAACGCGCCGTCGCCGCTTGTCATATATGTTGTAGAGGGCCGTTACGGACAGGTCACTCACGCCCGAGGCGGCTGTCTTGAATCGCGTATCTGCGCCATTGATGTGATCCATGGATATGCTCAAGTAGGGCAGCATGACCATCACAGTGAGGTCCTCGCGCAGACCGTACATCAACTCGAGCATATGCATTTTCATGATCATTGCCGTCGGCGATACCGCGAATCCGGCGTTCAGGACATCCGCCGGGCTGCGCCTGGACGAGCCATCTCGATTGCCATCCATGCTCATGAACATGTAGGAGTAACCGAACATCCACTCTCCCTGAGGATGGGTATGGTGCAGTCCAAGGGGTTCGCGGGAGTAAACGGCTATATCGAGTAATTCCTCGATGCTAAGTCCCGCAAGTGCGTTTCCAGATGCACCTGGCTGCGCCGCTGCCGTGGGGTTCGCGAGCAGAGACCCTGCCGTCAAAAACAAGGACACAAACACAGTGACGAGCCGTTTCCGTTTTGCTGCTATCCCGGTCAAAATTGATCTCCTTAAAGTCGCTCGGAGCAACGGAAAAAATCACGATTTATCGGGTCGTCGGCGCACTTCTCGATAACTAAATGAGGTTTTATCCTGTGTGCACGATTGGAACTGTGATCGAGGTCACATTGGGCTACTTCATGCCGCGAAAAGGGCATATAAGTATTTGGAATGTGACAGATTTCTCAGGTTTTGAGTTACCTGGTCGGGCCGCAGGAACGCGGCCGCCAGTTTGTGAGAATTGCAGCCGAGCGGCTGTTTTTCAATTAGGGGGGTTGGACGGTGCTAAGGGCGCTCCCGGCTACTCTACGTTCGCACTGACGACCGCAGCCATCTGCATCATATCTATCGTGTCGCCTTCCGCCAGGTTGCGTAGATCGGTGAGGTTGCCCGATTTACTGGTCGAATTTGTGTTCTTGAACAACGTCAGAAGTTTCGCGTCGGCGACGATGTATTTGCCTGCGTTTTCGGGTTTGCCATTAGCAGATTTGGTTTGAAGTTTGTTGGCTTTGATGTAATCCCAGAGTCGTTTGGTGATCTCAGTACGGGGCAGTTCGCTTACTCCACAAAATTCAGCCATATCAGCTTTAAGTTTTACGGGTTTCTTGAGTCCTTTTAGTTCAGCCACAACAAATTCCTCGTAGGGTAAAGGTCAGCGGATAATATAGCCTTTGAATATGACAAGGCCGATAGACGTCACGGTTCCCAGAATTTTCGCGTCGCATAAAGTCTTGAAATCGTGAAAGCAGGCAGAGTATCCCACAAGTACAGCCATTCTGGGTGCTGAAAAGGCATAAACTGCAACTTTGTAGCGGGGGCGACATGGCCAACACAGAAATAGCCGAGGTGGAAAAACAGATAGTTGAGCTCACTGCAAAGCTCAACGAACTGCGTAAATCAACTGCAGGTGACGAGGTTCGGAATTATTCGTTTGCGACGATTAACGGTGAAACCAGTTTGCTGGATCTGTTCGGCGACAGGAAACAGTTGTTGCTTATTCACAATATGGGTCAGGGATGCCGATACTGCACACTGTGGGCGGATGGCTTCAACGGTTTCGTCAAGCATCTTGAGTCCGTGATGTCCGTTGTCCTGGTATCAAAAGATCCACCCGAGTTGCAGCGCCGGTTTGCGAATTCGAGAGAATGGCGATTTCACCTGGCTTCCCACGGCGGCGGCGACTACATAAGCGAACAGACCGTCATGGAAGGCACCGATAACATGCCCGGAGCTGTCGTCTACGAACGCGACGGAGACAAGATCACACGCAAGAACAGCTGTATATTCGGCCCGGGCGATCTCTATTGCTCAATGTGGGGCCTGTTGGGGCTCGCCGGCATCGGCGAGGCAGACTGGACGCCGCAGTATGTCTACTGGCAACGTCCGGAGAAAATGGATGACGGTGGCGCAAACCTGCCCGACTGATTCGCAGCCGGGGATATCAAGTCGACTATGAGCGTCAGGAGAGAAGACACGGATGCGATGAAAAGCAGGTCAATGTTGGTCAGTCCCGTACTGAACCGCTGGACGGCAGGTTACGATTCGGCTAGTCAGGTCGACCAAAGACGCGCACGGCGACTCGCCGGTGCCGTGATTTTGTCGGTTGTCGCCTACTCAGTCTCTATAGTCGTAGCGTTCATGACCGGACAGGCGCTCATTGCCATACCGATTTTCCTTACGATTATTGCGCTGATGGCATGCGGCGTTGCTTTGACTGCCAACTTGGCAATCGATGGCATCGCGAATGCGTTCATTGCCGTAAACGCTGTTCTGCTGTTTGGCATGTTGCTCGCCACGGGCGGCGCATCGGTGGGTTTCCTGATCGGGATGCCCGTGGTGCCGGCTTTCGCGATGCTCGTCGGCAATCGGCGTGCGATCATATTTTGGTCAGCAATGACGATTGCGGCGATTGCGGCGGCGCTTGTACTGAATTGGCTCGATGTCACGTTTCCGATACGGCCGGATCCAGATGCCGTAGCGATCGGCAAGTTTTACGCCGCCATCGTGGTTATTGGGGTAATTCTTGGAGTCGCCGATTTGATTTGGAAGGACTGGGCGAATATCTTGCAAGCGCTCCGGCTGTCACGCGATCGAGAAAAAGAGGCCTCAAAAAAACTGCGCATAGCGGCCCAAACTGCGAAGCTAGGCTATTGGAGCTTTGATAGTACAGCCGGCAGGTACTTGAATGTTTCCGACGAATACGCCGATATCTTTGGCTTCACGGCGGACGAATTCATGATTCGCTTCTCAACTTTGGATCAGGACACTGAACTCATACACCCGGATGATCGGGCATGGGTCGCCGAAGTATACGAAACGCAAGATAAATTTACATGTGAATATCGCATCGTGCGCGCGGACGGTATCGTACGCACGGTGGTCGAAATTGTAAGAGACTTTCCCGACGCACCGGACGGGCATATCTGGCACGAGGGTACGCTGCAGGACATCACCGAGCTACGGCAGGTGGAGGTTGAACTGCGCGCTGCCAAGGAGGCGGCGGAGGCAGCAAGCCATGCCAAGTCGGTATTTCTGGCCAATATGAGTCATGAGCTGCGGACACCGTTGACGACCATCATTGGTTACAGCGAATTTTGCAAGACGTAACCGAGAATCAAGATCACGCAGCAATGAAATCGGATCTCAAGAAGATCAATGCGGCCGGAATGCACCTGCTAGCCCTGATCTCCGATGTGCTGGATTTGTCCAAGATCGAAGCCGGCAAAACCGACATTGAAGTCACTCGAATTGCCCTCAAGGAGCTGGTGGATGAAGTTGTCACGACCTGCACTCAGCTGATCGAGAAAAATGGCAATACACTGAAACTTAATTGCCCCGGCGACATCGGCATGATTCGATCGGACGTCACCAAGGTGCGTCAGGTGCTGTTCAACCTGTTGAGCAATGCGGCCAAGTTCACCAAGGACGGTCACATTGAAGTCAATGTCCGCCGGGATGTCGTCGCCGGCGACGCAGTGATTGTTCTCGAGGTAAAAGACTCCGGAATTGGCATCACGCCTGAGCACGCGAAAACTGTGTTCGACGCATTCAACCAAGTCAGAAGTTCCACCGAAAGTGGTCAACCAGGCACCGGCCTGGGGCTCACGATCACGCGGGAATATTGTCGTCTGCTAGGCGGTAAGCTGGAGCTTTCCGGAACACCGGGCGAAGGGTCTGTATTTACCGCGACCCTGCTTGCGGATATCTCAGCGGCGCCCTCCGTCGCCGACCATGGAGACCCAAACACGCGGCAAAGCGAGGACGCCGAAAATCAATCCCGGCAGCAGCACCAGCGGTAAGTCAATCCACCAATGCGAAACCGGTAGCAGGCCGATCAGGATTTCGACCGTATGTCCAGTCGCGTGAGCAACCATAAAAATGGCAATCATCAAGAACACGGCACGACGGTTTTGCAATTCCAATGCGCACCAGTTCAGTGCGAAGCCGAAGACGATGTAGGCAAAGCCAACATCACGGATCAGGTGCCCGTTCGGTTGGCCCGTCGCCAGCATATCCGCCGGAATATTGATAAACCATTCGAGCGCTTGCGAGACCATCCAGATGCCGTTGACAAGCATGACCACACCAACGACATGTAAAAAAGTCCTGATAATTATTTGCTTTAGTTGCAATATCGCGCCGATACGTTGAATTAAGACCTTTTCAGACAGTATCTAATTTACGGCGTCAGGTCACTTTAGGCTTGTAAAAATCTTATTCTGATCTAGTCTTAGCTTGGTCGGTTATCATCAAAAGTGCGAGGTTGATATGTCCGCATGCATATGTAATTCCTTGAAAACAAAAGTGCTGTGTCTGTTGTTGGCCTCTGTGTCGGTTCACGCACAATGGGCTGAACCGGCGTCGGAGCAAGTCATCGTCCGTGGGGGCTGGCTGTTCGATGGCATCAGCGATACGCGTCGGCTAAATACAGGCATCGTGATTCGAGATGGGGTTTTCGTCGCAATAGACGCCGATTTGACAGAGAGCGATCTTGCTGCGGCAACCGTCATCGATCTGACCGATTCGGCAACGATCTTGCCGGGCATGATTGATCTGCACGCGCACTACAATTTCGATCTCGTGGACAATGGACGGGCGGAAGAAGTCGTCTATAACGGCATCATCTTCCTCGCGAACGGTGTTACATCGACCTGGTCAGCCGGCGAATTTTTCCCCGATCGCGTACTCGAACAGCGTGATCTGATCGACGCCGGGGAGGCGATAGGGCCGAGGTTGTTTGCCTCGGGGCCCTATTTTGGTGGATTCAGGTGTGAATACAGCATCAAGACGGCGCTCGACGATTGTATCGCGTGGCCGAATGACATCAGCGAAGCGGAAATTCGTGCAGAGGTTGATTATTGGGCGTCCAGGGGAATTGTCAGCATCAAGATCAAACAGGCGACACCCGAAGAAGCAAGAATTCTGATCGAGCAGGCACACACGCACGGCATGACGACGACGGGCCATCTAACCAACTACGACGGCGAATACGATGTGCAGCTGCGAGACGCGATCCTGATGGGGATCGACCGCGTCGAACATCAGTTGACGTTGGGCAGCGGCGGTCCGAGAAGTGCCGACATGCAGGCGATGATCGATCTGATCCTGGAGCACGACGTGTATTACGATGCCAATCTGCAAATGTACGGCGGCATCAATTTACGCAACGAACTCGGCTCCGACATGATCTGGACCAATGAAGCCAGGTACTTCACACCGTATGCACAAGCCCTACTCGAGAAACGCGGGCCACCGCCGCCCGAATCCGACGCGGCCGAGTTTTCGCAGCGGGTGCTGGAGTTGATAAAACTTTATGAGTCCGGTGGTGAACGTCTTCTGGTCGTGGGCACCGATGAGCCCGTCTATACGTCACTATTGCCGGGCTTCGCCTATCATCGCGAACTGCTGGCGATGGTACATGCGGGCCTGCCGAGCGTTGTGGTGCTCAAAGCAGCGACGATCAACGGCGCCAATGCGCTTGGCGTCGCGGACAAACTCGGATCCATTGCAGTGGGAAAACTTGCCGACCTCTACGTAGCCAGGGGCAACCCACTCGATGACATCAAGGCTGCACGTGACGTGCAGCTCGTCATCAAAGCCGGTGTGATATACGACGCTGAATCTTTACTCGAATCAGCTGAAGGCAAGATTGGACCAGTGGACGCTGGCGATCATGCTGACTGGGAGTTACATATCGAACCGCTGCGAAGACAGTGAGCACTGGTTTCGTTTTCGACGAGATCGTTTTGTTAGCGGCTTACTGTTCGGGATTTAGGCCCCAGCCATCGAATTCACAATCGTGCTTGTAGCCAATGTTGCACATGGACTCGGTCCATTCGAGGACTTTCTCTGTCGCCATTAGCACGGGTACGGTCGCGCCGGCAACTATTTTAATTTTTTTGCCTGGGACGGAATCATCGAAAGTGGCATCGTAGCCCATGTCAGTGAGCTCAGTTGATAAGGATCCAGCTTTTTCCGCGGCATTGGTATAAAAGAAATATTCAAGTTTGCACTTCCTGTCTTCATTTATGCCGTAACCACGTAATTGCTCCACGATCTCAGGCGACGTGGATAATTGGCTAACCAAATTATCTTTGTGCTGTTGCTCAGAGATGTATTGCTCTGGTTGTTTTTCGGCTGCATCAGACATTCAGATTTCCTTTTTCGCGACAACACCTAAATCAAACGCCACTACACTTACGCAAACCTAGCGTCTGCCTCAGGTCGAAAGCAGACATAGCGCGTACTTAATGTAATCGGCACCTGCAGCGAATTCTTTATGCGGATTCCAGTATTTTTACTCCGAAGACATTGGTCTGCGCTCCTGGCCGCGGCACATTTGCTGCTGAATCGGGCTATCCACGCTGCATTGCTGGCGATTACGCGCATGTTGCAATGCGGTTGAATACCACTCGAACTCATCGAGGAACTTGACGATCCGCTCGTCGTAGGATGTGTCGAGGGCTGTGCCATCGTCATCGAAGGCTTTGAATATCTGCGAGACCGGAAAGGCGCTGGGTATGCTCGGCGTGCCGAGTTCCGCGAGAATGGCACGTAGATTGACCAATGCCGGCACACCGCCAAATGGCCCGGCAGAATAGGTCACGATGCCGCTCGGCTTGTACAGGTATTCGCTCTGGAAGTGGTCCAGCAGGTTTTTCAACGCAGCCGGGATGCTGTGATTGTACTCGGCGCTGATGACGATAAAGCCGTCTGCGGCATTGAGGATATCGGCAACTTGTTGCATGGCCTCTGGCGCCTGGCCCTGCTCATACTCTTTATACATCCGGTCCAACATCGGCAATTCGTATTCCTGCGAATCGACCAGCGTTACATCATGACCGCGTTCTTCGAGCTTGCGTACGATAAAACGGGCCGCCTTGATACCGTGGCGGTCGCGGCGGGCACTGCCATAGATGACAGCCGTATTCAGATTCTTTGAGTTCGACATTATGCGTCCAGTTTTCCGGCGACAAAGTCGCGTTCGTAAGTGGTTATCTCGAGGCCATTTTTCCACGGATCGCTGAAGTACATCGAGTACGCCTGCTTGTGATCGGTAACCCGGAGTTTGAGACCGTGATTTTCGAGGTGAGTCTTCCAGTTCAGAAATTCTTCCCCGCTTGCGCCGAACGCAACGACATTCGTGCTTATCGGCTCGTCTGATTCGAACAGCGCCAGGTGAATTGTGCTTTCCGGATTCTCTATAGTCAGAGGACCGTTCTTGACAGCCCAGCCCATGAGCGCATCAACTCGTTTGAAGTTTAATACGGACTCGTACCAATCCTCGGCCTCGCTCCAACTGCCCACATCGACGTGAAGATGATCTACGCCGGTCAGTTTCGGTGTCATGATTTATTTCCTCTTACCCTGATCCGAACGATGCATGGTCCTCGAACTCGACGCCATGCGCCAGAGTCTTGTGTACGGGGCAACGCTGCGCGATCTGTGCGAGGCGTTTGCGCTGCACTTCGTCGAAATCACCCTCGATATGAACGTCACTTGTGATCTGTTCGATAAAGCCCCTGTCCGGCATATCACAGTCTTCGCAATCCTCGGCGTGAATGCGTG
>JACZSM010000073.1 GCA_022574185.1 Pseudomonadota bacterium
TTTCGGCTTCGCGGAACCGACCGTGTCGGTTCTTCGAGAAGGTCGAGTGATCCGGTACCGCGTCCGAGATGCTCAAACGACAGAACCAGCGATACGCCAGGTTTAACTTCACTTCCTCGCACAAGCGTCGTTCCGAGCGAATGCCCAGGCAGTAGCCAATGATCAACATGCGGATCATCAGCTCTGGATCGATCGACGGACGGCCCGTGTGGCTGTAATACGGTGCCAGATGTTCACGCAGATTGGAAAGATCGAGGAAGCGATCAATGCTGCGAAGCAGATGATCCTCCGGCACAACATCCTCAAGATTAAACGAATAGAAAAACTCGTCCTGCGACTTATCGTTGCTGCCCATCATCGGACATCACTCCGCCAATCAACACACACGCATTATCTCATCGATGTATTATCAGCAGGAGTTTTTCAACAGAATAGGCCAGGAGAGGTCGTTCGCTGAAAGAAAATGCCCATGTTCTTATGCGCGCTGAATATTTGAAATTGGTGCCAGATCCAGGCACACAATCTCTGTCAGTTGCGGTTAGTGCTTTAAAGCACTTTTTTCGGCGATGTAGATATCGAGATTGCCGATACCCCCTGGTCGGTCAGACGGAAAATAGATAATTCGGCCGTGATCGAAGGGTGATGGGAGCTGTTCTTCATATTTCGTATTGATAGAGTCCCCCAGATTTGTTGGAGGCAACCAGTCACCCTCATCGTTTCGATCGGAATGCCAAATGTCACCACCTCCGAATCCGCCTTCTCTGTCCGTCCAAATGTAGCCTTCCTCAGGGTCGAGGTGTCCTTCAAAGCCTGGACTACTAACGGCGAGGACGTTTTCTGCGTCGGTATAGACACCGCTCCTGGGGTCGTAGCCGATTCGCCATGAATCCATACCGCCGATACTGCCCTCTCTATTACTTACGAAGTACAGAGTGGCCAGATCGGAGTTCTCTTCTTGCTGATAGATAACGCAAACATCAGCTTGCGCGGTGTTTACATCACAGCCTAGGTTTTCTGGATCTCCCCACGCCAGATCGTCACCAACGTCGTTACGGTACGATCGAAATATATCCAAGCCGCCGCATGTATCTAGCTTGTCACTTGAAAAGTACATCCAGTGACCGTCGGGTGACAGACTTACACTATGCTCCTGCCCATCAGTGTTGATATGGTCAGGGAGCCTCTGGGGCTCGCCCCACGGCGCATCCAAACTTGACCTCGTAGACACGAAAATGTCCCAGTCATCCACATCCCACCAAGCCTCAGCCACGCTGCCATCCGCTTTCCGAACATAACCGCGAGCAAAATATAATGCCAATCCATCTTTAGTGATCGTTGGGAATGCGTCGTGGTCTGCGGAATTTATAGTCTCGCCAAGATTCGATACGCTCCACCCGCCCTCACTATCCGCATAGGATGTGCTTGTCAGCATGGCTATCGCCGCAGCACATAAGACTGCCACACCGATTTGATTTAAGAATTTTTGTTGTCGCATTGATGATTTCCCCGCCCGAATATTGAGGACTTGCCTCAATGCCAACACAGACATCCGTATTCTGTCAATGTCGGCTTTGGGTCAGCGGCCGTCGCTCAGCAGTTTAACGCTTGACAGGCAGCTCGCGGCCACAAGCAATGGGATGGACTCCTCCTCAAGCTTACGGCATCGCAATGTGCCAGACTGAATTGTGTATTCGTTGAAGCGAAATATCTCAGTCACAGGATAGAGAAGGAGTCCGTTATGAAGCTTAGTAGAGTTGGCGTGGATTTGGCAAAGAATGTTTATCAATTGCACGGTGTTGATCGTCACGGCAAGACGGTCTGGAAGCGACGTTTGAGGCGCGGCCAGTGGCTGCAGGCGTTGTTGCAGAAGGCAGAGCCAGGGTGCGTGATCGGCATGGAAGCCTGTACCGGCGCTCATCACTGGGCCCGCGCGCTTCAGTCTCGAGGCTACACGGTACGGCTGATTGCACCGCAGTTTGTTAAGCCGTACGTGAAGAGCAACAAGAACGACGCCAACGATGCCGAGGCGATCTGCGAAGCCATGAGCCGACCAACTATGCGTTTTGTGACGGTGAAGAGCGTTGAGCAGCAGGATATCCAGGCGACACATCGGGTCCGTACAGAACTCAGGGAACAACGTACCGCGAAGGCGAACCAGATCCGCGGCCTGGTAGCGGAATACGGTCTGGTGGCGCCGCAGACTTTGCTCGCGTTGCGACGCGCGATCCCCTGTTGGCTGGAGGATGCGGATAACGGTCTGACCGACTACTTCCGTTCTTTGCTGCACGGCTTGTGGGGCGATCTTGTTGCCCTGGATGATCGCATGACCGAGCTCGACAAACAGATCAAAAAGCTCGCCGACAGCAACGAAGTGACCCGGAGACTGCAACAGCTTCGTGGTGTCGGACCACTGGTTGCGACGGCGTTAGTCGCAACGGTTGGCACTGGCGAACAATTTAAGAAAGGCAAGCAGATGGCCGCCGCGCTGGGACTGACACCCAGACAATGCAGCTCCGGTGACAAGCAACGACTGTTGGGGATCAGCAAGCGCGGTGACGTGTACTTGAGAACGATATTGATACACGGTGCCAGAGCCGTCGTCTCGCAGGCCAAGCACAGAGACGATCGATTGAGTCAATGGGTCACCAGTATCGCCAAACGCAAGCACCCCAACGTCGCTGCTGTTGCACTGGCAAACAAAACCGCGCGCATGGCCTGGGCCATGCTGCGTAACGACGCAAACTACGACCCTGATTTTGCTATTGGCTGAGTCAGGTAAACCAAGGAGAAACTCAACAACGATTGCTTAAGCAAACTGCTTGATGGCAAACAGGTCGAACCGGCGTCGGCCAAACCCGGCAATGTCCGTGTACTTAAAAGTACGAACAAGCGATTGGGAGCTGACGCGCGAATAGCCCATTATGGCCCGGCATCAACGTATGCCAACTACAGAGGCCGAATATACGTACGCAGTCGTGCCATGTCTGACATCAACAGAGTGCTTGCAATGAGGAGGAGTCCATATACGGCCCTTGGAACTAGCCACTAACCGCCATTGCGATCCTGTCCACGTGACGAAGGTCCGAGCCGCAACATCCTCCGAGTACGTTTAGCCACGGCATAGTGGTCGTGATTGCTTTGTACTGGTTGGCGAGTTCCACAGGATCGCCGTCATCGAGAACCTCGCATTCATCCAGTTCTTCGTGGCTCAATCGCGATGCGTTACAGCGCAGCCCGCGAATGCGGCGGGCCCAAGCCGAGTCATCGAGCACGTCGAAAAAATGATCTGGATGAGCACAATTCACCATGAAATAGGCGGCGGCGCCATCCGTCGCCTCGTCGACCGCACCAATAGCCTCACTAAGTGGCTGACCTGTCGGCAGACGCCCGTCGGTTTCGACCGTAAACGAAATAACAGCGGGCAAACCTGCCGCCTGTGCGGCCCGCACGACACCGATGGCCTCATCCGATTGCGTGAAGGTCAACGCCGTAACCATATCGACCTCAGTTTCGGCTAACCACCCAATCTGTTTAGCGTGATATTCCTCCGCCTCTCTTGCCGCCAGTCTGGTTTCAGGGGCGTACGCGTCACCTCGGGGGCCGATTACGCCGTTCAGAACTATCGGCTTATTGTTCCCAGAAAATTCGTCTCGTAGTTCTGCAATAAACACAATGGCGTCTTTGTTCGTCTCATGCAGCTCCTGCTCGGTCGCTGCGAGATCTTCAGCCCAATGAAGGTGTGCCTTCCATGTCTGGCTGTCGAGCACAAATCCCGTATTGTATTTGTTCGCGAGGGAGAGGAATCCCCGGAGATAGTTGGCGACTGATTCCCGCCCACGTGGATTCGGGAGGAGAGTATGCGCCGCGAATTCTCGAATTTCGATCCCGTGATTGAATATAAGATCGGTTTCAAGCCCGGCGTCGGTCAAGAACAAGCCGCCTGACAACTGCGGTAATTTGTTTCGATATCTGCTCATGTTGATACCTTCTTCTCTTCGCCTGCCAGGAACGTGGTAAGTTCAAAACTGACGCGGATCTAGTTGAAAAAATCGCTTGTGAATTGACTGATCTACAATGTCAGCTTCGGGTCGTTAGCGGCATCTCGCCATCGTAATACTTGAGCAAATGAACCGCCAATCATTCGTTTTCATTCTTCGCTGTTATTTCAATGCTGCCACCGGGGTCGACCGCGACATCGAAATTAATAGGTCGGCAACAGACCTGACAATCCTCGATGTAGGTCTGCTGAGGAACCGATTGGTCGACCAATAAATCGATGTTTTCACCACAATAAGGGCATTGAACGGTCTGTTCTGTTACTACATTCATGGCCTCAAAGGCATCTTATTGCGTTTCGTATGATACTGCGCATTCCTAAGTTTTATCACGTACCTGTCAGTAGCCGGCCAATGTATTCGAACGCGGCATCGGAATCCGACTGCACGAGCCAGAAAATGGCTTCTGCTCGAAGGCTGTCGTCGTTGTTTGACTCGACAACCGCAACCAGGACCTTGAGCGAGCTATCTCCTCCGTGTGCAGAGATTGCATGGAGGACGTCCGAGCTAATTCGTGAGTGGGGCTTGATGTATTGCCGCAACCAGCTAATGCTGACGTCCTGGTCCAGGAGTCCGTGATCGTTGATCTTGGTATCGGTCGAGACTGAACATTGTGGGCTGAGCACGGTGACTTTTTTGGGTATGCCCGATTGCATCAGTGCGTAAATCTGCACTTCACCTGAGTAGTTCGAGTATCCGTCGATGGCGTCGTAATTGCCGCGACTGCGATCGAGATCGCAGGTGCGCTTGCGTGCAACCGCACCGGTCCAGCGAAAACAACACAGATCCGCCGCTTGCTCGACTGCCGGTGCGCGCCATGTATGCCAGCCGTCACCGATGAGATTCAGTTGTCCCGAAGCGATTGACTCGTTGCCGAGAAATGCGACGACCATCAGTGCGAAGGCAGCGAGACCGCGCATGCGAATGATCCAGTTCATTATCGGTTACCCGAAAGTGCTTGATCGATAACATCGTAAATTTGATCGCTTCCCATCATGACCAGCATTTCCAACAGCTCTCGCTTCTCGCCCATGTCCTGACTTTCACGGTACAGCTGCAACACACCCTCGTCGTAACCCGACATCAACAGGCCGTGTAAAGCGGCTTCCTTGACGTCGTCTGAATCCGAATTGCTGTAAATCTCAACGAGCGTGTCGCTGACCTCGCGGCCGCCGACCATGCCCATGGCCTCGATTGCTTGCGTTTGCCGCTCCACGTCACTGCCATCCATTGCGAGTTCGCGAAGTGTCTCGGCATCGCCGGACATCGCGTAAGCGTGGATGAGCGCTTCCGACATGCCGGATCGATCGCGAAGCTTCCGCAATTCGTCATGTGCGCCCATCATGCCCAACATGTGAACAGCCTCTTCAAAGGAGTTTTTGTCGTCGGTAGTTGCGGCGAGTTTGTACACGGCCGCGCTATCATCGGCGATCAAGTAAGCTTCGAGCACCGCGTCTCGCACATCGGCGTCTCCCGAGTCGTACAAGCCGGATAACTCAGAGAGCGCGTTTACATCGCCGCCAATGCCGATCATGCGTATGGCTGAGAGTCGCATCTCACCGTCGCCATCGCGCGCAAAGTCGACGAGAATGACCTGAGCTTCTGGCAAGCCGATCTGGCTCAATATAAAGAGTGCGCTTTCTTTGAGCTCGTCGCTGTTGTTGCCTTGCAGCACCTTTTTCACTATCGGTAATGCGCGCTCCGAAGGAGCCATCATCAGCGCCTGAAGTGCGGCGAGTTTCAGTTCTTCGGTTTCTCGCGTCACGTCAGTGACATCAGACACACTGGTCTGCGCAACAGCGCTACTGGTCGCAAATAACGCCAGCAAAATGAATATGATTCGTGAGCGATTGTACATGTTCATGTTCCTCAATTATGTCGATTGTAAGTCGTTGGATGTGTCACGCTTGAGTTTGGTTAGCATGACTTTTAGTTCAAATGCCAACTGTCTGCGCAGTGCTTCTGCATCTTCGGGTGCGATGTCATCGGCGGCGAGACGCAATAAAATTGGCTCAAACGCGCGCAGCACTCTGGCCAGACCTTGAGAATTGTGCTGGTCAGCCGCGCGCTCGAAAACGCGGTTTTGCTGAATGATCTGCGTGATCAACAGAGTTCGGTCTGCAACGGTCGCAACTGGCATCGCCGCGATATCCCGCTGCGTGTCTCGCAGGTGGACCTGCAGGCCGCGCGAGAATGCGCCGGGCACAGGCGTGTCGGTGGTGATCTGTACAAAGGGTATGTCGGGACCGGCGCTTGGTGCTGTCGGTTCACCGCCAGAAAAATATACGCCGATGCCAATGCCGACGGCCAGAGCCGCTGTTATGGTCGAACCCCAGGCGAATGAAATCAAATTGAAGTGATTCGTCGGCGCTTGTTGCGCTCGGTGCTCACGTTGAGCGGCTTGATCGATACTGTCATGCCAGCGCTGCATCATATCTGCGGACGCAGATACCTGATCAGGTTCGGCCCATTGCTTGAGCTGTTGACGCAGGTCGGCATAGCGTGCCGCAAGATTCGCGTCGTTTTTGAGGGCAATCTCGACTGCCCGTCGTTCCCGATCCCCGAGGCCGTCGTTGTAGTAATAAAGGATCAGTGTGTCGTCATTCATAGTGACTCGCTTTGCAGGCTGACCATGCGCACGCGCAATTTTCGTACAGCGCGGAATATGGCCTGCTTGACTGTGCCAACGTTAGTGTCCAGTTCGTCCGCAATTTCTCGCAATCGCCATTGTTCGAGGTGCTTGAGAACAAAGCAGATGCGTTCTACTTCACTTAAATGTTTCAACGCTGCGGAAAAGCTGTTACTCAGCTCCTCATCGGCGCGTGCGCGGTCGGGTAGATTCGTGTGGTCCTCTATTTCGGTTTCCAGGGGCTCGAAGACAGCGGGCCGATTCTTACGGAGCAGTTGCAAGGCTGCGTTAATGGCAATTCGGTGAATCCAGGTATCGAGCCGCGCAGCACTGTCGAACTGATGCCGTTTGTTCCAGGCATTCAAAAGGGCGTCCTGCACCGCATCCTCTGCCAGGTCCCGGTTGCGTGTAATTTTCAGGCACGCGGAAAACCAGCGATCGGACCGATTTCCGATTGCTTCATGAAAATCTGCCTGGGTGGGCGCACCCTGACTTTTTAGAACTGCCACCATCCCATATTTGATGCGGCACGCTGGATTTTGGTTAGCCTGGCGCAGGCTAAAACGTCAGTGAGAACTTTGCGCCGCCGCCGTCATTCGCCATAACCCGGATAAAGCCGCCATGGGCGGTCATCACCTGGCGCGCGAGCGCCAGGCCCACGCCGGAGCCGCCTTCCTTGGTCGTGAAAAAGGGTACAAAAATCTTGCTGGCGATGTCGTCGGCTACGCCGTGGCCATTGTCTGAGACTTCAATGACAATGTTGCCACGGCGGTTGAGGCTAGCCCGTAGATCGATCTTTGCCTCGCTGACCTCAAGCGTCGCGTGCCATGCGTTGCGCAGCAGGTTGAGCAGTACCGGCTCCAGGAGGTCGCGGTCCGCGAATACGTCGAGACCGGCCGGATCGACTTGCTGCGTCAGTGCGATTCTTCTGTCGGGCCACTCTGCTGCTGCAAGCCTCGTGACCGACTCAAACAATTCCGAGATCAGTACGCGCTTCTTCTCGGGTGGTGCGAGGCGTGTGAGTTGGCGGTAGCTATCGACGAATTGCATCAGGCTGTCGGAGCGACGCGCGACGGTGCTGATCGCATCGCGCAGGTCAGCAAGGTCCGCGGCGATCGGCGAGTCCGAATCAGTCTTGTCGATGACATCGTCGATCACATCCGATGCCGTCGAGGCCAGCGATGTCACTGGTGTCATCGAATTCATGATCTCATGTGTCAACACGCGCACGATATCCTGCCACGCCTGAGCTTGCGTCAGGTCCAGCTCGGTCTGAATATCCTGCAGCGATATCAGGCGGTCGCTCATACCGGCGACGAATACCTCGGTTGTTGCGAGCGTTAGCTGGTACTCGATGCCTTCGACCGAAAACGTCACAAGTTCGCGATTGCCCGGTACGGCCGCGGCTAATGCATCGTGAAAACCGAGGCCAAACTGTCGCAGGTCTTTGAGCCGGGTAACGTGCGCGGCACCGAACAAACGGCGCGCAGCATTGTTCTGCAATGAAATCGATTGATCACCGTGCAAAGTCAGCAATGGCACCGGGATATGTTCTATCAGTGCCCGAAGTTGCCTGACCTCGATTTCCTGGTCTTCGCGTTCGCCGCGAACGTTGGCAAGGATGTCGGTGAACGCCGCGCCGAGTTCGTCAAAACCGGTGCCAACGTCGCCAAAGCTGAACCGTTGCGAGAAGTCGGCATACCGCGCGGCATCGAGAAACCGGGCAATCTCCCGATTTGTACGACTGATAAACCACCACAACTCCGCCGAGAACATAAGCAGCGTTGCTGCCGATAAAATCGACACGCTGTAGTAACCCGGGCGCAGTATCAGCCACACGGTTACCGCAATAGATAGCCCGACCAACGCTAACCGGAACGCGAGAAGCATTGTAAATCGCTTAAAGATCATGTTTTTCCATGCGACGATACAGCGAAGCGCGGGTCAGACCCAACTCCTTCGCTGCGTGCGAAATATTGAAGCCGTGCTTGCGAAGTGCCGCAGCGATAGTCTCTTTCTCCACCTGATCGAGATTGAGCGCTTCCGGTTCTTGATCAGCGATCGGCACGGCTGCGCCGTGAACAAGCTGCAGATCGTCCGGCTCCAACACATCACCCTGCGCGAGAATGACCGCGCGTTCAACAGCATGCCGTAGCGCGCGCACATTGCCAGGCCACGGATACGCTATCAATGCGGCTGTCGCAGCAGTTGAAAATGTCTTCGCCGCATCGCCATATTTGCGCGAGTAGATCGCGAGATAATGCAAAGCAATCGGCAATATGTCGTCGCGGCGGTCGCGTAACGGCGGGACGGTGATTTCGACCGTATTAAGGCGATACAGTAAGTCGGGACGGAAATGGTCCTTGTCACGAAGCGTCGGTAAGGCGATGTTGGTGGCCGCAATTACACGCACATCTATATAGTGTGATTTGTCCGATCCGACCGGTGTTACTTTGCGCTCATCGAGTACGCGCAGCAACTTCGCTTGCAGTTGCAGCGCGAGGTTGCCAATTTCGTCGAGAAATATCGTGCCACCGTCAGCGGCCTGAAATCGACCGGTACGGTCGTCATCGGCGCCCGTAAACGCGCCTTTCTTGTGACCAAACAATTCTGACTCAAACAATGTTTCGCTAATCGATCCTATATCGACCGTCAGAAATACCTGTTCGGATCGCATCGACTGTCGATGCAGTTCGCGTGCGATGAGTTCCTTGCCGGTTCCGTTCTCACCCAGGATTAATACATTTGCATCGGTTGGCGCTGCCCGTTCAACAATGGACAGCAGCTGTTGCATCTGTACCGATGGGCCGATAATCGCATTGTCGCCGGGAGTCGCCGCCTCGAGCAGCACGCGATTGGTCTGCCTTAATGACTCGGTTTCGATCCTGCTTCGATGCAGTTCTACGCCGGCCGATACCGTCGCCACGATTTTCTCGTTTTGCCACGGCTTGGCAACGAAATCGACAGCGCCACGCTTCATGGCCTCGACCACGGTGTCGACACTGCCGTGTGCCGTGATCATGATGACGACCATCGTCGGGTCAATCTGGAGAATTTTTTCCAGCCACTCTAGGCCTTGTCTGCCCGATGATTCGCCCGGTCCAAAATTCATGTCGAGCAGTACCGTATCGAAATCGTGCTGCTCGAGCAGCTCGGGGATGCGGGATGGACGGCGACAAGTGGCGATCTCCGCGAAATTGCGGCGCAGCAGCAGACGTCCTGCAGTGAGGACGTCCTCGTCATCGTCGACGATCAGAATGCTACCGATTTTGGCCATCGATGCCCCTTGTAACTGTCCGAAATCGTACACCCACTGTCCATAATCGTACAGTATGGATCGTCTCATGAACTGAAAAAAATTGCCAACCTGATGAAAATCAGTGTCTTATGGACTTGGCATATGACTTGCTATGTATTCAGTACAGGACGATTAAGCGACCAACAAAAATACCGCCAGGGGATACAACGCACCATGAGCAAGATCAGCAAAATCACAGAACCTGCGTCTGCCGACATCTCCGGACAGGCGATGGACCGCCGTGTCGAAAAACAAATGCCGGTCGGCCGCTATGTTGGCTACGGTGTCGCTGCGTTGCTGGCCATAGCCTTCATCTGGTGGTTGGCGGACACGTTGCTGGGCGGACGCAGCCTGAGCGTAAAGGCACAACGAATTACGGTCTCGACCGTAATCGTGGGCACATTTGAGGACTTCATCCCTTTGCGCGGGCGCCTGGTTCCTCGCAGTACGGTGTACCTCGACGCCATCGAGGGCGGTCGTGTCGATCGAGTGCTGGTCGAGGATGGCGCCATCGTCAAAGCAGGCGCGCTGATTGCCGTGCTGTCCAATACCAGCTTGCAACTGGAGGTGCTCGGGCGGGAGGCTGCGGTAACAGAGCAGCTCAACAACATGCGTACAATCGAGTTGCAGCTCGAACAGAACCGCCTGTCGCACAAGCGGAACCTCATTGAGATTAACTACCAGATCATTCGTCTCGATAGAGCGATCGAAAGACAGCGCGAGCTCGCATCGAAAAATCTTGTCTCGCAATCGACGATAGACGAACTCGAAGATGAAGTTACCTACTTTCGAAATCGTCGCGAGATCACGCTCGAAAGCCAGCAAACTGACTCTCGTATGCAGGCACAGCAGCTGCAGCAATTGCGCGATGCAGGCGAACAGCTAAAGACGGGCCTGGGCTTTGCGCGTAAGAATATGGATGACCTCAGTGTGCGTGCACCCGTTGACGGCCGACTCTCAGGTTTCAACATCGAAGTGGGCCAATCTATCGCACGCGGTGGCCGGCTGGGCCAGATCGATGACCCGGACGGCTACAAACTGAACGTGCGCATTGACGAGTACTACCTGGGTCGCGTCGATTTGCAGCAAGTCGCCATTGCTGATCACAGTACTGGCGAAATCGAACTGCGAGTCGCCAAATTATACCCGCAGGTGAACAACGGGCAGTTTGAAGTTGATATGGCGCTGAGCAACGAGCCTGTCGGGCTTCGCCGTGGCCAGACATTGCAACTGCGGCTGACTTTGGGCGACAACAGCGATGCCGTATGCCGACGTAGCG
>JACZSM010000021.1 GCA_022574185.1 Pseudomonadota bacterium
TGGGCGATGCGAGCAGAATTCCCGTCATACCGAACCGCTCCGAGGTCCAAGGCGTGTGGACTGAGCTAGTCGAGGGATTGGGCGAATTGCCGAAGAAAATGACCGATACAGAGGTTGAGACTGCGCGAACAGCCATCAAGGGAATTCTGGGAGAAATCCGCGTAACCCGGGATGGCCGGGGCTACGCGGACGTGTGCCTACAAAGTATGGTAGCGGGGGCAGGATTTGAACCTGCGACCTTCGGGTTATGAGCCCGACGAGCTGCCAGACTGCTCCACCCCGCATCGACAGGGGCGCGATATTACTTGCAAGACCCTGTACTGACAAGGGATTCGGCGTTTATTTTCGAAAATACCTTGTTGGCTGTGAATCTGTGTCGGATTCAGCCCAAAATCGCCGTACAGAGCGCCCAGAGCCAGCCGGGAACGATGCCCAGTGCCAGGACTGCAACTCCGTTCAGGCTCAGCACGAGGCGCGTGTCAGCGCTTGCCTGCAACACGGCCCGCTCGTCCGTGCCTTCAAAGTACATGTACCAGATGACGCGCAGGTAGTAGAAGGCGCCTACAACCGATGCCAGCACCATGAGAATAGCCAGGCCCGTGAATCCCGAGCTCAACACAGCGTCGATGACGTTGAGCTTGCCGAAGAAACCGATAAACGGCGGTATTCCGGTCAGGCTCAACATGATGAACATCATCATCAATGCAAACCAGGGACTACGCGCATTGAGTCCCTTGAAGTCCGACAGGTTTTCGGCCTCGTAACCGCGACGGCTCAACAGAATCACGATGCCGAATGCACCGGCCACGGCAAGCACGTACGTCAGCGTATAAAAGAGAGCTGCGGCGTAGCCCTTGCCCGTGCCACAGAAGACTGCGATCAAGATAAATCCGATGTGGGCGATCGTTGAATAGCCGAGCATGCGTTTGATGTTGCTTTGTGCGATTGCAATGATGTTGCCGACCAGCAGAGACAACACCGCCACGACCATTATCATGTCGGACCAGACATCATGCAGGTCGCCCAGACCGTCAACGAGTATGCGCAGCGTCAGTGCCAGTGCCGCAAATTTCGGTGCTGACGCAATGTACAAAGTGACCGGGGTCCGGGCGCCCTCGTACACATCGGGCAACCACATGTGAAAGGGTACGGCACCGAACTTGAACGCGATGCCGACAATCAGGAAGGCTATGCCAAACCATAACGGCAGACTGTTAAGCGATGGGTCGGACGCAATCGCCAAAGCAATCTCGTCAAATTTGAGCTCTCCAGTGACACCGTATACCCACGATATGCCGTAGAGCAGCGCCCCGGAAGCGATAGCCCCGAGGACGAAATATTTCATTGCGGACTCTGCCGCCACCGGATTCTTGCGGTCCATGGCAACCAGGGCGTATTGCGACAGAGCCAGTGTTTCGAGGCCCAGATACATCGTCAACATGCTGTTGGCCGAGATCATGATCATCATGCCGAGCAGGCCCAGCAAACCAAGAATGTAATATTCGCCTTTGTGCAGATCATTCGCCCGCAGGTAATCGCGTGCGTACAGAAACGCTATCGCGACAAAGCCGACAGCCGCTACCTTGAGTATTTGCGACAGTGGATCGCTGACGTAGCTGCCATCGAACAACACAATCCGACCAAGCGGCGCGGTCGCAAGGAGAACCCACATCGTGATCAGCAAAGAGACGATGGTCATCCAGAAGGTCAGCATGCGATGCTCGTCATCGACGAACAGGTCCGCTATCAACACCACGCAGATAAGACCCAACAGGGTCATTTCCGGGGCCGCTGATATGTAGTCAGTCAAATTCATCTCATAAACCGTTACAGCTTCGACTGCCCAATCTGCTGGATCAGTTGCTCGATCGATGCGTTCATCATGTCAACGAGTGGTGCAGGCCAGAGTCCAAGCAACAACACGGCGACGGCGAGCACGCCCAGCACGATGAATTCGCGGATATTCAGGTCCTCCAGCGAGGCGACGTTGTCATTAGCAACCTCGCCGTAAATCACTCGTTTGACCATCCAGAGTGTGTAGGCAGCGCCGAGTATCAACGTAGAGGCGGCGAGAAATGCGTACCAGAAACTGGCTTTGAAGCTCGCTAGAATCACCATGAACTCACCGACAAATCCGGACGTGCCCGGCAGTCCCGCATTGGCCATGGAAAACAGCACCATGAAGGCCGCAAATATTGGCATCGTGTTGGCGACGCCGCCGTAGTCGGCAATGTTGCGGCTGTGCATGCGATCGTAGAGTACGCCGACACACAGGAACATCGCGCCCGAAATCAGCCCGTGCGAGACCATTTGCACCATGGCGCCCGTCATACCCAGACCCGCGCCCATGCCGGCCGAAATTCTCCACACGAGAAAGATGCCCAGTGTCGCGAAGCCCATGTGCGCGATCGACGCATAGGCGATCAACTTCTTCATGTCCGTCTGCATCAGGGCAACGAAGCCGATGTAGACGATCGCAATCAATGACAGAGCGATCATCATCCCGGAAAAATAGTCACTGCCGTCGGGAACGATGGGCAGTGACAGGCGCAGAAAACCGTAACCACCCATCTTCAACATGATCGCCGCCAGGATGACCGAGCCGCCTGTCGGTGCTTCAACGTGCGCGTCAGGCAGCCACGTGTGCACGGGCCACATCGGCACCTTGACCGCAAACGCGAGCAGAAACGCGATGAAAATCATCTTTTGCGTCGTCAGCGTCAATGGTGCGTTCATGAAACCGAAAAGATCGAAGCTTCCCGTCTCCCCATACAGGTAGATGAAAGCGACGAGCATCATCACTGAACCCAGAAATGTGTACAGGAAAAACTTGAGCGTCGCGTAAACGCGGTGTTCACCGCCCCAGATGCCGATGATCAGGAACATCGGTACCAGCATCGCCTCCCAGAATGCGTAAAAAAGCAGGCCGTCCAGGGCGCAAAAGACACCGATCATCAATCCTTCGAGGAACAGGAACGCCGCGAAGTACTGCGCCGGCCGCACTTTGATCGTGTCCCATGCCGAAATCACAATAAGTGGCGTGATAAACGTCGTCAGCAAGATCAGCGGTGCCGATATGCCGTCGACACCCAGGTAGTAGTAAGCATCCAGTGCAGCAACCCAGGAGATGCGCTCAACGAATTGCATCGATGCGGCTGCATTATCGAACGCCATATACAGCACAACGCTGAGGGCAAACGTGAGCATCGTCAGCCAAAAAGCCGTGACGCGCATCATGCCGGCTCGCGCCGAATGAACGTCACCGCCGTCACCCAAGGCCAGCAACAGCCCGCCACCCACGATGGGCAACCAGATCAGTGCGCTCAGTAAATACGGCGATAAATCCATTTTTTCCCTTAACCTACCGGAACCAAATAAGCCAGCTGAGCAACATGGTCAGCCCGACGATCATCGTGAAGGCGTAGGTATAGATATACCCGGTTTGCAATTGCCGCATGATGCCCGCTAGTCTGCCGATCGTGTTGGCGGTGCCATTCACGAGCATGCCGTCGATCAACAGCTGATCTCCTTTCTGCCAGAGGAAACTGCCCACAGCACGTCCGCCTGCAGCGAATCCCTTGATGTACAGGTCATCCATGAAGTACTTGCGATCGAGTAATGTGTAGAGACCAGAGAACTTGTCCTTGATCGCCGCCGGAATGTCAGGCCGCTTCAGATACAGGAACCATGCCGTGAACGCGCCGGCCGCTGTCAGCCAGAATACGGGTGTTTGCACCGAGTGCGACACCAGCGCCAGACTGCCATGAAAACTTTCGCCCATGTATGCGAGTACATCATGACTCGACCGGACGACAATGGAGTCGCCGAAGTAATTGTCGAATAGCACGTCATTGACCGTGAACCAGCCAATGACCGCAGACGGAATCGCGAGCAGAATCAACGGCACCGTCACGACCCACGGTGATTCGTGCAGGTGGGACCTGGTCTCGGCATCCATACGTTCTTCACCGTGGAAGACGAGGAAGAACAGTCGGAATGTGTACAACGCAGTGACGAATACGCCAAGCAAAACACTCGGGTAGGCGATCCAATAGACCCATGGCTCACTGTGCCAATGCGATTCCCGGATCGCTTCGATCAATAGATCCTTGGAGAAAAATCCACTGCTGCCGGGGAATCCGATCAGCGCCAGCGAGCCCACCAGTGCCGTCCAATAGGTGATCGGCATGTATTTGCGCAAACCACCCATCTTGCGAATGTCCTGCTCGTGATGCAGAGCAATGATCACGGAACCCGCCGCGAGAAACAGCAGTGCTTTGAAAAACGCGTGCGTCATCAGGTGGAACATCGCCGCGCTGTAAGCAGACGCGCCCAGCGCCACCGTCATGTAACCCAGTTGTGACAACGTCGAATAGGCAATTATTCGCTTGATATCGTTCTGCACGATACCGATCAAACCCATGAAAAATGCCGTGATTGCACCTATTACAATGACCACGGCCAACGCTGTTGTAGAGAATTCGAACAGCGGCGACATGCGTGCAACCATGAAAATTCCTGCAGTCACCATCGTTGCGGCATGGATCAAGGCAGAAATCGGCGTCGGACCTTCCATCGAGTCGGGCAGCCAGACGTGCAATGGAGCTTGTGCTGACTTGCCCATGGCGCCGATGAACAGGAGAATGCAGATTACCGTCATCGCATTCCACGGCGAGCCCGGGATAACCTCGATATTCTGCGCGGCGATGCTCTCGGCGCTCGCGAATACGGTGGCATAGTCCAGTGACCCACTGATCATCACTATGCCGGCAATGCCGAGTATGAATCCAAAGTCGCCGACGCGATTGACCAGGAATGCCTTGAGATTCGCAAATATCGCCGATTCGCGCTTGAACCAGAAACCGATCAGCAGGTATGACACGAGGCCAACGGCTTCCCAGCCGAAAAATAGCTGCAAGAAATTATTCGCCATCACCAGCATCAGCATTGAAAACGTAAACAGCGAGATGTAGCTGAAGAAGCGCTGATAGCCTGAATCGTCATGCATATAGCCGATCGTGTAGATATGCACCATCAGCGAAACGAACGTGACTACGACCATCATCAGGGCGGTCAGGCGATCGACAAGGAATCCGACCTCCATGCGCAGGCCGTCGGTCACGGCCCAGGTATAAATATTGATGTTCTCGGCCGTGCCACCATCGAAAAAAAGATGTTTGAACACCGCGATGGACAGCACGCACGACAGGCCGACGGCAAGGTTCGTGAGCCAATGGGCGCCGGCACGGCCTATCCACTTGCCAAACAGGCCCGTAATGATCGCCGCAGCCAGCGGCGCCAACACGATCGTCAGGTAATAGGCCTGCATGCGACCTAGCCCTTCAAGGTATTCAGTTCTTGGACGTTGATGGAGCGTCGATTGCGGAACAGGACCACCAGTATTGCGAGCCCTATTGCGGCTTCTGCCGCGGCAACAGTCAGGATGAAGAATACGAACACCTGGCCCGTGTCGTCACCGAGATAACGCGAAAACGCGATGAAATTGAAATTCACAGCGAGCAACATTAATTCAATGCACATGAGCATGAAAATCAGGTTGCGCCGGTTAATGACGATGCCCGCAATACTCAAAACGAACAACATCGCGGAGATGGTCAGATAATGTTGCAGGCCGATCACAACTTTTTCTCCGATTTCATTTTGACTATACGGAGCCGGTCCTCGCTTCGCACGGCGACCTGCTCCGCAATGTTCTGCACCTTGAGTCCGGGGCGCTTGCGCATCGTCAAGGTAATGGCAGCTACTATTGCCAGCAACAAGATCACTGCTGCAATCTCAAACGCGTAAACGTGTTCGGTATACAACACCGAACCCAATGACTTGGTGTTGCTATAGCCTTCCGGATAGGGCTGAAACAGCATCGGTGCGTTGCCGGTCTCGCTTCGCCACCAGATCAACTGCACCATTTCGATCGCCATCAATAGCGATACCGCAATTCCCATCGGGGCGTATCGGGTCAGTCCTTTGCGAACAACCTCGACATTGATATCGAGCATCATGACGACAAACAGAAACAGGACCATTACGGCACCGACATACACCAGCACCAGCACGATGCCTAAAAATTCTGCTTCAGCCAGTATCCACAGGGCGGCGCTCTGGAAAAAAGCCAGCACCAGGAACATGGCGGCATGCACGGGGTTTCGCGAAACGATGACACCGATCGACGCGACGATCAGCAGTGCCGAGAAGCAGTAAAATACGATAGCGTGAAACAGCATCTGGATTTCTTTAGCGGTACGGCGCATCGGCGGCTTTGTCCGCCGAAATCATCGCGTCATATTTATCGCCGATGGCCATTAGCTTATCTTTGGTCAATATGTTCTCGCCGGGCGATTCCATGTGATATTCATGAATGCGAGTTTCGACGATCGCATCGACCGGGCAAGCCTCTTCGCAAAATCCGCAATAAATACATTTGAATAAATCGATGTCGTAGCGAGTTGTACGTCGAGTGCCATCTTTACCCACTTCCGACTCAATCGTGATGGCAAGCGCCGGGCATACGGCCTCACAGAGTTTGCAGGCAATACAGCGTTCCTCGCCATTCGGATAGCGGCGCAGCGCATGCAGCCCGCGAAATCGCGGCGACTGTGGCGCCTTTTCGTCGGGATACTCAAGTGTAATGCTCTTCTTGAAAAAATTTCGCTGCGTAACCCATAGCCCCTTGAAGAGTTCCCAGAGGGTGAACGTCTTGATGTAACTGATTGCTCGATTCATTGAACTAAACTACCGGTTAAACGATTTCCAGTTCGGCCCAGGGCCCGACCTGCAGCCACGCCATGACGCCTTCAACGGCGATCCAGATAATCGTTATGGGAATGAACACCTTCCAACCCAGGCGCATGATCTGGTCATAGCGATAGCGTGGGAATGTCGCGCGCAGCCAGAAGAACGTGTACATGAAGAAGCAGATCTTGCCAGCCAGCCAGAAAAAGCTGCCTTCTCGCAACCAGGCCAACCCTGCGATATTGTCGAGGAACAGCCAGCCCTCAAACGGCGAGGCCCACCCTCCCAGGAAGAAAATTGCCGTCAGAGCGGAGACCAGTAGCATGTTCGCGTATTCGGCGAGGAAGAACAGGGCAAAAGCGACGCCCGAATACTCGACGTGAAAGCCCGCAACAATTTCAGACTCACCTTCGGCGACATCGAACGGCGCACGGTGGGTTTCCGCCACACCGGATATCCAGAAGACGAAGAACAATGGCAGTAACGGCACCAGGAACCAATGGCTGAAGCCACCCGCCTGGGCCCTGACAATATCACCGAGATTCAGGCTGCCAGCGGCCATCAGGACTCCGACCAGCGCAAAACCCATTGCTATTTCATACGAAACGATCTGCGCCCCAATGCGCATGGCGCCGATAAATGCATAGGTTGAGTTCGTCGCCCACCCTGCGAGAATCACGCCGTAGACGCCAACCGATGTCAGAGCCAGTACATAGAGTAATCCCGCATTGATATTGGCAACGACATACCAGTCATTGAGGGGAATGACGGCCCATGCCGCCAGCGCGGGAGTCAATGTCAGTAAAGGCGCAATCACGAACAGGAACTTGCTCGACCGCGACGGAATGACCACTTCCTTGATCAGCAACTTGAGCACATCCGCGAACGGCTGACCCAGGCCGAGCGGGCCAACCCGATTGGGCCCAATGCGCGCCTGCATGCTGCCGATCACCTTGCGCTCGAAATAAGTCGAGAAAGCGACGGTCAGCATCACGACGATCACCACGAACAGAACCTTCCATGTCACTATCGTCACGTACTGCACGAGTGGTGGCAGAGAATTCCACATTCCCGATCCGTAGTCGACGATGTCGCTCATGACGCAGAAACTTTATCGGCGGCGCGTCTCGCTGCAGTTGTCATTTGCAGCGCATTCGCGCGTCTGACGAGGCCATCGACCGAATACAGTGGCGTATCGATTTCGGCTTGCCGCGCGTCCGTACCTTTGGGCGCCGCAATCTTCTTGCGACCCGGGTAATCGTTGTCCGGTGACACATGACCAAGCTGACCCGCGATTTCACTTTTGACGTCTTCGCTGGTCACGTAATCGAAATCCGGGGCGCCGAGCAAATTGCCGATGACACGCAGGACTTTCCAGGCCGGTCGCGATTCGCCCACGGGATTCGCGACACCCGAAAAACTCTGCCAGGTTCCAGCCACATTGACGTAAGTTCCCGAGGTCTCAGCGAATGTGCCAATCGGCAGCAGTAAATCGGTCGATTCCATCAAGGCGTCCGAGACAAATGGCGTCAGTGCCACAACGAACTTCTGCTTTGCCAATTTAGCCACTGCGTCGGTGCTGGCAAACAGATCCACATCCGGTTCTAAATTGACAAGCACAATGGCATCGAGTGCTTCGTCGAGCATTGCTCCAGCATGCAGCCCGGTCTTGCCGCGTTTGACGCCGCCTGCCAGACGGTGCGGCAGAACCCCCGCCAGGTGAGCACCTGCAGCGTTGGACCCTGCGGACAGGTAGCCAAGTCTGGCATCCGTCAATTTGGCAATGCAGGCCGTCAGGGCCCTGACGGCGCTGTAGGCCTGATCTCGCACGGCGATATTGCCGAGCAAAACCAGTCCCGCATCTGCGTCATTGAGTGACGCAGCCAGTCGTTTCTGCTCCGCATTGGCTTTAACTTCATTACACAGGTCCGAGACCGATCCCGGCAGATTTTTTCGGCCTGCGGCCGCAACGGCTACGCCTGACAACAATTCAACGAGGCCGGCATCGCATAGATAATTGGCGACGTGAAAATAGTAGTCGTGCTTGACACTGCTGATGAAACTGACTTGCGCGCCAGCCAGTGATGCTTTGCGTAAACGATGCGCAATAATAGGTGCTTCATTGCGTACGTTCGAGCCCACAACGAGAACCGCATTCTGTTTCTCGATGTCCGCGATATCGCAGCCGAGCCACGGATAGACAGGATCATTGTCCTGATCCGAAAAATCGCGGCGACCAAGGCGACAATCTATGTTCGCCGTCTCGAGATGATCGGCAAGTCGTGCCAGAAGATGCGCTTCTTCGAGCGTGACGCTTGGCGATGCAAGAATACCCACCTTATCAGGCCGTGCACCTTTGAGTGCATCAACGGCACGCGATAGTGCATCTTCCCAGTCGAGCTCGCGCCATTCACCACTTACTTTGATGCGCGGCTGTGCCAGGCGATCGCGGCTGTATATCGCCTCATAGCTGAATCGATCGCGATCGGCCAACCAGGTTTCATTAATACTTTCGTTGGCCTTGGGGACAATGCGCTTTATGGTGCCACGAAGAACGTGTGCGTACATGTTGGAGCCAACACAATCGTGCGGTGAAATCGTCGCCCGTTGCTCCATCTCCCAGGCGCGGGCGCTGTATCGATACGGTTTGTTATTGAGGGCACCGACAGGACACAAATCAATAATATTGCCTGAGAGCTCATGGTCGACACTCATTTCGACATAGGTTTCGATCTTCAGGTCCTCGCCCCGCCCTGTAGTGCCAAGCAGCGGCATGCCCGTGATCTCTTCGCCAAAACGCACGCATCGGGTGCAGTGGATGCACCGCGTCATATCGGTTGAGACGAGCGGGCCTATGTCCTTGTCGTGAACGACGCGCTTGCCAGAGTTGTAACGCGAAACATCGCGGCCGTAACCCATCGCGAGGTCCTGCAACTCACATTCGCCACCCTGATCGCATATCGGGCAGTCGAGCGGGTGGTTGATTAGCAGAAATTCCATCGTCGCTTTTTGTGCGGCGATCGCCTTCGCCGAGCGCGTGAAGACCTTCATGCCCTCCACCACCGGCGTAGCACAGGCAGGCATCGGCTTCGGCGCGTTTTCGATTTCGACCAGGCACATACGGCAATTCGCGACCACGCTCAGTTTTTCGTGATAGCAAAAACGTGGTATGTACGCACCGATTGCATCTGTCACCGCCATGACCATCTGGCCCTCGCGAGCCTCGACTGGCTTGCCGTCAACTTCGATATTTACGATGTCATCACTCATGGCAGCTACGCGGCGGCGACCGTGGGGTCATCGACGATACTGCGTCCGTGATTGCGCACCATGTAGTCGAATTCGTCATAGAAGTGTTTGAGGAAACTCTGCACGGGCCAGGCCGCTGCATCGCCGAGCGCGCAAATCGTGTGTCCTTCGATCTTGTTGGCCACATCCAGCAATTTGCCGAGGTCATCTTCCTGACCATCGCCATCGACGATACGAGTCAACATTCGATACAACCAGCCTGTGCCTTCGCGGCAGGGAGTGCACTGGCCACAGGATTCGGCCATGTAAAATCTTGCTATGCGACGCAGCATGTTCACCATGCAGGTCGTCTCGTCCATAACCACGACCGCACCCGTGCCGAACGACGATCCTGCATCCTTCAATGAGTTGTAATCCATCGTACAGTGCATGATGATTTCGCCTGGCAACACCGGCACTGACGATCCGCCAGGAATGACGGCCTTCAGTTTGCGACCACCCAGCATGCCGCCACTGATTTCAAGCAAGTCCTTAAACGGGATGCCCATTGGCAACTCGAAGTTGCCGGGGTTCTGCACATGTCCCGACACTGAAAAAAGCGCAGTGCCGCCGGATCCGTCCGGGCCCAGGCCGACAAACCAGGCCGCACCGTTACGCAAAATCGCTGGAACACTTGCCAGGCTTTGCGTGTTATTGATCGTAGTCGGCTTGCCGTACAAGCCATGATGGGCCGGAAATGGTGGCTTGAAGCGCGGCATGCCCTGCCTGCCCTCCAGCGATTCGAGCAATGCCGTTTCCTCACCACAGATATAGGCACCGGCGCCGACAAAGGTATACAAGTCGATATCGATACCCGATCCCTGGATGTTCTTGCCCAGCAGTCCGGCTTCGTAGGCGTCGTGCACCGCTGCCTCGAAACGCGGCACCGGCTCGTCCATAAACTCCCCGCGGATGTAGTTGTAGGCCACCGTTGCGCCCATGGCATACGCGGCAATGGCCATGCCTTCCACCACCGCATGCGGGTTGTAACGCAGCACTTCCCTGTCGTGGCAGGTACCCGGTTCGCTCTCGTCGGAATTACACACCAGATATTTTTGTCCAGGCGCGTCACGCGGCATAAAGCTCCATTTAAGCCCGGTCGGAAAACCGGCACCGCCACGTCCACGAAGCCCCGAGGCCTTGATCTCCTCGATGATCTGATCCGGCGTCAGCTCTCCTTTTAGCACTCTGCGCCAGGCCTGGTAGCCATCGTGTTTTTCGTAGGTCGCAAGCGTCCAAGAGTCCGGCGAATCCAGCGTATTGAAACAAACCAGATTTTGTTCCCAGGCCATCAGTCGAGAGCGTCCAGAATGTGATCAACCTGGGCGTTGGTCAGGTTTTCATGATACTTGTGATCGACCATCATCATCGGCGCACCGCAGCAGGCAGCCAGGCACTCCTCCTCACGCTTGAGGTATATGCGGCCATCGGCAGTGCTTTCGCCCAAACTGATGCCAAGCTTCTTCTCGACATGCGCGACGATATCGTCTGCGCCGCGCAGCATGCACGAGATATTGGTACAAATTGCCACGTTGTGGCGACCAACCGGGCGCGTCTGATACATCGAATAAAATGTCCCGACTTCGTAGACCTGGATCGGCGGCAGGTCGAGGTATTCTGCAACAGCGTTCATCAGTTCTGCCGTAAGAAATCCCGCGTTTTCATGCTGCACAGCAATCAAGGCACCGATAACGGCCGAACGCTGTTTCCCCTCCGGGAAACGTGCTTTCAGGAGTTCGATCTCTTCTTTAACATGATCCGACAGCGGCAAGGACGCGCTCATCTATCTACCTCACCAAAAACGATGTCCTGCGTACCGATGACGGCGACAACATCGGCCAGCATGTGCCCTTCGACCATTTCCGACATCGCTGCGAGATGCGCAAATCCGGCTGCGCGGATCTTGACGCGAAAGGGCTTGTTGGCGCCGTCTGAAATGATATAGACGCCGAACTCGCCCTTGGGATGCTCGATCGCCGCATAGGATTCGCCCTCGGGCACGCAGTAGCCTTCGGTAAAAAGTTTGAAATGATGAATGAGCGACTCCATATCGTCTTTCATCTCAATGCGCTTTGGTGCGACGACTTTGTAATCATCCAGCATCACCGGGCCCGGGTGATTGCGTAGCCAGTTGATGCATTGCCGGACTATTCGATTGGACTGTCGCATCTCCTCGACGCGCACCAGGTATCGGTCATAGCAGTCGCCATTCGTGCCTACTGGTATGTCGAAGTCCATTTGATCGTAGACTTCGTAGGGCTGTTTCTTGCGCAAATCCCATTCGACGCCGGAGCCGCGCAGCATCGGTCCCGAGAAACCCAATTGCATCGCCCTGTCAGGTGTGACAACTCCGATGTTGACCGTACGTTGTTTCCAAATTCGGTTGTCGGTCAGAAGCGTTTCGTATTCATCCACACAGGCGGGAAATTTATCGGTGAAGGCCTCGATGAAATCCAACAGCGAGCCATTGCGATTTGCATTCATGCGGTCGATTTCTTTCTTGCTGCGAAACTTCGACTGCTGATACTTCGGCATCGAATCAGGAAGATCTCGATACACGCCACCGGGCCGGTAGTATGTCGCGTGCATGCGCGTACCGGACACCGCCTCGTAGCAATCCATGAGGTCTTCGCGTTCACGGAAGCAATACAGAAATATCGTCATCGCGCCGATATCCAGCCCGTGCGCACCGAGCCACATCAGATGATTCAAGATTCGAGTGATTTCATCAAACATCACGCGTATGTATTGGGCTCGAATCGGCACCGTGATACCCAGCAGTTTCTCAATGGCCAGTACGTAGCCGTGCTCGTTACACATCATCGAGACGTAGTCGAGCCGATCCATGTAGCCGATGCTTTGACTGTACGGCTTGGATTCTGCGAGCTTCTCGGTCGCGCGATGCAGCAAGCCGATGTGTGGGTCCGCCTTGTGGATGACCTCTCCGTCGAGCTCAAGGATCAACCTGAGCACGCCATGCGCGGCCGGATGTTGCGGTCCGAAGTTCATTGTGTAGGTCTGGATCTCAGTCATCGCCGGATCTCTTAAGATCTGCCGTGTAGCGGTTGTCGTCGCGTATGACCTTCGGCACCAGCGTGCGGGGTTCAATGCTGACTGGCTGGTACACAACGCGGCCTTTGTCAGCGTCATAAATTACTTCAACGTTGCCAATCAGTGGGAAATCCTTGCGAAACGGATGCCCGATAAAACCGTAATCGGTCAAGATTCTTCGCAGGTCCGGATGCCCTTCGAACAGAATCCCGAACAGGTCAAATGCCTCACGCTCGAACCAGTTGGCCGAATTCCAGATATCGACAACCGACTTTATGATCGGCGGATTGTCAGGTCCCGTAAATACACGCATGCGCAGACGAATATTATGCTGCAACGACAACAGGTGATACACAACGGCAAAACGACGCGGGTCGAACTCATCAGCTTCGTCGAGTATCACTGCTTCACGTTCGACGCCACGACTGAAACCGGTCTCGGTTGCGCTTGACCCGGTCCACTCGCTGCTGCCATAGCTCAAGTAGTCGACGCCACAGACGTCCATCAGCATTTCGAAGCCGAAAACAGCTTCGTTTCTCAACGCTGTGGCCACTGCAATCAGATTTTCCCTGTCGACTTCTATCGTCAGCTCGCCACAAATCGACGGGATAAATGTCAGCTGTTCGCCGAAGCGCTCATCAAGCCGAGCCGCTAATGTCTCGTATGGATCGCTCATATCCGGTGTTATCTGGCAATTGTGCTGGTACGACGAATTTTGTTCTGCAGTTGCATCAGTCCGTAGATCAGGGCTTCGGCCGTCGGCGGACAACCTGGCACATACACATCAACAGGAACGATACGGTCACAACCCCGTACCACGGCGTACGAATAGTGGTAGTAGCCGCCACCGTTCGCGCAGGAACCCATGGATACGACCCAGCGGGGTTCAGGCATTTGGTCATAGACTTTTCTCAACGCCGGAGCCATTTTATTCGTCAGGGTTCCGGCGACTATCATGCAATCTGACTGCCGCGGGCTGGGTCTGAAAATGATACCGAAGCGGTCCAGATCATAGCGGGATGCGCCGGCCTGCATCATTTCCACGGCACAGCAGGCCAAGCCGAAGGTCATGGGCCACAACGAACCCGTTCTTGCCCAGTTCATTACGGCGTCAATGCTGGTAACGACGAATCCTTTCTCGTGCAGGCTCTCGCCGGCGGCGACTGCGGCATCGCTCGCTGCGGGTGCCCAGGCATCAGCACTATTTGCTAGTCCCACTCGAGCGCTCCTTTCTTCCATTCATAAATGAAACCGACCACAAGGATGGCGAGAAACAAAGCCATTGATAGCAGCCCGAATCGGCCGACAGTGTCGAGCGAGATCGCCCAGGGAAACAGGAAGGCAATCTCCAGGTCGAAAATGATGAAGAGAATGGCAACCAGATAATACCGCACATCAAATTTCGAGCGTGAGTCATCAAACGGTTCGAAGCCGCATTCGTAAGGCGACAGCTTTGCGTCGTCCTTTACGCCGCTACCAAAAAGGAAACCAAGTGCGAGCAATGCCACGCCGATGCCAGCCGCGACGCCGAGGAACACCAATATAGGAAAGTACTCTTGTAGCATTGACCAATACGACTCTCGAATCAGTACGATATTGTATCAGTGTGGTGCATCAGGAACACACCCGTTTACGAGTAGGAATGATGCTTGGTGCTCTGGGCGAGACTCGAACTCGCACGGCTTGCGCCACTGCCCCCTCAAGACAGCGTGTCTACCAATTCCACCACCAGAGCATAACCAGTACTCCGTCAAGGTGATATTGACGGAGTACTTGCCTGCAGGACCGAACACAGGATTACTGACTTTCCTCGTCGGACGCCGGCCCTTCCTCGAGCGCCGGCAAATCCTCTGTATCTTGCGCTGGTTCCAGCGACGGCATGTCCGCATCCGATATTTCATCGTCACTGGCAGGTGCCTCGCCAGTATCGGTTTCGACAACCGGTGCGTCCTCGAGCAAACTCTCAGGAGAGGTCGAACGCTGGCTACTAAGGTAGGCAAGCGTCAGGCTGCTCGCGAAAAACGCTGTGGCCAGCACTGCGGTTGCGCGAGAGAAAAAACTCGATGCGCCGCGAGAGCCAAAAACCGTGCCCGACGCCCCGGCACCAAACGCGGCACCCGCATCGGCACCCTTGCCCCGCTGCAGCAAAACCAGGGCGATAATGGAGAGCGCAATTACCGTATGCGTAATCAGTACAAATTTTTGAAGTGTTTCCATCTGATCCTCAAATCCCTGCGACCGCTTGTGCAATCGCGAGGAAATCATCTGCCTTAAGCGACGCGCCGCCGATCAGCCCGCCGTCAATGTCCGGCATCGAAAATAAACCTGCCGCATTGTCGCCTTTCACGCTACCGCCGTACAAGATCTGCGTGGCTGCCGCAATGTCCGGGTCATGGCCAGCCATCACTGCCCGGATGTGACGATGCACGTCCTGTGCCTGTTCGGGGCTCGCTGTCTTGCCGGTGCCGATCGCCCAGACCGGTTCGTATGCCACAACTGCCGTGGCAAAACCACTGATACCAACAGTGTCCACCACGGCTGCGAGTTGCGCATCGATAACCGACTCCGTATTACCCGATTCGCGTTGTGCCAGTGTTTCACCGATACATAAAATCGGCTTCAATCCGGCATCGATGGCGGCCTTGAACTTCGCGGCCACTGCGGCGCTTGATTCGCCATACGATGCCCGGCGTTCGGAATGTCCGACAATGACGAATTCACAACCGACATCGACGAGCATGACCGGTGCAATTTCGCCCGTATACGCTCCCGCCTCGTGCTCGGCCACGGTCTGCGCCCCCAGCGATACGGTACTCCCTTTGATCTGCGCCGCAACGGCGGCAAGATAAGGAAACGGGGGACAGATCACCAACTTGACCCTGTTGGATGTCAGCGCTCCGGCCAGTATCCCTGTTACGAGCTCATCATTGCTCGCGGTGTCGCCGTTCATTTTCCAATTGCCGACAACGAGAAAATCTCGCATAAAGTGTATCCCTCAAGCACAAAAGGCGCGCAAGGATACCGAGGCTAAACCGGCAAATCAATGCACAGGAACGCCCTGAGTGTCCTCTTGTCAAGCTAATTTGGCCGACAGAGCCGCGACCTACCAGTACTGTGTCAAGTTAGTACTAGGCTGCGACTTCGGCGACGACCGCCGCGAGCCTTGCAGCCAGCGCGATGACCTGGTCCTCGTCCTCACCTTCGACCATGACCCGGATGACCGATTCTGTGCCTGAGGCCCTCAGGACTACACGTCCGGTGTCCGCAAGCTCCTCCTCAGCTGCAGCGACGGCCTCACGAATCAACGCAGACGCATCCGGATCAAGCCGTCTGTCAGTATGAACATTGACCAGCGTCTGTGGGTATTTCGGCATGCCTGCGGCTAGCTCAGCCAGTGACTTACCTGTCTGTCGCATGATGGCTAGAATTTGCAAAGCACACACGAGGCCATCTCCGGTTGTCGTCTGATCGAGCATGATCATGTGTCCCGACGTCTCGCCGCCGATGTTTCCGCCCGTTTTCTTCAGTGTTTCAAGCACGTAACGATCGCCAACCTGTGCGCGGCAAAATTCTATCTGGGCCTGTCCAAGTGCGTGCTCCAAGCCGAGGTTACTCATCACAGTACCAACCACCGGACCCGTAAGTCGGCCGTCGCGATGCCGTGCAGTCGCCAGGATGTAGAGCAGCTGGTCACCGTCGATGAGGTTGCCCTCAACATCGACCATGAAGACGCGATCGCCGTCACCGTCGAGTGCGACGCCGACGTCAGCGTGCACAGCCGGGACAGTCAGCTGCAACAGCTCCGGGCTCGTCGTGCCGCAGCCATCATTAATATTGCGGCCGTTTGGGGAGCAGCCTATCGGGATCACTTCGGCCCCGAGGTTGGCCAACGTTCTTGGCCCAACTTTGTACCCTGCCCCGTTCGCACCGTCGAAGACGATTTTGACGCCTTCGAGGCTCAGTTCCTCGGGAAAGGTCGAAGCACAAAAATCCTGGTAGCGCTGCCTGGCCGTATCTATGCGTCTGGCCTTGCCGAGCCCGCCTGATTCCCGCGTGATCGCCCGCTGTTCGAGATGCGATTCGATTTCGAGTTCAACATCATCGCTAAGCTTGCAGCCGCTGCCATCAAAAAACTTGATGCCATTATCCTCGTAGCCGTTATGCGAGGCACTGATTACAACTCCGAGATCCGCTTTGAATTGCTGTGTTAACTGGGCGATGCCCGGCGTCGGCAATGGTCCGAGCAGCAGAACATCAACGCCGGCAGCCACAAAACCCGCCTCCAATGCAGACTCGAACATGTAACCGGACAGTCGCGTGTCTTTGCCTATCAACACGGTGCCGCCGCTGGGTACGAGCACCTGAGCCGCTGCGCTGGCCAGTCGCATGGCAAAGTCAGCCGTCATCGGATCTGTACCGACCTTGCCGCGTATGCCGTCTGTACCAAATACTTTTTTGTTCATCAATGGTTGCCTGAATCGATTATGGCCTTTGCGACCTTTAATGCGTCGACCGTCTCAGCGACATCGTGGGCACGAACAATATGTGCGCCCTGCTGCACGGCCATTACGGCCGCGGCGATACTCGCCGGCAGACGATCGCCGACCTCCCGACCGGTAATAAAACCCAGTGCCGACTTGCGTGAAACACCGATCAACACAGGGCATCCAATATCCTGCAATTGTCGCAGATTGCCGAGCAACTCCCAATTGTGCTGCGGCGATTTGCCAAATCCAATCCCCGGGTCAATGATGATCAGGTCCTGACCCAGTCCCGCGTTTCGGCATTGTGCCACGCGTTCACGCAGGAACTGTGTGACTTCGGCCACAACATCGTCATACCGCGGATCCTCCTGCATCGTCCGTGGCTGCCCCTGCATGTGCATCAGGCAGACAGGCTGTTGCAGTTCCACTGCGGTCGCAAGCGCGCCATCCGCCTGCAGGGCCAACACATCATTAATCATGCATGCCCCGGCTGCAATGGCAGCACGCATCACGGCAGGCTTGCTGGTATCGATCGACACGAGCACATCGAGCCCATCGCAGATACGTTCTATGATCGGGCCAGTACGATCAATTTCTTGCTGCGCATTGACAGCAATCGCCCCTGGCCGTGTCGATTCGCCGCCCACATCAATGATCGCGGCGCCCTCGATCGTCATTGCTTCGGCGTGCCGTAACGCGGATTCGAGCCCGGTGAATCTGCCACCGTCCGAAAACGAATCCGGTGCCACGTTCAGGATACCCATAACGGCCGGGCAATCGAACTCGAGCCGACCGAGCCGTAGCATGCTGTGAGTGGTGCTGGCCGATTGGCCCCGGCGTAGTTGCCTAGTGTTCGCTGGCCGGCCCACCAATCGATCCCGTCGATTCGGCCTGCGGCTTGGACGAGTCTTCATCGGGCTTGGATTCCGGCAAATCATCCCAGTCCGCTGGCGGCTGCGGTTCTCTGCCCTCCATGATGTCTTTGATCTGCGTCGCGTCGATCGTCTCGTATTTGACGAGCGCCGCCGACATCGCGTGCAGCTTGTCGACATTCTCCTTCAGCATTTTCTCGGCTTTCGCATAGTTCTGATCGATGATACGACGAACTTCTTCATCGATCGCGTGCGCCGTTTCGTCGGACACCTGTTTGTGCTTGGTCACAGAATGGCCAAGAAAAATTTCACCCTCATCTTCGCTATAGGTCAGTGGACCAAGTCGCTCCGACAAGCCCCATTTGGTCACCATGTTGCGCGCTAATTCAGTCGCCCGTTCGATATCGTTGGAGGCACCTGTCGTGACGCCACCCGGCCCGAGGATCATTTCTTCGGCTATGCGACCGCCAAACAAGCTCGAAATCATACTCTCCACACGTTGCTTGGACATGCTGTAGCGATCTTCTTCGGGCAGGTACATCGTAATGCCGAGTGCCCGACCTCGTGGAATGATCGACACTTTATAGACCGGGTCATGCTCCGGCATGAGGTAACCCACGATCGTATGGCCGGCTTCGTGGAAAGACGTATTGAGCTTTTCCTGCTCGCTCATGACCATCGAGCGACGCTCGGCACCCATCATGATCTTATCTTTGGCCTGGTCGAACTGCTGCATTTTGACAACACGCCCATTCATTCGCGCTGCAATCAGGGCCGCCTCATTGACAAGATTCGCCAAATCGGCCCCCGAGAAGCCCGGCGTGCCCCTGGCAATCACGCTCGGAATGACGTCGTCATCGAGCGGAACCTTGCGCATGTGCACTTTCAGAATCATTTCCCGGCCCCTGATGTCGGGCAAGGGCACGACAACCTGGCGGTCGAAACGCCCCGGTCGCAATAAGGCCGGATCGAGAACGTCGGGCCGGTTCGTTGCCGCGATGACGATAACGCCCTCGCTGCCTTCGAATCCGTCCATCTCGACAAGCAACTGATTTAGTGTTTGTTCACGCTCATCGTGGCCACCGCCGAGTCCGGCGCCCCGGTGTCGCCCAACGGCATCGAGTTCATCAATAAAGATAATGCAGGGAGCCTGTTTCTTCGCCTGCTCAAACATATCGCGAACGCGCGACGCTCCTACACCGACGAACATCTCGACGAAATCGGATCCCGAAATCGTGAAGAACGGTACATTTGCCTCGCCGGCAATTGCCCTGGCGAGCAAGGTCTTGCCAGTGCCCGGCGGACCAACCATGAGTAAGCCCTTGGGTATCTTGCCACCCAGGCGTTGAAACTTGCTCGGGTCTTTGAGAAATTCGACTATCTCGGCGACTTCGTCCTTCGCCTCATCCACCCCGGCAACATCTGAGAATTTGATGCCGACCTGGTCCTCGCCAAGCAGTCGCGCCTTACTCTTGCCAAACGACATTGCGCCGCGGCCACCGGCGCCGCCTTGCATCTGGCGCATGAAATAAATCCAGACGCCGATGAGCAAAAGAATAGGAAAAGAACTGATCAGCAGCTGGCCGATCAGACTTTGCGATTTTGGTTCTGCCGCACCGAATTGAACGCCGTTCTTGTCGAGAAGGCCGATCAAGGTGTTGTTATCGGTCTCAGGACTGATCGTGTAGTACGCCAGTGGCTCGCGAACGCCAAATCGAATTTTTTGGCCGTCGATCTCGGCTATCTCAACCTGTCCTGAACGAACTTGCTGGAGAAAATCCGAATAGTCCCTGGATTGTGGCTGAGCACCACTGACGCCCGAAAGTCCCTGTACGACAGACAGGAGCACGACAATGATGACGATGAAGACAAGGATGTTTTTGGTCAGATCATTCAAATTCGGATTCCGCGGCGGAATGCGCCAAATATTAGGGAGTTAACTGCTCCTGAGCACTTAGACACTACTACAAATGATAGTTTCTCGCTACCAAGTAAACCTCACGGTTGGCTGCCCTGGAAGCCTTGGGTTTCTTGACTTTCAGACGTTCAAAAGATCGCCGTGCATCGACCACGAACTCATCAAATCCGTCTCCCTGAAACAGCTTGCAGATGAAGTCTCCCCGCGGCCCTAGTACCTGCCGGGCAAAGTCCAATGCGCGTTCCGCAAGGGCCATGGCACGCGGCTGATCAACCGACCGAGTACCGCTGATATTGGGAGCCATGTCACTCATTACAAGGTCGACGCGCGTACCGGCCAGCAAGTCATGCAATGACGCGAGCACCCGGTCATCTGTAAAGTCGCCTTGTACGAATTCAACTGCTGGCAGGTCATCCATCGGCAACAAATCGATAGCCACGATGCGCGCGCGCCCCTTCAGTTTCACAGTGACATACTGACTCCAGCTGCCGGGGGCCGCACCGAGATCAACGCATACCATGTCGGGCCGCAATATACGTTCCTTGCGGTCAATCTGTTGCAGCTTGTAGACGGCTCGTGAGCGCCAGCCATCCCGTCGCGCCTGTTGCACGTATGGATCGCTGGCCTGGCGTTCAAGCCAACGGCTGCTGCTGCGCCGGGACTTACTCATGAGATAGCAGCCAATTCGCAAGGACTGGATGGTGACTCGCTGCTACACTTCGCACCCATGCCGAAAAGTGAAGCACAAAAAAATATTTGCGCGGGCTTGGACACCAGATCAGACCCATCTGTATTGATTGGTGATGCCGGGCTGACGAAGTCACTGCTGTCCAACAGGTAATCAGACGTAGCGTACTTGTGTTACCGCATACTGTTTCTCGCCGCTCGGAGCCAGGAACGTTATTTCGTCACCCTCATTCTTGCCCATCATCGCTCGCGCAATTGGCGACGTAAACGATATTAGCCCTTGCTTGATGTCCGCTTCATCCTCACCGACGATTCTGTAGACGATTTCTTTGCCCGTGCCTTCATCGAGCAAGTCGACCGTCGCACCAAACACAATTCGACCTTTCGCGTCAATCGCGGTGACATCTATGACCTGTAAGTTCGACAGCTTGCCCTCTAGGTCCCTGATGCGACCTTCGATAAATCCTTGCTGATCTTTTGCCGCGTGGTATTCGGCGTTCTCCTTCAAGTCGCCGTGCGCACGTGCTTCGGCGATCGCCAGAATGACTGCCGGCCGATCGACGCTCTTCAACTGCTTGAGTTCATCGCGCAACATTTCATGACCACGCACCGTCATCGGCACCTTGTTCATGCAGCCACCTCTTTATGCAAATCCTGCAACCGGTTTACCTCACTGTTGTCCAAATGCTCCATTGCCTTGCATGTTGCGATCGCAGCACCAAGCGTCGTGTAATAGGTAACGTTTCTGCGCACAGCCTCGGCTCGAATCGAACGTGATTCATTGATTGCTTGCTTGCCTTCTGTGGTATTTACGATCAGCACAATTTCAGCATTCTTGATCATGTCCACTATATGTGGCCGGCCTTCACGAACCTTGTTCGCACGCCGACATGATACTCCAGCGGTGGCGAGTTTTTGCGCTGTACCGTGGGTGGCAACCAGATCAAAACCTTGCGCCACAAGAATTTTCGCGAGTTCCACAACGGCGTCCTTGTCGCGATCACGGACACTGAGAAGGGCCGTGCCCTGCCGGGGCAACACAACACCTGAAGCCAGTTGCGCCTTGGCGTAAGCCTCCCCAAATGATCGCCCCACCCCCATTACCTCCCCGGTTGACTTCATTTCGGGTCCCAATATCGGATCGGCTCCAGGGAATTTGATGAATGGAAATACAGCCTCTTTTACGGAGAAATAGGCAGGCGTGCGTTGATTGACGAAGCCCTGCTTGGCCAGGGATTCGCCCACCATGACTTTCGCTGCAATCTTGGCCAGCGGCACGCCGGTCGCTTTGGACACGAATGGAACCGTTCTCGATGCACGTGGATTGACCTCGAGCAAATAGATGATGTCGTTCTGTATTGCGAACTGCGTATTCATCAGGCCGATGACGTTTAGCCCTTTGCACAATTTGATGGCTTGTGCCGCCAGTTCTTTCTGCATTTCCGCCGACAAACTGAACGGTGGTAATGAGCATCCCGAATCACCGGAGTGCACGCCCGCCTGTTCAATATGTTCCATGATACCGCCTATGAGCACATGTTCGCCGTCACTGATACAGTCGACATCAACCTCGATCGCAAGGTCAAGAAAACGATCAAGCAGGACCGGACTGTCATTGGAAACGTCAATTGCTGCTTCCATGTAGGTAGCAAGATCTTCTTCGCAGTGCACCACCTCCATCGCGCGCCCACCCAGTACGTATGACGGTCGGACAATGAGCGGGAAACCCACATCAACGCACAGCCGCAACGCCTCTTCCTTGTTACGTGCCGTACAATTCGGCGGTTGCTTTAGATGCAGCGACTCGACCAGCTGTTGAAACCGCTCACGGTCTTCAGCGAGATCTATCGAATCTGGAGTGGTTCCGATAATAGGCGCGCCAGCAGCCGCAAGTTCGCGCGCCAGTTTCAAAGGCGTCTGGCCACCGTACTGGACGATCACGCCGTTGGGTTTTTCCTTGTCTATGATTTCCAGGACGTCTTCCAAGGTCAGCGACTCAAAATACAGCCGATCCGAGATATCGTAGTCCGTCGACACGGTTTCCGGATTGCAATTCACCATGATCGTTTCGTAGCCGATCTCTTTGAGCGCGAGCGCGGCATGCACGCAACAGTAGTCAAATTCGATGCCCTGGCCGATTCGGTTTGGACCGCCACCAAGAATCATGATCTTGGGTGCTTGCGTAGGATCAGCCTCGCATTCCTCCTCGTAAGTCGAATAAAGATACGCCGTTGTGGTCGCGAACTCGGCAGCACAGGTGTCTACACGTTTGAATACGGGCCGTACTTTCTGGCGCAGGCGACGTTTGCGTAAGGACGCCTCGGTGACCCCGAGGAGCTCAGAGATACGTGCGTCGGAAAACCCTTTACGCTTGATCAATCGCATAGTGGCTGCATCCAGCTTGGCCAGACTGGTGTCGCGTATTGACTGTTCGGTCTCGATCAAATCGGCAATTTGAGCCAGGAACCAGGGATCGATGCCAGTAATTTTAGCCACATCGTCAATCGTATAGCCATGGCGCATCGCATCCGCTACGTACCAGAGGCGATCCGGTCCTGGATTTCTCAACTCCAGTCGCAGCTGATCTTTTTCAGCGTCGGTTGTAAGCGAAAGTACCTTTTCATTGAGGCCCGTGACACCCGTCTCTAGCCCACGCATGGCCTTTTGCAGCGATTCCTGAAACGTGCGGCCAATCGCCATGACTTCGCCGACCGACTTCATCTGTATTGTCAATCGGTCATTGGCGCCAGGAAATTTCTCGAACGTGAAGCGCGGAATCTTGGTAACCACATAGTCCATTGTTGGTTCAAACGAAGCTGGAGTAGCGCCACCGGTAATGTCATTTTTCAGCTCATCGAGTGTGTAGCCCACCGCAAGCTTGGCCGCAATTTTCGCGATGGGAAATCCCGTTGCCTTGGATGCCAGCGCCGAAGAACGCGACACGCGTGGGTTCATCTCAATGACAAGAACGCGCCCGTCCTCAGGATTTATGGCGAACTGTACGTTAGAACCGCCCGTATCGATGCCGATCTTCCGTAACACGTCGATCGACGCATTACGCAGGCGCTGATATTCCTTGTCGGTCAGAGTCTGTGCCGGCGCAACGGTAATGGAGTCACCCGTGTGTATGCCCATCGGGTCCAGATTCTCGATTGAGCAAACAATGATGCAATTGTCATTGCAATCGCGGATGACCTCCATCTCGAATTCTTTCCAGCCAAGCACCGACTCTTCCAGCAGCACCTCGGTCGTCGGCGACATTTCAAGACCATGCGTGACAATACGTTCGAATTCATCCTGGTTGTAAGCGATGCCGCCGCCTGTGCCACCCAAAGTGAACGACGGTCGAATTATCGTCGGGAAGCCGATGATCTCTTGCTTGTAAATTGCCTCCTCGAATGTGTGAGCAATCTCAGCCGTGGGCACCTCGAGTCCGATTTCGGTCATCGCCTGTCGAAACAACTCACGATCCTCAGCCATATCGATCGCTTCGCGTGATGCTGCGATCATCTCAACATTGTATTTCTCAAGGACGCCCTCGCGGGCCAGGTCAAGCGCACAATTCAGTGCCGTCTGGCCACCCATCGTTGGCAGCAATGCATCGGGTCTTTCTTTCTCGATAATGCGTTGCACTACTGTCCATTGCACCGGCTCTATGTATATCGCGTCAGCGGTTTCCGGATCCGTCATGATCGTTGCCGGGTTCGAATTGACGAGAATGACCCGGTAGCCTTCTTCCTTAAGCGCCTTGCACGCCTGCGCACCTGAATAATCGAACTCGCAGGCCTGGCCAATGATGATAGGACCAGCGCCGATAATCAGAACACTCTCGATGTCTGTTCGTTTGGGCATGTTATTTACAATAATTCACATTAAGAAAATACATTAAGTTATTGTTTTAATGATAAATTTAACTCGTCACTATGGATCTTACGGCCGTGAGCCTCTTGAATTCCATAATCTGGATGAAGCGTTCAAATAGTGGCGTCAGGTCATGTGGTCCCGGACTGGCCTCGGGATGCCCCTGGAAACTGAATGCCAGTTGGTCTTTGAGCGCGATACCCTGCAGCGTTGCATCGAATAAGGAGCGGTGGGTTGCCTCAACAGTGTCGGGCAGGCTTTCCTCGTCGACCACGAAGCCATGGTTCTGGCTGGTAATCAGGACCTGACCGGTGGCAAGATCCTGCACCGGGTGATTGGCACCATGATGACCATATTTCATCTTCACCGTTTTCGCGCCTGCGGCGAGCGCCAGTAGTTGGTGGCCCAGGCAGATGCCAAATACCGGCACGCCAATACTAATGAACTCGCGTATTGCGGCAATCGCATAGTCGCAAGGCTCTGGATCTCCTGGCCCATTGGACAAAAATATCCCATTCGGACGCAACGCCAGCGTTTCTTCGGCACTCGTCGTCGCGGGTACAACGGTCATGCGACAGTCGAGATCAGACAGCAGGCGCAGGATATTGCGCTTGATGCCGAAGTCGTAGGCAACGACGTGATAAGGGGCCACACGCCGGCTCAATATGCGTGCCTTGCGACCAAAGCTGCTGCCATGACACCACTGATACGCAATATCGGTGCTGACGAATTTTGCCAAATCCATACCAGCGATGCCCGGAAACTTGCATGCATGCTCGATGGCTGTCTTGGGGTCGACTTTACCGGTCATGATGCAACCTGACTGCACGCCTTTCTCACGAATGATTCGGGTGAGCTTGCGGGTATCGATGTCTGCGATAGCGACCATGTTCCCCTGCCGCAGAAACTCACTGAAGGAGCGCTCTGAACGCCAACTGCTGTTTAACAGAGCACTGTCACGGATGACCAGACCTGCGGCATGAATACGCGAGGATTCCATGTCCTCGCTGTTCGTGCCGGTGTTGCCGATGTGCGGGCACGTGAGGGTAACGATCTGGCGACAGTACGACGGATCCGTCAAAATTTCCTGGTACCCCGTCATTGCAGTGTTGAATACCACTTCGCCAATGGTCTTGCCCTCGGCCCCGACAGAGGATCCGCGGAATATGGTTCCGTCTTGTAGTGCCAGAACAGCAGGCGTACTCAAAAATGACCCTTTTCAGATACACAAAAGCGGAAGGACAGTGCCTCCCGCTTGCAATTTTGCCGATCGCCAATCGATCCGGCACAGTTTACTGAAGCAACACTGGTCGCGCCAGACTGTGTGGACGATTATTTCTGAATTTTTGCTGCGTCGAGCAGCACATCGCGCATTCGGTAACGTCCAGGATTCTGGTGTATCAGCCACCTGGCGGCGCGCAACGCACCATCGGCAAATACCTGTCGCGATATCACACTGTGTCGAAACGTGAGGCTCTCGGCTGCTGACGACAGTATTACCGAGTGATCCCCGGACACCTCGCCGCGTCGTTGCACCTCAAAGCGAATATCACCGGCAGCTGGTGCGCTGGTTTTGGCGTCAGGTTCGTACCAGCGAACCGCGGCGAAATTCTGCCCTCTCGCGGCCGCGATAGCTTCGCCCAGTTGCAATGCAGTGCCCGAAGGAGCATCGATCTTGTGCACATGGTGAGTTTCGTGCACCTCGACTTCGAAATCGAGACCCAGCGCTGCCGCTGCTTGTCCGACCAGGTTCTCCAGCACCGCAATGCCAACACTCATGTTGCGGTCATAGACGACGGGAACGCTTGCTGACGCACTATCCAGACGACGCTGATGAGCAACACTCAGGCCACTGACACCGCAGACCAATGGTGTACGGTGTGCAACGATGGCCTGGAGGACTGTGTCCGTTGCTTCGGGCAAACTGAAATCAATAAGCACATCGGCAGCCCCAACGACTCGATTGATGTCATCGCTAACCAGTAGATCGGGTGATCGCCAGAGTTCTGAACATTGCCCGTCATCGCGCACCCACACACTTACCAGTTGACAATCGTCGGCTGCCTTGATCGACTGCATGAGCGCCTGGCCCATGCGGCCAGCACCTGCGATACCAATAGAGACGGAATTGATGACCTGCTGCCTGATTCTAAAAGATCCAGATCAAAGGTTACGGCACGGGCATTGCCGCCGCCAGTTCCCTAGCCGACACGCTCGAAAAAACGTCTGACCGAATCCAGCCAACCGCCGGCACGGGGACTGTGTTTCTCTCCTCCCGCGCGGATCGAGTTCTCAAATCGAGCCAGCAATTCTTTTTGCTCGGCCGTCAGATTAACCGGCGTCTCTACAGAAACTTTCGCAAACAAATCGCCTACACGAGGATCTCGCACGGTCACAACGCCTTTACCGCGCAGACGAAATATCTTGCCCGATTGCGTTCCGACCGGCACCTTCAGGCAAACATTGCCATTCAGCGTCGGCAATTCAACATCCCCGCCGAGTGTGGCAGTCGCCATGCTGATAGGAATCTCGCAAGCGAGATCGGCGCCATCGCGTGTAAAGAGCTTGTGCGCGTTGACGCGTAACTCGACGTATAGATCACCGGGTGGGCCACCGTTTCTGCCTGCTTCGCCCTCGCCCGAGAGACGAATTCGGTCGCCATCGTCAACACCGGCCGGCACCTTGACGGCCAGTGTCTTGGTTTTTCGTATTCGACCCCGACCCTGGCAGGCACCGCAAGGATCCGCGATCACTGTGCCGGCGCCCTTGCAGGCTGGACAGGATTGCTGAATTGAGAAAAACCCTTGCTGCATTCGGACCTGGCCCACGCCACCGCAGGTTGAACATTTGACGGGCTGGGTACCCTTTTTCGCGCCACCGCCATCGCAGCTCGTGCACGTCACCTGGGTTGGCACTTCAATGGTGACAGAATCACCGCTAACAGCCTTTTCCAGATCCAGGCGCAGGTCGTAACCGAGGTCTGCACCACGAAATACCTGGTTGCGACGTTGTCTGCCACCACCAAAAATATCACCGAAGACTTCACCGAAAATGTCGCCGAAGCCTTCCCCGCCAAAGCCACCTGCGCCGCCGGTTCTGGTGCTGAGCCCGTCGTGGCCAAATCGATCGTAAGTCGCCCGTTTATCGGTATCGCTCAGGACCTCGTACGCTTCCTTGGATTCCTTGAATTTCGCCTCGGCGTGCTTATCATCCTGGTTCCGATCCGGGTGATGCTTCATGGCCAGGCGACGATAGGCCTTCTTGATCTCCGCGGCAGCGGCCGTTTTCGAGACTCCAAGTACGTCGTAATAATCGCGTTTGGCCATAGCTTCTTAACAATGGGTGCCCTCAGTGGCGCCCGTGCTCGGGTCAATGATGCCGGTTGTTAATCGGATTTCGACTCATCGTCGTCGACTTCCTCAAACTCGGCATCCACAACATCATCATCGGCTGTATCCGATGTGGATTTTCCAGACTCCGCGTCGACCTGCTCGGCGTAAAGCCTCTGAGCGAGGCCGCCCGACGCTTCGGCCAGCGCCGCAGTCTTTGCCTCGATAGCTTCCCTGTCGTCTTTTTCCAGAGCCTTTTTCACATCCGTGATCGCAGATTCGACGCTGAGTCGTTCCTCACCGCTGGCCTTGTCACCCAGCTCGCTCAGCGTTTTCTCCGCGGCATGAATCAGGCCGTCAGCTTGATTTCGTGCATCGACGAGCTCGCGGAACTTGCGATCCTCCTCGGCATGACGTTCCGCATCGCCAACCATCGTCTCAATTTCTTCGTCCGACAGTCCGCTAGATGCCTTGATCACGATGGTCTGGCTCTTGCCCGTTGCCTTGTCCTTGGCCGACACGTTCAAAATACCGTTCGCATCGATGTCAAAGGTCACCTCAATCTGCGGTAAGCCGCGCGGTGCCGGCGGAATATTTGCCAGATCGAATCGTCCCAGTGATTTGTTGTCGATTGAACGCTGCCGTTCACCCTGGAGCACGTGAATTGTCACGGCGGACTGATTGTCGTCCGCCGTCGAGAACACTTGTTCGGCGTTCGCCGGGATCGTCGTATTCTTTTCGATCAGCTTGGTCATTACGCCACCGAGCGTCTCGATACCGAGCGATAGCGGTGTAACATCAAGCAACAGAACGTCCGTGACGTCTCCGGAAAGTACGCCGCCTTGTATCGCGGCACCCAACGCAACAGCTTCGTCTGCATTGACGTCTTTGCGCGGCTCCTGCCCGAAGAAGTTCTGAACCTCTTCCTGCACCTTGGGCATGCGCGTCTGCCCGCCGACCAGGATTACATCATCAATCTCGTTTACCTTCAGCCCGGCGTCATTGAGTGCGATTTTGCACGGCGCGATCGTGGCCGCAATCAAATCCTCGACCAGTGACTCGAGTTTGGCTCTCGTGAGCTTGATGTTGAGGTGCTTCGGGCCACTGGCATCCGCGGTAATATACGGCAAGTTGATCTCTGTCTGCTGTTGGGTTGAGAGTTCGATCTTGGCCGTCTCGGACGCTTCCTTGAGGCGCTGCATCGCGAGCGGGTCCTTGGTGATGTCAACACCGCTTTCGCGCTCGAATTCGGACGCCAGGTAGGTGATTACGCGCATGTCAAAATCTTCACCACCCAGGAACGTGTCACCGTTCGTGGCCAGCACCTCGAATTGATGCTCACCGTCGACCTCCGCGATCTCGATGATTGAGACATCGAAAGTGCCGCCACCGAGATCGAATACAGCAATCTTGGCGTCGCCGCGTTTCTTATCCATGCCATAGGCCAGTGCCGCAGCCGTTGGCTCGTTGATGATGCGCTTGACGTCGAGGCCAGCGATCTTGCCCGCATCCTTGGTAGCCTGGCGTTGCGAGTCGTTGAAGTACGCCGGCACGGTTACTACGGCTTCAGTGACTTCTTCACCAAGATAATCCTCGGCGGTCTTTTTCATTTTCATTAATACACGAGCGGATATCTCCGGCGGCGCCATCTTCTTGCCGTTTGCCTCTACCCAGGCGTCGCCGTTATCGGCTTTTGCGATGGTATACGACACCATATTGATGTCACGCTGTACGACATCGTCTTCAAAACGACGCCCGATCAGTCGTTTGACCGCGAACAGGGTATTGGTCGGATTCGTCACGGCCTGGCGCTTGGCGGATTGTCCCACCAACACCTGGTCGTCTTTGCTGAACGCGACAATCGACGGAGTCGTGCGATCACCCTCGCTGTTTTCAATAACCTTGGGTGAATCGCCCTCCATGACTGCTACGCAGGAGTTCGTGGTACCCAGATCGATACCAATAATTTTTCCCATGTCTATACTCCGAAATCTTCAGGAATGCTTCCAAACTGGCAGATACGTGGGGTCGCAAACGCTTGTTTCAAGCCAAATCCGGTCTTTTTTTGCTCAATCACCGGCGCTCTCTGCCGGCGTTTCCATGGCGACAATTACCCTCGCGGGCCGCAACAGGCGACCATTGAGCGCATAGCCTTTCTGAATAACGGTGATTATGGAACCGGGTTCGACGTCCGCTGATGGCTGCATGCTTATGGCTTCGTGCAGATCGGGATCGAAAGGTTCGCCCTGCGGGTCAACTTCCTCAACGCCAAATCGTGTCAAAGCCCCAGCCAGCAATTTAAGCGTGGCCTCGCTGCCCTTACGCAGGCTATCAACGTCAGCCGCATCAGTCGCCTCGAGGCCCAGTTCCAGGCTGTCTTTGACTGCCAGCAACTCCCTGCCGAATCCTTCAAGCGCAAATTTGCGCGCATGTTCTACGTCGCGACTCGCTCGCTTGCGAACATTTTCAACTTCGGCGGCAGCCCGAAGGTACAGATCCCAATTTTCGTCGGCCTTTGCCTGTAGCGTGGCAATCGCAGACTCAACATCATCGTCCTGTGTGGACGCCGTAGCGTCGGTCACATCGATTTCTGTACTCTCGTCGCCGGACTCGGCCTCGGGACGATTTGACTGGCGACTCATTGCTGGTTGATCCCCATTACGATTCGCGGGCTGTCACTGCAGCTTCGAAATGTGGGGTTCGGCCGGCAAATATCAAGCGCCATACGACGTTTTTTCCCTGGCGGCTAATGGCTTAGCGCTTTTCTTAACAATCGGGCCGTAATGTCGACAACGGGTACTACCCGGTCATACGCCATGCGCGTCGGACCAATGACGCCAAGTACTCCAATCGTGTCGTCATCGAGTTGGTAAGGTGCGGTCACAACGCTGCAATTATCCAGAATCTCGAATCCCGATTCTTCACCGATAAATATCTGTACGCCGTCCGCGTTGATACTGCGATCGAGCAAGTCGAGCATCATGCGTTTGCGAGAAAAAGCATCGAACAGGCGCCGCAATGTGTCGACATCCGACAGCTCGGCGAATTCCATCAGATTGGTTTCACCTGCGAGTACGAATTCAGGGCTTACATTTGTGGCCCCCTCCATCGCAGATTGCGCGACCGAGATAATCTCGTGCATTGCCTGGTTCATCGAATGCCGTGTTTTGTCGAGATCTTCGAGAATGCGATCCCGAACATGCATCATCTCGGTGCCGCCATAGTTATCATTAATGAAATTCGCAGCTTGCTGCAATTCAGATGCGGAGTACTCACGATCGGTGTGCAGAATTCTGTTTTGCACCTCGCGATCATTAATGACGAGGATGGCGAGGATGCGATTGTCTGAAAGCGGCAGAAATTCTATTTGCCGCAATGATGTGTGCTGACCCCTTGGAATGGTCACAACGCCGGCCAGACTCGTGATTTCCGACAGCATGCTGGACACAGACGCCACCAGCGCGCTCGCATCGTCCGCTTTGCTGCGAATTTTTGCTCGTAACCTGTCGATGTCGTCTTCGTCTGGCTGCCGGAAACGAACCAGAGTATCGACGAACAGGCGATAACCCTTGGCTGTGGGTATGCGGCCGGCTGATGTATGCGGTGCCGAAAGCAACCCCATGTCTTCAAGGTCCGACATGACATTGCGAATCGTGGCCGGGCTCAGATCGAGAGCAGGATCCTTGGACAGCGTTCGCGAACCAACGGGCTGCCCGTCGCTGATATAGCGCTGGATCAAGACGCGCAACAGTTGTTGCGCGCGATCATTGGGTGATGTACTGATTGCTTCTGCAGACATTCGCCAGAAATACGAAAAATTCGCAAGCGACTCGCTGTGTTAGGGTATCTGTCGACACGCTAGCAATGGCTTGGCGGTCGGTCAAGGGTTTGTGACAATAGACCGTCGAAGTGCAACAAGAGCAACAAATTCCAGAGCGAGCAGACAATCCCATGGGCAGTGACTTCCAGAAGGTGGCGGTACTAGGACGCCACGCTGATCCGCGCGTCGCCGAACCCATGACATTGCTGGTCCGCCATTTAACTAAAGCTGGGATCGAGGTGTTCGCGGCAGACGATATGACCATCGATCTGCCCGTGACACGTATCGCCGAGTCGAAATTGGCCGGCAATGCTGACCTGATGATCGCAATCGGCGGTGATGGCACGATGCTTTATGCAGGTAACCTCTCTCGCCGCAGTGATATTCCGCTGCTCGGAGTCAATCGCGGTCGACTCGGATTTCTTGCCGACGTCTCGCCCGACGAGATGCTCACGAGTGTCGATCACATCCTGGGCGGCGACTACACCTGCGAGTCACGTCTGTTGTTAGACGCACTGCTGACCAGGGCCGATGGCAGTACCGTGGCAGCCACGGCGTTGAATGATGTCGTAGTGCAGCGTCGTGAGACCGGTCGAATGATCGATCTGGTCACCAGCATCGCCGGCAAATACGTCAATACTCACTCGGGCGATGGCCTGATAGTCGCAACGCCGACCGGTTCCACTGCCTATGCACTCAGTTGTGGCGGACCCATTATCGAACCGCAGCTCGACGCCGTTGTCGTCGTGCCGATTTGCCCGCATACGCTAACCGACCGACCCATTGTTGTCGCCGCCAGTCAGACGATCGAGATCAGGCTGCTGCGACGCGAAGATACGGGTGCCGAGGTAACAATCGATGGTGACACCATCGGTGCAATCGAGCCTGACGACGTGATTACGGTCAGCGCGGCTGACACTCGATTACAGCTGATACATCCTCCCGGCCACGATTTCTTCGGCATATTGCGCTCCAAATTGTATTGGGGACGTGACAGTCGTAAACGTGACGAGCGCACGGACTAGGCGATGCTGACACGCCTGCAGGTACGGGACTTCGCCATCATCGACCGCATTGCCGTCGAATTCGGTCCCGGCATGACGGTATTGACAGGCGAAACCGGCGCTGGAAAATCCATCCTTGTCGACGCACTGGGTCTCGTACTCGGTGCAAGGGGCAGCAGCCAGCTTGTCAGAAGTGGCGCAAAGCGCGCCGAGTTTTGTGCAGAATTTGACGTATCGGGCATGGCGGACGTATGCGCATGGCTCGAAGAACACGCGCTCGATCAGGATCGTGAATGCCTGTTGCGACGGGTCGTCAATGCGGATGGACGCTCGCGCGCCTTCATCAATGGCAACGTCGTGACGATGCAGCAGTTGCAGCTGCTGGGCGAATTGCTGCTCGATATTCACGGGCAGCAATTTCATCAATCTCTGGGCCGGCGACCCGTACAACGGGACCTGCTTGATCATTTCGGCAAATTATTGGATACGCGGCGAGACACAGAATCAGCCTATGCACAGTGGCGATCGTTAGCGGACAGCTTGCAACAACTTCAGGAGGCCGAGGCCGATCGCGCGTCGCGGCTCGACTTGCTCGAATTCCAACTCTCGGAATTGGATGTACTTGGCGTTACCGAGGCGGAGCTCGCCGAACTAGGGTCAGACAGGCAAAAGCTCAGGCACGGCGGCCGCCTGGCAGAAGGCGTGACTGCGGCTCTGAGCAAGCTCTCAGACGACGAAACGGGCAATGCGAATACCTTACTAGCCGACGCTGCGCGAAGTGTAGCTGCGCTGACTGAGTTCGACAGCGAACTCGAACCCGTACTCGAGTTGCTGGCAAGCGCGGGGATTCAGATCGCGGAGGCAAGCGATACGCTGCATCGCTACGGCGAATCCATTGCCATGGACCCAGATCAATTGAATTGGGTAGAGGAACGCCTCGACTCCATTCAAACGATTGCCCGCAAACATCGCGTTGCGGCCGACGAGTTACCGGCGCTCTGCGACAGGCTCAGAGTCGAACACGATGCAATCAGTCACGCTGAAGAGCGTGGCAGAGTGCTGCAAGCAGAAGTTACATCGGCCAGGGCCGCCTACCGTGATCTGGCCGCAGGTTTGTCCGAAAACCGCAAAAATGCAGCCAAAGAATTTTCTGCCGCCGTGACCGCAGCAATGCATGGATTGGGTATGCAGGGTGGTGTTTTCAGAGTCGTCATCAGCAGCCTGCCTGATGAAGAGGCGCGCCCATGGGGAATTGATGATATTGAGTTCCTCATCAGCGCCAATCCCGGGCATCCGCCATTGCCGTTGTCACGCGTGGCATCTGGCGGCGAGCTTTCGCGAATGAGCCTTGCTATCCAGGTTATAGCGAGCGACGGCAGCGCTATCCCGACAATGGTGTTTGACGAAATCGACAGCGGCGTGGGCGGCAGTGTCGCCGAGATGGTCGGCCGGCGATTGCGGGAGCTTGGAACCCGACGTCAGGTTCTGTGTGTCACTCACCTCGCGCAGGTTGCGAGCCTTGCTGACCACCACTTTCGCATCAGCAAAGTGTCCGACGGCAAGGCTACACGCACTGGTGTCACTGCATTGGGCAAAGATGCACGCGTCAAAGAGCTGGCACGCATGCTCGGTGGCGTGGAGATTACACAGAAAACGATTGCACACGCGGCAGAATTGCTGGCCGAGGCCACGAGAAAGCAGGCTTAGTCAGTACTCCGTCAGGCCAATATAGATGGAGTATTAGTTGCTTTTGGATTTGCTTTGAATAGGCTTCACATACAGCACGAGGCTGTGATCCAGCAATTCATAGCCGTGACTTTTTGCCATTTCTCTCTGCAGTCGCTCAATCTCTTCGTTGACGAATTCGACAATATCGCCTGTTTCGACGCACACCATATGATCGTGGTGATGACCGCTGTCGAGTTCAAATACCGAGTGCCCACCCTCGAAATTATGGCGCGTCAGAAGTCCTGCGGCCTCGAACTGTGCCAACACTCGATACACGGTCGCCAGACCGATATCCTCGCCCGCCGCGAGCAATTCCTTGTACAGGTCTTCGGCACTGAGATGCCTGTGAGCGGAAATCTCGAAGACCTCCAGGATCTTGAGGCGAGGTAGCGTGACTTTCAGGCCTGCTTTGCGTAATTCCTGGCGCTGTTCCATGCATGGAGTCTCTGCAGAAATGGGTGCCGAATATTTTCAGCTGTTGCACTGTTTGGCAAGAAGGTATGATGCGCGGCTATTATGCCGCAGTTGGCAGCCCGCCTCTACCACCGCACGGTCCAATTGCGACGAAAACTGAGCGGACACCGGATGTCCAACACGAATCTGCCATGCATAAATTGCTACTCATAACGCTGATGGTTTCTGCCTTGGCCCTGTCGAGCGGCTGCGTATATCGGGCGAATCTTTCGCAAGGCAACCTGATCGTACAGGACGACCTGGATCAGGCTGAGGTCGGCATGACACGTATTCAGATACGATTTCTCTTGGGTACACCAATGATCGACGATCCATTCCACAAGGATCGCTGGGATTACATCTACTATCTGAAGATCGGTCGCGATGACGCAACCTTCAAGCGTTGGGTTTCTGTTCTCTTTGAGGACGATATCGTCATCGAAATTCGCAAGGATCTGGAACTCGCTCCCGGACTATAGAAGCCATTACTCGGTAGCTTTACTCATCGTACGACCTGTCAGCGCCAACTGACGTCGCGCCTCGCGCGGATCGATTTTCAATTGACGATAGATCTCAACCCGATCGCCGTTTCTGAGGCGATAGCTGCGATCCACAATGCTTCCCCAGACTCCGACTGGGCAATCGCGTTGCTCCACGTCGGGTACGAGATCAAAAACTCCCGATTGTGCAAGCGCATCTGCGGCAGTGGCGCCTTCGACCAGTGACAGCGTAACCAGCGTCTGCGCATCACGCTGTGCGAAAATAACCTCCACCGTGATTTTATTAGTCATTCGCGCTCCTGGTCTCGCCAAAAGTTACGTCGGCTCTGCGCGTAAACGCGTCAATCAGCGTATTGCATATTTCCTCGAAAAATGATCCAAACATCAAGTCGATAACACGGTTGGCGAATTCGAACTCGAGTTCCAGCGCGACTTTGCAACCCGAATCACCAAGTTGCGTGAACTTCCATCCGCCGGCCAGGTGCCGAAACGGGCCACCGACCAATGCAATGTCAATTTCCTCACCGGCACGAGACGTGTTTCTCGTTCGAAAATGTTTGCTGATTGAGCCACGATGTAATTCGAGAGTGGCTTCAACCACGTTGCCCTGTCGAAAGTGAATAACGGCGTCGCGACACCAGGGCAGAAACTCCGGGTACGACTCGATGTCGTCGACCAGTGAAAACATCTCGCCGACAGAGTATGTGACCAGGGCGCTTCGACTTATTTTTCGCATGGGCGCTGCGACAACCGCAACCCTGTCCCTGTCACATCAGCCAGTCCAACAGCCCGACAGCCTTGAGGAACACGAACATGATACCGACCGGTGCAACGAAGCGCACCAATATTCGCCAGAGCATGTATGCCGTTCCGGTGCCGCCGAGCTCCTCTGCTGTAGAATTGCGACACATGACCCAGCCGGCGAACACCGTGATAAATACACCGCCGAGCGGCAACATGATATTGCTGGTCAGGTAATCAATGTTGTCAAATATTGTGCCCCTGTAGAAAGTGAAGTCCGAGAGAACATTAAAAGACAAGACGGAACCGATGCCCAGCACCCAAATCAGCACACCGATGACTATGGCCGCCTCGGCGCGGGTCCGATTGAAATTTTCGACATACCAGGCGACGGCGGGCTCCATCAGACCAATCGCCGAAGTCCATGCCGCGAATGCGAGTAACACAAAGAAAATCGTCGAGAAAAATACACCGCCGGTCATTTGGCCGAAGGCCACCGGCAGCGTATTGAAGACAAGACCTGGGCCGTCGGCCGGATCAAGCCCGAACTGAAACACGATTGGAAATATTACCAGCGCGGCGAGGATCGCAATTACGGTATCGGCCAAAACCACGGCAGCGGATGTGCCGTTGATCGATGTATCTTCGGGCAGATAGGCTCCATACGCCATGATTGCGCCCATGCCGATCGACAATGTAAAAAATGCGTGGCCCAGTGCGATGAGCACACTGTCCCAGGTGAGCTTGTTGAAGTCCGGCGTAAACAGGAATGCAACACCCTCACCAAAGTGACCCGAGGTAAGCGAGTAGCCCAGCAGTACCAACATCAATACGATCAGAGCCGGAACCATGAAACGCACAGCCTGTTCCAGTCCTCGCTCGACACCACGAGCTACGACGAAAATTGTCAGCCCCATGAACAAGGTGTGACTGAATGCAACCAGCTTCCAGTTGCCGACGAACGCGCTGAAATGCGCGCCAATCTCATCAGCGCTGGCCCCCGAGAACACGCCCGATGCGCTCTTGAAAACATAGGCCAGCGTCCAGCCAGCAATAACGCTGTAGTACGAAAGAATCAGGATTCCGGCGATCACGCCCATACCGCCGACCCATTGCCAATTCCGTGAACCGCCCTCTTCCTGACCCAATAAGGCCATCGTCGCGACTGGATTGCGCCGACCGCGTCGACCGATCAGAATCTCTGACATCATCACGGGCATGCCGATCAACACGACGCAGAACAGGTACACGATGACAAATGCACCGCCACCGTTTTCTCCGGCAATGTACGGAAACTTCCAGATATTGCCCAGGCCGACAGCGGATCCGGTCACCGCCAGGATGAATGCCATCTTTGACGACCAGAAACCATGCAGCGATGTGCGTTTTTCCGCAGTGGTAGCCTGACTGTTCTGCATTATTATTCTCTCAGGGCAGACGAAGCCTGAGATTCTCATACAAATCCAGCACACAGACAACCAAGGGTGTCATTGGCATGAACTTGGAAATGGGCTCATGTGCGCTGATAAGACCGTATAATCGCGAACCCGGATTCGAGCCGTGACGCAGATCAATGAGTGCTGACAAGTCGAACAAGCCGCACAGCAAAGTTATCGCCGTCAACAAGAAGGCGCGACATAACTATTTCATTGAGGACACGATAGAGGCGGGCCTCGTGCTCGAGGGCTGGGAGACCAAAAGTTTGCGCGCAGGCCGCGCGCAGCTCACCGAAAGTTACGTCACGCTTCGCAATGGAGAGGCCTGGCTTGTCGGCGCGCACCTCGCACCGCTTCATACCGCGTCTTCGCACGTCAAAGCCGACCCAACTCGTTCGCGCAAACTGCTGTTGCACCGTTTGCAGCTGGATCGCCTGATAGGCGCTGTTGAACGGAAGGGCTACACGCTGGTGCCGCTAGATCTGCACTGGCACAAAGGACGCGCCAAACTCGAGTTTGGCCTCGCCAAAGGCAAGAAACAACACGACAAACGAGCCGCTAGCAAGGACCGGGACTGGCAGCGCCAAAAAGCTAGAATCCTAAAACGATAGTAGTTTATTCAATAAGTTACTAGTCTTTTCTAATCTAATTTATTACTCTGTTGACGTGGACCCGCCGCGCAGTTCCTGCGCTCGATGTGCACTGGGCACATTGTTTTTCGTCGCGAAGCCCATAAACTATGGCCAACACGGGGGTGACATGGCTTCGACGTGGGTCGCGAAACTCCGAGTGCATGCCGAGGCACAGACTACCTCGTTAATCCAGCTGTAAAACTATAGTTGCCAACGACGACAACTACGCACTAGCTGCTTAAAAACCAGTTTAGTGCCCTCTGACCGAATGTGCCTGTGCGTTCGGGGTTCAGGGGTCACCAACACGGGACCGCGGCAAGGGTGTGTTCAGGGCCCAAACCGTTAAAACCTTACTGAGCTGGCTATGAGTTTTCCCTGCCCGTCGGGTAGCCCATAGTGAGATTAAAGACGGAATAAGCATGTAGATCTTGGGGCAGAGGGCTTGCGGACGTGGGTTCGATTCCCACCACCTCCACCACTTGTTGTGGTTTTTCAGTAACTTATGGACGAGTTACTGAAATACCCCACATACGAGCCAACAAAACAAGAATGGACAGCGATAGTTTCAACGTTCGTATCGGCGCAGTCGAGATGCCGGGTTGATTGCCTGACCTTCGGTCAAGTGGGCACTGAATTGAACGGCGAGTCAGACCTCGGAGAGATATTTCTCGATCGCGGACAAGGTGTCGCGAATAAGAAATCCTGCGAGAATCTTGTTCCCGTCGTTGTCGATCACATACGGTTTTTCGTGCGTGCGCATCGGATCTCCGTTGAGCCCGGCGACATACCTCGCAGCCGGAGCACTTGTTTTGGCTATATTCTGCGGGCTTCCAGCGCGGTCGATCTCCCAGTGCTTCTGTCCAATTGCGAGCTCCTCGACCAGTTTGAACAAGCCCGCACAGAGCACATCAATGCCCTTCCTCACTTCAGTTTTCGATTGCCCAGTCTCTGCGGCGATCCAATCGGCAAGGTGCCAGGCCGTCTGAATGTAATCCGTTAGCGCGTAGGACCAGGTACGTTCATCAAAGTCCATTCGGTCGTAGCGATCTGCGTCGTACTTCGCCTTGTCCAGAAGGTCCCTGGCAGTTTTGATTGAGAATCCGTATTTCGACATGGCCTAAGTTTAGCCAAGAACCGGACCGCAAGGCAGCATCCGCAAATTCAGTGCAATCCCTCGCCCTCGGATCGCGCCTCCGTGCTTGCCAATATGTTCTCGAGCATCTGCTCGGCGCCCTCGAACGCCATCGGGCCGGCTTGGATGGGCATGTGTGCCGAGGGCTCTTGATAGCTCAGACCCGACCGTACGGATAGTGTCAGAATTGATCTGGCTCAAACGTCTGCTTTTCCCGAAAGCGGTCGGTCAGATCGCTGGAAATTGAGTGAAACGAAGGGCCGCTTTCGGCCGAGGCTGTGTCAAAACTACGCAACAGTCTCACCCCAGAAGTCGCCTTCAAACACAACGTGAGACGCTATTGACTGGCTTACGAGCCGATAGCGTCCTATTAGTAAGCAACTGACCTCAACTGAAAATTCGCCTAGCTTGGAAACGATCTCAAGCGGTCAATTTTGAGTTTTCACACAGCCTCGGTCATTAGCGGACCTTTTCATACATTCTAGCCCAACGGCAGCTTCCGGGGCTCCCTCCTCCCCTCTCCCCCTTTCTTTTCAGAGTCCCAGGCTGTACGTCCGCTCCCAACTAAAGCAGTCATTCGGATAAGCGGGACTCAG
>JACZSM010000119.1 GCA_022574185.1 Pseudomonadota bacterium
CGATCGCAGAACCCACCGATAGCGTGCTCCTGAACCTGCTGCCGCCGCTCTTTTACCTGTCGATCTTCGTGTTGGTCGGCCTCTGGCTGCGGCCGCTATTGAGGGATATTAACGTCATCTCGGATGGCGCGCAGCGCTTCGCCGCCGATTACCGCGAACCGTTGTCAACCGCCGGGCAGACGACCGAGCTAAGGGCTCTCGCGAAGAACCTCGACGAGATGGCCGCGCGACTGAGCGGCGTGCTACGCAGTCAGAAAGAGCTGATCGCGGCCCTCTCGCACGAGATGCGCACGCCACTCGCAAGGATTCGCTTCGCGATTGCCGTGATCGGCGATCGAAGCGACGAGAAACTGAGCGAAGAGCTGGCCGCGATGAACGACGACGTGCAGGAAATCGATGACCTGATCGCATCGATGCTCAACTATGCACGGCTCGACCACCCCGACATCAAGATGCATTGGCAGGCCGTGCCGGCCAGAGCCTGGTTCGAGCAAGTGACAAACAAGTCGCGCACCGATGCGGTTCAGATCGAAGGGCACATCGAAGACGCGCCGGACACGGTCTGGATGGACTCGCGCCTCATGGAACTCGCCCTCAGCAATCTGCTCGTCAATGCCACGAAGTACACCGAGAATATCGTGCGCTGCTCGCTGGCACAGAAAGATAAGCACTACGCGCTGACCGTCGAGGACGACGGTAAGGGCATACCCGAAGATGTGCGCGGCCAGGTGTTCAAGGCCTTCACGCGCATCGACGACAGTCGTAACCGCGAGACTGGCGGCTACGGACTCGGTCTCGCGGTCGTCGCCCGCGTCGCCGAATTGCACGGAGGCACGGCCACCGTGAACTCTTCACCGGGCCTGGGCGGAGCCCGCTTTTTGATAAGCTGGCCAACGCGAAAGAATTGAAGCGCGTGATCGACGCAACCGAAACGGTCGATGACGTAATTGCGGGTTGAATGTTGGTCTGTTCACGAGCCGTGATCTGACGGATGTTGTGCATGTTCGGCCGCGATGTTGAAGCGATAAGGCCTATTCGCGTCATCCCCCGCGTAGTCAATCCCGATTCTGGGCCCGACAGAGACGTCTTGCGATTTTACGGATATCTGGTGATCTTCGATCCAAATCCGGTCTTCAAGCAGGCTGACGCCGGTTAGCTCCGTTGTAATGCTGAGTGCCTGTGACAACACCCCGGGTCCACCAAGACTCATCCTGCCGGTGCCTGTTATCCCGCGCCTCTGCCGCATGATGTCTATGCCTTCGATTGGCCGGCCAGCTCTGATCAATATCGCCAGCGGCACGTCCACATCGCCGCCGACAACGTTGAAGAGATGGTGAATGCCGTAACACAGGTACACATATGCAGTGCCGCCTTGCCGATACATCGGCGCTGTTCGCGCCGTGCGACGGCCACCGTACGCGTGACTGGCCTTGTCGTTTATGCCGGCGTACGCCTCCGTTTCCGTGATAATCGCTTTTGTAATTCGCCCGTATTCATTCGAGCAGAGTACCTTGCCGAGCAAGTCACGACTGATCTCGACGACGTCGTTTCGCAGATAGAAATTGAGCGGTACTCTAGTCATTTGCAACCGAAGGACTGTTTAATATGATTGCGAAGTGGCTCATGATCGCAGGTGTAAGGTCTGCTAATCAGCATCGTCGCCCAATTTGACGATCCACTCGGGGTCCTCGAATTCTCCGATGACACGAATGTCCACGAATTCGGCCGCCTCCTCGATGATCCGTCGCACCGTAGCCGACGGCACCGCATCCATGGCGTCCCGGTCCGCTTTCGATTCCCAGCTCGCGATTGCGAGCAGGACATTAGTGTCTCCGATCTTGCGATGCAAGCGAGTACCGCGCGCGCCGGGCGCTGATTGAATGATCTCGCTGGCGCGTGCCCAGGCGTCGGCGTAAGCCTCGGCCGTATAGCCCGGCCTGATACCAACCTCGAATACATAAATCATCGGGGCAATTCCATTCGTGACGAATCCGTATCTTAGCGTTTCAACGAGTCGTATTATGTGCTTTCTGACTCAAGCGTGACGCTTCATTCCAATGTGATGGAAAGTGAAGGATTGGTGGCCCACCCGATAGGAACACCACACTAGCCGGGGACGCGATCTTTCTACTGGTACGGCGGAATGGGCGCAAGCGCCTGTCGACGGTGGACTCCTCCGTTGAGCCGTGCGAAATAAAGCGCCTCCCCAAATGGCGCTTTGAACTAACTATCGAAACACGCGGATTTTCAGAACGTAAGTGGGAGCTCTCTGGCTATATTCATCAACTAGTTACCGGGGCGTCCGTTGCTTAGATTGCATCACTGTGCATAACGGTGCACAGCTCAGTCACGCAAAACTCACGCAT
>JACZSM010000074.1 GCA_022574185.1 Pseudomonadota bacterium
TGTGTTCAGATTAAGTGTTGAGTTTGCTTACCGATTTTGAGAAATAACTATACAGGCTAAACAATGGACATAAGTACAAAACCGCTAGCCAAGTTATTCAAGACCGTGAATGGCAAGCAAATCGCTTACCACGAGTCAGGTGAGGGACGCTCGATTGTGTTTTTGCACGGCAACCCGACGTCTTCGTATTTGTGGCGCAATGTGATTCCGCACGTATCTGACCTCGGACGTTGCATTGCGCCCGATCTGATTGGCTGCGGTGATTCCGACAAATTGAATAACACCGGGCCGGGCGCTTACCGCATCGTTGAGCATCGTGACTATCTCGACGGCCTGATCAAGCAGCTCGATCTGGGCGACAACATCGTGTTCGTCATTCACGATTGGGGGTCGGCGCTTGGCTTCGATTTCGCCAATCGCCACCGCGACCGAATCGCGGGCATTGCGTATATGGAGGCAATCGTCCAACCACTTACCTGGGATGCGTGGCCGGAATCCGCGCGTTCATTCTTCCAGGGACTGCGTTCTCCTGCCGGCGAGCAGATGATCATTGAAAAGAATTTGTTTATTGAGGCAGTCCTGCCCAGTTCTATATTGCGCAAACTTACACCAGAGGAACATGAAGAGTATCGCCGCCCGTTTCGCGAACCTGAACATCGGCGTCCGACGCTTACCTGGCCGCGAGAAATACCGATTGACGGCGAGCCTGCTGACGTTACAGAGATGGTACAAGCCTATGCCGACTGGCTGTCAACAACCGATGTGCCAAAACTCTTTGTTAATGCCGAACCGGGAAGCATTCTAATCGGCGCGCAACGTGAGTTTTGTCGCTCCTGGCCAAATCAAACAGAAGTAACTGTGGCCGGCTCTCATTTTATTCAGGAGGACAGTCCGCACGAAATCGGCCAAGCGATTCGCGACTGGCTTTTGACATTGTAGAGAAACGGATGGGGATGATGGTGATGGCGCGACCCTGAAACCAACAAGAAAACTCCGATCGCAGTGTGGGACATTTGCGGGAGTTAGTCCTGCATCGTTATGCACAGTACTGCAATTGCGTCCGTGGACGCCTCCTGATCGATCAATAAAAACAATCAGTTAACACCCAAGATCTGGATTCGGGAGCCAGGTGTCCTTCCCGAATATTCGTCTGTTTTGGTTTTGTTGGAAATATTCCGGCATCGTGCAGATCGGTCGTAATCCGGGGCCTCCATATCGCGACGTGGCTATGAATTCAATTCGCGATTCATTTGGCTCCATGTATTTATCGCATATTTGAACCCGACAGCAATTATAGGCAACAAACCCAGCACAGAGACAACAGTAGCCCCCACCGGAAGATCTGCGCTGAAGGAAAGCCAGAGCCCGGCCGTGCTGCCGAGCACGCCGATGATCCAGCCAATTAGCAAACGCTTGCCAAGTGTGGCGACCAGAATCGACGCACTGAAAGCAGGGATAATCAGGAAAGCGAATACCAACAGTACACCCGCGACGTTAACTGCCAACGTAATGACGACCGCGAAGGTGGCGAAGAACAGGAACTCCCACAAGAACCCCGGTCGCCTGGAATCATCGCTGTCGAACGACAACGCAAGGAAGTTCTGGCGATAAACAATATGCAGTATCGTTAGTGCCCCATAGGCAACGGCGATCAACGTAATTTCCTGCCAGCGCACCCAGAGGATATTGCCGTTAAACAGCGACTTCAGCTCCTCCATGCCTTGAGTGGAGCGGCTCAGAATGACAATAGTCAATGCTGTAGCCACCACGTAGACGCAGCCGATAATCACTTCACGCGTGGTTTTTCCCGGAACACGACGCAGACCGGCGAATGCGAACGCGACGGTTAACGTTGCTGCGAAAGCGTACAACTGCGCACGTGTACCGTGAGCCTCTTCACCCAGAAGGAATGCGATACTCACCCCAAGCGCAGCGACTTGTGCCAAAGCCAGGTCAACGAAGATCACTCCACGTGCCAGAACGTGCAAACCCAGATAGGTATGGGTGAAGATCATCAAGGCACTCAACACGAACGCCGGTAGTAAGATTAGCCATGCATCCATATCATTTATCCTCTACATCTTTAAACGCAGTAACGATGGCATCGAACAATTCGAAATAGCTGTCGATCCCCTTCCGAGCGCCCACAGACTGGGGCAGCACGGCGATGTGGATGCCCGTTTGCTCGTTCAGGTATCGTGCCGAACGGCGCTCGTAGTACGGCTCCATGATCAAGACGCCGATATCGTCGGCCTTGATGCGTGTGAGCAACGCGTTTAGCGACGCGGCACTCGGTGCAATGCCGGGCTTGGGTTCTACTTCATCGACAATTCGAAAGCCGAAGGCGTCCGCCAGATAGACCAACGACGTGTGGTAGGCGATGACTGGCTGGCCGTCGAGGTAAGCTAACTCCTCACGCCAGCCGAGAAATTTTTGATTCAGCGTCTGCGCAAAGCTCTGAGAACGGCGCTGGTATTCAGCAGCATGGTCAGGATCCAGCTCGCCCAATCGTTCGGCGATGGCTCGCGCCATGTGCACACCGTTGCGCGGATCCAGCCAGTAGTGAGGATTGCCTTTCGCGTGTACATCACCCAATGCGCGCGAGACCGGTCCACTGAGTTTGCCGAGGATCGGGACGGCGCCGGAAAGGTCCAGGTGGCCAGGGTTGCCCGGCTGCACACGCGCATTTCGTGCGGATTGGAGCAGTGGCGGCAGCCAGCCGATCTCCATGTCGGCACCGATGATCAACAACAAATCGGCGCGGAAGACTTTGCGAATCATGCTGGGTTTGGCCACCGCGAAATGCGGATCGCTGGTTCCCGGCGTCAGGCTTTGCACCTCCACAAACTCGCCGCCGACCGCTTCAGCCAGGGCCGCCAGATCCTGTGTCGTGGTTACGATTCGTATTGTTGCGTGACCGGCGACTGGAATAGCCAACAGCAATAAGGCGAGCAAGATACAGCGCAGTCGCTTCATTTCAGCCTCCTAAAAAACATGAGCGGCGTGGGCGCCAAGATTGAATTCGACCTGCAACCAGAGCGTATCGGCGGTCTTGCCAACGAGATGTTCTGCCCAATCGTGGTTGTACTGCAGCCGCAATTTGCTGTATTCAGTCGGGTACCAGGTCAGATTGGGCGAAAGGCGTTTGCGGGTGTCGCGTAACGGATCGGCGGCCGTGTCGCCGTTCGCCGTGGCGTATTCCCAGCGCAGCCCAGCTACCCAGCCGGGCCTGAAACCCCACAAGGCTTGTGTAAACAGCCCCCAGTCTTTGAGTGTTTCCTGATTTGACGTCCCCGCATCTTCAGCCTCGTAACGTCGCCACAACACCTCCGTGTGCCAGGAAACGAATGGAAAGCCACGCTGCGTACGAGCAGGCTGCCATTTCAGGTACCAATCTGTACCAACTATGTTGGTGTCGGTATTACTGCCGCTGGCATTCGGCCCCCACAATCCGGAGACACCGAGGTTCATGCTGACCGTGTCCGACAGGTCGAAACCATTAAACCAGCGTAACGTATAGAGCAAGTCGCCAAGATCGCGTGCGTCCCTATCGATCAACGTATGCCCGCCGATGTCCTCGCCAGGGGCGTTGAGGAAACTGGTGACGGTCTCTCCTTTCGCGTTCTGCATACCGACGATAAGCTCGGAGTACCAGTCGGTCGGCGTTAGCCACGACAACCTTACACCCTGACTTCGCAACCCATCACCGCCGAAGAATCGTGACAACACCACGGGCTGGTCAACAAAAGACCAGCGATGAGGGTGCTGCTGGTTGAGACGGCCGAACTCAGTAAAATACTGACCACCTTTGACCTGCAACCCTCCGGGCAAGCTACGGGTCAGAAAAAAAGCCTCCTCCAGCTCCACGACCGTCTCGCCATCACTGTCGATTTGGAAAATTATATTGGCCTGGGCATCAAAATACGGATCCACGGCCGCACCAAGAGAGAGCTCCACATTTTGCACGATAAATCCATTCTGATTCGGGTCATGCGCGCCGCCCTGGAGCTTCTCCAGGGCATCATTATCGACACTGGAACCGCCTCCCGCGAACAGTCCGGACAGGCCGATTGGCAGCACACTAATACCTGCAGGGATCCCGCCCGCAGCGGCCATTGCGGGCGGCTGGTTTACGCTTTGATCCGATTGTTTTTCAAGTGCATCAATGCGTTGTTCAAGCGCATCAACTTGCTGTTGATAGCCCTGTTGCATTTGCAACAGCTGTTGCCGCAACTCGAGCAGTTGCCGTTGCAGTTCGTTCGTTTCCTCGCTCGCCGACGCTACATTTAAATTGGCGGCGAACATGCAGATGACGATTGTCACCAGCGTGGAACACAAATTTGAATGAGCCATATAGGCCTCCCGTTCTATTCAGTTGCTACTCAGAATCACCGACGCCATGCACCAGGCTAAGGCACACTGGTCACGTAGCAGCGACTCGATATGAGATCAATCAGAACAGGGGCGGTGCGCGCGCTCCCAGCGTGGGGAATCGCAGCATATTGTGACTCCAGACGGTTTTCGTCGGGAGAACGTATGCGACGACGCGCAAAGGCTCGAACAGGAAAATTCCAGGATCGGGCGCGACCGGGACTTGGGTAAGACGACAAATCTGACATTCATCCTGAACATACAGATCGCTGGCAGCTTCGTCCAGGTCGTGCAGCACAAAGTGCATAGAGACGAATACTAATGCGAATGCCAATGCCGCCAGAATGCAACGGTCCGCAACGCGAATGCTGGATAATGGTCTGGACAACGAATAATTTCCCGAAATCAGCAATCCTACATTGGGCAACGCCTTGGCCACGCAAATCCGCCGCCAGACAATGTCGGACGTAGATAAGACCACACGTGATGGCAAACCGCAAAGCTTTCCTGGCAATCGTGCAAGCCCATCCTCTCGCCCCGATCAAATTTTCCCCTTAACATTCCTACAGTTATCATCAACGCGTTGGAGTGCTGCCTGGGATCGGCAATTTGGTGGCAGACGTAGCTCCCGCTACACTCAGACCCCCCCCGGTCGATTCCTGTCGTCGATCAATTGTGAGTTCAAAATTCTTTATTTCAGCGCTTGAATAAGCGTATTGATATCATTTTCATCATTGTATGGAGCAATCGATACACGAATTCGTCCGCTTCTGGAACTGCAAATTATTTTGCGAATCGCGAGTGCTTTGATCGTTTCCTCTATCGATTGTTCTGCATGGTACAAAGACACAATGTGTGAACATGCGGTTGAATCGTCCGGCGATCGATACGGGATCCATCCAATCTCGGCGGCTTTTTCTATGAGTAGGTTCGCCAATTTGTCCGCGTGGTTTTCTATATTCTGTATGCCGCAAGTCAGCAATTGTTCTATCGCAGTAGTCAGGCAAGCGATAGAAACATAGGACATCGTCGACTGCGTATAACGCCGTGCGTCCTTGGCCAGACGTAACGATTTCGCATCGAAATTGAAGGGTTCCGGCGCACCCATCCATCCAGTCATGGGTGGTGCATTTTCAAGCAGTCGGGGTGACATCGCCGCCAGTGCAACGCCACCGTGCCCGCCCAGCCATTTATAACCGCTGCATACGACGGCATCAGCATTCCAGTCACCGACATCGACAGATCTCGCGCCAAGCTCCTGTGTTACATCTACGATCAGACGAGCATCCACCTCAGAAACGGCCTTACTTATGCGGTGTATGTCCACTGTCGTTCCAGTAGCATATTGCACGCTACTGATAGCCACTACGGACGTGTCTTCATCAATCGCCTCAATCAAGGCGTCTGTCAGATCCTTTGACGGGCTATCTTCAACAAAGTGGATTTGGCATTTATGCAAGTTCTGCTGGCGCAACCACGGGCGGGTAATCGCTGGAAAGTCCGAAGCCACGGCAACAATAGTGCTGCCCGTCGGGGGCCGAATCATTGCGGGAAGTTGGGCGAGTATGTCGCTGGCACCCGCTACAATAGCGACGTGAGACGCAGGACAGGCAAAAAGCTTTGCGCCAACAGAGCGCAATGAATCTAGATACGCTACCTCGTCTTTGTCAGACATATGGCAATTGCCATGCCGCGCATAATCATCAATAAATTTATGCATTTTATGGACTGCCGGGCTGCCGATCAGCCCAAGTGATGCCTGATTCAGATAATAGTTTTCGCTTAAGGTAGGGTAATCCTGACGATCAAACAAAGACGAAATCATATTTCCCAATCCAATTACCGTGAAAACGCTGCTGCGTGTTTCAGCGAAGACAATTCATGTAAATCATCAATTGAGCGTATCACGCGAAGTTTGGTGTTGATCAAACAATGGCTCGGAGTTATCTGGATTGATTTTGAAGAGTGCAGTAATTCTCGCGTTCCGGTGACCAAATCAGCTGGCGATATGACGTCAATAAAATTCCAGTTCGGTTTCGTAAAGTATCCGGATTCGGGACACACGCCGACAGGTCCCGACCACCGTTGCCGAACCAATTCAATCGCCTCTGGAATGGCGCCGATTTCACTGTGCATGATATTAACCACGGTCGGTCCCATCGGGATGAGAGCGTCCAGCACCGTGGCAAACTCCAGGTCGGCGTGGTCAAAGCTCACAATCTTACCGTCCTCTGTTTTCTTACAGCCAACACCCAGCCATACAGGGAGTTTTGTCTCTAATGCCGCTTGCATCGCGCGTGACTCGAATAGCGGTGTTTCTAATGTGCAAAGGCTTCATATGGTTAAAGATCAAGTTTAGCTGCGGACAAGCATCATATCGGGTTGGACGTCAGCCGCCGTTCAATCCTCTCACACCGACCAATTCATCTGAGGTTCGCCAAATCTGAACCCGCTGGTTTCTGGAACAGGCGCAGGCCGAACTCGGGCACGATTGCCAGCAGGTGATCGAAGATATCCGACTGGATGTCTTCGTATACCGTCCATTCGGTCGTACTCGTGAAGCAGTAAATCTCCAACGGCAGCCCCTCGGGACCCGGGGAGCGCTGACGCACCATCAGCGTCATGCCTTTGTGAATCTTCGGGTGATTTTTCAGGTAGTTGTATGCGTAGGCGCGGAATGTGCCGACGTTCGTCAGCCGCCGTCTGTTCACTTCGGCGTCCACCGCGGTTGCAAGTCCCGCATTGTAATCAGCCAGATCCTGTTCCTTGTTCTTGACGTAATCCTTCAACAGTGCGAAACGCGTGAAATGATTCACTTCGTCTTGCGTCTGGAAGCGGATCGACGACACGTCGATGAAAATGGCGCGCTTGATCCGCCGCGCGCCTGCCTGCGACATGCCGCGCCAGTTTTTGAACGAGTCCGTGATTAAGCGGTGCGTCGGGATCGTGGTAATCGTCTTGTCCCAGTTCTGCACTTTGACCGTGTGCAGCTGTACATCAACCACGTCGCCGTCTGCACCAAACTGCGGCATCTCAATCCAGTCGCCTACGCGAACCATGTCCTGCGCGGTGAGTTGCACGCTGGCAACCAGTGACAGGATCGTGTCCTTGAACACCAGCAGCAAGATAGCCGTCATCGCGCCGAAACCGCTGAGTAGCAACAGTGGTGAGCGGTCCAGAACCGTCGATACGATGAGCACGGCGCCGAGTATCCAGACGACGATCTGCAGGAGTTGCACGAATCCCTTTAGCGGCCGATCTTTTGCGATCGGCGAGGCCGAGTAAATCGTGTTTGCAGCGCTGAGCAGCGCCGTCAGTGCCAGCGTCAACATCAGTATCATGTAGCCCATCGCAACATTGCGCATGAGCTGCGCACCGCCTTCGGCCAGATCGGGGACGAACGGCACGCCGACGAATACGATCAGCGCGGGCACGACCTGCGCGAGACGACCGAAGACGTTGTGCGTGACCAGGGCATCATCCCAGGTGATGCTCGATCGTTTTGCGAACGCACGCACGGCACGGACTAAAACCTGCTTCACGATCAGATTGATGATGACCGCAACTGCGAGCAGTGCCAGCAGACCTATGGCAGGCGGCAGGAGGGGGTGAATCGTGCCGAGTTGTTCGAGCATTGTTCTGCGGTTCCGGAGTCAGAGCGCGCAGATGGTATCACCCAATCGTCATCCTCGGCCGATTAGGCAGCGAATCCGCCTTTGCGGCAACGCATTGCTGTTAGCGCAAGTCGATCCCGTGCTCGATATGTGCTTTTAGACACATTGCCATATGGGTCCAGCCACCACAGTTGTCATGCGATCCCTTGAGGCCGTCTGCATCGGTCTTCCATCCTTGCTCGCTGATACTCAGCATCGTGCCATCGTCCAATTGCTTGAACTCGAAAATCACCAGAACTTCGTATGCTTCGCTCTGCGTTTTTTTCCACTCCTTCGAATCAAGCGCCAGTTCTATCAATTCGTTCTTGATAATTTTTCGGACGACGACAGTGTTTTCACCATAATGGTCCCAATGCGAAACTATCCTTTCGCCCTCTTCTAAATTACCGCTCGCACCGTTCACGAAATACCGCTTCAGTTTTTCGCTTGAAATGACTGCGTCGAACACGTCTGCGACCGGTCGCAATATTTTTGTTTTTACCGTGTAATTCCTGGCCATTTTTGAACCTCCTATACGGGGTGTTGCAGCAAACAAACTGTAATTCCGATTGCTTGACTAATATGTCATAAAATTATAACATAACTGTCAATGGTCAAACGCAAGCAAGGCAATCAAGGCCACGATGATCAGGACGACCTGGTCTTCAAAGCATTGGCGGGTGCGGATCGTAGAAAGATTTTGGATCTGCTTCGCGATGCACCGATGACGACCGGTGAAATCGACCAGTGCCTACCCAGCCTGGACAGGACCACAGTGATGCAGCATCTCGGGGTACTCGAGAAGGCACGCCTGATTATCACGAAAAAAGAGGGCCGCTGCCGATGGAACTACCTCGACGTCAGCCCCATCCAAAGAATTCATGAACGCTGGATCCAGGCGTACTCAACGCCGTCGGCGAAACTATTGGCCAGGTTTCAGCACGATCTTGAATCGTTGTAGGCTCAAGCATAAATAATTCAAGCGAGCCACATTATTGTTGGCTGGGTCCAGTGAACGGACGTCTCATTAGTATCGATGCCGGGTGCGATGAGCGCTCCACCAACGGCAGCCCCACGCCATTGACGCAATCGCGCCGGGTGATATCCCGGTGCATGCCGAGTTCACGATCCCTATACGTGGACATTGGCCATCAATAGCACTGCCTTGGGCGTGTTGTCGAGTAGCGGCGGGCAAAACGTCCGGTATAGTCTGCTGGCAGATTGATTCCAACAAAGCGAGACCTATGGTCGATACCGCACAGCCAGGTTTGCAGAAGCACGATCTGTCGACGTTCACCGTCGTCTTCATGATTTTTTGTCTGTGCGCTGCGGGTGCCTACGGCATCGAGGAAATGATTCCAGCGGCTGGGCCTGGACTGACCCTCGTCATGTTAATGGTGCTGCCTTTCGTATGGAGCACGCCGCTGGGGCTAGTGGCATCGGAACTCGGGTCCGCGATTCCTGAAGAAGGCGGCTTTTACAAGTGGGTGCAACGCGCCTGCGGAGAATTCTGGGGCTTCCAGGCCGGCTGGTGGCGGACCATCTCCATCTATTTCGACAATACGATCTATGTCGTACTTGCCGGGTCGTATACGGCCAGCGTCATCGACCTGACACCTGTTGAGGAATATCTTTTCAAGGCGTCGATCATCGTCTGCTTTACGTACATCAACCTTCGCGGCATCAAGGATGTCGGGGCCGTGAGTACGGTCATCTCCATCCTCGTCATGATTGCCTTCGCGATGGTCGCGGTCTTCGGTTTCGCGAACTGGCAGAGCAATCCTTTTGTACCGTTCATTCCACCGGACCAGACTCTGTTCCAGAGTATCGGCGCCGGGATTGCGATCGGCATCTGGATGTACTCCGGCTACGAGTCCATGTCGACGATGGCCGGCGAACTCAAGGATCCCCAAGTCATTCCGAAAGCCACGTTGATCACGGTCCCATTAATCATGGCCGTGTACATCCTGCCCACGATGGGCGGGCTCGCCTCCATTGGGTCCTGGAGTGACTGGGCAACCGAAGGTGGCCTGTCCTACAGCGATGTCGTCGCGGCTTATGTTCCCGCTCTCGGGATCGTATTTGTAGTCGTCGCGGTACTGGCGAACTTTTCCCTCTTCAATACGTATATTACGTCCGGCTCGCGGGGCTTTTTCGCACTCGCCGAAGACAACCTCGCACCGAAGGTGCTGGTCAAGTGCAGCAAGGATCGTGGCGTTCCCTACATCGCGGTCCTGTCGCTGGGGGTATTTGCCCTTTTCGCCTGCATGTTTCCGTTCGAAGTGATTGTGGTCGTGGACGTCATTCTCTTCATTTCCGCCTATATATTGATCTTCATTTCTGCATGCATTTTACGCATCAGAGAGCCAGACCTCAAAAGACCCTTCAAAGTTCCGCTCGGGACCAAGGGTTTCATCGCCATGTGCATCCCTCCGGTACTCATTGCTTTCCTCGCACTGTTTATTAACGGCACCGATTATTTCGTAGGCGGCATGTTCGCCTTGTTGAGCGGTCCGGTCGCGTACTATTTCTTCAAGCGAAAATACGGCGGCTTGTCGAAGAGAGACCCGGTGCGACATCCGCTCAATCCGAAAACCGGACTTGCGGTCGGCGATACCAGGAGGCTGGCATGGATGTTCGGTGTCATGACGACAATCGGAATCATCGCCATCTTTTTCCTGCCGTGGTATGACGACCCGCAGTCTTATACGGACGACTACGGCATCGAGGGGCTGTTCGACATTCTTATGAGCTGCGTCCGCTGGATGACCGCGGCCCTTGGCTTACTGACCGCCGCCCTGGTGATTATTGCCAGACGTGTCGAGCCGGCCGGCCCGGCGACGCAATGAATCAAGCATTGGAATAAACGTAAAAGTCTGCCATTGCGAGCCGATCCCAATCGATCTCAATACCCAGACCAGGCCCTTCCGGTGCAACCACCCTTCCCCGTTCGAGCAAGTTGCCGTTCTTCATGCCGAACTCATAGGCCTCCTTGGGCATTGACGCTTCGAAG
>JACZSM010000022.1 GCA_022574185.1 Pseudomonadota bacterium
AGCGAGCCCCGTCAGAGTGAGAGTGCGAAAGTTCAACACAGCAATCCGCCGATTGCCAGTGGACACTGCTTGCGTATAGAGTACTTGCCCATGAAAACTTTCCGAGACGCGGTCCGCAAACGGAACTTCGTTGTAACGGCAGAATGCTTCTTGAAGCCGGAAACAGATGCGGAGTCCATTCGCCACCAGGCCGACCTGTTGCGTGGCTGTGTCGACGGCATCGTGTTGAGGGATAACCAATACGGTGCTTTGCACATGTCGACAATAGCGGCTGCTCGCTTGCTGCTCGACAACGAACTGGATCCCATTGTGCAGCTCAGTTGCCGCAATCGAAATCGAATTGCCTTGCTGGCGGACCTGCTTGGTGCGGTGGCGCTGGGTGTAAGCAGCCTGTTGCTCGTGCACGGCAATCGGGTGCCGAAAGCCATTGAGCCACGCCCAAAGGCCGTGCTCGATATGGATGCAGCAGAGCTCATTGCGATGGCGGCGTCTCTGGAGACGGATGCACGGCTAGGGTCAATCCCCGACTTGTTCATTGGCAGCACCATTACGCCGCACACGCCAAAGGCAAATTGGGTGCCGAGCAAACTCATCGAAAAAACGGATGCTGGCGCCCGGTTCCTGCTGGCGCACACGAGCATGGATATCGAGTTGTTGCGTGGCTATATGCAACACCTGATCGCGGCCAAATTGACTCGACGTGTATCAGTCATTGTAAGCACCGCCATCCTGACGTCCGCGGACGACGCAAGATGGCTACGCGACAATCGCCCCAATGTCCTGATTCCGGACTCGGTCGTACAGAGACTTGACAGGGCCGGCGATCCGCGGGCGGAAGGACTCGCGATCTGCGCCGAGCAACTCACGCAACTCGCCGCAATTCCAGGCGTATCCGGCGCCAATATTATCGCGTCGACAGACCTTGGCATGATTCCAGAGGCTATTGACGCGGCTGATCTGGGCGAGGTGTAAAACTCAGTGAGCAGTCCAAATGGGTCAAGGCAGGCGATCAAGGATATTTTTCGCCTGATCAACTCCGGGCAGATCGAACTTGCTGAAAAAAGTTGCCGCGCGCATCTCGAGAAAAATTCCGACGATATTAATGTTCTCGGACTTTTGGGCGCCGTGCTGTTGAAACTGGGGCAAACTGAGGACGCGAAGCCAATTCTCGAAAAAGCCATACGGCTCGAGCCGGCATTCGCGAAACCCTACGAAGATCTGGGCATGCTTTACCTCAATCTGGACGAGCCAAAAACCGCGCTCCGATATTTTGAGGATGCGATCCGCCTCGATGGCAGCCAGGCGAGTGCCTATTCGGGCCTGGCAAACGCGTTCAAACGTCTTGGCAAGGACGAACAGGCAGACGCCGCACGGCAACAGTATCTGAAATTATCCCCTGTCGCGAAGGCACTTGCTGAAGCCAACAAGCTAGTGGCGAGTGGTGACATGACTCGCGCGGAGCAGATCTGTGAGAGAGAACTGAAGGAACACCCGACGAATACGGACGTCCTGCGCATGCTCGCCAGGATCGCATCCGAGGACGGGCGCTATGTGATCGCCGAGGGGGTGCTCAAGAGAATTGTCAAACTCGCTGCCAGTCACTATCAGTCATACAGTGACCTGGGTGGATTTCTGGGTGAGCGTGGCCGCTTTCCGGAAGCTGTCGAAATGCTTGAGAAGGCCGTGGCGCTGGACGCCACCGTGATCGCCAGCCAGCAGAGACTCGGCGACTTTCAGGCAATCCTCGGCAAATCTGCGGACGCGCTCGAAGTCTACGATACCGCCCTGCAGTTGGATCCGGGCTATCCGCCCGCGCTGGCCGGTCGCGGCCACATGCTGCGAATTCTGGGTCGCCGCGAAGACGCCGTAGATGCCTATGAAGCCTGTATTCGCGTGAGCCCGGCGTTCGGTGAATCCTGGTGGAGCCTTGCAAGCCTGAAAAGTTACCGTTTCTCCGTCGAGCAAATTAAGGAGATACGTGCCCGGTTGGACTCTTCCACCCTGGACAAGAATTCAAGGATCAGTTTTCACTTCGCAATGGCCAGGGCCTGCGAGCACCGCGATGACTTCGACAACGCCTGGCAGAATTACGTGCTTGGAAATTCGCTGAAACGAGCACAGATTCAATACGATCCCGTGCAGTCGGAGATGTCGCATGACTCAATTATCAAGTTCTTTGGGCGCAATTTTCTCGATAGCGCGAAGGTGTCGGAATCAGATGGGCCGACACCGATATTCATCATAGGTATGCCGCGATCGGGATCGACCTTGCTGGAACAGATACTGGCCAGCCACAGCCAGGTTGAAGGGACCGGGGAACTGCCCTACATCGTCATGATGTCGGATGCGCTTGGCGGTCGGAATCCCGCTGGGAAGAAATACCCGGAAGTGCTTGCAGAAATGAATGCCGATCAGATCGCGTCGCTCGGCAAGAGTTACATCTACCATTCGAAGACAAACCGGCCAGAGAATTTGCCGCGCTTTACTGACAAAATGCCGGCAAACTTTGCTCACGTTGGTCTTATCCATATAGCATTGCCGCACGCGAAAATAATCGATGCGCGTCGCCATCCCCTGGATACCTGCGTAGCTAACTTCCGGCAGGTATACGCACAGGGCAAGAATCAGACCTACGACCTTAACGAGTTCGCCGAATATTTTATGGACTATGTTCGAGTGATGAATCACTGGGACGAAGTCTTGCCGGGCCGTGTATTGAAAGTTCAGTATGAGGATGTGGTTGCGGACCTGGAGGGTCAGACGAGGCGGATGCTCGAGTATTGCGAATTGCCGTGGCAAGACGGGTGCCTCAGTTTTCATCAAAGCAGCCGGCCCGTTAATACTGCCAGCGCAGATCAGGTTCGTCAGCCGATCTACAGTGATTCGGTGGCGTACTGGAAAAACTACGAGTCGCATCTCGCGGAAGTAAAAGAGATTCTCGCGCCGGTGCTGTAGGCTATTTCTTATCCGCCTCGACCTGTTCTGGTGGCACGTAGTCGAAGATAAAGGTGATGCGGTCCTCGCTGCCTTTGTTCATGACCGAATGCATTTTCTGATTATTAATCTCGTAAGCTTCGCCGACTTTGAGCTGATGCGGCTGTCCGTCGATCATGAATCGCACGCGTGGGTTGGTCGTAATCGGCACATGAATTCGATGGCCGCGGTGAAACGACTGATGACGATCAACGTGTGGTGTGATCTTCTTGCCAGCGAGGAGTTTAGCCGCCATCGCACGAATAACGGTGCCGCCCGGTGGGTACAGCCGTGAAATGATATCGTTCATCAGTGGCAGCGCAACGTCCGACAAGCGTGGCCACCCCGGTTCCTGGCTGACAACGATTTCGGGCCAGCGCTCAATATCCACGAACACGAGCACGATGGACTCCGTGTCATGGTGAACCTCGTACTCTTCCTGGCGATACTTGTCTTCTTTCCATGCGGCATCGTCCTGCGCAAGTATCGCGTCTCGCAAAGCCGCACAGTCAACTGGACCGAGCTCGCGCAGAGTGGTGTCAATATTCATTCAACGGCCTCGTCCTCATCGTAGCGGTGGATAATACCGCCATTACTAATGCCTGCCACGTTTTTCAATCTACTGGCGGCCGTTCGCGTGCAGACTGCGGTAATCTGTACGCGTGACTTTCGAGACACTACTCAACAGCAATGGGCCGATCCTGATTGACGGTGGCCTTGCGACACAGTGTGAGGCAATGGGCTGCTCCATTGGCGGAGATCTCTGGTCGGCCGAACTGTTGCAATCCAACCCGCGGGCATTGGTCGATGCACATCGCGCCTACCTGGATGCCGGTGCACGCATCATTATTTCGGCGAGTTACCAGGCGAGCAGAATTGGATTCATGTTACACGGCCTGACAGAGAAGCAGGCTGATGCGCTGATTGTTGCTTCTGTCGACCTTGCCGTGCAGGCGCGCGATGAGTACTTGCACGACAATCCCTCGTCAGACAGCCCACTGATCGCGGCCAGTATCGGTCCATATGGTGCGGTCATGCACGATGGAACCGAGTACACAGGCGCATATGACGTGTCCAGAAGCGAGCTTGAGGATTTTCATGGATTGCGGCTCGAGCTTCTCGATCAAAGCGATGCGGACTTGTTGGCCTGCGAGACCATTCCGTCGTTCGAAGAGGCACAGATACTTGCCGAGATGTTACGGGACGCGCGCAGCCATGCCTGGGTCAGCTTTTCCTGTCGCGACGAACTGTCCATCGGTGACGGTACCGCGGTAGCTGATGCAGTCAGCCTGTTTCGCGATCACCCTCGCGTACTGGCAGTTGGAATTAATTGCACGGCACCGCAATTTACGCTGTCGCTTATCAATACGATCAAAACATCGGTTCCCGACCGCTCAATTGTGGTCTATCCGAATTCAGGTGAACGCTATGACGCTGCGAGTAATACGTGGTCAGGCAACGTTACGACAGACGACTGGGCCCGCTCGGCGAGGCAATGGGCCGACGCTGGCGCGACCCTCATCGGTGGTTGCTGCCGCACTGGCCCTGCACAGATCAGGGCGATCGCCAACGTTCTTTGAGTACTGTATGGCAGAGCCCTTACTTCTATCGACGTCGGACGTTGGCAAAGCAGTTTAACGTCAGTCGGCCTTGCGAAAAATCCGTCGCAAGCAGCTCAGGCGAGGCGATGCTCGCACTGTGGGGCAGGTCACCAGAGTAGAAGATCAAACGATTGAATCGCGCCGGGACGCTGGCGACCAGCTCGGCAATTTCATTGGATTCAGTCATGTAGCAGGCGGGCTCGCGAAAGGTCGCAAAATGTTCCTGCAGAAAAGCCAGGCCCTTTGCAGGATCGTCTAGCTCGGCGGCGGTGGCCTGCTCCATGAGCTTGCGATCCTTCCAGCGATAAAATCCGGTACCGCCCAATTCCTCATTCTTGAACAGGTACACCAATGCAGCATAGTTGAAGCGGTCTATCCGATCTCTCGGGTCAACATGGCAAATGCGTTGCAGATTGGATAGTTGATGCGGTTGCATCGTGGCCATCGACAAATTGGCCGACAATTTCATGCCGCCTTTCAGAAATGCAAAGAGCTTGCTCATCTCGAAACGTATGAATCGATAGACTTCGGTCATCGCATCGTCTTTGATGTCGAGCAGCAGGCCAGGATAGCCGCGCTCCGGCATTGAGAAATTGCCGGCATGGCGGCAAGCGAACTCGACGATCTCGTTAGGGTTCTGCAGGAAATTATCGACGATGACGCAGTCCTCGTCTGCGGTTATCGGTTGCCGCCGAATTTCTGCGTTCGAATTAATTCTAATTAGCGGTAAGGCCTCCACAATATCCACTTTTGAGCATACTCTTAGGTAGATTTGCGACTCTACCGAACCTTGCCGATGTTGTCATCGGCGGTACACGCTATGTCCTATCCCGACAGTTATTATGCGGCGACCGCGGTCGGCGCTGTTGAGCATCCACGGCTATCGGAGTCGATCCGTGCCGATGTGTGCGTCATCGGCGGCGGATTCACCGGCTTGTCGGCCGCATTGAATCTTGCCGAGCAGGGCATGAACGTTGTATTGCTCGAGGCTGAGCGCGTTGCATTCGGTGCGTCGGGACGCAATGGTGGGCTCATCGGCAGCGGTCAGCGTATGGGCCCCGTCGATATGGAAGAGAAATTCGGGCTCGAGCGATCGCGACAATTCTGGGATTTTGCCGAGGCCGCGAAGACGGAGATTCGTGAGCGCGTTGCGAAGCACGAGATAGCCTGCGATCTGTGCGACGGTCAACTCGAAGGCATACACAAAAAACGCGACGCGGGTTGGCCCGAACAGTACGCAAGGGCACTGGCCGAGCGCTACGACTACCCGCACATCCGCGCACTGGACCGTGAGGAGACCAGGAGTCTTGTCGCGACTGATGATTTTGTGGCGGGCATCTATGATTCTCAGGCGATGACGGTGCACCCGCTGAACTATGCACTCGGACTTGCACGCGCGGCAGCGGACGCCGGTGTACGACTCTACGAGAACTCCAGGGTAAGCGGCTATTCGCAATCCGATCCGGCAACGATTAGCACGGCGGGTGGTTCTGTGAAAGCGTCTTTTATCGTGCTCGCCTGTAATGGTTACCTGGACAAACTTGAGCCGCGGGTCGCCAGCAAGATCATGCCGATCAATAATTTCCTGATCGCAACGGAACCACTCGGCGCGGAACGCGCGAAAAAACTGATCGCCGGACGCTTTGGAATTCATGACACACGCTTCGTCGTCAACTATTTTCGCCTCAGCGACGATAACCGCCTGCTGTTTGGAGGCGGTGAAAACTATCGCCGAGGATTTCCGCAAGACATCGCGGGCTTCGTGCGACCCTTCATGCTGGCCTTGTTTCCGCAGCTTGGGGATATTGGCATCGATTACGCATGGGGAGGCACATTGTCGGTGACAGTGAATCGATTGCCGCACGTCGGTCGGTTAGAACCAAACCTGTACTTCGCGCAGGGGTTTTCCGGGCACGGTATCACGACAGGCAGTTTCGCTGGCAAGGTCATTGCCGAGGCCATCGCCGGTATGGCGTCGAGGTTCGATGTGTTTGCGACATTGCCGATACACACATTTCCCGGCGGGACGTTATTGCGCTACCCGGGCATGGTGCTGGGCATGCTGTACTATTCAATCAAAGACAGGTTGTAGCGATAGCGATTCTTCGAGAGCAGGTTCCTATGATTAACAAACAAATTCGCCTGGTGAGCCGCCCATCGGGTTGGGTGACGGCCGAAAATTTCGAAACTACAGAGGAAGAAGTGCCGGAACCGGCCGACGGCCAGGTACTCGTGCGAAATATTTTCATGTCAGTCGACCCCTATATGCGCGGCCGCATGAACGACGTCAAATCGTATGTGCCGCCTTTCGGCATCGGCGATGTCCTGCAAGCGAGCGTCATCGGTCAGGTTGTTGCCAGCGAATTCAGCATCTATGAGGAGGGCGACTATGTCATGGGCATGCTCGGCTGGGAAAATTACTCGATATGCGATGGCAGACAACTGCGCAAACTTACGCCGGGGACGGAACCGCTATCGTGGCATCTGGGCATCCTGGGAATGCCGGGAATGACGGCCTACGTCGGCCTCATGGAAATTGCCGGGGCGAACTCCGGCGATACTGTTTTTGTTTCGGCTGCATCCGGGGCGGTCGGCAGTGTCGTCGGGCAGTTGGCCAAAATTCACGGCTGCCGTGTAACCGGATGTGCGGGCTCAGATGAAAAGGTTGGATTGCTGACCGAGGAATTCGGTTACGACGCAGCGTTCAACTACCGGGCCAGCAAGGCGCTGCATCAAAGTATCAGGGAGATTTGTCCTGACGGCATCGACGTGAGTTTTGAAAACGTCGGTGGCGAAATTTTCGAGGCCGTGTTGTGGAACATGCACGACTATGGTCGTGTTGCGCTCTGCGGGATGATCGCGCATTACAACGATGAGGAACCGCAGCCCGGGCCACGAGGCATGATGCTCATCGTTGGTCGACGGTTGACGATTCGCGGCTTTATCGTGACCGATCATCCGGATATCTGCGAGGAGTACATTGCCAAAGCGGTTGACTGGATCAAGGAAGGCAAGCTCAAGTACCGTGAAACCGTTGCCGAAGGTATCGAAAACGCGCCAGGTGCATTTATCGATATGCTCAAGGGCAAGAACACGGGTAAACAAATCGTGCAACTCGCCGACGTTTGAGTTAGCGATATCTGTAAATGGCTGTCCGATCCATCCTGCGCATTGGCGATCCACGGTTACGACAGGTTGCCGAGCCTGTTGATGCCTATGACACGCCGGACCTGCACGAGCTGATCGAGGACATGTTCGACACGATGGCTGCCGCCGATGGCGCCGGCCTGGCGGCAACACAAATTGGCGTGATCAAGCAAGTCATGATTTTTGGTGTTGAGTCGACACCACGGTATCCGGATATTGAGCCTGTGCCGACGACGGTGCTGATCAATCCGGAATTTTCGGTGCTCAGCGACGAGATCGCCGGATTCTGGGAGGGCTGCCTGTCGGTGCCCGGCATGCGGGGCTACGTTGAACGACCGGCACGTATTCGCTATAGCGGTTACGACCAGTTTGGAAATCACAATGAGTGCGATGCCGCGGGGTTCCATGCCATCGTGTTTCAGCACGAGTACGATCATCTGCAGGGCATTCTTTATCCGGATCGAATTGTCGAGCACGACAAATTCGGTTTTACCGAGGAGTTGGCGGCGGCCGGCGAAATCTGAGGGCATTATGATTAGTGACGTATCAACGGCTGTGGTCACCGGTGGCGCGCACGGAATCGGCAGAGCGCTGTGCCGGCGCCTTGCCCGTGACGGCATCAAAGTGGTTGTCGTCGATCTCGATAAGGAAGCCGCCGACGAAGTTGCAGAAGAACTCGATGGTGTTGCGTATGCGACTGACGTTGGCGACGCAGCGGCCATGACGACCCTGATCGATGACATTGAACGCGAGGTGGGGCCGATCGACCTGTTTGCGTCAAATGCGGGAGTGGTTTTCGGTGACGGTAAATCAGGCTCCGCGTCTGCCGATGGCGTGCTAACCGATGTCGATGATCGATGGGCTGTGTCCTGGCGCGTGAATGTCATGGCGCATGTGTATGCGGCTCGCGCGCTCGTGCCGCGAATGATAAAGCGCGGCGGCGGCTATCTCGTCAATACCGTGTCAGCCGCCGGCATGCTGTCATCGATCGGTGATGCTGCCTACTCAGCGACCAAACATGCAGCGCTTGGATTTGCCGAAGCCGTGGCGATCCGACACGGCGATGAGGGCATACGCGTATCGGTCGTATGTCCCCAGGCTGTTGCGACACGCATGCTGGATCTTGCTACCGGACCTGGTGCTGCAGAAAATGTTTTTGGCGGCGCCGACCTGGATGGCATCGCGACGCCCGAGCAGGTGGCCGACAGCATCGTCGACGGTGTCGCCGACGGTCTTTTCCTGATCACGCCGCATAGCGAGGTTATCGGCTATTTTCAACGTAAAGCGAGCAACTATGATCGGTGGATCGGCGGCATGCGAAAATTGCGGCGGCAGTTGCAGGAAGAGAAATAATAAATCGGAGCTATGTGGCTGACGCAAGGTTGGGATGCGGACTCAGTTCAGTCGCAGGATGACTTTGCCCAGTGCACGTCGTTCGGTAATCGCTTTGAATGCATCCTGGAAATCATCCAGCGCGTAAGATTCGGTGACGCGTGGCTGCAATTTTTTGGCCGCAATAAGTTGTGTCATTTCCTGCAGGTTCTGCATTTGCAGCGCGGGGTTTTTGGCGGCCCAGGTACCCCACCAGACGCCGATGATGCTGGCCTCCTTGAGCAGCGCGATATTTGCGGCGAACTTCGGGATATCACCACTGGCAAAACCAATGACAAGGTAGCGGCCGTGCCAGGCCGTGGCACGAAATGCCTGATCGGACAATTCGCCACCAACCGGGTCATACACGACGTCAGCGCCATCGCCACCGGTGAGCTCCTTGACGGTTTCTTTAAGTGGCACTGCGGAGTAGTTCACGGTCTCGTCCGCGCCAGCCGAGACTGCGAATTCAAGTTTTTTGTCAGTGCTCGCAGCAGCAATGACACGTGCGCCCATAGCCTTGGCGATTTCAACGGCGGTGATGCCGACGCCACCGGCCGCGCCCAGCACGAGCACGGTTTCTCCGGCCTGTAGTTTCGCGCTCTGTTTCAATGCGTGATAGCTCGTGCCATAGGTTACGGAGAACCCTGCTCCCTGCTCGAAGTCCAGGCCTTCAGGCAGCGCAATCGTGGTTTGTTCGTCCGCGACACACTTGCCGGCGAATGCGTTGCCACGCGTTGCGATGATGACTTTGTCACCCACGGCGAAACGGCTGACACCTTCGCCAATTGCACTGACGATACCGGCGGCTTCGTTGCCCGGAACGAAAGGCGGTGTAGTCTTGACCTGGTATTCGCCGGCAATGACGAGGATATCGGGAAAATTTATGCCCGCGGCTACGACATCGATGACAATCTGTCCGGCGCCAGGTATGGGTTCGTCACGATCCTCGATGACGAGAGAATCGGGTGGGCCGTACTCGTTGCAGACAAGCGCGCGCATTGGGTCTCCGTTCGGGTCGTATTATGGAATTTCAAAAAGGGATGCTGCCCCTTGGCCGCCGCCGACGCACATCGTACAGACAACGTATTTCGCACCACGGCGCCTGCCTTCAATCAACGCATGTCCAACCATGCGTGCTCCCGACATGCCATAGGGATGGCCGATTGAGACCGCGCCGCCGTCGACGTTCAGAATCTCGTTGGGGATTCCAAGCTTGTCGCGGCAATAGATGACCTGCACGGCGAACGCCTCGTTCAGTTCCCAGAGGTCGATGTCGTCCATCTTGAGCCCGGTACTCTGCAGAAGTTTCGGCACAGCGAACACGGGGCCTATGCCCATTTCGTCAGGTTCGCAGCCGGCAACCGCAGTGCCGCGATAAATGCCGAGCGGTTCGAGGCCCCGTTTCTCGGCAACGCTCGCTTCCATTACGACAGTAGCCGATGCGCCGTCCGACAACTGACTCGCATTACCGGCCGTAATAACGCCGTTTTCACGTACGGGATTCAGGCCGGCAAGCGCTTCGAGTGTTGTACCCGGGCGATTACCTTCGTCTTTCTCGAGCACGACATCTTCAAAAGATATCTCTTGCGTCTCTTTATTCATCACTCCCTTGTTGGACGGTAGCGGCACAATCTCGTCACTGACCCGGCCGGCCTCCTGGGCGGCGGCAGTACGTTGCTGACTCTGCAGCGCGTACTCGTCCTGTGCTTCGCGGCTGATGCTGTAGCGTTTCGCAACGACCTCGGCCGTGTCGATCATCGGCATGTAAACGTGCTCGTGCAATTCGAGTAGCCGCGGGTCCGATGTCCTGTGTTTGTTCATATGTTCGTTCTGTACAACGCTAATGGACTCGATGCCGCCGCCAACCATAATGTCAACGTTATCGGCGATAATTGTTTTCGCGGCCAGCGCGATAGCCATCATGCCCGACGAGCACTGGCGATCGACAGTCATGCCGGCCGTCGTGACTGACAGGCCGGCGGCCAGCGCAGCTTGCCGGGCGACGTTATGACCCTGGGTACCCTGCGGCATCGCGCAACCCATGATGACGTCGTCGATTTCGGCCACATCGACACCGGCGCGTTCAACGGCGTGCCGGATCGCGTGGCCACCGAGTGTCGGGGATTCTGTGTTGTTGAACGCGCCTCGGTAGGCCTTGCCGATCGGCGTGCGCGCCGTCGATACGATAACTGCTTGTCTCATTGCTTGTTTCCCTCGCTGGCCTGGTTTGTCAGGTCGATGCCGAGTTTTGCTGCGCCCTTGCGTGCGAACTTGGTGGTCTGCTCGAAACCACCGGTGAAATCTTGCATGTCTTTTTCATCGCCAATCTCTGCCCACGCCGCGGCGATACCTTCGGCATTCAAATTGTCTGGAAGCAGGCAAACGCCCTCGGTTTCAAAACCCTTGTAGACGGCGAAGCTGCCGCCGCCGGCGCAGAGAACCACGCGGCTCGGCGCATCGGGGCCGACGAGAAACACGACGCCAGGGCTAACCGACTCGGGTGACAGGAGCTTATAGACGTCCTCCGGGAACAGGCCGTCCGTCATCGCTGTGCCGGCGGCGGGCGCCAGGCAGTTGACACGGATATTGTACTTCACGCCCTCGAGATGCAGCGTGTTCATCAGTCCGACCAGCGCCATTTTCGCTGCGCCGTAATTCGCCTGCCCGAAATTGCCGTACAAGCCGGTGCTCGACGTTGTGAAAACGATACGGCCATACGACTGGTCGCGCATGATTTCCCAGGCGGCCTTGGTGCAATTTGCGCTGCCCATCAGGTGTACGTCGATGACGACGCGAAAGTCGTGCATCGACATCTTGTGAAACGTCTTGTCGCGCAGAATGCCCGCATTATTAATAAGTATGTCGACGCGCCCCCATTCGTCCATGGCCTGCCTGACCATGTCCTCAACCTGCGCGTAGTCAGCGACGTCGGCGCCATGCGGCATCGCTTTGCCGCCGGTTTTGACTATCTCCGCGACCACAGCCTCGGCATTGGGGGAGTGTCCGGACCTGTCGCCGAGATCATTGACGACAACACTCGCGCCGCATCGGGCGAGCGCGAGTGCATGGGCCCGTCCCAGGCCTTGGCCGGCACCCGTAACGATGGCCACCTGGCCATCCAGTCTGATCGTCATGCTGACACCTTCTGCAGAAACTTCGTCATCGTTCAGGACGTTGAAGTCTTGCTATAGGGGCGCAACACGTCGCGTGCAACCACCATGCGATGAACTTCATCGGGTCCGTCGGCAAGCCGCAGTGTGCGCGCCGCCATGTACATTGCCGCGAGCGGAAAATCCTGCGATAAGCCGGCTGCGCCATGCAACTGGATCGCATCGTCGATGATGCCGAGAGTGATGATCGGAACAACGGCCTTGATCTTCGAGATCCAGACGCGGGCGTCGCGCACGCCACCGGTGTCAATGACATGCGCGGTCTGTAGAGTCAGCAGCCGCGCCATGTCGATATTCATGCGTGCGTTGGCGATCGTATCGTAGTTACCGCCGAGTTCGGCCAGCGGTTTGCCAAACGCAATTCTGGATACGGAGCGCCGGCACATGAGGTCCAGTGCCCGTTCCGCCATACCGATCGCGCGCATGCAGTGATGGATGCGGCCGGGGCCGAGCCGACCCTGAGCGATTTCGAAACCACGTCCGGGTCCGAGCACGATATTGTCCTCGGGCACGCGTACGTCGGTGAACTTCAGGTGCATATGCCCATGCGGGGCGTCGTCAATTGCGAATACTTTCATCGCGCGAACGACTTCGACGCCCGGCGTGTCCATTGGGATCAGAATCTGCGAATGCTGCTTGTGGCGGTCATTGTCGGGATTGGTTTTGACCATGCAAATAATGAGTTTGCAGCGTTCATCGCCGGCGCCCGAAATGTAAGTCTTCTCGCCATTGATCACCCACTCGCCATTATTAAGTACGGCCGTGGTGGCTATGTTGGTCGCGTCGGACGACGCGACGCCGGGTTCGGTCATAGCATAGGCTGAGCGAATTTCACCGTTGAGGAGTGGCTCCAGCCATTGCTGCTTTTGCTCATCCGTGCCGTAGCGCTCGAGCACTTCCATGTTGCCCGTGTCGGGCGCACTGCAATTAAATACCTCGGCGGCAAGATGTGCACGACCGGTTTCTTCCGCGAGATACGCATATTCGACCGTGCTCAGGCCATAGCCTCGCTCGCTGTCGGTCAACCAGAAATTCCACAGGCCCTGCTTGCGGGCTGCCGATTTGAGGCCATCGAGAATTTCGGCCTGGCGGTCGGTCAGAGACCAACGGTCCCCCTTATCGACTTCGCTGAGAAATTCTTCATCAACGGGGGCGACCTTTTCGTTGACAAATGCCCGCACCGCATCGAGGAGCGGTTTAACTCGTTTGCTTACTCCGAGATTCATGTCTTCGAATCTTTGTTATTCGCTGCTGGCGAAATTCAAACCACAATACACAAGTATTGGCATCCTCGATATGCGACTCAATGCGCACCTGGCTCAGTGACCAGCAACGATTCGCGAATCTTGTCAATCTGGGGCTTGAGTTTGGGTGGTTGCTCACCGAGGCAATGTTTCTTCCTGGGGCAGGATGAACTTCGCGGGCAAATTATCGTAGCGCCCCTGCTCGAGCCCTCGCCGATCCAGCCAATATTAAGAATTTTGCTAATACTCTGTAGCTGCTTCTGTGCCTCGTCGGGAACAGGCCCGGAACCACCACCAGCATTACAGCTCTGCTCGATTGCATCGATGACATCGAGCGGCTCGATATTCTGTGCGCGCAATGCAGGTGCAAGGTCAACGCCAGCGCAGAGTACGTGTGGGTTTCCAGCTGCATCTTTGCTGTGAATCGACCGACAACAGTAAAGACGTTTGTCATCACCATTGCGCAACACCGAAATTTGCGAAGACGGTGCCTTCGAGTGGGCATTGAGCATGCGGAACACGGCCCAGTGCTGGCACGGGTCGGTGACCATCGTCATGTTACCCCAGGGTAGCGGGATACCGTTGCCGCGATAGACGGCACGCAGATTGCCGGGAGCGTAGGCATCAAAGTAGTGCCAGTACGGATACGGGCTGACACTCGACATGCGTCGCATGACCAGAGAAGTCGTCAAATCGACCTTGTCTCCAACATCGATCGCGTAAGCATGTCGTGCCAGAAATTGGCGAAAGGGTGTCTTGGGTGCAAGCAATGCCGCAGCAAAATAGCCGCACTCAAAGTCTCGCCAGGCGAACAGGATATCCTGTGCATGGATGTTCGGAGAATCGGCGTCATATCGCCGCCCGGTTGCCGGGCCTCCCGACACCCGTGGTGTGCGTGCGCCATCGCCATCGTGCAAAACCATATGTGCGATGTGATTGGCAAGATCGAACTTGAGCCGCGCGGGCATCTTCCGGAGAGCATTGTTCAGGTAAATCTTGTTTGGCGCATCGAAAAACGAGCGCACGATCGTATTGAGCGGTGTTTCCGTGTCGCGGCGATCTATGAACGGCGGCTTGTCGAACCAGTGAATCTCCATGCCAAGGTTTGCCGCGATATCGAAAACATCTTCCACACCAAGGGGAAATTGTTTCTTGCCGATGCTCTCGGCGGCGCGTTCAATGTCAGGAAATCGATTCTGACTGGATTCCTGGTGGGCGCGAATCAGCAGATGTGCGAATTGACGTCCCGTAGTGCCGGTTTGTGCGAGCAATTCAGGAATTGCCAATTGCAACAGGTTCTCGGTGAACAAGAAGCGGGGTTCCAACGGCAACCCGGTTACAGCAGATTGGGCAGGTGCGGGATTGATCGCAGATTCTTCGAGGGTCTCGTCATAGAACCAGGTGATCTGCTTCTGAAATATATCGGCGATGACCTGCAGCAGGCGTGTAGACGGCATGCGCCTGCCATTCTCAATCATCGACAAATACGACACCGAGGGACCGGCCTCCGCGTCGATTTGTACGCAGCGAACCGACAGGTCTTCGAGGGTCAGATTATTGCGTTTGCGCAGGGACTTGATCTTGGTTCCCAGGAAATGCGCTTTTCGTCGCAGGCCTTGCTGGCGGGGCATACACACCTCAGTTGTAAAATTAACACTGTGAAGTTTTTACTGTGAAATTACATAGTTTATGGACGTACTATAACCCGTGAGGGTCTGATTTTCACTACGACTCGCCAGGGATGCGAGACAGGAGGATGGTATGAACCGACGCGAACAGAAAGACAGGCTGGAGTCGGAATGGGCAGATAGCCCGCGCTGGAAAGGGATTGAACGTACCTATAGCGCCGCAGACGTGGTGAAACTGCGTGGATCGATACAGATTGAGCACACGCTGGCTCGGCACGGTGCAGAGAAACTATGGCGCCTTTTAAACCAGGAACAACCTCTTTGTGCGCTGGGCGCCCTGACAGGCAACCAGGCCATTCAGGAAGTACAGGCGGGCCTCAAGGCGATTTATTGTTCGGGCTGGCAGGTTGCGGGTGACGGCAACAGTGCGGGTGAAATGTACCCCGACCAGAGTCTCTACCCGGTCGATTCAGTGCCGAAAATGATCGAACGCATCAACAATGCATTTCAGCGTACTGACGAAATCTACTCGCTCAACGGTGATACGGGTACCGACTGGTTTGCGCCGATCGTCGCTGACGCAGAAGCTGGATTCGGTGGCAACCTGAACGCTTTCGAGCTGATGAAGAGCATGATTCGTGCCGGGGCAGCCGGCGTGCATTTCGAGGATCAACTGTCGTCGGCGAAGAAGTGCGGCCACATGGGTGGCAAGGTGTTGGTGCCGACAAGTGAAGCTATCGCCAAGCTTACCGCTGCGAGACTCGCGGCGGATGTGCTCGGCGTGCCGACAGTGTTACTTGCACGTACCGATGCCGATGCCGCCAATCTGATCACGTCGGATTGCGATGAGCGCGATCAGCCATTTATTACCGGTGACCGTACGTCCGAGGGCTTTTTCCGCACCATGGCCGGGCTCGACCAGGCAATCGCACGTGGCTTGGCTTACGCGCCGTACGCTGACATGATCTGGTGTGAAACATCCAAGCCGGATCTCGATCAGGCGCGTCGCTTCGCCGAGGCGATTCACGCAGAGTTCCCGGATCAACTGCTGGCCTACAACTGCTCACCGTCGTTCAACTGGAAGGCGAACCTGGGCGATGAGTCGATGCGTCATTTCCGCGAAGACCTCGGCAAGATGGGCTATAAGTTCCAGTTCATCACGCTGGCGGGCTGGCACGTGTTGAATTCGAGCATGTTCCGACTAAGTCGTGCTTACAAGGCAGACGGCATGTATGCTTACTCGCAGCTGCAGCAGCAGGAGTTTGCTGACGAGCAGTTCGGGTTCCGTGCAACGAAGCATCAGTCGTTCGTAGGTGCTGGATATTTCGACGCCGTGCAGAACACGATTATGAACGGACTGACGTCAACAACGGCGCTGGCTGGCAGCACCGAAGAAGAGCAGTTCGTCGCATGATTTACATGGGGATTGTCAATGCAGACAAAGGTCGTTCGCGATGCAGATCGTGATGACCGCTGTAGCGTTGGCAATCTTCGCGTCAAGTCTGTCCTCTTCCGCTTTGTCGAAGACGAATTACTACCGGCAATAGACCAGGACTCGGCCGCGTTCTGGCGCGGTTTTGAGGCCCTTATCGATGATTTAACGCCCGTCAATCGTAACCTGCTGCAGTTTCGCGATGAGCTGCAGCGCAAAATCGACGCGTGGCACGGAGCGAGGCACGGCGCGCCCTGGGACCACGGCGAATACGTCGACTTCCTGAAAGGTATCGGCTACCTCAAGGAGATGGGTGAGTCGTTCCAGATCACGACTGCGGGCGTCGACCCGGAGATCGCGACAATCGCAGGCCCGCAACTCGTTGTCCCGGTCAACAATGCACGATTTGCCCTGAACGCGGCCAATGCGCGATGGGGCAGCCTCTACGATGCCTTGTATGGGTCTGATGTCATCGCCGAAACAGATGGTCAGCAACGCGGATCGTCTTACAACCCACAACGCGGTGCGGCTGTCATTCGTTATGCGACTGAATTCCTGGATCGTGCCGTGCCGCTCGATACGGATAGCCACGGTGATGTGGTCCAATACTCGCTGGACCTTGCGGCGAGCAGGGCAACTTTCATGGCGAAGCTTAAGGACGGCAAAACAGTCACCTTAAGTGATGCCGAGGCGTTTGTTGCTTTCACGGCAAAGGATGGCCGTCACTCCTACCTGTTTCGCCACAAAAATCTCCATATTGAAATCCAGACAGATCGCGAGCACGAAATCGGTCGCGACGCGCCTGGCAATATCTGTGACGTTGTTCTCGAGGCAGCGATTACGACGATTCAGGATTGCGAAGATTCCGTCACTGCTGTCGATGCCGAAGACAAGGTTCACGTTTACCGTAACTGGCTCGGTCTCATGCAATGTTCGCTCGAGGCAGATCTGGAAAAAGACGGTCAGAAATTCACGCGACGGCTAAACGCCGATCGCGAGTACACGTCGGCCGAAGGTGGAGTGCTTACGCTGTCAGGCAGAAGTCTGATGCTGGTACGCAATGTTGGTCACTTAATGACGAACGACGCCGTGCTCGACAAGAATGGCGACGAAGTTTTCGAAGGTATTCTGGATGCCGTCATTACATCCGCTTGTGCGATCGCAAACACACGACAGTCGAAGTTGCTGCCAAACAGCCGTAGCGGCAGTATTTACATCGTAAAACCGAAGATGCACGGACCCGACGAAGCGGCGTTCACAGAATCCCTGTTTGCGAGAGTTGAAGATCTGCTTGGTCTTGCGCCCGATACGCTTAAGGTCGGTGTCATGGATGAAGAGCGGCGTACTACCGTCAATCTTCAGGAATGCATTCGTGCTGTGCATAACCGGCTGTTTTTTATTAATACGGGTTTTCTCGATCGCACGGGCGATGAGATCCATACGAGCATGCATGCGGGTCCGATGTTGCCAAAAGAAACAATCAAGATGCAGCCATGGATCGGTGCTTACGAAGACTGGAATGTCGATTTCGGTATTCGTTGCGGACTGCCGGGCAAGGCTCAAATCGGTAAAGGAATGTGGCCGAAGCCCGATGAGATGAATCAGATGATGGACAGCAAACAGGCACAGCTTGAAGCCGGTGCCAGTTGTGCCTGGGTGCCGTCACCAACCGCCGCAACATTGCATGCAATGCATTATCACGCTGTCGATGTTCGGCGGATACAGGCAGATCTTGCATCAAGAGACCTCGCGAGCCTGGAGGACATCCTGACGCCGCCGTTGTGCGATCCGGCGACACTGTCTGAGGAGACGATTCAGGACGAACTCAATAATAATGCGCAAGGCATTCTTGGCTATGTTGTGCGTTGGATTAACCAAGGCGTCGGTTGCTCCAAGGTCCCTGACATTGCAGACGTCGGTCTGATGGAGGACAGGGCGACGTGTCGTATTTCGAGTCAACACATCGCTAACTGGTTGTTGCACGGCGTGACGACAGAGAAGCAGGTGCTCGCCACACTCAAACGCATGGCCGCGATTGTCGACCAGCAGAATTCGAGTGACCCGGGTTACGTGTGCATGAGCGATGATCTCGACTCAAGCATCGCGTTCCAGGCTGCGTGCGATCTCGTTTTCAAGGGTTGCGAGCAGCCGAATGGCTACACCGAACTCTTGTTGCATGCACGTCGGCGCCAATACAAATCTCAATTGCGGTGCGCCTGAAGAGTGTCATTTTTGTCGGTAGCTACGCCGATCGTCGTTGCTGCTGGCTGCGCGAGTTATGCGTTGCCGACCTGGCAGGTTTTCGCGATTTTGACTTGCGTCCCCCAGTTCGTTGCGAGCGCCCGATTTGAATCGGTTCGGCTTTAATACGTGGATCCGGTTTGTAGCCCGGCAAGACTTTCTTTTCAATTTTGCATTTCAGCAAGCGTTCGATATCAGTTAGCAGTTTTTGTTCGTCAACACAGACCAGCGACATGGCGTGGCCTTTTTGACCGGCACGAGCTGTGCGCCCGATGCGATGCACATAGTCTTCGGCGACATGCGGCAATTCATAATTGACAACATATGGCAGTCGGTCGATATCGAGACCGCGCGCGGCGATATCAGTCGCAACCAATACCCTGACGGTGCCGGTCTTGAATTCCCGAAGCGCACGCGTCCGCGCCGCTTGCGACTTATTGCCATGAATCGCGGTTGACGTAATGCCGTCGTCGGATAATTGTTTGGCAAGCCTGTTGGCGCCGTGTTTGGTGCGCGTAAACACCAGTACCTGTTGCCAGTTCTCCGTGCCAATGCGGTGCGACAGGAGTTCGCGTTTACGACGTTTGTCGACCGGATGGACGACCTGAGTGACCAGGTCGACAGGTTTATTTCTTGCAGCGACTTCGATTTCGGCAGGGGAGTTCAACAAGTTTCCTGCAAGGCGCCGAATGTCATCTGAAAACGTTGCTGAGAACAAGAGGTTTTGGCGCTCATCGGGCAGGACTTTGAGGATCCTGCGAATGTCGCGGATAAATCCCATGTCGAGCATGCGATCGGCTTCGTCAAGTACGAGAATTTCAATCTTCGTCAGATCGATGGTTCCCTGTTGCATATGATCCAGCAGGCGGCCGGGAGTCGCGACAACGATATCGACACCTTTGCGTAATCGGGCAATCTGCGTGTTGATGCTGACACCGCCAAAAATGACAGATGTCCTGAATGGCAAGAACTGGCCATAGTCGCGAATGCTTTCGGCAACCTGTGCGGCGAGTTCGCGCGTTGGTGTCAGAACCAGCGCGCGCACGCTACGCCGATTGGTCGTCGAAAACTGCAGTCGTTGCAGAAGCGGTAGAGTGAACGCCGCGGTCTTGCCTGTGCCGGTTTGGGCCGCGGCCAGAACATCGCGTTTTTCAAGTATTTGTGGAATGGCTTGCTGCTGGATCGGGGTTGCCTCACGGTAACCCTTTGCGTCGACCGCACGCAGCAATTCGGCCGAAAGGCCGAGTTGATTAAATAACACTGTGTTTGTACTCCAAGATCGCCCGACCCGGTAGCGCACAATAATCGCGCAGGGTTCGGTCCAGGCTGATGTAAATAGTGGCTCCGATTCCTGCGGATTTGCGGGGTCGGAGTGATTGGCGCAGACCGAAGTGCGCCAGGATGCCGCGGACTATACCAGATGATTCGGCAAATGGAAGGGCCTGGTCCGCTATTGAACGGACCTACATTGCCATGATTTCGTAGACTCGAATGCTCGCAATGAATGGATTGTCCTGCGCGATCTTTTCTGCATCCTCAAGGTTTTCGGCATTGATGATCGAGTAGCCCGTAATGGACTCCATCCCCATGGGTAGGTCCTTGGTTCCGTCTTGCGAGATTTCTCGCGCACCGCCGTGGAATCCGCCCTTGTCTTCGGTCTTGTCTGCGACCGATTCAAACCATTTGCCCCAGGCCGCCATGATCTCTGGCGTAGGCTTTTCGAATCCAAAATGCAGCAACATGAATCGTTTCGCTTTGCTCTCCTCGCGCTGACTTTTTCTGCACGGGCGACGGGTTCGCCCAAGAGGCTAAACGGTAAGCCGTGGTTGACCAACTATCAAGCCTCGGGAAAAGCGGTCTCGTTCTATCATAGAAGCCGCGCCGTGGAATTTGGCACCGTAAGCACGGTCCCAAGGTAGACGTCGGCAAATATCCGGGATGGCCGAAGTTTGCGTTGTCTCACAGGAAGTCGGCGCGGATTTGTGGACAATCTGTGGATTGAAGGTAAAGCCCCCGTCAGGGCATCAGGACAGCAATCTTGCGATTCATTCGATCACTATTCACCGCCGGATCAATTGATCGTCACGGGGTATGGTCTTTAGCCACTTTCGCGGTCGCGCTCCTTGTGGCCGCCGCCGTTTACGCCCCAGGTCTGTCGGGACCGCTCTTTCTGGATGATTTGCAACAATTGCAGGGAATGATCAATAACAGTGCCGCAGATCCAGGGGTCTTGCTGGAGCAGCACATCATCAGCACCAGTGGCCCATTCGGTCGGCCGGTAGCGATGGCATCGTTCGTCGGCAGTGCGATCTCCCATGGTCCCGATACCTGGTGGTGGAAATATGAGAACGTCATGTTCCATCTTGTTACGGGCTTGCTCATTTTCTGGCTGACGGCGTTGCTCCTCAGTGCAAACTCGCAGTCCCAGCAGAACCGGCACTGGCTGGTCGCTGCTGCTGCTGCCGCAATCTGGTTGCTGCATCCCCTGCACGTCAGCACGGTCCTTTACACCGTGCAAAGAATGACCGAGTTATCCAGCCTGTTTGTGTTTGCCGGACTCATTTGCTACGTGAAAGGAAGGCAACGTCAAGTCAGCGGTGAGAAAAGCGGATGGCCATTGATCTGTCTCGGGTTCGGTGTGTTTTTACCGTTAGCGCTACTCAGCAAAGAGAGCGCGTTGCTGTTCCCAATTTTCGTTAGCCTGATCGAGTTTTTTATCTTTCATTTTGCTGGCAACCCGACGACGCAAAAACAAATCAAAGTTTTTCACAGTGCCCTGGTGATTGGATACCTGCTGGTTGCCTTTTATATCCTGGCGAATTTTGCCGATCTCATACTCAAAAATTATGCCATCCGAGACTTCACATTTTCGGAGCGTATCTACACTGAGTTAAGAATCGTCGTGCTTTACCTTTCGCAGCTATTGCTGCCAGTCCAGAGCAAGATGGGATTCTTCCACGATGACATCGCTCTATCGACCAGCCTGTTCCAGCCGATCACAACCTTTCTTTCAGCCGTGTTGCTGGTCGGACTGCTGGCCAGTGCGGCGGTCGCCAGGAAGCGTCTGCCGCTGTACGCATTCGGCATCCTGTTTTTCTTTGCAGGCCACGTGCTCGAGTCGACCATCTTTAGCCTGGAACTGATGTTTGAGCACCGCAACTATCTTCCGTCTTTTGGCATCCTGATTGCGGCACTTGCGATACTTCAGGCGGTCATGAAGCAACGACGAGGACTGATCTGGATAACCGTAATAGCGCTCAGCGGATTATCTCTCCTCACCTGGCAACGTGCCATTACCTGGGGTTCACCTGCCACCATGTATCAGTTCATGTATCACGCACATCCGCAGTCACAAAGACTGACGCTTATTTTCGCGGATTTTTACACGAAAATGGAGGCATTCGACGAAGCACGAAAAACACTGGCAAAAATGAATCCGGGACTGGGCCCTGAATTGCACGAGCTGTTTCTTGACTGTTCTGAACATGGAAGGGTGGAGACCGAACGGTTGTTAAGACTTACACGGATAGAAAACGGGCAGTTGGACGGCCATGTTGCCATCAATATTGACGACATGGCCATGGCCGTATTGGACGGGCGCTGCAGTGTCCCCAAAAAAGAATTTGTCACGCTGATGGACCATCTCATGACTTTGCCGTCGCGCACGATCATTCATAAGCGGACAATCCTTACGGCGCAAGCACGAATACTAGAGTCAATGAACGACATTGATGCGGCCATTGCGGCGTTGCAGACCGCCTACGAATTGCAGACGAATAATGCGATTTCCCTTTATTTCTCCGCCCACACACTTTCAGTCGCCGGGCGACTTCATGAAGCAACGGCTTACCTGACAAAAGCGTATGAACTGGAGAAATCTTCGGTCATTCAGCACAAAGATATTGCGAAAACAATCTATATGAATATAGGCAGAATGTTCGTGGCACAGAACCAGTTAGAAGAAGCGCTGGCGGTCTACTCAGAGGGCGCTTTGTCGATTCCGGCGGAACCTCGTTTCTACCTGCAAAAGACCAAATTGCTCATTCAATTGGGGCTCAATGAAGATGCTGAACGAACGTTGATGGAGATTCGTATGCTGGACGCAAACAGCATCCTCGAGTACGAATTTGTTATTCGGCGGATGGAGAGAGCGTTATAGGGAACGAGCGCGTTGCCAGATCCGATCAGTCGTTACAGAAATTCGCTGGCGCGCCTGGTTGTGTCGAGTCAAAGCGGTTCGTGGCCGATTGCGGCGACCAGGGGCCAAGGTAACTGTGACCCAGCAATCCAGTAAATTTTGAGATCAATAGCCGGCGACATCGTCCGGAACGATGACACTGTAATCACGCTCGTATCGCCCCAGAGCACGATCAATTCACTCAGCTTATCTGAATCGTCGGCAGCCAGATCGTGAATCTCGCTGGGATCATCAGCAATATTGAATAGTTGCCACGCGTAGTCTTCCTCAAGCGGTTTGTGCTGACTCCACAGATCCTCTTTGCGGTGTCTGGATAATCTTCCAGTCTCCCGGCCGAAGCGCCGATTTGCCGAACGACTCCCAACCGATAACATGCTCTTCGCCATGCGTCGCCTCTGTTTCGACGCGGAGCCGGCACCATTCCTCACCATGAGACCGTGACTCGTCACACCATCCGACTGTAGAATCGGCTTATTCCTTATAGATATGCGGGTGTCGTTCAATGGTAGGACATCAGCTTCCCAAGCTGAGAATGAGGGTTCGATTCCCTTCACCCGCTCCACGCGCCTGTCAGAAATACACCACGGCGAAATTTGCGACAGCGCTGAACAACAGCGCCGAATGGGCAAAAAATCACTGATGCGATGAGCAACGTCTTTTACAGGAATCCGACGCACGACTACCCCGTGTGCGTACGCGGCGAGGGTGTTTACCTGTATGACGATGCCGGGAAACAGTATCTCGATGGCAGCGGTGGAGCTGCAGTCTGTTGTCTGGGTCACGGCCATCCCGCGGTTATCGACGCTATCAAGTCCCAGGTCGAGAAACTGGCTTATGCGCACACGGCGTTTTTCACCAATGAGCCGCAGGAAAAACTCGCAGAGCATCTCGCAGGGCGTTTCGGCGATGCTGATGCACGCGTGTATTTCCTCTCGGGAGGATCCGAGGCAAACGAGACGGCCATAAAACTCGCAAGACAGTATTGGGTGGCGAAAGGACGCACTGACAAACACCTGATCGTGAGTCGTGACCAGAGCTATCACGGCAACACGCTCGCCGCATTATCGGCGTCGGGTAACCCGGGCCGGCGCGAGGTTTTTGCACCGTTACTGCATGACTGGCCGAAAATCGATCCGTGTTACGCCTATCGCCACAGGAACGATGGTGAGTCGGACGCGGATTATGCGCGGCGTTCGGCACACGAACTCGAACGCGCGATCGCTGATCATGGCGCGGACAACATCGCCGCATTCCTGGCCGAGACGGTCGTCGGCGCGACGCTGGGCGCAGTACCCCCCGTAGCCGGGTATTTCAAAGCGATACGGGAAATCTGTGACCGTCACGAGATACTCCTGATACTCGACGAAGTCATGGCCGGATGTGGGCGCTCCGGTACCTACTTCGCGTTTGAACAAGATGCTGTCATGCCCGATATCGTCACGATGGCCAAAGGCCTCGGTGGCGGTTACCAGGCGATCGCCGCGACGATAGCCCGTGGTTTCATACATGATGCCATCGTCGACGAATTTGGTTCTTTCGCGCACGGTCATACCTACATAGGACATGCGACAGCGTGTGCGGCTGCGCTGGCCGTTGCGGGGGTCATTGAGAACGACGGGCTGCTGGATAATGTGCAGACAATCAGTGCGGCGTTGACCAGCGATCTCGAAGCAGCGTTCGCCGAGCATCCGCACGTGGGCGATATCCGCGGTCGCGGATTGTTGCTCGGCATCGAGCTCGTTATCGATCGGGATAGCAAGCAGCCTGCCCAGCCATTGCTGGCAGGCGCAATAAAAAACGAGGCGATGGCGCAGGGGCTGATCATCTATCCGGGTGGTGGTACGGCCGATGGCGAGATGGGCGCGCACATTATGCTGGCGCCCGCTTTCATCTTTGACAAGAACAATATTGACGAGCTGGTCGGAAAACTGCAGACAGTCCTCGCCAATGTAAGCATCGATCCATGACCATGGGTTTTCAGGCGTTCGCGGAAAACCATGTCGTGATCATGTCGGCACCGAACGGCGCGCGACGTAGTCAACTGGATCACCCGGCATTGCCGATTACACCTGCCGAACTCGCGTTGAACGCAGTCGCGCTGCGCGATGCTGGCGTGTCTATCTTGCATCTGCATGTGCGTGATGAGTACGCTAAACACTCGCTCGACGCCGAGCGCTACCGACAAGCGATCGCGGCCATACGTGATCGCATAGGCGAGGAACTGGTCATCCAGGTAACCACTGAAGCGGTGGGCCAGTACACGCCCGAGGAGCAAATGGCCCTGGTGCGAGACCTCAGACCCGAGGCCGTGTCGGTTGCACTCAGAGAAATTTGCGCGACGCCGGCCGATGAGACAAGAGCCGCGGAATTTTTCGCATGGATGCGGCAGGAGCAGATCTGGCCGCAGTACATATTGTACTCAGTTGAAGATGTCGAGCGATTCGATGATATGCGCCGGCGTGGTGTCTTTGCCGACGACAGTCCGTTTGTCATGTTTGTGCTCGGCGATTATGTCGATGCGGTCCCTGGCGTCGTCGAAGACCTCGACGCTCTGCTCGCTGCAACGGATCCAAATGCTCACCCCTGGGCAGTTTGCTGCTTTGGTCACAATGAAAATGCAGTGATGCTGGCGGCAACGGCGCGCAACGGGCATGTCCGTATGGGTTTTGAGAATAATCTCGTGCTGCCGGACGGCGACGTCGCCGCGGACAATGCGGCTCTGATTCACGAATATACGGCAACGAGTGCCGGCAGCGGGCGCCGGCCGGCCAGCGCCGCAGAAGTTCGTGCAACATTGATGTTCGTTGCCGAGACGGAGTTGTAAAAATGCGGCAAGATACCTTTTTTTGTGCGAATTAAATGAGCGAACACAGTAAAACAGTCGGCGTGCTCGGCGGCATGGGTCCTGATGCCACGGTCGACTTCATGGCCAAAGTCATTGCGCTGACGCCTGCTGAAAAGGATCAGGACCACGTGCACATGCTCGTGGATCACAATCCCAAGGTACCCGATCGCCAGAACGCGATTCTCGATGCTGGTGAAGATCCCGGTCCCTACCTTGCCGCCATGGCTGTTCGGCTTGAAACTGCCGGCGCCGATTTTCTCGTCATCCCGTGCAACACGGCCTATGTGTTCAAAGATGCCGTCGAAAGTGCAACAAGCATTCCGCTGATCTCGATTATCGACGTCACGGTAGCCACTGCACTTGAACAGGGCGCGGCCTCAGCCGGTGTACTGGCGACGGACGGCTGCCTGCAGGCCCGCGTATTCCAGGATGCTCTTGAAAAAGCCGGCATAGGGTCGGTCCTGCCCAGCGATTATGAGCTTGGCAAACTGATGACTCTCATTAATCGGATCAAAGCCGGCTACCAGGGGGAAAGTATTGCGCGAGACATGGCGACCTTGGCGACCGCTCTCGTCGATCGTGGCGCGCAGTCAGTGATAGCGGGTTGCACCGAAATCCCACTTGTACTCGACGCTGCGGCCGTCGATGTTCCCTTGATTTCGTCGACAGATGTGCTGGCACAGCAGACGGTTGCATTGGCGCGCGGCGAAATCGCGTTACCGAAATAGGAGCGGTACGAAGTGCTATCACAATTTGCCAGAGTGTCTCTCGGTCACTTTCCGACACCCCTCGAACACCTGCCACGCTTGAGCGAACACCTTGGCGGGCCGCAGATCTGGGTAAAGCGTGACGATTGCACCGGGCTTGCGACGGGCGGCAACAAAACACGCAAACTTGAGTTCTCGATGGCGGATGCACTGGAACAAGGTGCTGATACGATAGTCACTGTCGGTGCTGTTCAGTCGAATCACGTTCGGCAAACAGCTGCCGCGGCCTGCAAGCTCGGGCTGGTTTGCGAGGTGTTGCTCGAACATCGTGTCGTTGATCCCAGCGAACCCTATGCGAACTCGGGCAACGTGTTTCTCGATCGCATCTTCGGTGCAAACCTGCGCGAGTATCCGGCCGGCACGGATTTCGACGCTGCGATGGACGCGGTTGCCAGGGAAATAAAAGCACGCGGGGGCAAGCCCTACATCATTCCGGGCGGCGCATCCAACACCATCGGCGCCCTCGGTTACGTCAATTGCGCGATCGAACTTCTCGAACAGGCCGAGGAGCTGGGTTTGCGCATCGATCACCTGGTGACCGCAACGGGCAGTGCTGGCACCCAGGCGGGTCTGATCGTCGGGCTAAGAGCGATTGGCAGCGACATGTCACTGCTCGGCATCGGCGTCAACGCGGCGCAGGACGCGCAAGAGGACAAAGTCTACAAACTCGCCTGCGAAACGGCTGACTTTATCGGCAAGCCCGGCATCGTTGCTCGCGAGGATGTGATCGCGAATTGCAACTATGTGGGCGCTGGCTACGGCATACCGACCGAGGGCATGAATGAGGCTATCTTGATGCTCGCAAGACTCGAGGGATTGTTGTTCGACCCCGTGTACAGCGGCAAGGGACTGGCCGGCATGATCGATCTGATTCGCAATAGTCACTTCGATGCTGCAGACAATATCGTTTTCTTGCACACAGGTGGTTCGGCCGCGTTGTTTGCTTACACCGATCAACTGGTGACATGACGATCTGCATCGCGTTGATTCGCGGCATCAATGTGGGCGGCAGTCACAATCTGCCGATGCCGCAACTGCGCAACCTTCTCGAACGCGTCGGCTGTAAAGATGTGCAGACCTACGTCCAGAGTGGCAATGCCGTTTTTCGCTCGACTCAAGATGCCAATGTGTTGAGCAGCAGCATAAAGACGGCCATTAATGAACAATTTGGTTTTGCACCCGCTGTATGTCTGCTCACGTTCGAGGACTACGAGTCAATCGTTGCGGCCAATCCGTATCCGGATGCTGTGGACACACCCAAGTATTTGCATGTCTGGTTTCTTATGGGGGCGGCGGATAACCCGGACCTCGACACACTCGAATCATTGCGATCGTCGTCCGAGAGATACGAGTTACTCTCCAATGCGTTTTATCTGCACGCACCGGACGGCATCGGCCGCTCGAAGCTCGCCGCAAAGGTCGACACATGCCTCGGCGTAGAGACCACGGCCCGTAACTGGCGAACTGTGACCAAACTGGCGGCGCTGGCCGAGTCCATCATCAACTAATCATCAGTATTTCGTCAGGACGCGGGCGCGATCAAAGATTAACCTGTAATCCTGAATAGCCTGTGTGTTGCAGGTCTATATGGAATCGGGGAGTCCGTAATGCAACCAAAATATCGATCCTTGACGGGGATGGCGATCGCAATCGTGAGCCTGCCCGTTATCCTGGGGTTGCTGGCCTGCCTGCCGGTGCCGCTCGGCGACCCGGAAAAAAGCCGCATCGATCCCGATCTCAGCGGCATGTGGATTTGGAATGGTGAAGCCATCGTGCTGATGGAGCCTTTCGACAAACGTAGTTGGTTGGTCACCATGGCTAATCTCATATATGACGTGGATGAGTGCGGCAAAGATAAGAGTGCCGAAGAAGACGATGTGGAAGACGACTACTACACATCGCTGGTCAATAGAATCGAGAGGCTGGGTTCGAGTTGCTTCACTGCGGATGCAGTATCGTTGTTCAAAGCATGGCGCGTCAGGCTCGGCGGAGAGTGGTTCATGACCTGGGAGGTCAAAGGCCACCATGACGACGAATACGGTTTCGCCAGCGAATTCTGGTACGGTTTTCGTATCGACAAGTCAGGCTCGAACCAGTTCTCACTCTGGATGATTGATGGGGAATCTTATGAGGGGTTCGATGACCTGGATAAACTCGAGTTATTGAAAGATACGGAATCGCCCTATGATCCGCGCGCTCTCAAAAAGGCCCGTCGCGCGGTTGAGCGAGTCATTGCGCGAAACGTCGACGACGAAGAATTGTACGACGAACCTCCATGGGTGTTTCATCGCGTTGAGCCCGAGCATCACGATATGTTCGAGTCATTTCTCGATGTCGTCGTCGGTTTGGAATGACATGAGTGTATGAGCGTGTACTCCCAATTCAGCTTTACAGATCCAGTGACGCCGTTCGGCCTGATGTTCGTCGCCGCGATTGCCACCAGTTGGTGGCTGGCGCGGCGTAACGCGACGGCAATTCGAATCGATGCATCGCATATCGACCTGCTGCTGCCATTGTCGATCATCGGCGGTATTGCGGGTGGTATGTTCTTGTCAATGTTGATACCAGCGGACCGACAGATTGCCGGCGAATTGCTGCAGGTGGAAACACGGGTACGACTGTTCAGCCTCGTTTTGAGTGCTGCGGCCATCGTATTCGTCTACAGCAGGTTGACGCGGCAATCATTTCGCACGCTGGTTGACATTTTTGCGATACCGACACTGGCTGGATTGGTCGTGCACCGCTTCGGATGTTACCTGGCCGGTTGTTGCTGGGGCGACATCAGCGTGCACGATCCGGTGTTGTCGAGTATTGCGGCAACGGCTATCGGCCAGCAGATCCAGACCTTGCCATGGCTGGCCGGCGAGTGGGCCAGAATCGGCGTCGAGTACGCACCAGGCACGTTCGCATTTCAACAACAGGTCGCGATTGGCCTGATCAGCGCGGATGCAGCGCAGTCATTGCCGGTGCATCCTGTGCAACTGTACGAAGCGACCCTGTTGGGCGTATTCATTTTGCTGTTCCGCAAGATCAGGATCGATCAGTATCGGCCAGGGTCACTGGCCATCATCACCACCGGCGGGTATGCGGCCATCCGTTTCCTGATGGAATACCTCAGGGCGGACGGAAATATCATATTCGGTTCGCTTACGGTAACGCAGCTGCAATGCATCGTGCTTCTTGTACTCGCGGGTGGGCTCTGTATGATTTCGCGGCATGCAGCCGATCATCCGCGTATCCAATCTGAGCAAAACCTACGCGGGCGGCTTTCAGGCACTCAAGAACGTCGACCTTGAGATCCATAAAGGCGAAATCTTTGGTCTGCTAGGGCCGAACGGCGCCGGCAAGACGACGCTGATCAATATTGTGTGCGGCATTGTCACAATAACCAGCGGCACGGTAACCGTCGCCGGTTACGATATCGTTGCGGATTACCGCGAAACACGCTCCCGCATAGGCCTGGTGCCGCAAGAGTTGCCGACTGAGACATTCGAAACGCCGTTCAACGTCTGTCGTCTGAGCCGCGGTTTATTTGGCAAGCCAGAGGACCCTGAATACATCGAAAAGGTCTTGAGGTCGTTGTCGCTGTGGGACAGGAAAGATGAAAAGATCATGCTGTTGTCGGGCGGCATGAAACGCCGCGTGCTTATTTCCAAGGCACTGGCACACGAACCCGATATTCTCTTTCTCGATGAACCAACGGCTGGCGTCGATGTCGAGCTGCGTCAGGACATGTGGAACGTAGTGCAGTCACTGCGCGAATCCGGCGTAACGGTTATTCTCACGACGCATTATATTGAAGAGGCTGAACAACTTGCCGATCGCGTGGGCGTCATCAACAACGGCGAGATCATACTCGTGCAGGAAAAAACTCGGCTCATGCAGGAACTCGGCAAGAAAGAGCTCGTGTTGCAATTGTCCGAGTCACTAGCGAGCGTGCCGGCGCAATTGGCCGAGTATAAGCTTGAGCTCAATGATAGCGGCATGGAGCTTACTTATCATTACGACACGAAACAGGAGCGAACGGGTATCACTGCATTACTCGCGGCGCTGCATGATGCCGGGATCAAGTTCAACGATCTCAGCACGTCGCAGACTTCCCTCGAAGAGATCTTTGTCGGTCTGGTAAACAAAGGCACATGAACTTCTACGCAATCAAGGCGATCTATCGCACCGAAATGGCACGCATGATGCGCACGATCGTGCAAAGCATTGTCGCGCCCGTTTTGTCGACGACGCTCTACTTCGTCATTTTTGGCGCGGCGATCGGATCTCAAATCAAGGAGATTGACGGCGTCGCCTACGGCGCGTTTATCGTACCCGGCCTGATCATGCTTGCGATCATGACCGAGAGCATTTCGAACTCATCGTTTGCCATATATTTTCCGAAATTTACGGGCACGATCTTTGAATTATTATCGGCGCCGGTTTCGTTTGTTGAGGTCGTCCTCGGTTACGTGGGTGCGGCTGCGAGCAAGTCGATAGTCATTGGTTTGATCATTCTCGGGACAGCCAGTTTTTTTATCGATCTCGAAATCGCACATCCGGTGATAATGTTGCTATTCCTGGTACTGATATCGGTGTCGTTCAGCCTGTTCGGCTTCATTCTCGGCATCTGGGCCGATGGCTGGGAGAAACTCACGATCGTGCCGGTCCTTGTCATCATGCCGTTGACGTTTCTCGGTGGCACGTTTTACTCGATCAGCATGTTGCCACCGGCCTGGCAGACCGTCAGTCTGTTCAATCCGGTCGTGTACCTGATCAGCGGTTTCCGCTGGGCGTTCTATGAGAATGCGGACGTTGCCATAGGTCTGAGCCTAGGCATGGTGCTGGGATTTCTTTTTCTGTGCCTGTTCGCCGTGCACTGGATTTTCAAGACGGGCTACAAGCTCCGCAGCTAGCAATGCATGTTCCGTCAGTCTCGTGGCCGCGTGTATTCGTCGATGACTTTCTCGATCGCCGCAGCACAAACGGAGCAAAAGTAGTCGGTGCGAGTGAACATCAGGCAGTTTTGCGCGGAACGGTAATAACCCTTGGCCTCATAGTTGGCTCCTTCGAAGGCGCCGACCGTATCGCGATAGTTATTCTGGGAGAACAGTTTCTCTGCGTACTTCTTCGTAAATCGAAATAGCTCGTTCATTTCGGATTCGGGGGCGTTGGCGGCGCGCATTTTTGCCCGGCGCTCCTGCACTGCCATCGAATGTTCCTCAAATTCTGCCTTGGGCCAGGGCGTTGGCAGCGGCGTATTCGGCGCAACCAGATGCTTCCATTTGAGATTGTCGGGATCGAGCAGGGCAGTGACGTTGGGCTCGTAGGGCTCGGTAATGACGTCAGGGCCCTCATAGGCGACGGAACTCGTGAAGTACTCGTCGGCAAGGCCCGCGAAGTGGTGGCCGAATTCGTGTACGAACAGGTACGGCGCCCACTCACTGTTTGCCGCGGCGGTGCTGAACAGGCCGTAGATCCCGCCGCCGCCATATGTTTCGGTATTGGTAAGTATCTCGACGAAATCGTAGGGCGTGGACGAGGCGATGCGGCGCCAGTTCCTGTTGTCGGATGTCAGCACGTAGCGCTCGGAGCGAAACGAGTCGTAGCTTGTGCCAACCGGCGTATCGCGATACGTGTGCGTCGATGGCCGGGATATTCCCGACTTGGCCGAGGCTGGCGCAAGGGCCCAGACATTGAAGTCGTTCTTGCGTTGCTTGAATGGCGCAGTCGCAAACAGGACGTCGGTCATTTCGCGGGCTTTGGCGACAAACGCATCGTGTTCGTCGGCGGTGTAACCATCACCGAGCAATAGCAGGTCTACTTTGGTCGCGGGGTCACCGCTGACCCAGATTGCAACAACCTGGTCGGCGTATAGCGCCGATTCACGATGCACGAGATAGTCGTTCGGGTCGATGGATATTCGCCAGATCTCGTCAAACCGATTGCCAGGACCGCGTTTTTTCAAAACCACCTCGAAAAGTTCTGCCTGGACCGGAAAGCGCAGCGACTCATGAAACGTTCGATGCATCTGGTGCGCCTCAGCGGTCGTTTCCCATTCGCCGTAGATACTGCTGAAGCTGCGCGACCATGCCACGCGCTTTGATTCGGGGTCGACAATTTCGAACAGGTACTTGCCGCGTGAGGTTATGTCGATAGGCTGCTGCATGTTGCCGGTCCATGGCAGCGGTTCGATAACAACCCGGTCAAGGCTGAACAGCTCCGTGTCGTGATTTCCAGTGTGGTAGTAATCAACGCGCATCGTTGCCGGCGCTTCGGCCGATACGTTACTGCATGCTGTGGCCAGCAAGGCCAATACGATTTTCGATCCAATCTTCATTGAGCCCACTCACGTATACTGTCGCGGCATTCAATATTGCACCATGGCGGGGAAAAACTATATGCGAACAGTCAGATACCTGGCGTTGTTGCTGGCGTGCGCATCGTGCACTCAGCAGGCGCAAGTTGACGCTGTAACACAGATGGATCCGCTGGCCGAACAGTATGTTCGATTGGCGCTGGCGCTGGGGCAACATGATGAACATTATGTGGACGCCTATTTCGGGCCCGAGGAATGGCGTGGCGATGCGCAAGACAACGCGCAGACTTTAGTGAAAATCATTGCAGCGGCCGAGGAGCTCGTGGCAGAAATTCGGGCAGTCGATGTAACGGGCGAGGAATACGTGATCGTGTTGCGTCAGGATTATATCGCCTCGCATGTCGAATCGCTCGCTGCGGTCGCGCGTATGCGATCCGGCGAGCGACTGACTTTTGATGAAGAATCAAAGGCGGTCTACGGATTTGTCGCGCCGACATTTCCCGCTGAGCACTATGAGAAAACACTCGCTGATATCGATGCGCTGTTGCCCGGTGAGGGACCATTGCATGAGCGTGTGTACGAGTTCTCTCTGCAATTTCGTGTGCCGTCCGACAAAATTGAAGCTATGGTCCGTGCCGGTATTGACGAGTGCCGGGCACGAACACTACGGAGGATGACATTGCCCGACGGCGAGTCTTTCGTGTTGGAAATGGTTAGCGGCAATCCATGGGGTGCTTACAATTGGTATCAGGGGAATAGTCAGGGCCTGATCCAGATCGAGACGAGCAGGCCGAAGTCTCTCGGCAGTGCGATTACGATGGGTTGTCACGAAGGCTATCCCGGGCATCACACTTTCAGCAGCCTGCTTGACCAGAACTTTTTCAGGCAACGCGGCTGGGTCGAGTTTTCGGTATTGCCGTTATTTTCTCCCCAGGGGGTGATTTTTGAGGGCAGTGGAGACTTTGCGGCCAGAGTTGCATTTCCTGGCGACAGTCGGAACGAGTTCCTGCGCAATACAATTATGCCGATCGCTGGTATTGAATCGGCAGACCTGGAAACTGCGGATCGACTCCGCGATTTAACTCAGAAAATTCGCTATGCCAGCATTGAGGCGGCAAGGAAGTTCCTCGATGGTGACTGGGATCGAGCGCAAACCGAGGATTGGCTGACGCGCTATGCGTTGACGCCACCGGAGTCGATCGATGCCTGGTTCGGCTTTACCGAGCGTTACCGCGCGTATCGAATCAACTATACGCTGGGTGAAGATCTGGTCGAGGAATTCGTGCGCCGCGAAAATCCAAATGCAGACGAGGAGGGCGACTGGCAAGCGCTGGCCAAACTTTTGTCGTATCCGCCGACGCCAGGTCTTTTCGCCGACTTCTGACTGACTGATAATTGGGTTGATGAATAAGTCTCGAATCCTGCATATTTCGGCGCTGGTTATTGCCGGTGAGATGGTCTTCAGCCTGCCCTTTCACACGACACGTTTTTTTCGCCCAACATTTCTCGAAGTTTTCGACCTCACCAACACGCAAATGGGCGACATGTTCGCCGCCTATGGAGTTCTTGCGATGTTGTCGTACCTGCTTGGCGGCCCGTTCGCGGATCGGTTCTCAGTGCGCTCATTGTTATTGACGTCACTAATTGCTACAGCGTGCGGCGGGCTTTACATGGCAACGATACCGGGGGCGGTCCAGATGGCGTTTATTTTCGGTTTCTTTGGTGTGACAACGATATTTCTGTTCTGGGCGGCGCTGATACGTGCAACGCGCGAGTGGGGCGGCGATAGAGTGCAAGGCACGGCTTTTGGAATTCTCGATGGTGGTCGTGGATTGGTCGCCGCAATATTTGCCGTGGTTACAGTCGCCGTGCTCGCCGCGTATTTGCCCGAGGATGCGAGGATGGCGACCGATGCCGAGCGCAGCGCGGCACTCAGAACGATCATTTTGTTGTACTCGGCTGCTACGTTCGCCGCCGGCGTGTTTGTGTGGTTCATAATTCCGGCACCTGGCGAAACCGAGCGTGCGCCCTCTAATCCGCTGGCAGGCATGGCTTTCGTTCTACGCCGTCCGATCATCTGGGCTCAGGCCGGAGTCATCGTCTGTGCGTACTGTGGCTACAAGGGGCTCGATAACTACTCGTTGTACGCCGTACAGGTGCTGGGTATGGATGAGGTCGAGGGAGCAAGGCTTGCGTCTTATGGCGCCTGGGTTCGCCCGGTGGCATGCGTGATCGCGGGTTTGATCGCCGATCGCATCGGTGTGATGCGCTCACTCGGTGTTTTCTTCATCTTGCTGACGGTCGTGTACGCGTTGCTATCCATACTGACACCTGACACGACGGGATTGACAGTTATCTATGCCAACTTGTTTGTTAGTTATTTCGCCGTATTCGCGCTTCGCGGTATCTACTTCGCATTGCTTGAGGAAACGCGCACACCTCGACACGTCACAGGCGCAGCTGTCGGCGTGATCTCCTTTGTCGGTTACACGCCGGATATTTTCTTTGCGTCAATCGGCGGACGCCTGCTCGACGCGAATCCTGGAGCGGGCGGACATCTGGACTATTTTCGTTTTCTAACCGGCATCGCGATCTGTGGCGTACTGGTTGTTGGATGGCTAATGTGGCTGCAACGAAATAAACTGCAGGAAGAACCGGTCTCCTGATTATCGAAGAGGGTATCGTTTCCTGGGCAGACATGAAAAGCACGAAACTCATAGATCAGCTGCGGCGCAATCAAGTGGCATTAATCAGCCTCGTGATCGCGATAATCAGCCTCAGTTACAACACCTGGCGGAATGAAGCGAGTGAAGAGAACCGCACGCAGCGGCTGGTCTCGATCGAGATCTTGCTAAAGATAGGCGAACTCGAAGAACTCGTTCTCTATAGTTATTATGACCCTGGCGTGAGCGCGAAAAGCAACCCGAGAACGGGTTGGGCCCTCATTCTGACCATTGAGGATCTTGCACAAATTCTTGCGTCGCCGTTTCCTGCTGCCGCCAAACAACTCAAAGATACCTGGCAGGTACATTGGAGCACCTTGGCTGAAAGCGGTGAATCCAAAGACGCTATTCGTGCCTCGATCAACGATTTACGACAAGACGTGCTGGCGCTGCTGCGCAGGCTTGACTAGCCTGAGGGACGACGATGCACACACGAGTACTCATGATCATCAGCGCGGTATTCCTGGCCATACTTGGGCTGGCGACGTCATTCGCCGCGGAAGAAATTCTGTCCGTGCATGGTGCGACGCCGGATACATCGACAATCCTGCTGATTCGGATGATGGGTGCTCTATACCTGGGCTTCGCGCTTTTGAACTGGACCGCGCGCGGCGTGCTGATCGGCGGTATTTATAGCCGCCCAGTAGCGTTCGGCAACTTCGTGCACTTCACGATGGTTGGTATCATGCTGACCAAGGCCGCTATCGTGCACGGGGCGACTCAGTTGGCGGCGAGTGCGTTCGTCTTTTCGATTTTTGCCGTGTGGTTCGGGCTGGTGTTATTCAGACACTCGCCACAGTCGACGACAAACTGAACGACGCATCAGTTGCTCAGATCCAGACCGATTATGACCGGGTCGTGGTCGGATGTGCGATACGGGTTGCTGTCGTCAAACAGAGCCGCGGCCCGACCAGACTCGAGATTGTAATCACGGACTGGCGGTTCATCGGCATTGATATGCCACTCGACCACTTCGGTGACCTGTGGCACCAGGCTAGCTGACGCGAAGGCGTGGTCAAGTGCGCCGGCCTGGCCATTAAAAACGTATGAGTAAGCATCCGTGCCGCTGAACGTCTCCAGCAGGTTGTCGAGCCCGGCGCTTTTGAGCGTTGTTAGAGGATCCTCGAAGAGGTGCGCATTGAAGTCGCCGATGATCAGGTAATCGGCATCACCGCTGCCCGTGGGATCGCGCGCAACCCAGTCGGCGAGGGCAGCGGCAGCGCTGGTTCGCGTTGCGTTGCAATTGCCCTGGCCATCACCGAGGTCAGGATCGCCAATGTCGTCGCAGGACGAACCCTTCGATTTGAGATGGTTGATGACGACCGATAGCACAGCGTTGTTCGATGTTTGTACAAACGATTGTGCGAGCGCGGGACGATTGCGCCCGTCGTTAAACTTTGCGTCGACGCTGGAATCCAGGATTACGGCTGGGCCATTCAGACTGATCGTTGCTGTCTTGAAAAGAAATCCGGTCGTGATTACGTTGCTGCCAATTGCAGCGGTTCTGACGTAGTCGTAGGTACTGCTGCTCGTCAGGTTCAATGTGTCGACGATGATCTGCAGCGCTGCGCCTGCATTGTTTTCGATTTCCACCAATCCAACGATATCAGCATCGAGCATATCGAGAGTCGTGACAAGCTTCGACAGCTGACGGTCGAGTTCTGCGGTTGAATCGGCGCCGCGGCAACCGCCACTGCCGGACGGACCGCAAGTGCTTTGCCCGGTGTCGATGGTCGAGAAAAAATTCAGAGCATTAAAGCTGACTATGCGCAGGGTACCGTTGACGACCGGGGCGCCAGGCCTGGGATTATGCGACTCGAACTGTGGGTCCGCGGTTGGCATCAGCCGATACGCCTCTGAGCCTCGGGCGCCACTGCCACGGGAGAATCGCAATACGCCGGTCAGCGCTGTGACCTGGTCACCGCTGCGTATGGAATAATCGGCAGCGGCGCTGGCCGTGAGAAACGCGATCGGCGTGGCATATGACACCTTGCGACCGTCATCGAGCAATAGCGACCGCGCCGCGAGAGCTTCACGATGCGCGGTATATCCGGCAATATCCGGTACGTTCTGATTCGTGAATTGGTAGGGTCGGCCGCCTTGCGCCAGGCCAACCTCGCCATAACGCTCGAGGTTGTACAAACTTGTAACCGTTAGTGCCTGCGGCAGTCGAATCAGCATGCCTTCGAATCGTTCCAGGTCGGCGATCAGGCTGCCGTCGCTGTTCGTTGTCAATGCTGCCGCGGGCAGGATTACATTGACGGGGTCAATCGTTCCCGACCCGATGATCGTGACTTGAGCGGCGGTGATTTGTGTCTCGCCGAAGTATTCGCTGACCATGCCCTCGACGGATACGCGATCGCCGGTTGAAACATCAATAGCCGGGCTACTGCCATCGAATACAAAAATACCATCCGAGGTCGCGGGATCGGCGTCGTTGACTGTATCCTGCAAATAGAATCCATCGAGATTGCGACTGTCGTCGGCATCATTATTCTGAAAATCACCGGTCACGATGCCGGTAATTGTCACGGTCTGCCCGATCAATGGGCTGGTCGCGCCGTTTCCCTGCACTTCGTAGATCGAAGTGCCTGCGGCATTGTCAGGCGATGAGTTCGAACGATTGGTGCCGCTGCCACCACAGGCGGTCAAGAGCGCAACGAAAATAACAAGCGATTCGCGCATCAGACTATGCTAGCCCGAAGGGGATGCAACGCGATCGCTCCTACGCCATATCGAAAAATAATAACTCCGAGCGCTCAATAGCGCTAAACCTCAGCGTCTGTTCGTCCCGCGTCATGATGGCATCGCCGGCGACCAGGGTTTGACCTGCAATGTCGACAGAACCGCGGACGACCTGAATAAAGCCGCGACGCTGCCCATTGAATTCGTAATCGAGTGCGGTGTTCTCATCGAGTTCGGTCGAGTACAGATTGACGTCCTGGTGAATCGTCAACGAGCCGTCCCGTCCGTCACGTGAACCGACGAGTCGCCAGCGATTGCTTTTTTCCTCGGGCGGAAACAGCTTCTGTTCGTAACCGGGTTCGAGGCCATTCTGCTCGGGAAGAATCCAGATCTGCAGCAGGTGAGCCTCGTCGTCCATCGAGTGATTGAACTCGCTGTGCATGATGCCGGTGCCGGCGGTCATGCGCTGCAGCTCGCCGGCGCGAATGACGGAGCCGTTGCCCATGTTGTCCTTGTGCTCGAGCGCACCGTCAATCATGTACGTGATGATCTCCATGTCCTGGTGCGGGTGAGTGTCGAAACCGCGGCCGGCTTCGATCCAGTCTTCGTTGACGACGCGCAGTTTCGCAAAACTCATCATCGACGGATTGTGATAGTCCGCAAACGAAAATGTATGTCTGCTCCTGAGCCAGCCGTGGTCAGCAGCGCCACGGCTATCGGAGCGAATTATGTCGATCATCTCGGCCTCCCGGACGAGGATTGCGATGCTGATTGTGCGTTATTATAGTGTCGGTGTCGTCATCGACTAAGGAAATGCCACATGACTCGAACAATCACAACAGCGTTGCTTGTACTGTTGCTGGCAGGCACTATGGCGTCGGCGAGCGAGCTCGTAAAGGAATTTTCCGGCAGAGCCAGTGTTACAACGGCTATTTTTGACGTTGATTCGCCCTGGATAATGGATTGGAATCTGAATGCCGATTACGATCAGCTGGTTGCGCTCGATATCACGCTCATCGAGGCGAAAACCGGCCGGCATGTCGGACGCGTTCTGCACACGAAGCGCAAGGGCAATGGCGTCAAGTTATTCTACGAAGCGGGTAGCTACCAGTTGCGCATCAGCGCCACGCTGGCGCGCTGGCGAATCAAGATAGAACAGCTTACGGACGAAGAGGCGGAGTTGTATGTGCCGATAGGCCCAAAACGTTCAGCTTTCTAAATGTCTTTGAACCCTGATCCTGGAGCTTGATACGATGGCAACATTCATTCGAAATGTAAGAATTCTCACATTCCTGTTGGTCCTAATTGTGTCTGTGCCACTGGCTGTGGCTGCGCCAGGAAGCGATGAAAAACCCAATATTGTCCTCGTCCTGATGGACAATTTTGGTTACGGGGAGATTGGCGTTTATGGTGGCGGTGTCTTGCGCGGGGCACCAACGCCCAGAATTGACAGCATTGCCGCTGAGGGATTCCAACTAACCAACTTCAATGTCGAAGCGGAGTGTACGCCGTCGCGTACCTCATTGATGACTGGTCGTTACGGGATTCGTGCCCGGCAGCGGCCTGACGGTCCTCCCAGGGGTATATGGTGGGGCATCACCAAGTGGGAAATTACACTGGCGGAGATGCTGTCGGATGCCGGTTACGCGACGGGCATGTTCGGGAAATGGCACTTGGGAGACACCGAAGGACGGTTTCCCACAGACCAGGGTTTCGATGAGTGGTA
>JACZSM010000075.1 GCA_022574185.1 Pseudomonadota bacterium
ACTACGGCAATGCGGCGTTTCACGAAAAGTCCTTCAATCAGTGTGCTGGTATTGGTCCTGGCATCTCAGGCTTCTGTTTCCTCAGAATCTGACCAGCCGACCGCCGCCGCTGAATCTCGCCCTGTTATTGTTTTCGATCGAGGTCACCATAACTATGGCATAGATGAGTCAGACCATGTCATCGAGCAATTCCTCTCGGAGCACGGGTTTATTGTCAGGCAAGACACCGAGCTGATTACCCGACGTGGTCTGGAAGGTGTTGACATTTTTCATACGTCTAATGCTCTGGCAGCAGAGAACGTAGATCATTGGGCCCTTCCTACGCCGTCAGCATTCACGCCGAACGAGATCAGGATTTTATTGAGGTGGGTCCACGAAGGTGGTTCGTTGTTGGTGGTCATAGAACACATGCCATTCGGCGGTTCGTATGACGCATTGGCGACAGCTCTCGGTCTTGATGTCAGCAATGGATTTGCGGTGGATGAAAGGCTTCTAAGTGGTTATTCACCGGATATTATTTCAAGTGCAGGAGACCTGCTCTTTCGTCGCCGCAAGGGATTACTGTTGGACCACCCGATAATGAATGGACGGACGCCTTATGGTCCGATCGATCATCTTGCGACTAACACGGGTTCGGCATTCCGCTTGCCTGCGCAAGGCTTGTCATTGATCACTTTCGATTCGAACGTCGTTTCGCTCGAACCGGACGTGTCCTGGGCATTCGATGGTGGTACTCCACGTGTAAGCGTAGCCGGCTGGTCTCAGGCGGGCATCATGGAGCTTGGCAATGGCCGTGTGGCAGTTTTGGGAGATAATTTTTTGATCAGTGCCCCTGCGTATTTGGAGCCACCGTACGTTGTAGATGAGAATAATGAGGCCGAACGCGGCACCCACAATCATCAATTCACGTTAAACCTGTATCGCTGGTTATCGAATCAAGGAGCGGATTCAGCTATTGAATGAGAGTTACTCGTGACGTCCCCTTCCAGCCGGCCTGTGGCACTCGGCTCAGCCCGATTAAAACGAAGTTGCTTCAGATCGAGCTCGTTGACGAAGGCATCGACTACGCGGATCGAATTATCTTCTGCAATATAATCGTCAAGGCTCTCGGGGAATAACGTACTCTGAAATCGGTTCTCACCTTCAATGAAACGCTTCATCTGGCTTACCCTGACGCTGTGACTTACACATTATAATGATCAATGCGCTTTCACACAGCCTCGGCCATGAGCGGCCAGCGCAGTCTCAGAATATACGTGACGGCCAAGCCTGACGGTTGAATTACCTTGCGGATTTCGAGGATGCTTCCGGATGCACTAGTGCTCCGGTAGCACTCCGGTGAGCCAGTGTAGAACGTTCAAAACGAACTGTGCGTTCTGCGGTGCCTCGGGGTGGTTCATGCCCATGGGTCCTTCCTCATCCACCTGTGCCGTGAACATTGCAGCTTCACCGAAAGCTGCCACCCGACCGGCCCCGAAAGGCACCGCTGCCCCTTGCAGCATCCCGTCGGCCCGTATGCGGGGCACCTTGTCGGTCAGGTCTTGGAAGGGATCCCAATGCAGCACGAGCGTGGTACTCGGGGGAATGATCAACAACGGATCAGCCGTGATATCTCCGGCAAAGCGAAAAGCTTGTCCTCCGAACGTCAACACAAAATCGATCTGCTCCGCCAAGCCCCGACCTTGTGTGATCGGGTGATCCTGGAGTGATCCGATCTCGCGGCGGAACTGCAGTCGGTCCGTGGATCCGTTATAGAAGAGGAGGCCAAATCGTTCGGCGAGTCTGGCAGCAGCAGCAGGCCACGGCTGATGATCCGCGATCAAGAGCAAGGCGCCGCCCTCTCGGACCCAGGTGACGATCGCCTCGATTTCGTCGTCCGCGAACGCAGAAGGATTCGGAAGACTCCAGTCATCGACATTTGCCTCAGCAAGTGCATTGGCGATCACCAAAACCTGCGCGTCTGCGAGCGTTGCACGACGAAATGGAGACCGAAGCGACCTCACGACGTAGCCATCGCGGCGAAGCAATTCTGCAAACGGACCATAGCGGCCGGGAATCGTCACCTGCTGATGTGCGTCATCGTAAGCAATCGTTGGCCCTAAGGTATGAAAGTTGTGGTGGCCTTCGTCGATCAGCACGATTGGACCGCCACCTCGAGGATACGCTGGGGCGCCGACCGTCGGCTCGAAATCAAGCACGGGGCGCTGCTGGCCTTGGACGGACCCGGCCAGTACGGAGACCAAGACGAAGGCGATGGCACCAAGGGGAATCGCTTTAGGCATGACAAGGACTCTATTACTGCAAGCAATTTGGTTCTGAGTATAGCCGCTGAATTGCCGTAACCGCAATGTCGGCTTTGGGTCGATACTGTTGAAAAACTCTGTTTCACGACAGCAAGAAAATTCATAGGAATTTTTCGAATGCCTGGTGCGCGAATCACAGATCAGTTGTGTGCTTCTGAGGTGCATCAGGCCGGATTTTCATCGGACTTCTACTACCCCCTCGTACCTAGAGTACAAAATGATGCTTAAATCGCAAATGAAATCGCCACGGATTTCAAAACGGAGTTTTTCAACAGTATCGGCCAAAAGCAGTCATTCGCCGTCGGTGGAGATCGTCTATTCCGGGCCTTGAGTAACGATATGACGAATTGTCGGGTAGAACTGGGTAAACGTACTGTCGAAGACTCCGTGTTCAGCGTGGCACTGTACGCATTCATTACCAGCCGGAAGCATTGCACTAGGTCCGCGCTCGTCGGCGGCGAACATATAGAATCCACGATTATCCTGATACTTCACTCGATCGATGACATGCATTTCGAGGGCCATAAGATCTCCCTGAACGAATCCGTTTAAGCCTGGTTCGGGCTTTTCCTGAGTCTGATAAAAGGACAAGAGGAACATTGTTCCATCTGCATACCTTCCATTTTCCAGCAGATAGGTATACGCGTTCAGCTCCAATTGCACCACACTGATAGGGCCTGGATTACTTGGATCGAACTCGGTCTCAGAATAGTCTCCTCCGATACTCGCACCAACGACTACCCACCTGTCTGTGTCCGAAGGGTAGATCAATTCATCCGACGGTGTGAATTGCGCGATTCCTAAGCCCTCTGGGAGATGCTCATCGGCAGTGGATTGTGCCAAGACGACGTGAACCCAACCCGCACCAACAACTACTGCTATCAAGATTATCCTCGTGCAGAGTTTTACGACGATTTGTCTCATAACCCCTCCTGACGACCAAAATCGTTCTTGCGTGGATTCTACCCGCGTATTTGGCCTATCGCGACGATCCGAACGTCGGCTTCGGGTCATTTGCGGCCCGTCAGAATCCTGTCACGCGAGCGGCCGCTTTTTGGGTCACTTACCTCGTCAGTCCCCGCCAGTGTTTGTAACTCAGCCGTCCAAATTGCACCGGTCTGTCACACCGATCACCTAGATTTCCGCATCGTGCGGAAACGGAAATGGGTGTTTCAACTTCTAAACACACACGAAAAGCGAGCCTCGCAGCCCCTTACGGCTCGTTGGCCAGGAAGGACCCGCGCTTAAAGTGATTGGCCCCTAGACCTCGCCTGACGAAATCCTCGGCTAACGCACCACCACTGACACTGTGTTGCCGCCTTTCACCAGCGGTATCACAACAAGCTGTGGCATCTAGGATCCAGCTGAGGATCGTTTTGCAATGACATCTCAATGTCGGTGCGCGACAGATAGCGCGCGCTTGATACCGGCACATAGAGCACTGCTTCCCGAATCCAGATCTCGGATGTTAACTGATTGTTTTTATTGATCAATCAGGAGGCGTTCACGGACAAGTTTGCAGCACTGTGCATAACGATGCAGGACTGAGTCCCGCATAAGTCCCGCATTGTTCCGATTGGTCATGCATGCCTGTATTTACCTCGGTATGCAGTGTCTTTAGGATAACTCAGAGGAGACCGGCCCCGTCGAGAATTTTCTGCATTGGGCGGAGTCGTTCGGCGTAATGCTGCCAGCGGCCGATTGACCGGTTGTGCGGCGCCTCGCGTACCTGTGCCGCGCTCGCGGTGGTCACGGTGCCTTTATCTTCGTAATAATGAAGGCAATTTTCTTCCCACGGCAGATCCAGGTACTCGCACACCTGTCGAGCGACTGTTTCCGTGTTGTTGACGAGATCTTCGTAACTCACATCGAGGAATCGCCCGGGCAGACGCTCACGCCAGGTATTCATCAGAGCTGCGTAGCGCAGGTAATGACGCGCGAGTTCCTGCTGGTCGTAGGAGTAAAGATAGGCATCTGCGAAATGTTGTTTGTAAATTGCGAAGCACGTATCCATAGGGCCGCGCGTCATGTGCAGTATTTTAGCGCCCGGCAGAGCCGCCACGATCATCGGGAGGTACAGGTAGTTGAAGGGCAATTTGTCCGTGATTCGAAGTGAATCGCGCAATCCCGAGATGCTCGCGAGATAAGCGTGACCAATTGCGGCCAGGTCAGCGCTGGCTGCTGAGTGCAGCAAGCCGGCCGTGAATTGTCTTGGCTCATAAACACCGGTCACCTGCCGCAGCGCGAAGCCAAGATGGCGCAACTCGCCCGCAGAGGCAACTGCCGAATGCGCGCCGAGGATTCGATCGAGCAGTGTTGTGCCGGTCCGCGGTTCGCCGACGATGAAAATCGACGCCAAATCATCAGGCCCGGCTTGCTGTTTGTCGAGCCACTTCTTGGTGAAAAGTTGCTCGGCCGTTGCGAACAGTTCGATATCGGCGGCTTCGTCGTACGCGACGGTGTCGCGGCGTGCGGCCGCGCCCCGCTCGAATGCGTCACCGGCTGATTGCCAATCCTCCTGGTCCTCGCATTCTTTGCCGATCGCGTATTCGAGATAGGCGATTGAGCGCGCGTGCACTGCCGACTCGAGCAGGGTGCGCATTTCATTGACGTGCTGCATCGACGTTGCGGTGTGCGTGCGCGATAACATCCAGTGCACTTGTGGATTGTCCGCCTGGATATCGAGGCAATTTCTTAATATACGCTCCGCATCGCGTTGTTCGCCGTGATAGAGATGACTGTTGGCCAGGTTGATCAGGAACGGTATGTGCTGATCGTCTTTTGCGACGGCTTGCTGATGCCATTGCCGGGACGCCCCGAGATTACCGGCCAGTCGAAACGTCGTGCCGATCAGATCCAGCACGACGGGATTCCCCTGTTCCGTGTTAACGGCATTGACCAGGCAGCCCTCCGCTTTGACGAATTCACCGGATGTGACGAACAGGCGGGCCAGTTGTGCCCAGGCTGCAGAATGCGCGTCATTGAGGCGCACCACCGTTTCCAGCGCCTGCTGCGCCATGTTGCGATCGCCGCCTTCGAGTGCAATGACGGCGGCAAGGTAATGCGCCCTGGCCATGTCGGGCCGCTCAGCGAGCGCTGTACGACACAGATCTGCGGCGAGTTGCGGATCGCCCGCAGCGAGCGACGCAAATCCTTTTTCAACGAGTTGCTGTAATCGTCTGGGTGCCTTGTTATTGGAACCATTACTCATTGCATGACAACAAAAAAGGGCGCCGGTATTGCCGGCACCCTTGCAAGAATGGCGCGCTTCGGTTTAGTCGAAGGTATAGCCGAATCGCACGCCGAATGTCCGTGGCCTGCTCGGGCCGAAATAAAACGCCGGGATAACCAGGCCGTTGTTGGCGGCGCCGTCGAAGGTTAGCTCATCCGTGAAGTTCTCCACGTAGCCCATCAGGGTCCAGTTATTGTCGGACGCGTAACCGATGCGGAATGCCCATTCCTGGAATGCATCGATCTGGGAATCGATGATGTCCTCGTAGCCACGACCGCGCTCGGATTCAAAGAACACCTCGAGGTTGCCGATGATCGATCCGTTACCCACCGGGAAATCGCCTTTAAGGACCGCGGAGCCGGAAATCTCCGGCGCCCAATAGAGCTTGTTGCCCTCGCAGGCCTCCTCATCGCCGTCGAGCAGGCCGTCGACATCGGGTGCGCCGCCACAGAGGAACTGAACGCCAGTGATCTCGGTATCCAGGAAACCGATCGAGGCGACCAGGCTCAGGTTATCGGTGAACGCGACCTGGATCGCTGCTTCAATACCTTGTCCGTCGACTTCACCGGCGTTACCAACCTTCGCGCCCACGTCATAGAAATTCACCTGCAGGTCTGTGAACTCATACAGAAAAGCAGTTAGGTCCAGAAAGACGCGGCCATCGGCGAGAACGCCTTTATAACCGATTTCGTAGGACACGACGTGCTCCGGTTTGAACTGTCCCGGCACGTAACCGTCGGCCACAGTTAGCGGATCGAGGCCTTCGAAATCGTTACCGAACCACATATAGATCTCGGGAACGAGCGTAAAAGTACCGAAACCGCCCGACTTGTATCCCTCGGTGTAGCTTGCAAAAAGGGTCGTCTGGTCAGAAGGCTGGTAGCGCAAAATGACGCGCGGGCTCGTGTCGTCCCAATCGTTGGTGTCCGAGAGCCGCTCGGCGGACACGTAACCGGGAAAGTAAAACGATCCCAGCGTGCTCGCCGGCGCCGGCGCATGCAAGCCAAACTCCTTCTTGTCATAGGAATACCGCAGACCGAACGATACGTCCCACTGGTCGTTGAACGCGTAGGTCAGGTCGACATAGGCTGCCCAGCCATTGAAAACCCCATCCGAGATCGTAACTGTTTCCATCAGGCCATCGGCCGTTGGCACGAACGGGCCCACCGTGATGTAACCCGGGTAATAGTAGGCGTCGTAATATGCCTGCCAGTAATCGAAATAATCGCTGCAGTTATCAACGCCGTAGTAATAGCCGTAGTAGGCACAGAAGAGTTCTTCGTCATTGCTGTCCGTGAAAAGGACGTCGATCTCTTCCCGGTAGTAGGAGACACCGGCATACCAGGACAACGGACCGTCCGTATTCGACAACAATCGCAATTCGGTCTGGAAATAGGTGCCTGTCTGGTCTTGCTTATAGGTCTCCACGTTTAGCGGTGTTGAGTCGTAGTCTTCTATATAAAGGTAATCGTGATCCTTGTAACCGGTTGACCACCTCAACGACACTTTGTCGAAGTCATAGTTGACGTGCAGACCGAGTGTGGTTATTTTCGCCTCATCCGTGTTGCCGCCAGACAGATCCTGGTTTGTGTTACGGAGGTCGGACGGCGTCTCAAATGTTCCCAGAACTGATTGATAAACCGCAAGCCGTGGCGAGAGATCCGATGCCGTGTACACCGTGCCATCGCGATCGAAGTCTTCGTAGTCTGCCGAAAAGAAGATCTCGAGGTTGTCCTTGCCGTACAGGCCTGAGACACGGAATGCCGATTTCTCATGACCGATCAAGTCGCGGCTCGGGTCGAATAGGTTTTCGACATAGCCATCTTCCTCGGAGTAATAGCCGGCAAAACGCAATGCGAAGTTGTCGCTTGCTGCCACCGTGAAACCGCCCTCAACCGTGAGATAATTGCGTTCGGCGACATCGACGTCGATATAGCCGTCTCGCGAGCCATCCAGGTTAGGGCGCTTGGTGTGGACGTTGAATGCGCCACCGATGGCATTGCGGCCGAACAGGAAGGCCTGCGGTCCACGCAGGACCTCGGCGCGCTCCATATCGAAGATACTCGATACGACAGCTCCGTTGCGCCCTTCGTACAGGTCGTTCTTGAAGAAGGCGGCCGAGGGATCGCCGCCGATACCGTAGTCCTGCGTGCGGATGCCGCGGATGCTGATCGCGTCGATAAAGGAGTCTTTACTGTTGCCGGTAACACCCGGTGTAAAGGCCACGAGGTCTTTGATATCGTCGAGATTGACGTCCCTGAGGAAGTCCCCGGTAAAAGCGGTTATCGCCAAGGGTACATCCTGGATATTCTCCTCGCGTTTGGTCGCCGTGACGATAATCTCGTCGAGGACCTGCGCCTGGCCGGTGCCCATGACGGATACCATCAGAATGGCCGAGATTGACTGCGCAAGCGGATTTTTGCGGAATGTCCTGAAGTCTTCAGGCTGCGAATTCGCTGGAATGAGTCTCATGTGAACGATCCCCCGATCGAAGCTCACTCCAAAAAGTAGTCCTTCAAGTCGGGTATGTCAATCGTGGATCGGGACACCGCTTTTTTCGAGCGTCGTACGCGTAGGCTCGAGCTGTTTTTCGTAGCGCCGCCAGCGTCCAATCGAGCGCGTATGAGCAGGTTCGCGCACCTGAACAGCACTCGCCGTCGTTACCGCAGATTCCTGTCTGTGGAAGTCCAGACAGGCGCTTTCCCACGGCAACTCGAGGTAGTCGATCAGTGCGCGAGCATTTGGCTCCAGATCGCTCGCCGAGTCCTCGTAAGAGATTTCGAAATAGCGAGCGCCAAATTGCTCACGATAATGCTGCATAAGATGAAAGTAGCGCGCATGATGCCGCGCCATTTCGGCCTGGTCGTAAGAGTGCAGGTAGGCATCGGCAAACAATTGCTTAAAGCTGGCGAAGCAGGCATCCATGGGATTGCGCCGAACGTGAATTATTTTCGCATTTGGCAGCGCCATGAGGATTAACGGCAGATAAGTGTAATTGGGTGGCAATTTGTCGACGAAGCGCGGCGTGTTGCCCTGCATCTTCTTTGATGATTCGAGGTACGCCTGGCCCAGCTTCGTCCCATCGAGGCTATTCGCTTGCGTCACGAGCTCCGCCGAGTACCGGCTGCGGCCCCTGTACCCGGTGAGTCGCCGAATGCTGTTGCCAAATTGCCTTAACTCGCCGGCAGAGTGCACCTGCGAGTGACTCGTGATGATGCGTTCGATCAGCGTCGTGCCGGTTCGCGGTTGCCCGACGATAAAAATCGGCGCACGGCTGTCGAATCCCGTTTTTCCGGCAAGCCACTCTGCGTGATAACAATTTCGCAGGGCATCGAACATGTCGATTTCAGCTTGTTCGTCGAATTCGACGTCCTTGCGCCGCGCCGCGGCACCACGGGCGAATGCATCGAACGCCTCATCCCAAACTTGTAGATCCTCGAGCTCTTTACCGAGCGCGTAATTGAGAAACGCCTGCGCTTTGAGCGGTCTCTTGTCGTTCACGGTCAGGCGCCGCAATGTCTCGACGTGCTCACAGTCGGTCGCTTTACGCAGACCGGCCAGTATCCAGTGCGCTTGCGCACTGTCGGGCTGTATGTCGAGCGCCTTCTGCAATCCTTTTTCCGCGGTATCGAGGTGACCGAGGTACATTTCATTATTCGCATGGTTGACGAGGAACATCGGGTTGTCGGGCATTTTCGTTGCCGCCTTGCCGAACCAGGTTGCTGCCTCCTGTTGATCTCCGAGCAGCGAATAAACCAAGCCAAGCAAATCCTGGACGATTGGATCACCTTTCTCGTTTGCAACGGCCCGCGCGAGCGCTTCGTCAGATCTGATCAAATGGCCGGCCTTGAAGAAGAGTCTCGCCAGCTGCGCCCAGGCGGCACCATGTTGTGGATCGAGTTTGGTGACCGAGCCGAACGCTGAAATTGCCGTACGGGTTTGTTTCATTTCAAGCGCAATCAAACCGACCAGAAAATGCGCTTCAGGGAGATCGGGCTTGGCACCGAGCACACGTTGACAACATTCCGAGGCGGTCTCGAAACGGCGAGCTGCCAGTGCGTTGAGCCCGTCACGAAGCGTGTCTTGCATCCAGCGCGCCGGCGGTCGGGAAATTCGTGCGATCACCAAACCTCAGAATTTGTGAGAAGGGTGCGATTCAATCTCCAAAGTTACCACCGGCAGCGCCATTACGCTCTGTGTAACGCTAAAATTCATCATTTTATCGACGGCGTTGCTGCGGACGCGGTTGTGTAATAGTCGAGCACTGCCGTACTCAGACATGGGGTGCCTTAGCACATACAAGCAGTTATCGACTGTATGAAGGAGAATTGCGGGTCCCCGCCGACCCCAAGCAGCGCTCTACTCATGCATTTCGTTGACAAGTTGAGCGCTTCGGACGGCGATAAATTCCTCTGCCGGGATACTTCCCTACTCAGTCCGTCGCTCGAACCTGCTCTGACGCTAAAGGACTATGGCAAGTCCTTCGATAAGACGAGAGGAATACAAACGGCTGGCCCAGGCAGCGGCTACGGCCGTGGAAGTGCTGGCGGCTCGCGCGAATAGGATGAACTAAGGGCTGGCGTATCACGCCCTGACGTTATCGACGACTGCATCAAATGCGAAATGGATGCATAATATTGGCGGGCGCCAAGCATGTGACCATCGAGCTTGATCGTGATGGCGGCCGTTACCTGATGCTGTCCACCGATCCAACCATAGGCGTTCACCTGATAGCCCAAAACGGTGCGGTAGGCCTTATGGCTGGCCGTGGTCAGTAGTGGCTCTCACAAAAAAAGATTAACGGAATGTGTAGGCGGGATGCATATCACAGCCTGCGGGTCCTCTGGCTTTGCGAAGCCGGTAGGTGATTATCAGAAGGCCGGCAAGTGTCTCGGCCTCGTCGATCGCTCCGCCAGAGACGAAGGCCTCCACGAGGGGCCTGTTGTCGCCTCCGCGCAGATTGAGATGCTCGAAGGCGGGCGTGAAATTCTGGCCGTCGTAGTATCGCTGGCGAAAGTGCTCGATCGCCCTCCGGAAGGGTGCCAAAGTTAGGCGACCTTGGTCTCGCAACGCGTTGACCGCACCAACGATGCTGTTGGCATTCGCCGAGGTAGCAAGTACGGTTCCCTCGAAGAGGCTCCAGAGTAGCGAAAAGTCGCGGATCGCCGAACGCTCTGCGTCCGAGAGTTGGTCAAAGCCCGGCACCGTGTGCCGCAGCCATCTTTGTACCTGCATGCGCCCCCTCCACCAGGCTGAGCTCAAACATTGACCGACGGCCCGTTGTATTGCTAGGTCTTTTGAATGGCCGCATCTGTTTGCTAATCTTGAGCACGTGCGGTGCGGCCAAAATTGATGCTCGCAATCGCCCGAGCCATCCGGGCTGGTGTTACCCCAAGATAAGGTAGCAAGCACTCGCCCC
>JACZSM010000023.1 GCA_022574185.1 Pseudomonadota bacterium
ACGCTATCCGTCAACGCAAGCAACCCGGCATGCAAATCAATACTGGACTCTATGCTCGTATGAAAGCGATGGCTGCATTGCGCGGCATGCGTATTGGCGATGTTGTCGATGAGGCGATGGCCGACTATCTGAATCGACAAGAGGACAAAACATGAAATCACAAGCAGCAACAATCCTGCCGTTCCGACCACGGCGAGAACGGCCCCGACTACCAACAAGCACCGCTCTTCTAAACAGCTCGGCTAGCCTTCTAGTAGTCCAGAGCAACTGTCAAGGACTGCCAGACCAAAACCAGCCAGCATAAGCATGATGACCAATCCTTACTCTCTGCGTGTCCATTGGTCGTAGATTCGCAATGACACTACCGGTAGGTTCATAGGTAAAATGTCTGAACACCGCTAAATACGTGAAAAACCTAGGTGTCTGGATTAGATGTACTGCGCCATTGCTGTCAGGTGATTGTTATGCAGCGCGCATTATCCGGTATGCTGCACCGATAGCAAACATAAAAGCAATCGCATCGATGAGCGATCCGGTACTTGTTTATAAGGGAGACGATCTCGCCAGCTACGGTTTTGGTGATCCGCACCCGTTTGGTTATGACCGTCACGATGCCTTTCAGGAGGAACTCGAAAACGCAGGCCTCGACGGCGGTGTGGAGTACGCGGCCCCGCGTTGTGCCAGCGTCGATGATCTGCTGTTATTTCACACGGCAGACTACATTGACATGGTGTCCAGGAAGTCTGCTGAGGGGCGCGGTTATCTTGACGAAGGTGACACACCGGCCGTCCCGGGAATATTCGAGGCGGCCTCCCATGTCGTCGGCACGACGCTGGCGTCTGTCGATGCCGTGATGAGCAGCTCTGCCTGTCGCGCTTTCGTGCCGATCGCCGGGCTGCACCATGCGGGTCGCGATCATGCCGCGGGATTCTGCGTGTTCAACGACTGCGGCGTCGCGGTGGAATATTTGCGCAGCCGCTACGGCGTGCAGCGCATCGCCTACGTCGATATCGACGCGCATCATGGCGACGGCATGTTCTATAGCTTCGAAGACGACCCCGACCTGATCATCGCCGATCTGCACGAGGACGGTCGATACCTTTACCCCGGTACCGGCGCGGCCGAGGAAACCGGCACCGGCAAGGCCAAAGGCACCAAACTCAACATACCGATGGCGCCCGGCGCGGACGATGCGGCGTTTCGCAAGGCATGGGCCAGAGTCGAGGTGTTTCTCGATGCCGCAGCACCCGAGTTCATCCTGTTCCAGTGCGGTGCTGACAGTCTCGAGGGCGACCCGATTACGCACCTGTGCTACACCGAAGAGGCACATGCACATGCCGCGACCGCCCTGTGCCGGATCGCTGACAAACACTGCCAGGGCAGGCTCGTTGGTACCGGCGGCGGTGGCTACAATCGCCGCAACCTGGCGCGCGCCTGGACTCGCGTTGTGCAGTCCTTTGTCGAGGCTGGTTAAACAGGTAACATCGCTTTCTTTTGTCAATACTCCGTCAAAATCACCTTGATGGAGTACTACCCTGCCGCCCGGAGCACGCCCCCGATGTTCGACACCTCGACGACGATTGAGTCATTTGATCCCGAAATCGCACAGGCCATCGAAGGCGAGAACCGCCGCCAGGAAGAACACATCGAGCTGATCGCATCGGAGAATTACACGAGCCCGCGGGTTATGGCGGCGCAAGGTTCGGTACTGACGAATAAATATGCCGAGGGTTACCCGGGCAAGCGTTACTACGGTGGTTGTGAGTTCGTCGATAACGCCGAGACGCTGGCGATCGAACGCGCCAAGGCGCTGTTTGGCGCCGACTACGCCAATGTGCAGCCACATTCCGGGTCGCAGGCCAATGCGGCTGTGTACATGGCGCTCTGCGATCCGGGTGACACGATTCTGGGAATGAGCCTGGCAGACGGTGGCCACCTGACGCACGGCAGCAAAGTGAGTTTCTCGGGCAAGCTCTATCATGCGGAACAGTACGGCATCGACCACGACACCGGACTCATCAATTACGACGATGTGGGCGCGCTCGCCGATGAACACAGGCCGCGCGTGATCGTTGCCGGTTTTTCTGCTTACTCGCAAGTCGTCGATTGGCAGGCTTTCCGTGATATCGCCGACAAGGTTGGAGCCTATCTCATGGTCGACATGGCCCACGTTGCCGGCCTCGTTGCGACGGGGCACTACCCGAACCCTGTGCCGATCGCCGATGTCGTCACGACGACGACGCATAAAACACTGCGCGGACCTCGCGGCGGGCTGATCCTCGCACGGCAAAACGATGCATTGACCCGGAAATTCAGTTCGCTGGTTTTCCCGGGTACCCAGGGCGGTCCGCTCATGCACGTTATCGCCGCCAAAGCGGTCGCTCTCAAAGAAGCGATGGAGCCGTCATTCAAGGACTACCAGGCCCAGGTCTGCAAAAACGCCAAGGTCATGGCGGGCACGCTCATCGATCGAGGCTACGAAATTGTGTCGGGCGGCACCGAAAATCACCTGATGCTGGTCAGCCTGATCGACAAAGGCATCACCGGTAAAGACGCCGATGCTGCGTTGGGACGCGCGAACATCACGGTGAACAAGAACGCGGTGCCCAATGATCCGCAGTCGCCTTTTGTCACCAGCGGTCTGCGCCTTGGCACGCCGGCGATCACAACGCGCGGCTTTGCAGAGGCAGAGACGCGGGAGCTTACGGGTTGGATAGCGGATATACTCGACGACATCAATAACGACGAGACGATCGAGCGCGTACGCGGCCAGGTTCTTCTGCTCTGCCAGCGCTTTCCTGTGTACGCCTGACTCAGGCAGTCCATCAATATCATTTTGACGAAGCAAATAAGCAATGTACTGCCCGTTTTGTAGTCACGAGGAGACCAAGGTCATCGACTCGCGTCTGGCTGGCGAGGGCAGGCAGATCCGCAGGCGACGACAGTGCCTTGACTGCAACGAGCGATTTACAACGTTTGAGTCGGCGGAACTCGTCATGCCACGAGTCGTCAAGAACGACAACAGTCGCCAGCCATTTGACGAATCCAAGATTCGCAGCAGCATGGTTCGTGCTCTCGAAAAACGCCCGGTGCCGAGCGACAAGCTTGAGCAGGCGATCGGTCGCCTGATTCACCGTTTGCGAACAATGGGCGAACGCGAGGTGCCGTCGCGCCTCGTCGGCGATCTCGTCATGGAAGAATTGCGCTCGCTCGACGAGGTTGCCTACGTGCGCTTTGCATCAGTGTATCGCCGTTTCCAGGATGTCACCGAATTCGAGGACGAGATCAAGCGACTGCAAAGTATTTCCGACGCGGCCGCGAGTCGCGAGCAAATGTCCTTGCTGCCCGAGTTCTTTGGCAAGAAAAAGTAGAAGTGAATGGCCGAGTTTTCAGCAACTGAATGCGCGTATATGGCGCAAGCACTGCGCATCGCAAAGCGAGGTCTGTACACGGCGCATCCCAATCCGATGGTTGGCTGTGTGCTTGTAAATGATGGCGCGGTGGTTGGCGAGGGCTGGCACGAATTTGCGGGCGAGCCTCACGCCGAAGTCAATGCGTTGCGGGCAGCGGGAAATGATGCGCGGGGAGCGACCGCGTACGTAACACTTGAGCCGTGCGTACATCATGGCAAGACTCCGCCTTGTACTGATGCGTTGATCGAGGCCGGTATTGCAGAAGTCGTAGCCGGCCTCGAAGATCCAAACCCGGCTGTAAGCGGCAGCGGCTTCGATGCGCTCGCGGCAGCCGACATATCCGTCCGCAAGGGTCTGATGCAGGATTCGGTGCAGTCGCTATTGACTGGATTTATCAGTCGCGTCACTCGCGGCCGGCCCTATGTGCGTCTCAAAATGGCGTCGAGTATCGACGGTTGCATTGCAATGGCCAACGGTCAAAGCCAGTGGATCACGGGCCCGGAGGCGCGTGCCGACGTGCAGCGTCTGCGTGCGCGCTCAGGCGCAATTATCACAGGCATAGGTACTGTTCTCGCCGATGATCCGGCGTTTACGGTGCGCGAAGAATCTATTGACACGCGCGGTAAACAACCCTTGCGCGTCGTCCTCGACAGTGGACTGCGTATGCCGTCGTCCGCCGCAATGCTCGCGCTCCCAGGCACCACACTGGTGTATTGTTGCAACGATGGAAAACGGCAGGCGCTGGGTGATGCCGGCGCTGAAATCATTGTGGTCGACAGCGATGATGGCGGGGTCGACTTGCCGCAAGTGCTTGAGGATCTCGCTGCGCGTGGTGTCAATGACGTTTTGGTCGAGGCCGGGCCGAAACTCGCGGGCAAGTTGATCGAAGCAGATCTCGTGGACGAGCTTGTGATCTACCAGGCTCCACATATCATGGGCAGTCAGACGATGGGGATGTTTCATACGCCAACGTGGCAGGACCTGACGGATCGGCGCGCGTTGCACATTACTGACGTGCGCAAAGTAGGCGGCGACACGCGTATTACGGCGCAGTTTGCGAGCGCATTCATGAGTAGTCTGGGCTAAGACGCGTGTTTACAGGAATCATCAGGGCCAAAGGCACGATAACGGCGATCGACAGGGCTGGCGGCGACGTGACCTTATCGGTGCGTTCAGATCGATTGCCGTTCTCGACCTACGAGGTTGGCGAAAGCATTGCAGTCAACGGTGTATGTCTCACGGCCATCAGGCTGCGCGAGGATGGATTCGATGCCGATGTATCCATAGAGAGCTTGAACGTTACGGCGCTGGCCGACCTGGCGGTTGGCGCTACGGTCAATCTCGAACCATCGCTCAGTGTCGGCGAGAGGCTGGGCGGGCATTTTGTCAGCGGCCATGTCGATTGCATTGGGTCCGTGATAAAGCGCGCGACCGATGCGCGGTCGATTCGACTGGCCATCGAAATACCAGCCCCGTACTTGCGATATATTGCGAAGAAGGGCGCGGTCTGTGTCGACGGTGTCAGCCTTACCATTAACGAGGTATCGGACAATGTCATCGACTTGAATATCATCCCGCATACAGCCGAGAGTACAATTATCGGCGACTACGCAACCGGCACTGCGGTGAACATCGAGGTGGATATGCTCGCACGTTACATTGAACGCTTGCTCGCGAGGGCAGAAGGCGGGCTGTCCATGGAATTTTTGAGAGCAAATGGTTATGTCTGACAATACAACAACGCATCCGAGCGCGATCGGTACACCATTCGGCGACATCGAGGACATCATCGCTGATATCCGGGCCGGCAAAATGGTCATCATGGTCGACGACGAGAATCGTGAAAACGAGGGTGACCTGCTGATGGCGGCCGAGAAGGTGCGCCCCGAGAATATCAACTACATGGCGACCCACGGTCGTGGGTTGATTTGCCTGACACTGTCGCGGGAACGGTGCGCGCAATTGCGCCTGCCGCTCATGGTGACCGAAACCGACCAGCGCCATGCGACGAATTTCACGATTTCTATCGAAGCGGCTGAAGGCATCACGACCGGCATATCGGCACATGATCGGGCCAGGACCATTCAGGCGGCGGTCGCAGCGTCGGCCAAACCCGAAGACCTGAGTCAGCCCGGCCATATCTTTCCGGTCATGGCGCAACCCGGCGGCGTACTCACACGGGCCGGGCATACCGAGGCGGGCTGCGATCTGGCACGACTTGCAGGTTTTGAAGCGGCGGCCGTGATCGTTGAGATTCTGAACGAGGACGGCAGCATGGCCAGGCGTCCTGAACTCGAGAAATTCTCGCGCGAGCACCGGGTTCGCATCGGTACGATCGCCGACCTGATTCGCTATCGTCTCGACAAGGAGCGCAATGTCGAACGTATTGCCGAGCAGCCTGTAAGCACGGCACACGGAGAGTTCAGGATGATTTGTTACGACGATCGCGTCAATCGTGTCGTGCATCTCGCGCTCGTCAAAGGCGATCTGAGCAAGACAGACAGCCCGCTTGTGCGCGTGCATTTACAGGACACATTGGGCGATGTCATCGGCATCAGCAGTGGCTCGCTCGGTTGGCGGCTTGACGATGCAATTGAGCGTATTGCAAAAGAGGATGTCGGAGTCATCGTCCTGTTGCGGCAACGGGAATCATCACGTGACTTCATGGATGCTGTCGAAGGACTCGATCAGACGCGTGACGATCTGATTGATCGACGTAGCGGAGAGGCAGTTTTCCGCACCTACGGAGTCGGCGCGCAGATTCTGCGGGACCTCGGGCTCTCGAAAATCCGTGTATTATCAGCACCCAAACAAATGTACGCAATTTCGGGATTTGATCTTGAAATTACCGAATACGTCGAACATTAGTACTGCGTTCGGGCCGCACTGATGGACAAAATAAAAACGACGGAAGGTGACCTCATCATTCGCGACGCACACTTCGGCATCGTTGCGGCGCGCTTCAATGATTTCATTGTCGAGTCATTGCTGAAGGCCGCGGTGCGTTGCCTGAGACAGCACGGCGCCGCGGATGCGGACATCGAAATCATCCGTGTGCCGGGTGCGTTTGAAATGCCCGTTGCAGTCGACAAGCTGGCCGCAACGCGACGTTGCGACGGCATTATCGCGCTGGGAGCGGTAATTCGTGGCGCCACGCCTCATTTTGACTATGTTGCGGGCGAGTGTATTCGAGGCATAGCTGCGGCCGGTCAAAAGCACGGTATAGCCGTTGGTTTCGGTGTGCTGACCGTCGACACGATCGAACAGGCCATCGAGCGCGCCGGGACAAAAGCCGGTAACAAGGGCGAGGATGCAGCGCTTGCTGTCATCGAGATGGTTAACCTGCTGCGTCGCGTCGACTAGCGGCGCCGCCCGGAAAATTCATGAGTAAAGCCGCTTCGACAGGCGCACGAACGCGCGCTAGAGAACTCCTGTTGCAAGCGTTGTATCAGAAGCAATTGGCGGGTCATGACAGCGCCGAGCTGATCAGACAGTTTCATGAACAGGTGGCCTATGAACGCGTCGATCAGGAGTACTTTGATGAGGCGCTGCCCGCGATTTGTAAATTTCAGGAGGCGCTAGAGAAAAAAATCGATGCGTTAATCGACCGACCACTGGTACAACTCGACCCAGTCGAACGCGGTATCTTGCTCATCGGTGTGTATGAACTCGAAAACCGCGTCGATGTGCCCTTTCGTGTCGTCATCAACGAAGCCGTCAATCTCGCCAAGCGCTTCGGTGCGACCGATGGTTACAAGTACATCAACGCCTGTCTGGATGTTGCAGCTCAGTCCTTACGCAGCGCGGAAATTCAAGCGCAGGGCGGTGGATGAGTTTGCACTGATTCAGAAATACTTCGTCCGCCCGGACGAAGCTCGTGGTGTCATCACGGGTATTGGTGATGATGGCGCAATACTGCGAACCGATCCGGATCGTGACCTCGTCACGGTGATCGACACGCTGGTCGCTGGTGTTCATTTTCCCGACGATACCGATGCGTTCGATGTGGGTTTCAGAGCCGTGGCGGTAAACTTGTCCGACATCGCCGCAATGGGCGGACGGCCACGCTGGATGACGCTTGCGCTCACGCTGTCGGATGCAGACGAGAGCTGGATCGATCGTTTTGCCGAGGGCTTGCATGCTGCTGCGGCTGAGCACGATGTTGCACTCGTCGGCGGCGACATGACACATGGCCCGTGCGTTATCGTGAGCGTTCAAATGACGGGAGATGTCGCAGCGGGCTGCGCGGTAAGGCGGTCGGGCGCCAGGATCGGAGACACGATTTTCGTGACCGGAACAATGGGTGATGCGGCGGCCGGGCTCGACCTGATATTGTCCGGAACTCCCAACGATCAATTATCGGCCCGGTTTCTCAGGCCAACTGTGCGAGTCAATTTCGGTCAATCACTCGCGGCCTTCGCCAGCGCAGCAATCGATGTGTCGGACGGTCTGTTTGCGGACCTGCAAAAACTGCTGACCGCAAGCAGCGTTGGCGGAGTTATCGAGCTCGAACTTCTGCCGCTGTCGGCAGACCTGCAGTCGGCATTTGATGTTGAGGCGCAACGTCGTTTTGTGCTGTCAGGCGGCGATGATTACGAATTGTGTTTCACGGCGCATGCCCGTGACGTGCCCGAAGCGAGCGACCTGCAGGTGACAGCAATCGGCACGGTTACGAGTGGCGCACAGCTTGTCTGCCACGCCGATGGCAAGGTTGTGGATTTCGATGACAGCGGTTACCGTCATTTCCAGTGAGTGACTCCGGCGACAGACTTTTCCGGCGGGTTCTAAGAGATCCGGTGCACTTGCTTGCATTCGGACTAGGTGCGGGCCTCGCGCCCGTGGCGCCCGGAACAGTGGGTTCGCTGCTGGGAGTCCTGCTGATGTGGCTGACTCTGGATCTGGGCCCGATCGTGCAGACGGGGATCGCGGTCGCACTGTTTACGTCTGGCATCTGGATATGTGGGCAGAGTTCGCGGCGGCTGGGCGTACACGATCATGGCGGCATTGTCTGGGATGAAATCTGCGGCATGTACGTCGCGCTTATTGCCGCCCCGCCCACGGTAGCCGCGTGGATACTCGGTTTTTTGCTGTTTCGAGCCTTTGATATTGTCAAACCGTGGCCGATTCGCGACTTGGATCACAGACTGGGTGGAGGTCTCGGAATTATGCTGGATGACCTTGTGGCCGCCCTGTATGCCGCGATTTTACTGGCTTTATACGGGTGGTTCATGACCTGACGCACGAGACAATATGGCCAGTCCAGTGAGTGACATCGAACGGCAGACCAACGTACTGCAGAAGATTGGTAAGTACGTCATTGTTAACAGAATCGGCAAGGGCAGTACGGGCATGGTCTACCTGTCCCACGATCCCTATTATCGCCGCGACGTCGCGATCAAGGTCTACAACATCGAGGAAGACGCCGATGCCGACCGCGCGAAGATCTCGCGCAAGATGTTCTTCAACGAAGCACACATGGTCGGCATGCTGCAGCATCCGAATATCATGCCGATTTATGATGCGGGCGAAGAAGACGGCAAGTACTACATTGTTACCGAACATATTCAGGGCGCACGCACGCTCGCAGCGTATTGTCGGCCTGATAATCTGTTGCGCGTCGATGACGTCGTCGAAATCATCTACAAATGTGCCAAGGCATTGCATTACGCGCATGGTCGCGGCGTGATTCACCGTGACATCAAGCCGAGCAACCTCATGCTCACAATTGACAACGATGTCCGCATCATCGACTTCGGCATTGCGATCGTCAACGACTCGGACGTATCGCGCATTGAGGGTATTGCCGGGTCACCGAGTTACATGTCACCGGAGCAGGTTCAGTCCGAGGAGCTGACACCGAGATCGGACCTTTATTCACTCGGTGCGGTCATGTACGAGCTGTTGACCGGCTATCGTCCTTTCCGGGCTGACAACCTGTCGAAGTTACTGCACCAGATTGTTTACGCGACGCCACCGCCATTACATACGTATCGCACCGATCTCCCCGAGGAACTCGAGAATGTCGTTACGCAAGCAATGGTGAAGGAACCGGGAAAGCGATTGCAGAGCGGAGCGGCTATGGCCGCGGAATTGACGCGTGTCTACAAAGATCTGCGACAAAAATACAACAGGCTCGACAATCAGGAACATTTCGATGTCTTGCGGTCATTGACCTTCTTTCACGATTTTTCACATGCGGAAATCTGGGAGGTGCTCCGGGCATCGGTCTGGCACGAGTACAGAGACGGCGAGGACATCGTTCGCGAAGGTGAAATTGACGATCGTTTCTACATTATCGTTACGGGCGGAGTCACCGTTCAGACCACTGGCCGCAACATCGGCTCGCTGACGAGTGGCGATTGTTTCGGCGAAACCAGCTATGTTCGTGGCGCCAAGCGCCAGGCATCGATCAGGGCGCGCGGCGCGGTGACGATCCTGCGTGTCAGTTCATCGCTAATGGAGCAGGTGTCATCTGCCTGCCAATTGCGCTTCAACAAAGTATTCCTGCGTGCACTGATTACGCGACTGCAAGGTGCCGGCGGCGCCAATACCTAAAGCCCGCTTGTAGGAGCCCGCCGTACTATTAGAATAGTGGGCCAACCGTTTGGTGAAAAGCTAACGATCGGACCGGGCGATACCCGCTTGATTCGAAATCTGTAGGAGCCCGCTGCGCGGGCGATAATTCCAAACGCTGTGGAAATCGCGGGCATGGCCCGCTCCTACAACGCCCGAACCGGGCGAGTCCTTACTCGTCCTCTACCTCAAACGTTTCGAGTTGTTCGTCCGCGCCGGCGCTTTTCAAGAGGATCTCGACTTTTTGTTCGGCATCTTTGAGCGCCGCCTGGCAGCCGCGTGTGAGCTTGATGCCTGCTTCGAATTTCTGCATCGCTTTCTCGAGCGGTAAGTCGCCTGACTCGAGCTCTTCGACGAGTTGTTCGAGATCCGTGAGGGACTGTTCGAGGTTAATGGATTTTTTCGAGCTCATTTCGAAATTCCGTCGCTGGCAGCGGCGTTACGCTACAGGGCCGACCATTGAGCGTCAATGCCTTCGCAAACAGCTCATCATGCAAGCGTTCGCAATCAGTAATTTGTCCTGCGCTGTCGGCGCCTTGCGACAGTGCATATTATATTTTTCGGGCGATGTTTTTCAATGCAACAAATGCCGTATAATTAGTCGAACCTGGAGATGTTCTCAATGTACTTGCACAAGATAATTTACAGGGTCGCCGTTTTCGGTGTCTTGATGTCCCTGGCAAGCACGGCGTATTCCGACGAGTATGAATCGCGCGACAACGACTTAGAGCTCAGCTTGAGGACCAACGTTCTGCTGGGAGATAGCTTGCCGGCGAATGATATTCTGGGCATCGGCGTAATCGGTCGTTATCACCTCACCAACGGATGGTTTGCCGGGGCCGCTATCGACGCGTACAAATACGACTATGAGAATGCGGCGCTGTTCGCCGGCATTGTCCAGGATCCGAATGCATCCGAGTTTGACGCTCTCGCCAGCAACACAGTGGTGAGCGGCTTCATCGGCCGACTATACGGAAAGACAGATAGGGGTTTCGATTGGTTCTGGTCGGCGGGGCTAGGTATTGGATTTCCTGATATTGATGATTTCAGTGGGTTAACCCTGGCTGGGGTAGAATTCGACCTCGCTTTTGATGCACAAACAGAAATTCACGTGATGGGGTCATTCGGGACGACGTATCACTTCACGCCGACTTGGGCGGCTACTTTCGCCGCCCGGCTTGAGCATCACTTCATGGACGTCACATCGACTGATGCGGTGAGCGGCGCGACAAGCACCTTAGACTCACAGTCGCCATTCGGTGCCTATATCAGCCTGGATTACCGTTTCTAAAAAATCGTCGAACTGACGGTTACGAGAACTACCCGGTGCAATTTTCGCCAGTGGCCGAAAACATCCGGCAGTCCTGATTGGGCGAAATCGACGAATATATTCTTCGGGTGCACGCTCGAGTCAATCGAGCTAGAATCCGCCCGTGCTTCGCTGGCAACCTGTGACAATCTGAAAAATGGCTAAACGCTACGACGCTGCGGACATTGAGGTCCTAAGCGGGCTGGAGCCTGTACGGCGCCGGCCCGGCATGTATACCGACACGACGCGGCCTAATCACCTCGCTCACGAAGTCGTCGACAACAGTGTCGACGAAGCACTCGAAGGCCACTGCAAGAGAATTGATGTCACGCTGTACAAGGACGGCTCAGTTGAGGTCGTCGACGATGGTCGAGGCATGCCTGTCGACATGCACCCCAAGGAAAAAATACCGGGCGTCGAGCTGATCCTCACGCGCCTGCATGCCGGCGGCAAGTTTACGCACAAGAACTACCGCTTTGCAGGCGGCTTGCATGGCGTCGGTGTATCCGTTGTCAATGCGCTGTCGAAAAACCTGGAAGTGTGGATTCGACGCGGCGGCAAGGAATACAACATGAGCTTTGCCGGTGGCAGGAAACGCGGCAAGCTTGAGGAAGTCGGTACTGTTGGCAAGGCCAATACCGGTACAACGATTCGCTTCTGGCCCGATCCACAGTATTTTGATTCATCCAAAATTTCGGTATCGCGCCTCAAGCATGCACTGCGTGCCAAAGCTGTGCTCTGTCCGGGGCTGACGGTTCGTCTCAAGATTGAAAAACCGAAGGAAAAAATCGAATGGTGCTATTCGGGCGGTCTGGAGGAATACCTGCTCGAGGCTATCGGCGGCAGTGAATTGCTGCCTGCCGAGCCATTTGCGGGCAAGCTTGCGGGCAATAATGAGGCCGTCGAGTGGGCGCTTACCTGGCAGCCTGGCGTTGGACAGACCGTTACAGAGAGCTACGTCAACCTGATTCCTACACCCCTGGGTGGTACGCATGTCAATGGTCTGCGTACGGGGCTTACCAATGCACTGCGAGAGTTCAGCGATTTCAGAAGCCTGCTGCCGCGCGGCGTGTCGCTGGCGCCGGAAGATGTCTGGGATGGTCTGTGCTTTGTTCTGAGCGCGAAACTAGAGAACCCGGCTTTCTCCGGCCAGACTAAAGAGCGGCTGTCATCGCGCGAATCGGCCGCTTTCGTGTCCGGTGTTATCAAGGACAGCTTTTCGCTGTGGTTGAATCAGCATCCCGAGACCGGCGACCTGATCGCGCAACTGGCGATCAGCAAAGCACAGCAGCGACTAAAAGCTGCCAGGACAGTTGTGCGCAAGAAAATCGTGTCGGGTCCTGCATTGCCGGGCAAACTCGCCGACTGCACGTCGCAAGAGCCCGAATTGTGTGAAATTTTTCTTGTCGAGGGCGATTCAGCCGGCGGTTCGGCCAAACAGGCACGCGACCGCAACACACAGGCGATCATGCCGCTGCGAGGCAAGATACTGAATACCTGGGAAATCGATTCAGCAGAAATCCTCGCGTCGCAGGAAGTGCATGACATCAGCATTGCGCTGGGCATCGATCCGGGCAGCAACAATCTCGATAATCTTCGCTATCACAAAGTTTGCATACTGGCCGATGCCGACTCGGATGGCCTGCATATCGCCACGCTGCTCTGCGCATTATTTCTGCGTCATTTTCGAGAGCTCGTGTTGGCCGGGCATATATATGTTGCGATGCCGCCGTTGTTTCGCATCGACGTTGGCAAGGAAGTCTTTTACGCGCTGGACGACAGCGAACGCACCGGCATTCTCGATCGCATCGAAGCCGAAAAAATGCGTGGCAAAGTAATGATCACGCGCTTCAAAGGTCTGGGAGAAATGAATCCGTCACAACTGCGTGAGTCAACGATGAATCGTGACACGCGACGACTCGTGCAACTCACGGTCAGTGACAAGGATGAAACCGATCAGCTGATGGATATGCTGTTGGCCAAGAAACGAGCCAAGGATCGCCGCAAGTGGCTTGAAGCCAAAGGCAATCTTGCCGAGGTGTAAGCAATGCAGAACAGTTTGAATCTCGAGGGCGTGGAGCAGATGCCGCTCAGGGAGTACACCGAGAAGGCGTATCTCGATTACTCGATGTACGTCATTATGGACCGCGCTTTGCCGCAAATCGGCGACGGCCTGAAGCCCGTGCAGCGACGCATCATTTACGCGATGAGCGAACTCGGCCTGTCGGCGGGCCAAAAACCGAAAAAATCGGCGCGCACTGTCGGCGACGTTATCGGCAAGTACCATCCGCATGGCGACTCGGCCTGTTACGAGGCGATGGTGTTGATGGCGCAGGATTTTTCGTTCCGTTATCCGATAGTTGACGGGCAGGGAAACTGGGGCTCGACGGATGATCCGAAGTCGTTCGCCGCGATGCGTTACACCGAATCCCGGCTGACGTCGTACGCGAAGAGCATGCTCGTGGAACTGGGTCATGGCACGGTCGACTGGTCACCGAATTTCGATGGCACCCTCAGCGAGCCCGTTGTGTTTCCGGCGCGCCTGCCGAACCTGATCCTCAATGGTACGACGGGTATTGCGGTTGGCCTGTCGACGGATGTGCCGCCACACAACCTCAGAGAAGTCGCGAGCGCACTGATTCACCTGATTGATAACCCCAAGGCGACGGTGGCGGCCTTGATGAAGTACATCAAGGGCCCGGATTACCCGACCGGTGGTGAACTTGTCACGGCGCGCGAGGATATCAAAGAGATTTATAAAACGGGCAGTGGCACGTTGCGTCTGCGCGCCGTCTACAAAATTGAAAACGATGACATCATTATCACGTCGCTGCCGCACCAGGTATCGGGCAGTAAAGTGCTCGAACAAATTGCTGCACAGATGCGCAACAAGAAATTACCGCAGGTCGAGGACTTGCGCGATGAATCCGATCACGAAGACCCGACCCGACTCGTTATAACCCCGCGGTCGAATCGCGTCGACAAGGATGAGTTGATGTCGCATTTATTTTCGACAACATCATTGGAGCGCACCTGTCGCGTCAACATGAATATCATCGGGCTCGATGGACGACCGCAGGCGTTTGGTCTCCTTAGATTACTCACCGAATGGCTCAAGTTCCGCAAAGACACCGTCAAACGACGCCTGGCGCATCGGCTCCAAATTGTTATTGATCGTTTGAAAATCCTCGATGGTTTGCTTGTCGTCTACCTCAACATCGACGAAGTGATCGCGATTATCCGCAAAGAAGATCAACCGAAACCTGTCTTGATGCAGCGCTTCAAGCTAAGTGATGTGCAATCGGAAGCGATTCTCAATCTGCGGCTGCGCAATCTCGCCAAGCTCGAGGAAATGAAAATTCGAGCTGAGCAAGATGAGCTCGATGAGGAGCGTTCGACACTCGAGATTTCGCTCAAGAGCGCCGCCCGACTGAAAACGCTGATCAAGAACGAAATTCTTGAGGACGCCGAGGCTTACGGCGACGATCGCCGTACGATCATCGTCGCACGCGAGGCATCCCAGGCCCTTGACGAGACCCAGCTCGTCGCAAACGAACCTGTCACGGTGATCCTTTCGCAACGCGGTTTCGCGCGTGCCGCCAAGGGTCACGACGTGGACGTGCTCGCGCTCAGCTACAAGTCGGGGGATGAATTTCTGGCAGCCGCGCAAGGGCGAAGCAACCAGCTCGCAATGTTTATAGACAGCACGGGTCGCGTCTACAGCGTGATGGCGCACACGCTGCCGTCCGCGCGTGGTCAGGGAGAACCGCTATCGAGTCGTTTCAAGCCACCCGACGGCGCCGAGTTCTGCGGCACGATGATCGGCGACAGCGAAGATAAATACTTGCTGGCGAGTGATGCCGGCTACGGGTTTATCGCCGCACTTGGTGATCTGGTCACACGCAACAAAGCGGGCAAAGCAGTACTGCGTGTACCTGGCGGCGGTCGGGCTGTCGTGCCATCATGGGTGTTGGCCGATACTGAATGCCTGATCGCGGCAGTGAGTTCTATCGGCAGACTGTTGTTGTTCGAGATGGACGAATTGCCCGAACTTGCAAAAGGCAAGGGCAACAAGCTGATCAACATACCGGGCAAAAAATATCAAAGCGGCGAGGAGCAACTCATCGCCACCGCGGTCGTTCCCGAGGACGGCAATCTGCAGGTTTATTGCGGTACACGCATGATGACGATCAAGTGGGATGACAGCGGCCCATACTATGGAGAGCGCGCGTTGCGCGGCAGTCTGCTGCCGAAAGGCTGGCGCAAGGTCGATCGGCTGGTTGGCGTAGCGAGCTAGCGAGCTAGCCCGGAATATTCATGATTAACTCGGGCTAGCCGCCTTTGGAGCCGGACTTGCCCGTCTGGATTTCCAGGTCTGCCGTGACGTCGATTTCGCGCGCAGGCATTTCGGCGGTCTCATCGTTTGATGTCATGTTAACTGTGACAGCATCGTCACTGCCCTTATCGCCGCGATCGCTGATATCGTCGTTCTTGGCAGGTAAATTTGAGGGTACGTCGAGGGCCGTAACCGACGCGAGTGACATGTCCGACTTGTCGCCAGAGTCGCCGTCATCCATGTTTTTGACAAGGGCTGCGGCCGCTTTTTCAATGTCCATATTGAGCGCCTGGGTGGCAGTAAACTCGTCCGCGTAATCTTGCTCGAGGGCCTCAATATCAACGTCCTTGGTAAGCGTGTAGCTGCCCGAGTCTTGAGTCTCGTCGATGATATCGACGGCGATCGCCTCAAGATCTCGTTCGGTAACTTCGTCCAGACGCGGCATCTTCGTTGCGTCAACAATGACAGACATGTCGTATTCGTCTACATCATCTGTATCACTGGCCAAGACCTCACTTTCGAGGATCGAGCCTGTTTCAAAAAACATCGGTGGGATGATGTCGGTTTGCGGATCTTCGGCCACGTTGGGCGTCTCTTCGGGCAACTCGAGGTCGAGCGCGGTGGATGCGGCAAAGCCGAAGTCTTGCGCCACTTCGACATCGGTTCCTTGCTGCAGGCCGGTGCCGATAATGAGGTCGGCGTCAAGTGTGAGGTTTTCTGCGGTCAGAGACTCCAGCATCGGATCCACGTCGAATTCGCCAAGCGCCTCGATATTTTGCGTGTCGCCATCCGTGCGGCGCCGCTGCGGCGTCGCTGCCGCAGCTCCTATGGGTGTCGAAGCAAAGCGTGAACGCAACCGGCGGCCGAAAAGAACCAGGCCGGAGATAATCGCTACACCGCTGCCCGCAAGCCACAACAACCAATTCGTCGATGATGTTGCAGGCGCACGTGGCTGGATGACTGCCGTTGCAACATTGGGGGACGATGACGAGGTCACGGGGCCTTCGAGGGTCGTGTCCGGAATTATTACGCTTGTGTCACCAATCACCACAAAGGGATTATCACTGCCGCCAATGATATCGCCAGGCTTAAGGTCGGCAAGCGCTGAACCTGCCGCGGTCGCAGTCGTGTCGCCGGTCGGTGCTGTGACGAATGTATCGCTGATCGGTTCGGCGATGAATGCATCGCTGATCGGTTTTACGACGACAGCATCGCTGGTCGGTTCTGCGACGAATGTGTTGGGATTCGGTCTCGCCACCATCGCTTCGGTCGCTTGTTCGTCGACCGATATGCCGGGATAGGCCGTAGCCGCGACATTTACGGCGACATTCGCGGAGCTGGCAGCCGTTGACGCTGCAACCGGTTCGATGAAGAACGCATTGCGACTGGCAAAGGTCACAGGATCTGCGCTATTGAAGTCTGGAATATGCAGCCAGCTTCCAGCCATGAGCAAATTCGGGTTGTTGTCGATAAATGCGCTGGGATTGGCGTCGAAAATCATTGCTACTACGTCCCACAGGCCGAGCCCGGCCGGGCGATTTTCGACGCGTTGTGCGATCTCGGAAAGCGATTCGCCAGGCGACACCTGGAAGCGAGTTGTGCTGCCGATGGGTTCTTGACTCACAACACGGCGGCGGGACACGACCGCAGCCGGCGTCGTAATAGTGTGCGGGACGGTCACAGCTGTGGCAGAAGCGATGACCGGTTTGGTCGTGGGTTGCGCCGGATCCACGAACAGCATGTAATCACGGCTCAAACGGGGTGTGTACGGACAGCGGATATTGATGTGCATGGACACCAGGGGTTCGCGAATCAGGGTCTTGCCCGTTACCGAGATAAACCCGTCGGCGACCCTGATTGAAGCGTCGCCCACGCCGGGCAATCCGCTGGCAGATTGACCGCCAAGCAAGGTTACGCAAGAGCTCATCAGTGCTTCGTTTGGGCCCAATGCATAGGCGATGCTGGCGCGCAATGGTTGGCCGAGCGACGAGTAGACATTTGCCTCGCCAAGTTCGAGTGCGGCTGCCGGTAGCACGGCGAGTCCGCTGCCGACTGCCACGAGCGCGGGAAGCAGGGATTTTGATCCGGCATCAATTCGTGTCGCCAAATTTGTACTATATGTTGTCGATTTTTTCATTTGTTGTCACTCCGTGACTACTACCTCATATGGCGGCTTGCGTGCCGCCTGCTGTTCCGACCACCGAGCTATTCTATGGTCAGCCGCCACCCGGCGGCTAGCGCATGGTTCCGATTCTGGTGTGTGATGCGCGTCACACTTGATATGTTAATAAAATCAATCAATTAGCATTGGCCGCAGCCAGTTCGGCTAATGATGTGTGTTTGCCGCTGTCGATATCTTGCAATACGACTTCTGGCTCGTGAACATAATGTCCCTGCATGTAGTCGAGGCCGAGTTGAAACAGCACTGCCATGGCGTTGGCGTTCTCTACACGCTCGGCGATGGTCTTGATGTTGCGCTTTTTCGCTGCCAGCACAATTTTCTCAACGTTACGCTGCATGCTGGTGTCGCTCATCAGCGTATGCATGAGTTCGCCGTCAACCTTGATGTAGTCCGGTTTCAGGATGTCGAGTATCTGCACACGCTCCTGGTCGATGCCATAATGTTCCAGTGCAAAACCGACGCCCATCTTGCGCAATTGTTTGACGATCACCCTGGTCTGCTTGATGTGTTTCGCGGCGTCGCGTTCCGGCACCTGCATGACTAATCTGGAACAGTCAAAGCTGTGATTCTCGAATTCCTGATCCATCCAGGCGATTGTCGACGAGTCTAGAATCGACTGCCTGGACAAGCGCACGAATACACGATCGGCTTCGGAGTCATGGCAAAAATCAATAGCAGCCTTAATCATCCAGCGATCGATGTTCTTCATCATGTTGTTACGTTCAGCTGCGGGCAAAAACTCCGAGGGTAATACCGAGTTGCCCTGCTCATCGAGCATACGCACGAGCAGGTCGTACATTTCGATGCCGTCGCTACGCAATCCGGCTATGGGTAGCTGCACGAGGCGGAATCGATTGTCCATGAGTGCAGACTTGAGATGCCTGATCCAGATGGCGTCAAACTCTTTCTGCTTCGTGTCCTCCTCAGTCGTTTCGCTGAGAAACGATGTATTACCGCCGGCTGCTTTGCCCAGATTGTGCGCATCGACGGCGGCTGCGACAAAATCCTCTAGTGTGCTGAAGAAGTCGCTTGCCGCACAGATACCGACGGTGCAGGTTAGTTGCGTGGACCGATTGTCTATCTCGAACGTCAATTGTTGAATGTGCTGGCAAAGCTGCGTGCCCCAGACCTGTGCATCGCGTGCACTGCCGCGCTCGAGCAATACCATGAGTGACGTGCCCTCGAAACGGCCAGCAATATCCCGCGGGTGCATACGCTTGCGTGTTGCTTCGGCGAACTGCGCGAAAATTTCTTCTGAATTCAAAATGCCGACGTTGCTGCATACGTCATCAAATTTATCGACACGAATATAGGCGAGCGCATGCAATCCCGAGGGTGGCTTCTTGTTCAGACGCTTTTGGATGCGCTCGAGAAACTGCGAGCGGTGATAGAACAAGGTCGTCGGATCGCGCTGCAGGGCATCGTGAACGAGTTTGGTCGGCTCTTCGACTTGTTTTTCGGGTGGGTAAATGCGGACTTGTACGCAGGGTCCGTCGTCGAACACGAACTGACGAAACTCGAGGTGTACTTCATCCGTTTCGTCACTCATTACACGCGATTTGGCAATGAGTTTTTCATCCAGCTGCCACTTGCCTTTGATGGCTGCAATGAGTGCGCCCTTGATGGCCGCCTGGCTTTCTTCAACAAAACTGTCCATTAGCGGCAGGCCGATCACTTCGTCATTGCTGGCCGAGCGGAATAGCTTCAACCAGGCATCGTTGATGTCGGTAACAATGCCATCTTGCACCAGCGCAATCGCGCTTGCCGATGATTGCATGTAATCTTTCAGCTGACGCTTGTATTCAGTCGCAGAATAAATCGTCGAATTGAGCGCGCGTTCAACACGCAGTGCGCGCAGCTCTCGTGTGACGACCGAATGCAGTCTGTCCTTCAGGCCCATTGATACGAGGTCGCAGGCGCCGTGCTTCATTGCCTCCTGGATGCTCGATTCGTCGGCCTTTTCCCTGACGGCTATAACCGGTATCTCCGGGTTGTAACAGTCTTTATGCTTGATTACCTGGCGGATTGTTTCGGGGTAGTGGTCGCAGTTGAGAATCAGCAACTCGACGTTCTCGGCGCCAAGTGTCTTACCGAGGTTTTCTGGCGCGCTAACCCAATGGCAATGCGCAGCGTGACCAGCATCGCGAAGCGAGCCGTTGATCAGCGCAACATCGTCCTGATTTTCAGTCAGAACGGCAATCGAAATACAATGGCGACCGTTCAATACGCAATCCTTGCATCGGTCCCGGGTATGTCCGTAATGCCCGGTTTTTGTAAAATGAGCGCCGAGTCTAGCACCGGGATTAACGAGGCCGCCGTATTCCTTGCCAAAACCGTGACGGGATTCATGTTTCAGGCCGGATTCGGCGCGTTTGGTACAGTTTTGGTACTTCGGTATGATAGCGGCCGCCGCAAACAGCAGACGGGCAGCAGATATGGCCAGTTACGGTACCAATGAGTTTCGCTCTGGGCTCAAGATTATCATCGACAATGATCCATGCGTCATCGTCACAAACGAATTCGTCAAGCCTGGCAAAGGCCAGGCATTCAGTCGTGTCCGCATTCGCAATTTGAAGACCGGCAAGACCGTGGACAAGACATTCAAGTCTGGCGAAAGCGTCGAAGCGGCGGATGTAATGGAAACCGATATGCAGTATCTCTACTGCGATAGTGAATTTTGGCATTTCATGGTGCCCGACACATTCGAACAATATGCAGCTGACGCGAAAGCTGTCGGTGACACAAAAAACTGGATAAGTGATGGTGATATTTGCCAGATCACGCTATGGAATAATTTACCGTTGCTCGTCAGTGCACCAAACTTTGTCGAACTTGAAATCGTGGAGACGGATCCCGGCGTCAAGGGTGATACGGCGAGCGGTGGCGTAAAGCCGGCAAAACTGTCGACGGGCGCGGTCGTCCGTGTGCCGCTATTCGTTGATCAGGGTGAGATTATCAAGGTTGATACGCGTTCACACGAATATGTGTCTCGAGTCAAATAAGATCATCGAATGTCACGACATCTCTTATATTTTCTGTTCGATCGTGAAGCATCTGTAATCGTTCAACGCCGATTGCAACGCCGGCACAGTCCGGGAGACCGGATTCAAGTGCTTGCAGCAGGAGAAAATCCAGCGCTTGCACGGATTGACCGGCGCTGCGTCTGACTTCCTGATCCTGCTCAAATCTGTGCCGCTGTTCCTCGGCGTCTCTGAGCTCGACATAGCCGTTGGCGAGTTCCATCGCACCGAAAAAAATTTCGAATCGATCAGCGACCTTATTATCGTCCGGGCAAAGGCGAGCGAGGGCGGCCTTACTCGCGGGATAATGTTGCAGTACGGTCAGGCACTTCGGCGGCAACCGGGGTGCCACGATCGTGCCCAGTATCAGGTCGAGCCAGGTGTCACGATCATCGCCGATTCGCTCTCTCAAATCATCATCTGCTGCGACGCATTTGGCCAGCTCTTCACTACGCGCACTGGCAATCTCGATGCCGGCATAGGTCATGAAAGCGTCGCGGTATTCGAGCGTTACGACCTTGTCCATGAGTTCGGGCATCTCCAGGCACGTCGCGATGCAAGTCGTCGCATCAGAGATAATCGCCGCAAGATCAAAACCTAAACGATACCACTCGATCATTGTAAATTCGGTTAAGTGTTGCTTGCCTGTTTCTCCGTCACGATAGACACGGCAGATCGAATAAATATCAGGGTAGCCGGCCGCGAGTAATCGTTTCATGCAGGACTCGGGTGATGTGTGCAGAAAAAAATCGGTGCCCGATACAGAACGCACAGACAGGCTTTCGATGTGCGGATCACTGCCAGCGAATCGGCCCAGAGCAGGAGTGTCGACTGCCAGTACGTCCTGTCCTGCGAAATAAGTGCGCGCTCGCTCGAGCAAGTCCGCACGGCGACGTGCAGCGTCCGGTTGCGACGACGGACGCCAGGCGGTCATGTTGTTCGAGACGACAGCTCGGCAATCGCTTCGCCCATTCTCACTGTGGCGCCGTGCACAAGATCATTGCGCCATGCGCATGCACCGGCGGGCAATAACAGGATGACTGTCGAGCCCATATTGAACCACCCGAGCAGATCACCCTTATTGACGGCCGTCTGTGCATTACTGAGGTCGATGACCTCGACGGTGCCGGCTTTGCGCGGCCGGATTTCGCCACTCCAGGGGGTAGCGATGCTGCCAACGTTCAATGCGCCAACGAATATCAGCACGGCAGGGCCATGTGGCGTTGCGAAGTGAAGCACCAGTCGTTCGTTGCGGCAGAACAGTCCGCGCACATGCGCGGCCGTCGCTGCGTTCACGCTGAACAGGTCGCCCGGGACGTAACGCGCTGCGACCAGTTCGCCGGCGAACGGCGCGTGAACTCGATGGTAGTTGTGCGGCGCCAGGTAAAACGTCGCAAATGAACCATCAATATAGGCCTGTGCGTCGTCAAGGTCGGTTGCGAGCAGGTCGTTCAGCGTGTACTCGCGTCCCTTGGCTTGCAGAATCGTGTCGCTTCGCAGTTGTCCTGCCTGGCTCACCGTGCCATCGACCGGGGAGACGAGCGCATTGATCGCCGCATCGACCGGTCGTGCATTCTTTTTGAGTTCGCGAATAAAGAAATCGTTGAATGTCGCGAAGTCATCGGGAACTTTGAGTTCGACCTCTGCGATATCCACATCGTAGAGGCGAACAAATCGCGAAATCAAGAAGTCTTTTATCGTGCGTTGTTTTATCCGGGCAACGTGGTAGATGATTGACGTCAGCCAATGGCGGGGCAGGATGTACTGCAAAAAAACGAAGAGGCGCGCCAACATGTCAGCGTATTCCTTCGACCACGGTGTCGACGGACAGCAGGAGTGCCTCGCCGGCATAGAAATGCAAGGTGACGGATTCGATCGCACCTACAGGCCGCATCAGCATCAGGTGCAAGCCGCCCGGTTCCAGTAGCACGGTCTGCTGCGGCAAGATCGTCAGCTCTTCGAGGGCGATCATGCGTGCGATGCCGTCATCAAGGATGGATTCATGTAATTCGGCCGACTCGAAGTCCGGGCTTGTGACCTTTGTGATCGTAATTTTCTGCCGCGACGTGTTCGTCAACGCAAGATAAGCGGCACTGATCTGTGTGCCTGGCACTGGTCTGGTTACGACCACATCGCTTGCGGCAAGTGGTGCATGAGTGGCTGAGCACGATGCCAGCAGACAGGCAAGCACAGTTATGGCTGGCACATGCGTCATCGGTTTGACATGATAATCGGCAAGTCGTGCAAAAAATTCCCAGCTTTGTGCGGCGCGCTGAAGAGCGCATGGAATTGGCCTTGCGGGTTTATCACGAGTACGGCTGACGAGTGATCAACCGAGTAGTCGTCGTTATCGGCGGGTGACTTTTCGAAGAAAATACCCAGGCGGCCGGTCAGCTTGCGAAGTTCGTCGAGCTCACCCGTTATGGCGACGATTTCGTCGCCGAAGTAACTGACGTATTCGCCGATGACATCGGGAGAGTCGCGTTCGGGATCGACGCTGATGAAGACGATACGCGGCAGCGGATCATGTCCTGCATCGTCCAATTGCTGTCTGGCGCTCACAAGCAGCTGCAATGTCAGCGGGCAGATATCGGGACAATGTGTGAAGCCGAAAAATACCAGGCTCCACTGTCCGGCAAACGTCGCCCTGTCGAATGCGTTGCCGTATTGGTCGAGTAACGAGAACTCGGGTAAATCGGCGGGAGTCGAAAACACAGTGGCGGTGTGTGGCATAGGCGGGGGCACGAGCAACCGATAGGACAGCCAGGCAGCCGTCAATATGGCAGCAATCGCCATTGCTATTAAATAATTTTGTCTCGAACGCATTTCGATGTTGCCAGGGAGATTACCTGGGAGCCGGCCATTCTACAGGCACTGCACCGACGATAGTGATAGATTGCCGGACGCGAAAACACCACACCTTAACTATGTCAGAGTTATCACATCAGGCCAGCAGCGTCGAACAACTGATTCAGCAGCTAGCGGATCGGTTAGCGGCGGCGGAGCTTAGCTATGGCCACGGTACCGACAATCCGGTTGATGAAGCGGCCTGGCTCGTATTTGCGTGCCTGGGCCTGTCCCACGACGCTGCGCCCGAAGTGTACAGGCAACTCGTAGCACCAGCGGAGTTGGCAAAACTCGATAAACTGGTCGTGCGACGTATTGTGGAACGCGTGCCGGTCGCCTACCTCGTCAGGCAGGCATGGTTTGCGGGACTCGAATTCTATGTAGACGAGCGCGTGCTGATTCCGCGATCGCCGATCGCGGAACTGATTCATAATCGATTCAGACCCTGGCTGGAGCCAGACTCGGTTAAAACTGCGGTTGATCTCGGCACAGGATGCGGCTGTATCGCGATCGCGATTGCAGCAGCATTTCCGGAGGCAATCATCGATGCCGTCGATATTTCGGCAGATGCACTGGCCGTGGCGGCAATCAATGTCGAGCGACATGCGCTCACGGAGCGGGTACGGCTCGTGCAAGCGGATTTTTTCGACGGTCTCGGGGAGCGACGCTACGATCTCATCGTCGGCAATCCACCCTATGTCGACCAGCAAGACATGGCGGATTTGCCGGCTGAGTTTCGCCACGAACCCATGCAGGGGCTGGCGGCCGGCGACGATGGTCTGGATTCGGTCAACACGATCCTGCAACATGCCTCACGCTTTCTGAATGACAATGGAATACTCGTCTGCGAAGTCGGCAACAGCCAGGCGGCACTTGAAGAACGATATCCGGGTGTTGCATTTATGTGGCTGGAGTTCGAGCATGGCGGGTCAGGTGTATTCTTGCTGACAAGAGACGATCTCAAAGGAATATAAAAGTGTCCGGTAACAGCATTGGTACCTTGTTTGTGGTTACGACATTCGGCGAAAGCCATGGGCGTGCATTGGGTTGCATCGTCGATGGCTGTCCGCCGGGCATGGCGCTCAACGAGGAAGATATCCAAAAGGATCTCGAACGCCGTCGGCCGGGTCGATCACGGCATACGACTCAACGCAAGGAGCCCGACAAGGTGCAGATTCTCTCGGGCGTATTCGAAGGCGTGACGACGGGGACGCCCATCGGCCTGGTCATCGAAAACAAGGACCAGCGATCGAAGGACTATGGCGACATCAAGGACAAGTTTCGTCCCGGCCATGCGGACTACACGTATCAACAAAAATACGGCATTCGCGACTACCGCGGCGGCGGTCGTTCGTCGGCGCGTGAAACGACGATGCGTGTTGCCGCCGGAGCCATCGCGCGCAAGTACTTGCTGCAGCATCTCGGTATTGAAATTCGCGGTTACCTGTCGCAATTGGGTCCGATCGAACTCGGTGCTACCGATTTGTCCTTCGTCGATCAGAATCCATTCTTTTGTGCCGATCCTGATCGCATCGACGAACTTGAGTCCTTTATGGACGAGTTGCGCGAACAGGGTGATTCGATCGGGGCGAAAATCAGTATTCTCGCGACCAATGTCCCACCAGGTCTCGGTGAGCCCGTCTTCGACAAGCTTGAGGCAGCGTTAGCGCATGGGCTGATGAGTATCAATGCAGTCAAGGGTGTCGAACTTGGTGCCGGTTTCAGGGCCGTGTCGCAGCGTGGCAGCGAGCATCGCGACGAGATTGGCCCCGATGGTTTTAGCAAGAACGATGCGGGTGGCACGCTGGGCGGTATTTCCTCGGGACAGGATATCCTGGCGAGCATCGCGCTGAAACCGACATCAAGTATCGCGATACCCGGAAAGACAATCGATAAGACTGGCAAGCAGACTGAAATTGTCACCAAAGGGCGCCACGATCCTTGCGTAGGACTGCGGGCAACGCCTATCGCCGAGGCGATGGTTGCGCTCGTGCTCATGGATCACTACCTGCGCAATCGTGCGCAGAATGCGGACGTCCAATCGGCTACACCGATCGTCCCGGCGCAAGACACGTAAATGGCACGCGAATTCGATATAGCAGTCGTCGGCGCTACTGGTGTCGTTGGTGAAGCGATGCTTGCAATTCTCGCGGAGAGAAAATTTCCCGTCGGTACCGTGTATGCGCTGGCCAGTGAAAAATCGATTGGCAAGACCGTTGATTTTGGCAGGCGCGAGTTGCCGGTTGACGATCTTGCTCAGTTTGATTTTTCGCGAGTGAAGATCGGCTTGTTCTCAGCCGGCGCTTCGGTTTCCGCCGAATATGCGCCGCAGGCTGTGGCGGCAGGCTGTACCGTTATCGACAACACATCGAATTTTCGCGGCGACGATGATATTCCGCTGGTTGTACCTGAGGTTAATGCCGATAAGATTATCGAATATAAAAAACGCGGCATTATCGCCAATCCAAATTGCTCAACAATCCAGCTGGTCGTGGCGCTCAAGCCGATTTATGACGCGGTCGGCATTAAAAGAATCACTGTATCGACCTATCAGGCTGTATCGGGTGCCGGTCGCGTTGCCGTCGAGGAACTCGTGCGACAGACGTCGATGATGCTGAATGGACAGCCACTGGATATTGAGGGCGATGCCAAACAGATCGCGTTCAATGCGGTACCGCACATCGATATCTTTGAGGACAATCGTTACACCCGCGAAGAAATGAAAATCGTCTGGGAGACGCGTAAGATATTTGACGACGACAAGATACTGATCAACCCTACAGCGGTCCGTATTCCTGCGTTCTACGGACACTCCGAAGCCGTAAGCATTGAGACCAGCGACAAGATTTCGGCTGAAAAAGTCTGTGATTTGCTACGCAACGCACCCGGCGTATGCTTGCTTGATGGCGTCGAGACGGGGGCCTATCCGACAGCGGTCACTGATAGCTCGGGTACCGACCCGGTTTATGTCGGTCGCGTCCGTGAGGACATTTCACATCCGCGTGGCATCAACCTGTGGGTGGTCGCCGATAACATACGTAAGGGCGCGGCTCTAAATAGCGTCCAAATTGCTGAAATATTGGCGAAAAACCATTTATAAGCTATAGTTCGGTGGCATATGTTAAACCCGTCTGTCTGCCGTGATTTGGCCCCGAGCCTACGTCAAAACGGGGTAATTGGGGAGCTGGAGATAAAAACTATGTCGCGACGACTTTCTCGTATCTCGCTTGCGCTGGTACTTTTGCTGACAAGTGAGGTCTGGGCGTTGGGCTTGGGAGAAATTCGACTGAATTCTGCGCTCAACGAGCCGTTGCGCGCAGAAATCGAGTTGCTTTCTGCGACACCGGAAGAGCTTGCTAATTTGCAGATTGCCATGGCCTCGACCGCAACGTTTGAACGTTACGGCCTGGATCGTCCGGTTTACCTGCAGAACATTCAGTTCCTTGTCATTCGCGGCGGCAGCACGGGCGGTTACGTGATTGAAATACGTTCGCCGACGGCGATAACCGAGCCATTTCTGACATTCCTTGTTGAAGCGAGCTGGTCACGCGGTCGATTGTTGCGTGAATACACCGTGCTTCTGGATCCACCTACATTCGCGCCGCCGGTGGCAACCGAGGCACCACCGGTGGTGACTGCGCCGACGCGTAGTACGCCCACGGACAGCGCACGCATCGAGCGTGTCGCACCAACTCCACAGATCAGCGAACCTGAACCGACGCCAAGAGTTGTGCGGCCTGCACCGACACCGGAGCCGGTCGTAGATGATTCGCCATACGATATGTCGGACAGCGGCGACTATTACGTTCAAAGCCGTGAAACATTATGGGGTATCACGATCCGTGTTCGACCCGATAGCCGACTGACGATCAACCAGACGATGATGGCGATCTTTGCGGCGAACCCCGAAGCGTTCGGCGGCAATATCAACATTCTCCGAGCGGGCGCCAGATTACGTATTCCAAGTGCAGACGACGTTTTCCAGATCAGTCGCGGTGACGCATTGGAGCAGGCGCAACGCCATCATGCTGTCTGGCAAGGCGATTCTGCCGCGCCGCTGGATGATACGTCATCACGTAGCCTGACCCTCGTGCCGCCTGATGACGATTACCTCGATGATGATGTCGGGGCAGACAGTCAGTACGGTCTCGAGCCGCAGACACGCGAACAGGAAATTGAGCAGCGCATTGCCGATCTGGAGGCTGCCGACGTACCGGCGCAACGATCTCTGATCGAGATCCGTAACAACGAATTGGCCACGCTACGTCAGGAACTCTCACGGATCCGCGGCGAAGTCTATGAACTGCCTGTCGACGATCCGTTCATCGACGACGCTGATGAAGATCTGGTCGATGCAGGTCTTGCAGATGCCACGTTCCCGGCCGACGAGGAAATCCTGGCCGACGATGATGCCGATGCAATCGGTGTCGACGACGATGAGCCTGTTGTGGACGTAACGCCGCAGCCGGTCCAGGACACGATCGAAACGCCGACACGCGTTGAACCCGGTTTCGTGGATCGAGCGATCGATGCGCTGACCAGCCTTTGGGCAATGATTATTATCGCGGCCGTGGTCATCGCGGGCGGTGTGCTTTTCTGGTTCATGCGTCGCGATGACGATGATGAAGTCGAGGATCTGTCCGGCTCCTTGCGCGAGCTGGATGCTGACGAGGTGGATGCTGATCCGCTGGCGGCAACCGCAAGCTTGCGGGCGCCCGTGATGGTAGACGAATCCATTATGGTTGTTGAACAGGAATCCGAAATTCAGCCGGAAGTCGACGCAACGGTCGAGGCACCTGCACCAGATTTCGAGATCGAAGCTCCGGCCGAATTCAAGGCCGAGGCAGAGACTGATGCCCAGGCCGAGGCGGCGGACGACGATCCCACGAGCGAATTCGATGCCCTGGAGGATACGTTCAGCAGCGATACGGCGATGAACCTGGACCAGGCCGATCCGATAGCAGAAGCCGATTTTCATATGGCTTACGGTCTTTATGACCAGGCGGCAGACCTGATCAACGGTGCATTGGGAGTCGAGCCTGAACGTCGTGACCTGCTGACGAAACTCTGTGAAATTTATTTCGTTTGGGGCAATCGCGATGCCTTTGTGGATGCGGCCGAACGCCTGAAGGCCTCGGCCGGCGATGCGGAAATCGCAGAGTGGGACAAGATTGTCATCATGGGCCAGCAAATCGCTGCAGACGACAAATTGTTTGCAGGTGCTACAGCCGCGGCGTCGCCAGCGGTCGATCTGTCGTTCGAAGTAGGCATGGACGAGGCCGGCGCTCTCGATATGGAGTTCATTGCCGAAGATGGCGTGCAGGATGATATTGTGGATCTCGGCGCCGCATCGGGTGTGACGCAGGCAATTCCCGAGAGTGCAGCTCCCGATTTCGAATTGACGGCCGAGATGCCCGCCATCGAAGACGGCACGGCCGAGATACCAGCATTGGATGCGACCGGCAAGTCGCCAACAATCGAACAACAATTCGATGAGCTGAGCGGCTCAGCAGAGTTACCGGCGATTGACGAAGCGGTTGGTGATGCGATAGAGATCACGGGTCAGGCAGGTGACGAGACGGCCGAGATTAACCTCGATGATCTTGGTCTCGATCTCGACGGGCTCAAGGAGACTGAAATAGCAGCGCTCGATGACCTGGATAATCTTGATGCGACGGGTAAGTCCGAGATTTTGGCCGATACCGGTGTTAACGAGGAGCTCGAGGACCTGGCCGAGGTAACCGGGAAAAACCCCGAAATTGACCCGGATGCGACAGGCATGCAGGCCACGTTGAATGTGGAACCCGAACCCACAGAACTCGCGACAGATGTCGGTTTCGATCAGAGCTTGCTCGACGCGACCGGTGTCACGCAGGTATTGAGTCCCGATTTCGTTGTCGAAACGGCGTCCGATGTGGCGGCAGCTTTATCGGACGATGATGCAACCATGCTGGCGCCAGGACTTGGCGCTGACAAAACAGGCGCGGCGCCGGCAGATCAGGATGAAACATTGCTCGCGGGACTGGATGATGAGCCTGAGGGCAGCTATGACTTCGCCAAGACGGAGGCGCTGCCCACGGACGCATTTTCAGGCGCTGCGGGTCTTGACGAAACCGGTGAACTGCCGGCAGTTGCCAGTACCGATGTCGATCTTGATCTCGATGATCTGACCGCTGCGCTGCAAGTGAGCGATATTAGCGACACGATCCAACAGAGCCGAGACGATGCAACCGTGGAGCAGCCGCGCCCCGACCTGCCCACGGATGACGACGACATTGCGACGATGGCGCTCGCGCCGGGCGACATGAGTGAAGATCTGTTTGACGCGCGGACGATGACCGAGGTCGGTACCAAGCTCGATCTCGCCCGCGCCTATGTCGATATGGGCGATCCCGCAGGTGCTCGCTCCATCCTCGAGGAAGTCCTCGATGAGGGAGACGAAAGCCAGCAGCAACAAGCGCAACAGCTGCTAGACTCTTTACCGGCATAATTGAGTCGGCCGCTCGTCCTGAGCGACCGATCATGAATCCTGCATATGCGTATTGCTCTGGGCATCGAGTACGACGGCACGGCGTACAACGGCTGGCAGCGACAACGCACGGGCGACGGTATACAAGCGCGTGTTGAAGATGCACTGGAGCAAGTTGCCGACCACTCCATCGACGTAAGCTGTGCGGGTCGCACGGACACCGGCGTGCATGCATCCGGGCAGGTCGTCCATTTTGATACGACGAGCGAGCGAACGGCGAGAGGCTGGCTGCTCGGTGCGAATAGTAATCTTCCCGACGATATCAATGTGACCTGGGCCAGCCCGGTAGACGATGGGTTTCATGCACGCTTCTCAGCGATTGCGCGGACCTATCGATACCTGTTGCTCAATTGCCCGGTCCGGTCCTCACTGTACCGACACCGTGCCTGGTGGATACATGAGCCGCTCGATGCATCGCACATGCACGAAGCAGCGCAGGTGTTGATCGGAAAACACGACTTTTCCGCCTTTCGCGCAGCAGCTTGCCGAGCGTCAACGCCGGTTCGTGAGATGCATTCGATCGCGGTCAACAGGTGTGACGACTGGATCGAGTTTGAGCTTACTGCGAATGCATTTCTGCAACACATGGTGCGCAATATTACCGGCGTGCTTGTTGCTGTCGGCCGTGGTGACCAATCGCTGGATTGGGTATTGACGCTACTGAAAAGTTGCGACCGTTCACAAGGCGGTGTGGCGGCACCACCGCACGGATTAACGTTGATCAAGGTCGACTACCCGGAGGAATACGATTTACCACAAGAGCGCAGCTTGCAGATATTCGATAAGATGCGACCATGAGCTGGTTCGACAAACTTTTACCGTCCAGGATCAGTACCGAAAAGCGTACTCGCTCGGTGCCTGAAGGAGTTTGGATAAAGTGCGCTAAATGCGACGCTCAGCTGTATCGCAATGAACTTGAGCGCAACCTGCAGGTTTGCCCCAAGTGCGAGTATCACATGCGCATTGGTGCACGCCGGCGCCTTGAAATTTTCCTCGATTCTGACTCGCAGCAAGAGTTGTCGGCGGGGCTTGAGTCGCTGGATCCGCTCAAATTTCGCGACAGCAAGCGTTATCGTGACCGTCTGGTACAGGCGCAGAAGAAAACTGGCGAGAAAGATGCGCTTGTCTCTGTTACGGGATCGCTGTTCGGCCGACCTGTCGTTGTCTGCGCATTCGAATTTTCATTCATGGGTGGGTCCATGGGCTCAGTCGTCGGCGAACGTTTCGCGCGTGCCGTGGATCATGCGACCGAAAACAAGATGCCACTTATTGCATTTTCAGCCAGTGGCGGCGCCCGCATGCAGGAGGCACTGTTTTCGCTGCTGCAGATGGCAAAAACTTCTGCGGCGTTGGCAAGACTTGGCAGCAAGGGCGTGCCCTATATATCGGTATTGACGGATCCAACGACGGGTGGTGTTTCGGCAAGCCTGGCGATGCTTGGCGATGTCAATATCGCCGAACCGAATGCGCTGATCGGTTTCGCCGGGCCGCGCGTCATTGAGCAGACCGTAGGCCAGAGACTTCCGGAAGGATTTCAACGCAGTGAGTTTCTGCTCGACCACGGCGCGATCGACATGATCGTCGATCGCCGCAAGCTGCGTCAGCAGATCGCCGATTTGCTGGCCAAATTCGAGCATCGTCCCAGCCCGGAACATAAATAGTCCGGGCTAGCGCAATGCCTTCGCTTGATTCGCCTCTGAACGACTGGCTGGTCCGGCTCGAGACCCTGTCCCCCTGGGAAATCGACCTCGGACTTGAGCGCGTGCAGTGTTTGTTGGAGCGCCTGAACCTCGAGCGACCTGCAACCGTTTTTCACATCGCGGGCACCAATGGCAAGGGCTCGAGTGTCGTGATGCTGGAGTCGCTGTTGCGAACCACTGGCGTGTGTGTCGGCAGTTACACGTCGCCGCACATCATTCGTTATAACGAACGCATCCGCATCGATGGTGTTGAGGCATCGGATGCGGCAATCGTCGCGGCCTTCGAACGTATTGAAGCGGTGCGTGATGACGTATCGCTCACCTATTTCGAGTTTGGTACGCTGGCTGCACTTGCAGTGTTCGCGGACGCCGGTGTCCACACAGTCATACTCGAGATTGGCATGGGCGGGCGGCTCGATGCCGTAAACGCTATTGCGCCTGATGCCGGCCTCATAACGAACGTCTCGCTCGATCATTGCAATTGGTTAGGTGACGACGTTGAGGCAATCGCACGGGAAAAAGCTGGCATCATGCGGCGAGATAAACCGCTGGTCTTCGCATCGATGGACATGCCACGCACGATCGTTGCGCGAGCTGCGGCGACCGGTGCAAATCTGATCGCAGCGGGACGCGACTACCACTGGGTGCTGGACCGTGATGCCTGGTCGTGGCGGGGCGCGCAGACTCATCTCAAGCGCCTGCGGCGGCCATCTCTGCCAGGTGCTATTCAAGTCGAGAATGCGGCGGGCGTACTGGCCCTCGTGGAGGCCGCGGGTCACCGTAATTTGCTGCGCACAGACGTCATCGATGCGGCGTTCAGTGATCTGCACCTGAGCGGGCGCATGCAAATGCTTGATGCGGATGGCAACTGGTTGCTGGATGTTGCGCATAACCCCGCGGCGGCCGGAGTTCTGGCCGACACGTTGCGTACGCTACCGATCGCGGGCCGTACCATCGCTATCATCGGCATACTCGATGACAAGGATGTCGAGGGCATGGTCTCACCGCTGGTCGATGCGGTGGCGAGCTGGGTCGCCGTGACGGCCGACAATCCACGAGCGATCCCGGCGGCCGATCTGGCGCGGCGGATCGCCAATGTGACTGACACGAGTTGTCTGATCGCTGCATCGCTGCGGCAGGCGCGAGATCATGCTCTCGTATTGGCCGGCGCGGATGATCGCATCCTCGTGACAGGGTCATTTTATCTTGTTGGTCCGCTTCTCGAGCTCCTGCGTCCAGTTGAGATATACTCGCCGCCCTGATACTACGGTGACGGAATACCAGGCAAATCATGATGGATCGGGCTTTAAAAGAACGCATCATTGGCGCAGGTGTTCTCGTCCTGTTCGTAGTGCTCGTCGTGCCCGTATTTCTCGACGGTTCGCCAGGCGACAACGAAATTGTCACTGAACGCGTACTGTTGCCCGGTCAGGCTGAGCAAGCTCATCAGACCGTAGTGCTTGATCGCGACCGCAGCAATCCGGTACCGGTCGCCAGCAGCGCCCCTGTTGAATCGGCAACGCAAACGAATCAAGCCGCCAGCAGCCGTGAACCGCAGCGTACGCCAGCGTCGGAAAAACAAAATGCGGCAGAGCGTGCCGACCAGAAACCGGTGTCGGTTGCGGCCGTTGTCCGTGCGGCGCCAGCAAGTGTTTCTTCGACAGGCATGTGGGCTGTGCAGCTGGGCAGCTTCAGTAATCTGAAAAACGCTGAACGATTGGCGGCCAACTTGCGCAAACAGGGTTACGCCGCGTTCCTGAGTCAGTTGTCGACGACTTCGGGCAATCTGCATCGTGTACGAATCGGACCACAAAAGGATCGTCAGAGTGCCGAAGCGATGGCCGAACGATTGCGAAAGGCAGGTCATACAGGCCAGGTTCTGCCGCATCCCTGAGGCCGGCGTCGTTTGCGAGGTATTTTGAAATCTCTGTTAGACTCCGCTCCAACCAAGCCGATCACACCTGAGCCGCGCCGACATCTCTGATGCCGATCATCGACATATTCATCGCCGTCGCCATCTTAATTTCCGTTGTCGTGGGCGCGTACCGCGGATTGGTGAAAGAAGCGATTTCCTTCGTGGCCTTGCTCGTCGCAATTTGGGCCGCGCTCTATTTCGGCCCGGCAATAGGTGATATTTCCGAGAGCTGGATCGACTCAAAAGAAGCGCAGAAATGGTTTGGTCGTGTCGTTGTCTTCGTCGTTATCCTGTCGATCGGCGGGGTGCTGGGCTGGGGAATATCCAAGGTCGTACGATTGTCTCTGCTGGGCGGCATGGATCGCCTGCTTGGGGCATTGTTCGGTGTGGTACGAGGCATTGTGCTGGTCGCGGTGCTGATCCTCGCGGGCCAGTTTTCGGATATTGACAAAAATAAATGGTGGCGCAAATCAAAAACGATCCCGTATCTGGAGGTCGTCGCTCACTGGATCGAGGTCATGGCACCGCAAGGCTATGAACTGTTGAAGCCGGATGAGGCGGCGAAGAAATTTAAGATTGATTTGACGTCTGAGCTGAACAACAACACGAAAAACTAAGAATCGCGGGGAAATTTATGTGCGGCGTTGTCGGAATTGTTAGCCATCAAGCGGTCAACCATGCCTTGTATGATGCTCTGACCGTCATGCAGCATCGCGGTCAGGATGCTGCTGGTGTCGTTACCTGGGGGGCAGATGGACTCAGGGACCGCAAGAGTATCGGGCTTGTGCGTGACGTGTTTCGTCAGCGTCATATGGATTGGCTGACTGGCAATATTGGTATCGGCCACATACGCTATCCAACCGCCGGCAGTGCTCGAGTCGATGAGGCGCAGCCATTTTACGTAAACTCACCGTATGGAATTTGTCTTGGGCATAACGGCAATCTGACCAACTCCGATGAGCTGACGCAACTCCTGACCAAGGAAGACCGCCGCCATCTCAATACAGGATCCGATTCGGAAGTGTTGCTGAACGTTTTCGCACACGAATTGCAGATTCGTACGAACGGCACGCCGACAGCCGAACAAATTTTCGACACGGTCGACGCCGTACACCGCCGCTGCAAAGGTGGTTATGCCGTCGTTGCAATGATAGTCGGCATCGGCATCGTCGCATTCAGGGACCCCAATGGCATTCGGCCGCTCGTACTTGGGCAACGGCAATGTGAGGGCGGAACCGAATACATGGTTGCGTCAGAGAGTGTGGCTTTGGATATCCTGCGGTTTGAGAGACTTCGCGATGTGCGGCCGGGAGAGACGGTTTTCATCGAGATTGACGGCCTCCTGCATAGCCGCGAGCAGCAGCATGCGGCGCGCCATACACCGTGTATTTTTGAATTCGTCTACTTCGCTCGGCCTGATTCAATTCTAGACGACCTTTCCGTGTACAAGGCACGACTGCGCATGGGCGAGCAACTCGCGGGCAAGATCCTTCGCGATTTCCCCGACCATGATATTGATGTGGTCATCCCGATTCCGGACACGAGTCGCACCTCAGCGGTTCAAGTCGCCCACCATCTCGGCGTGAAATATCGTGAGGGTTTCATCAAGAATCGTTACATCGGCCGCACATTTATCATGCCCGATCAGGCTGAACGCACACAGTCCGTACGGCGCAAACTCAATGCGATCAATCTCGAATTTCATGGCAAGAACGTGTTACTCGTCGACGATTCGATCGTACGAGGGACGACGTCACGGCAGATCATCAAACTTGCGCGTGATGCGGGCGCGCGCAAAGTGTATTTCGCCTCCGCGGCACCGCCCGTGCGCTATCCAAATGTTTACGGCATTGATATGCCGGCGGCCTCGGAGCTCATCGCCAATGGCCGTACGGTTGAGGAAATTGAAAAACTGATTGGTGCTGATCGGTTGATCTACCAGGACCTGCCCGGTCTGATTCGGTCGGTGCGCCACGATAATTCATCGATTACGGAATTTGATACTTCGTGCTTCTCCGGCGAATATGTCACGGGCGATGTCACGGATGAATACTTGCGTGAGCTTGAAGAGCGAAGAAACGACGCTGCGAAAAAACAGCAGCAAAACCAGCGCGGTGATTTTGTCATGGGCTATGAGGTCGAGGCAGAACACCAAGACGCCGCCGTCGGCATGTAGTTCGTCGCCCGGACAGGGCGCAGTACCGTGAACATCAAGATCATGATCATCGACGGTCAGGCCGATTTTCGCAGCTTGTTGATGCACCATGTCACCACGCATTGGCCCGATGCCGTCCTGTCGGCTTACGATCCGACGGCAGCTGGGCATCTGCCCGTTGAGTTCTCGGGCGCCGGCAATGACATCATCCTGTTGGGCAACGAACTGGGCGATCGCAATGGCATTGAAGTGCTCAAGCAATTCATCAAGGTTCCCGGTTTCCCGGCGGTTGTTTATTTCGGCACGCAAGATGACAAGCAGGCAGTTGCCAAAGCCGGGGCTGACGGATTCTTTGTCCGCGATGACATCAGCCATGATGCGTTGACGGTACGATTAAGCAATATCCTGTCGTCGCAACGGCGTTTGGTGTCGACCGCTTCGTTGTTCGTTGGTGATTTGAAAGCCGGCATTCAGCCGTTGATTCGCGGCTATCGCTTCGTAAGGAAACTTGGCGCCACGATGCATTCAGCCGTTTATCTTGGCGAGAAAAAGTCTTCCGGCCAATTGCTTGTACTCAAAGTGCTGCAACAGGTACCCGATGCACAAGACAGCGTCGGAGCATTTGACCGATTCTTGCAGGAGTACGAACTCATTGCCGAGATCGAGCACCCGAATATCGTCAAAATTTACGATCTCGGCGTCGGCGACGAGCATGCTCACATTGCAATGGAATACATTGATGGCGGCGATCTCAAACAAAGGATCAGTGGCGGCATCAACGAGCCTGACGCAGTCAGGTACCTGCGGCAGATTGCCAGCGCGCTCGCGAAAATTCACGACGTCGGCATCCTGCATCGTGATCTGAAGCCGGGCAATATCATGCTGCGCAATGACGATACGATTGCGCTGATCGATTTTGGTCTCGCAAAGCGAATGCGGCAAGAGATGGAAATTACCGACAGTGGTGAGATCTTCGGCACGCCGTATTACATGAGCCCGGAGCAGGGGCATGCGGAAGGCATTGATCAGCGCAGCGACATTTACAGTCTGGGCGTGATTTTTTATGAAATGCTGACTGGCAAGAAACCGTTTCGAGCAGATTCGGCCATGGCGATTATTTACATGCACGCACAAGCTCCTGTGCCGCTGTTGCCGACACCAGTAGCAAGCTACCAGGCGCTATTGAATATGATGTTGGCCAAACAACCCGGCGATCGACTGCGTTCGGCCGCGGAGATTGAAGAATGGTTGTAGTGCCGGCGGCAATTTTGAATTTTTTCGAGGTAGCAACCCCGGTGCAGTGGCTCGAGGAAGCGTGCGCCCGGCTACCCGAACTGCTGCTGGATCATGCGAACTGCGAGCTCAAAGCCGCCTCCACGGCGCTTGGCTTCTTGTACCGTTACCCGGAGCGGGCCAGGTTGGTGCAGCGTATGTCGCGGCTCGCGCGGGAGGAATTGCGGCACTTCGAGCAGGTGCGGGCAATCATGGAGGATATGCGAGTGCCGTTCGAACGTCATGCGGCATCGCGCTACGCGGGCGGTTTACGTGCCGCAGTGCGACACGATGAGCCGCAGAAACTTCTGGACAAGCTCCTGATAGGTGCGCTGATCGAGGCGCGTTCGTGCGAACGCTTCGCCGCCCTTGCCCCGCGCCTCCCGGAAAAACTTGGCAGGTTTTACGCCGGCTTGCTGAAGTCAGAAGCTCGCCACTTCGAACATTACCTGGCACTCGCAAAATCTGAAACCAGCATTGATGCGGCCGAGATCGGGGCACGTCTCGCTGAACTCAAAGTGCTCGAGGCTGAACTCATCGCAGGCCCCGATGCGCATTTCGGCTTTCACTCTGGAATTCCCAGCCAGTCAATTCCTTAACCGATCTTGCCTGCCATCGGCTGAAACTTCCTGGCTAACGCGGCAAAACCTCCAATTTCGGTCCGCGAAGGTCCCACCTGACGACACTGCCTTGCTTGTGCCAGTCGCCGAGTACGACACGCTTCGCCTTGCGATTGCCCAGGTCGACATCGTGCACGGCAGGCCGATGCGTATGACCGTGCAAAAGCACATCGACGCCGTATTTCGACATGATCTTTTTAACCTCGTCCTCGTTGACGTCCATGATGTTCATGTCGAGGTTGATCGTGCGCTCGAGACTCTGCCGCCGGGCTTCTTCGGCCATGCGTAGTCGCTCTTTGAGTGGTTTGGCGAGCATCGACGCCTGCCAGTCGGGATCGCGGGTCATCTTGCGGATCTTTTGGTACTGCACATCGTCCGTGCACATCACGTCGCCATGGCATAACAACGCCTTCTCGCCGTACATGTTGATTGCATAGGGTTCGGCAAGAATGATCACGCCGGTCTCATTGGCGAATTGTTTGCCGATCATGAAATCGCGGTTGCCGTGCATGAAATAGACGGGGACACCGCTATCAAAAAGTTGGCGCATCGCCCTCTTGATCACGAAGTAATAATTATTCTGATCATCGTCGCCAACCCAGGCCTCAAACAGGTCACCGAGAATGTATAGCGCTTCTGCCTCGCTGGCATCGTCTTCGAGAAATTTTATAAATTGATCACCGATGTCCGGACGTTCGGCCTCGAGATGCAGATCAGAGATGAATAACGTCGTCATCAACGCTATTCGAATGTGTAACGGGATATTTTCTTGATAACGATCGGCACGATGGGCACGTCCGACTGGAACGGTCCCTGCGGACCGGTCTTTACGGCAACGATCTTGTCGACCACATCCATGCCTTCGATCACCTGGCCGAATACGGTATAGCCCCATCTCCCGGCGGCGGAAGATTTATGCGGATCGAGGCTATCGTTATCGGCGACGTTGATGAAGAACTGCGCATTTGCTGAATGCGGATCGCTGGTGCGGGCCATTGCGATAGTGCCACGGGCATTGCTCAGTCCGTTGCCGGACTCGTTGGGAATCGCGGCCTCCGTTTCCTTGCGTTTGAGGTCTGGCGTATGCGCGCCTGCCTGAGCCATGAATCCGGGGATGACGCGGTGAAAGATAGTGCCGTCGTAATAGCCGCTGTCGACGAGTTCGAGAATGTGCGCGACCGTGAGTGGTGCTTGCTTGCGATCGAGCTCGACAACGATGCTGCCCTCGGTCGTCTCAATCTTGATATACGGATGTGCGGGGACACCGTCGGCGGCCAGCGTGAGCGCTCCGGACAGCAAGACGAACAGGGCGATCAGGGTGTTTTTCATGGCGGCCTCAAGCAATGTGGATTTATTCCGCCAATCACGATACCAGAACTGCCGGGACCAATGTAGGAGCCCGCTGCCGTCAAGCGCGGATCGAGACATGCGGGCGATTATCACCTGACCCCCTGACTTTTCCGTTGCTAATTAAAAAGACTGCCGACCGCGAGATCCCAATCCATGCGATCGCCGGCATACCACTGCGCGGCAGGGGTATCAGAGTTGATGTCGTGCTCGAAGAACTCGCGATCCATCCATGCTTTGAGGTCGACATCGTCGATCGTGGGTAGTGTGGACCAGGTTGGCAGCGGCTCTCGTCGCTGATCTCTGAAAATGATCTCGCCGTCTTTGGATTTCTCGCAAGCGAACCCGCCTTCGTGCACGAGGTGATGATGGCGTCGACACAGCAACACGAGATTGTCGAGACTCGTCTCACCGCCATCGGCCCAGTGCCGGATGTGATGACCATCGACGAATCTGTCGTTCGTGCAGCCCGGGAAACGGCATCCCTTGTCGCGAAAACGTAATGCGCGGTGCAATGCCGGTGGAATGGAGCGTGTTTTGCGTCCAATGGAGAGCGGTTCGCCGTTTGCGGCCTCTTTGATGCTCAGGATGGAACAATCACAGGCAATTCGCCTCGATGTTTCCGCGGACATGCTTATCCGGTTGAGTTCGGGACCCACTATATCTTGTGTTGAGTGCGAACCATCAATGTGAGCGCACGCAAGAACGCCGGCCCACGCCAAAAACGGCGATTGAAGCGGAA